>CAYJFQ010000034.1:0-2541 GCA_964369955.1 uncultured Erysipelotrichaceae bacterium | reverse complement strand
AAAAGGTGCGAGAAGAGCTCCACAATTCTCAAAACGTTAATCAATTTTATCGTTTACAGGAAAAATCAGATCATCCATTTATGGGTGGTCTTTTTTTTATTTATGAAGAAAAAGGAGTTGATACAGTGTTATAGGCATATGCAGTTATCATAGTAGAAAGTGTTATGATTTACTATTTACTTTCATATTACATTCATTTATTATTAGATAAATTTGGAATAAATGTATGATAACTTAGTAGAATTTTTGTGGTATTATTGAATCGTATTGTATGAAGGGGAAGAAAAATGAATGAAGAAAACAAAAATAATAGTGATTCTTTAAAGAAGTTTAAAATTGATAGAGAAAAAATTGAAAAGGGTAAGAATAAGGCTATAGAAATTGCTAAAAATATTAGTTCGAAGTCAAGTGATGCTATTAAAAATGCATCAAATAAAACAGTTAGTACTGTAAGTAAAGCAAAAGCAGTTACAGTTAGCGCTTTAGATGTGAATAATGATGGCAATGTGGATATTGAAGATATAATCATTTTGGCTTTAAAAGCACCTGGGATTAAAATTGATAGAGATGCTTTTATTAAAAAAGAATTAGTATCAAAGTATGATGCTGCAATAGTTGAGAAAGCAATCTATACCAATTTATCCAATGCAGGCATTTCTTTAAATGAAATTGATGAAATCGCAAATAATGTAATTAATAATGAAAGACTTGCTGTTTCAGGGATTTCGACAGCACTAGGCACTCCTGGTGGAGTGGCAATGGCTGCGACAATTCCGACCGATATTATCCAATACTACGGATATACCCTAAGAGCTATTCAAAAGTTAATGTATTTGTACGGATACCCTGAACTTAATCTAGATGAAAATCAACTTGATGTCGATTCACAAACAATGAATACGATAATATTAATGTTAGGTACTATGTATGGTGTTGGAGGCGCAGCTAATGCAGTAAAAGTACTTGCGCATATGTTAGGAACAGGTGTTCAAAAACAATTAATGAAAAAAGCTTTAACAAAAGGAATATTTTACCCAGTGATAAAGGAGATATCGAAGTGGTTTGGTGTTAAAATGACTAAGAGTATTTTTACTGGCTTTTTTAAAAAAGCTATACCACTGGCTGGAGGAGTGTTAAGTGGCGGAATTACATACTTGTCTTTTAAACCCTGTTGCGATAAATTGCAAGTAGTATTACGAGACACAATTTATGTAAATCCTGATAGATCTGAATCTACTCAAGAAAAAGAGCTTTATATGTCATTTATTAATGATGATGTAGTTGATATTTAGAGGTGAATTGCAGAACAAAAAATATCTTTTTGAATATAGAATTCAATTTTAATAAAAGAATAAATTTAACTGATACATTTAGGATAAATTTAGTAAACAAAGATAATGATGAGTAATGTACAATGTATAAATTAATAATGAACAACAACCCACAACATTTAGAGATAATGGCTATCAATGCAATGTATTTGATTCTCTAACGTTATTCAATTTATCATTACAGGATAAATCAGATCATCCATTTATGGGTGGTCTTTTTTTATATATTGAAATGTTTACATTAAATTGATAAAATTATGGATGCAAATATCTATATAATATAAAGGAGAAAATATGCTTAATAAATTATCTAAAAACAAGCCACTAATGATAATAATATCTTTGTGCGTCTTAACAGTTTTGCTTTTTTTATCATTTTTTATTTTTGCCCCTTACTTCACCAACGTGAATACACATGCAGATTCCATTTTTTACCTTAACGATAAAATAGGCAATGTCATGAAGTTATCGGCCGCTAGCTTAGGAGCTTCTTCTGGTATCTCACTACTACCAGGAGATGCAGGAACGCCAATAGCTACACAGTTAGCCACCTTCTCAAATTATTTTTTAATTATTTTAGGTGGACTGTATTTAGAAAAATATTTACTGATCATCCTTAGTTATTTAGTTTTCTATATTTTAATGCCAGTCGCGTCTCTGTTTTTAGCTTTCTATATTTGGACTTTAAATAAATCCGCTCTTAAATTATTCCTTAAAGTTGCAGTTTTCAGTGCTTTAGTATTTTTCACAATTCCAACAAGTGTGGCGATATCTCAAATAATTGATAGCACCTATGAGGTATCAGTTAATGAACTCGTTGAGGATTCTTCTGAAATTGCGGAAGATAGTCAAGAAGTAGAACAACAAAGTGGTGATTTTTTCTCTCAAATTGTTGGTGTAATAAGTGATGGATATGATGCGGTAACGGGTGGAATAAGTTCAGTTATCGATGACGCAGAAAACTGGGTAACTAAAGTTATTGAGTCAATTGCTGTAATGATCGTTACTTCATGTGTCATTCCAATACTAGTATTCTTATGTTTATTTAATGGGACCAAGTTTATCTTTAAATTAGATTTTGATATCCCAATGAACAAGTTCATTGAAAATAAGAAAGTTTTAAAAATTGAAAACAAAGAAGAAAATTCTCTAAAATAAAGAAAAGCGATACTCATTGAAGTATCGCTTTTTTATTTTTTCCAAACATCTA
>CAYJFQ010000033.1:0-2556 GCA_964369955.1 uncultured Erysipelotrichaceae bacterium | reverse complement strand
CAATTGGCGATGAAACCAGAACACTTTCTAGGTCTCTGGTATTTAATTGCTTTTTCCTATTCATGTTGATATTATAATACAGTATGAAAATTAATGGTAGAGACTATAGGGTTATTAATATCATAAAAGAAACAAACTATAAAAAAGTATCAACTATTTTTTTTGATGATGACAATTTTATGTATCTCAAAGAATTCCAGAAACCGTATAAAAAAGAAATCTATCAAAAAATAAAAGATTTTCCACATCCATTTATTACTGAAATTATTGAAATAAGTGAAATAGAAGATTTAAAAATAGTTGAAAAACACTTTAACGGGAAAAACTTAAGTGAGATAAGATCATTTGATAAACAAGAGGTCAAAACGATTTTTAAACAACTCATAAAGGCAATAAAGCACCTCCATAGTTTTGATCCGCCAATAATTCATCGAGATATTAAACCTGAAAACATTTTATATAATGGAGAAAAGATTTGTTTGATTGATTTTGATATCTCTAGAGAAAGCAACCAAAACACCAAAGATACTCTAATCCTAGGAACGGTTGGATATGCGGCACCTGAACAATATGGTTTTACTCAAAGTGATATAAGAACTGATATTTATAGTATGGGGATATTATTAAATTACCTTACTAGTAACAAAGAGAAACCGATCAAAAAATATAAAAGAATTATTAAAGTAGCCACTTCTATGGATCCAGAAATGAGATACCAAAACATCAATCAACTAGAAATGGCCTTTAATACCAATGGACTAATATATGATTTATTACAGATTCCAGGGTTTAGAAAGAAAAACCCAATATCGATGATACTAGCTTTAATGTATCTAGGCTTTGCGATATATGGTTTTTTTGCGACTCTTTTAGAAAAGAATGTTGATTTTATGTATCGATTCAATGGATACAATGTTGTTTTAGTTTTAATAGCTACTTACTTAGTTTTTGGTAACTATATGAATTGTTTAAATCGTTTATTTAGAACTAATAGAATTAGTTTTATAACCAGAATAATAATGGGAGTAATTACCTTTTTTATGACTGGAATTATTCCTAGATTAATAGTTGAATTAATATGGAAGCCAATCTAATGTAGATTGGTTTTTTATTAGATAAAGCCGGTGATTGTATGCTGTCGGCATAACAAAAGAGCTCCTGATTTTAATATAATTTAAATAATTTAGGAGGAATGTATATGAAAAGAAGTAAATTGTTATTAATTTCAGGTATTATTGGTTCGTTGTATTTAATCTATTTAATTTCTTATTTTATGGGTGCAAGCTCTTCTTCTGATGGTGCAGAAGCAGTGGGTGGAGCGATTGCGACAATTATTGTAATGCCACATATGATTATGGTGTGTCTAAGTGTTATTTTTACTTGGCTTGCATATGGTTTAAGACTTAGATGGGCAGCTTTAGTTTCAGGGATATTGTATTCTGTATCGATTCTAGTTATGTTTATTTATGCACCGTTTGTAATTATTCAATTAGTATTAAGTTTCGTCGCATTTGCGAAAATGAAAAAACCAGTAGCCGTTATTGAAAGTCCTGTTGGTAATGTAGATGAAAAAACTGTCTAAAATCTTAATTATTGGGTTGATAAGTTTATTGACATTCGGTTGTGGTTCATCATCAGATCCGGTTGAAGAACCACCAAAAGAAGAAGTATCTTATGAAATTACCTATCAGAATTTAGAGTTAAGTAAAAGTGATTACTCAGAGGAAGTCTTTGCATATGCCGTTTGGGAGATAGTTAATGACGGAACAGTGCCTCTTTTTATATCAGGTGATGATTGTGATATTGAAGATAAAGATGGGAACTTTATTGGATTTCTAAGTGGTTATGTTGCAGCGCCTCAAGTTATTGGTGTAGGTGAAAAGGGTTATTTCATTGCTTGGGATTCATTAGGGGAAGCAGACCCTGACGCAGAGTATACAATGTTGCCAAAGGTTGATGCAAAAAAAGCAACTGTTGAACACATTAGGTTGGCAACTTCTGAAACTTCAATTAGAGAAAGCAGCTTCGGCGATGTGGAAGTATTTGGTAGAGTTGAAAATCATTTGGAAGAAGAGATTACTGTTGATATTTATGTAGTATTATTTGATGCAGAAGGTAAACCAATATGGGTTATTAATGAACATTTCATTGACTTAAATGCTGGGGAAACTAGTGGATTTGAATGCTCAGCATTTATTTACACTCCTTCATTAAAACTTAAAAATGTTGATAGATATGAAGTTTACGCTTATGATGATAAGTTTCAATTTAACTAATTTATAAAAAGATAACAAAAAAACTATTTCAATTAACATGAAATAGTTTTTCTTTATTATTTAACGTGTCTTAAGAATTCTTTTAATCGATTATTTTTTGGATTCGCAAAGAACTCTTTTGCAGGGCCTTCTTCAACAATAACCCCTTCATCCATGAAAACTACTCTATCCGCAACATCTTTCGCAAATCCCATTTCATGAGTAACGATTAACATTGTTAATCCCTCTTTTGCAAGTTGTTGCATAATCGCTAGTACTTCTCCTACCATTTCTGGATCTA
>CAYJFQ010000032.1:0-2731 GCA_964369955.1 uncultured Erysipelotrichaceae bacterium | reverse complement strand
AATTTTTTAACTTTCTATGCAATAAAACAGACACTTAGAACGTTATCTATGTGAAGGGGGAAGAAATGGAAATAAATAATACCAAAATAGAAGGCTATCTTAGTCAAATCGCTAAAAACGATAAAAACGCTTTAGAAGATTTATATTATGAAATAAAAGATATAATCTATGCTTACGCATTATCTAAAGTTAATAATCGTGATGATGCAGGAGACATTATGCAAGATACTTTTATCAAGGTGTATAACAATTGCCACAACTATAAAAGTGAAGGCAAACCATTGGCTTGGATACTAACAATTGCGCGCAACCAATGTTATGAGAAGTTAAGAGATACTACTAAAAGAAACACAGTAGATCTTGATAACTATCAAAATCACTTAGTAAGTGAAGAAACAGACATCACAGGAAAGATATTAATTGATGAGTGTTTAAATTCTCTAACTCAAGAAGAAAGAGAAATAGTAACACTACACGCTCTATCAGGACTTAAACATCGTGAAATAGCTGAAATCTTACAATTAAAAACTTCTACTGTATTGTCAAAATACTCAAGGGCAATTAAGAAACTCCAAGAAAGGATGGTATTAGATTATGAATGAAAAAGAAATTAATCAAAAATTAAGCCAACAGCTTAAAAGTCAAACCCCTGACAGATTAAAATTTATCTTAGATAATTGTGATGAAAACTTAGAAAGACATGGTATAAAAACAATGGAAAAGAAATTTAACTTATCTAACTTATTAAAAGTTGGTGTTCCTGCCTTAGCCTTAGTATTAGGTCTAGTAGCAGTAATGCCTAGAACACAAACAAGTGCTCTATCAACAGTAACACTTGATGTAAACCCTAGTATAGAATTCAGTGTTGACTCAGATAATAATATTAAAGAAGTAATATTCTTAAATGATGATGCAAATGAAATACTAACAGAAGAAGATTTTAAAGATATGACTTTAAATCAATCATTAACAGAAGTAATTAATACTTTAATTGAAAACAACTACATTACAGTAGACGCTAACTCAATACTTGTAAGTGTTGAAAGTGAAAATGAAGATACAGAAAAAGAATTAGAAATCACTATCACTGACCAATTAGGAAATATTTTTGCAGAACTTGAGATTGAAAGCTCAATCGTTACTCAACCAACAAACACAAGTCAAGAAGTAAAAGACTTACAAGCTACTTACTCTATCAGTGAAGGTAAAGCATCTTTAATAGCTCTTATCTTAAAAGCTAATCCTATGTATACAGCACAAGAACTTGCCTCTTTATCAATCAATGACTTAATCCTTTTATCGACAAACAAGAAAAATGAAGTAAGTGATGTAACTGTAACTGGTACTCCAAGTCAAAATTTATATATTGGTGAAGAAAAAGCTTACTCTATAGCTTTAAATAGCGTTAAAGTTAGTTCAAATTCAGTAATAGAATCAGAAGTAGAATTAGATTTAGAAGATAATGTAATGATCTATGAAGTAGAATTTGAGACAACAACTATGGAATATGAAGTAGAAGTAGACGCAAAAACAGGTACTATTATCAGCATTGAAAAAGATACTAATGATGACTCTGATGATTTAGATGACAATGATTCTCCTAACTATGTAGTAAAAGTAACTAAAGAAGACGCAAAAGCTACAGCTCTAGCACATGCCTCTTTACAAGAAGCAGACATCACAGACTACGATATTGATTTTGAAAGAGATAATGGTTATGTATACTATGAAGTAGAATTTAAATCTGCAGGTAATGAATATGAATACAAAGTAGATGCAAACACTGGCAAAATCCTTTCTAGCAAAGTAGAAGCTGATGACGACGATTCTGATGATGACTCTGATGATGACTCTGATGATGATTCAGATGATGATGATGACTCTGATGATGATTCAGATGATGATGACGACAACGATGATGACTCTGATGATGATTCAGATGATGATGACGACAACGATGATGACTCTGATGACGACAACGACGATTCAGATGATGACGATGACAATGATGATTAGTTGTTAGTTTAACGAATTTAAATATATAACGTATGCTCCTAAATTGGTAACTAATTTAGGAGTTTTTATTTTTTGCATGACGAAAAACTATTACAAAATCAATAGAGATTGTAAATAAAATAAAAGAATGATAATATAATTGAGTTATGGCAAAATCAAGAGTAAAAAATTCAGTTAAGAATCTTAAATATAGCACTATTTATCTAGTGATGTATACAGTGTGTGCATTTATTACAAGAACAGTTTTTATAAGGGTGTTAGGAGAAGAGTTTTTAGGAATTAACTCCTTATTTGCTAATATCGTGTCCTTCCTTTCTCTAGCTGATTTAGGTATTTCTGCCGCTATATCTTATCGTTTGTATAAGCCGCTAGCTGATAAAGATATTGCAAGACAAAGACAGTTAGTTAATTTTTATAAGTTAGCTTATAGATATATCGGTCTCGCTATTTTTGTTATGGGAATGTGTTTGTTACCGTTTATCCCTTACTTTATTAAAGATTTAACAATAGATATTAATGTTTATTTATTTTTCTTTTTATATTTAATGAGAACTTGTGTTAGTTATTGGTTCTTTTCTTATAAGAGAACTATTATTGTTGCTGATCAAAAATCATATATTATCAAAAAAGTGGATACTATCTATCAACTCACAACAAATTTATTGCAGATAATTGTTTTAGTTGTCACAAGAGATTTTTTACTATACACAATTAC
>CAYJFQ010000031.1:0-3120 GCA_964369955.1 uncultured Erysipelotrichaceae bacterium | reverse complement strand
TTGTATTTGTGGTGCCAAGATAAAGCAATTGAAGGTATACCCTGTGATAAAGCTGCGATAAGCGTGTGATACCTCGAGGCTAAAATAATATCGCATTGACCAACAACAGCTTTTATTTCATTAGGATTTAAAAGATCACCATCAACAATTTCATAATTAACTCCATCTAATAATGCGCCAATTTCCTCACAGACCACTCTATCATCTCTGTCTAATCTAGGTTTTCTCTCATTTGGTATTAAAAGGAAATGAGTATTAGGATTTTTCTCTTTAATTGTCTTTATAACATTCGCAATAATTTTGTCATAATCAGGAGTTCTCCATCTTAATTGATGACTTAACGAAACACCTACAATGGTCATTTCTTCTTTTAATTTCTTAATTTCTTCAGATTTATCACAAACTTCAGGTTTCATACAAAAAGCTGTATCAGGTGCAACGTCAACATTTTTTAAACCAAAATCCTCACAAATCTTCTTACTTTCATTATCTCTAGCGACGACAAAATCAAAGCATCTTTTCAAAATAATTTCAGAAGCAATTTTATTGTCCTTGTTTTTTATCGGACCAATAGCTGATGTTGATTTAATACATTTTTTCCCAATAATTTTTCCGAGTATTATCGGGAAAAACAAACTGATATTTCTTCTGACTTTTACATCAGCTTTGTCAGTAAAAACAATGCCTGTCATCTCTATAATTAAATCATATTTTGCTATTTTTAAAATTAACCTTTTGGCTTTTGAATTACCTTTTAAACTTCCTTTAAGACGGTATATTATTGCCCAATAAATATGCTTAATTATACTCTTAATTCTTTTGAATGTTGGTAAAGTAATAGGATTTATTAAATATTTTTCAGCTAAAATGCGATTTTCTTTAATATCCTCGTTACCTTTTCTTTCAACATAATCAATTTTTAAATACGGATATTCACTATACACATAGTCAGTAAAGGCACTGATTATTGATGGAAATCCTAAATTATGAGGTAAGCTTACACCAATTAATAAAATACTCTTATCTTTTCTCATCTCTTTTACTGCATCAATTGATGATTCTGTCATTATATCTTTAGTATATTTCATTCTTCTACCTAATTCACTGTAGTTAATAAATTCTTTTTCAAATATAGGTTTTGTCTCAGGCATCTTATAATTAAATCTGTCAGCCAATGAAAAAGCTGTAAGTACTTTGTTTTTGGTTCTATTTTCAACACCCTGTCCTTTGTAAATATCGTCAAGTTCAACATTTTCTGCATATAAATAACCAGCTTCAATTGCATCTTCAATCAATTGTATTGATTTTTGATTATACGCAATAAAAATTGAATATCCCTCTTTTTTATTATATTCATTTAATCCCCAAGGATCTCCAACCACAATATCAGATGATGTATTCATTTGATCAAAACATGAAATACAACGGAATAACCCATATTTATGTTTTAGATCCGCTCTAACTGTTTTAGAAATTCTCACTCTTTTATTCCCATCTAAAAAAGTTGTGTCACCAGGCCAGCCTCTGCCACCTCTCTTGTCCCTGAACTTAAACTCACTAATTGAATCTTTTTGATAGTTACTTTTTTCTATTATTGCTGAAATATAGTCTCTTGAGTAGTTACCATAACAAATTAAACCTATGTTGAATTTTGGTTTTTTATTATTCATCTCAAGATATTGTGATTGACACCCAAGTGTAACTGCCGCTACTTCATCAAGTTTGCTTTCTTTTAAAAGTTCTTCGCAAACAGCACTTTGAACATAAATTGAACCTCCACATTCTAGCAAGTCTTTACTATTTTCTACAAAAACAAGATCAGATTTTTTATTGTCATTATTATATTTATTTACAAGTGCTTTTTCAATCATGCCATTATCTAGCATATAACTAAGCAATGCAGTGACAACTCCTCCACTCTGTCCTTTTTGTCTAATTTCTGAATTTAGAGCGTATCCAGAGTAACCTTTTATTGGGTTACCGTAAAAAGGATCAGCATATAAATCATTAAAATTATGATTTACAGGGCAACTTCTGCTACAAGCACCACAATCAGTACATTTGTCATCATCAATTAAAGCTTGTAAATATCCACTTGCATTTTCCTTAATACTTAATGCATCAAAACTACATGTTGATGCACATCCACCACAACCACTACATAATGCATTATTCACTATTTCGTTGACATTACTCATTTTTGTCCTCCACATAACACTTCATTTAACTTGTTGATTAAAATCTTACTTTCGTTTTCCCAACATAATTCTGTTTTTAGTGTTTTTAAGTTTTCTTTATACTTTTTATAATCGCTTTTATTCGAAGCCATTTCCCTTATTTTATTAGCTATTTCTTTTGGGTTAATACCATTTAACAACAATCCAACATCATTATCTAAAACTATTTTTTTCATTTCTGGAAAGTTGCTACATATTATTGGTGTTTCTGATTGAACACATTCCAGTATTTTATTTGGTAAAGACAGGTAATAATTCAAGACCTTGCCGGTAATTGGTGCTATACCACAATCACTAGCAGAAATATATTTATACATTTCCGTTGTAGCAGCAGCATTCAGTAATAATACTCTTTTTTCTAAGTTGTTATTTTCAATATAATTTATCAAAGAATCCTTATATTCAACACTGGAAGGATATCCCATAATAACAAAGCAAAAATCATTATCTTTCATCGCTTCAAGAGTTTCTTCGATACCTCTATAAAGCATTACTCCGCCGTGATATAAAACTATAAATGGATTTTTGAATTCCGAAAAAAAGTCTAAATACATGCTTCTTGTTTTTTCAACCTCTTCTTTATCCAAATCCCATTTGTATGGAGTACTTCTTAAAACAATAATTTTTGATTCACAATTGTAGTTTTTAATTAATCTTTCTGCTATCGATTGATTAACTACGATTGTGAACATGCTATTTTTTATAAGGAACCTTTCTAAATGAAATACAAAAAATTTTTTAATTTTTCCTTCATTTTTTTTCAAACCTAACTCATATTCATGTGAATCATAAATAAGTTTGAATTTACTTTTCTTAAACAAGTTAGCAATATAGCATATAGATAATGCATCAATATTGTGACAGCTTACAATGTCACTTTGTA
>CAYJFQ010000030.1:0-3587 GCA_964369955.1 uncultured Erysipelotrichaceae bacterium | reverse complement strand
TTCACATAGATAACGTTCTAAGTGTCTGTTTTATTGCATAGAAAGTTAAAAAATTAACTATTTTGATTAATGTTGAATGACACTATCTAAATTGCTTATACTTTATAGATAGATTTTAGTATTATCAAATTATTAATCTACAGAGCTCCAGCGTGCATTAATGAGATAATCACTGTTACTATCGCAGCGATAGCTGCTACACATGAAACAATTGAAGAAAATAAATTACTAATAAAATAAATATCTTTTGATTCTTCAATTTCTTTACAAGCGATTGATAAACCACTCCTAAATAAACTAAATAATGTTACTAATAATAGAGCTATCAAATAATTAACAATATTAAACTTCAACGTAAAAGGCACTATAATTATCAACAAGATAAAAACAAAGAGAAAAAAACTCAAGACTTTATAAACAACAACAAGCAGTGTTGATAAGATTAACAAATTTCCTAACATTGTGTTTTTAAAATAGAATTTGCTCGGAAATAATATTAAATTAAGTAGAATATTAAAAAACTTACCGATGTCTTTTAACAACTTATCTACATCTCTATTATTAAAGCAGTTTTTGAACTTATCGTAATAATCTCTTAGGTTTTTACATATTGAGAGACTCTCTAGTTTTTGTGCCCTTGTTACTTTATCTTTTTCTACATCTCTACCCTTTTCTTCATCAATCATATTTTTTGCTTTAACAATCGCCAAAGCCAATTTATTATAATCGATGTCTGTGCCTCTTTGTTTAGCCCTTCTAGTTCTACTTCTCTTATTTAATCTATTCATTATTGCTCCTTTGTTTTATAAATCTATATATGAATTGTATTTTTAAATAAATATTTTCTCTATATAGGAGTTATTTTATTTACCAATCTAAAAATGGATCATTTTTCAACTAATAATTAGTTATTATAGATTCATTATTAGATTAACAAATACACTAGATGAATATATGGTTCTAAATTCATTATATACAATGTTCTCATCGCATTATCATTTCTATTTTATATTTTTTGTTAAGTCAATTTATCCACTCACACTTCTCGCAGTCCCACCTTAAAAGCAACTCATCTTCTCTAATAATTGACTCAAAAACAGGTGAGAGGAAAGTTCTTATCATATCCATAATCATCTGAAAATCTAAAGAATCGTCTTTGATTACCTTAAGAAAATTTTTCCATCTCTTAACAATATCGTCATTATTAGATAATGTCATAAGTCTATCAAAGCTATTTGATTCATAGGTAGTGCCACGACAACTTAAAGTCTCGAAGATAGCTGATTGAAGCCTTGCTCCTTCAAAATTAAAAGTAGCAGCCAAGTAATAGATATCATAAAAGTCTTTCATTCTACTAGTAAGTTCAAATCTTTGTAACATAGCATCAAACTTCTCAGCAATCGCGCTTTCAATAGAGTATGTTTTTATTATAGGCGCTTCAAATTCCGGGAGCTGAGTAGTAATAGTTCTTTCTTCTGCCTTTGGTGTAATCACATCTCCGATACCTATGTCTATACTAAATGGTACGCAAACACTTTTAATCTGAGCAATAATTTGAACGCTGATACCATTATATTTTCTCTGTGGAGAAATCTTCTCAAACCTTTTCGTTTTCATTGTTATATAATCATTTCCAGTGTCAGTACATATAATTTTTTCCAACAAAATCTGGACATCTTCCATAGAGTTTGAAAAATGTCTCAGTAAAAAATCTACATCGACTGTGGCTCTACTTTCAAAGTTAGTTAGTGTATAGATAAACAATCCGCCTTTTAGAACAAGATTTTCTTCATAGCCAGATTTTGAAAGTTTTCTCAAAAACTCTTCTTGCATAAAGAGTTGCAGACATTGCTGATAGCTTACACCTGCATTCTTTGCCTTATTTCTTAGTTTTGCCAATACCGATGCAGCAATATCCACCATTATAGCCACACCCCTATCAAGTCTTTCACCTTTTTCTGCACTCGCAGTTTTTTTGCATATTTCATTAAATTAGGGATATTTTTTTGATCGTCAATAACATATCTTTGTATAGCTTTATTGAATATCTCTTTGTCCACCTTATTCACACTTCTGAGAACATCACAAATGGTACGATCTATATCATAGATTCGCACTCTTTCTCTATCTATTGTTCCTTCACTTTCACCAAGCGCAAGAATTGATGATTCTACACGATAAGCAGTGATAAAAGGATAATCAATTTCCGTCCTTCCTTTAGACACCATTTTATCTATAGCAAAATTCCATTCAGAAGGATTTCTATCCGTATATCCATAATAAAATAGAGCAGTTTCCATGCACAACACTGCATCAGGAAATAATTTGTTTATTATCAATATTTCACTCCCGCTATCATTTTGGAGATAATAATAGTATCCTCTTTTTACTTTTTCAATCACACCTTCATTAAGGTAGTTCACAATATCAGCGTGATAAAAACCCTCATCTTTTAGTTGTGCTGTTGTCATCATAAAATTATATTTCTTAAATGTGCTTTCAATATTTTTTTTCTTAGCACTTTTTTTCATTTCATCACCTCTATCAAAGCACCTATACCAAACATCATCACTATGGTACTTTAGTATAAATTATAAGCTGTTGCTTTAAATAAATCAAGTTGTAATATCGTGGTTTTTCATTTTCATTTTCATTTAATCTTGTTCGATTATAATAACTTCTTAATATATTGGCATAAAATATCCAAATGATAATAGTTTGTTACAATAACTTCTGATTGCAGAATACATGAGAAAGGTGAAACTAAAAATGAATGAATAGTATAAATACAGCTTAATTAAAAAGTTTGTAGAAATAATGGTAATAAGAAATCTACTACCAACAATAGTCTTGTCTACAAATTTTAATGTTTTAAAATCAATATTTATATTTACTACTTCCGCATTAATCGCATCAGTTTTCTGTTTGCGAAAATAGCTTCTTTCCCAATAGTCTCAACATTTAAGAAACGGTTTTTAGCTAACTTTATTAGTCTTGTGATAGTTGTTTGGTGAGTTAAATCATACTCATCTTTAAACTAATCAATTTTAGAATAAAAGTGACTGTATAGGTATTCACCTAATTCTCCAGAATAAAGTTTAGGCACTTTTCTTTCATGCCTTCACCAGTAAGCTCCATGCTTCAAAAATTTTGTTGATGAAATCAATTGTAAATATCACCATTTGTTCAGTAGTTTTCAATATAAACCTTATAAATTCTTTAATATTTTCTTGGATTTCCTTTATAAGTCTTGTATTTATAGTTCCATAATCTTTTAAATAATTGTATCCGTTATTTATAACTAGTATCGTCTTATGTTAAATTTTTTTCATTTTTTTAACATGACTTAACTTCACGTTAAAATACCTTAGTTTTTTTAAAATATCTAATAACTATTTTTTCATATGTGTGATTCTTGTTATAATTTCTTGGGTCTCACTATCAAACCACCTATCTTTAACAGTTACACTAAGGTACTTTAGTAGAGAAGTTAATTTGCTTTACAAAATTGAAACACTTCATCTAACTCCACAAAAAAGAGACAATTTTCATCGTCTCTTTGTTTTTAATATATTTAACTATTAAAG
>CAYJFQ010000029.1:0-4521 GCA_964369955.1 uncultured Erysipelotrichaceae bacterium | reverse complement strand
CTCATAATCCCCCACATTTTATCAATATAGGCAAGAGTGTAAAAACTCTCATAATTTAGAGTCTGAAGGTGTAGATATTGAGTTAATACAAAAGGTTGCTAATTCAAAAGTAATGGATTACTATGTAAGCAATACCAGTTATGCTATTGAGGGTAATTATAAATGCTATCAAAAAAAGTATATACAAAACTTTTCAATTCCTAAATTTACAGGAGAAGAAAAGAAGAAAATATTATCTCTTTCAAATAATATGTTAGATGAATATTTAATAAAAAAGTATGATTTAGATATAGAATTTGTGGGTAGTGATATAAGTGAGTAGCGAAAAGAAAAATGTGATTAGAAAATGTTTTTTTGATAAACGAGTTATTGAAAATTGATGGACATGAACTTTATGAAATATCAAAAGATTTTCAATCGTTCAGTTTTTGAGTATCGATATTATATTTAAAGGAAAAAGAACCTTGGTCGTTAATACTAAGGTTCTTTTTTGTATCGGTTTTAGTTCAATTTTTCCTGTGGTAGATTGTTTCTTTACTGATATCCGTATTTCACTCAAAAGTGTTTTAATATCAGTCACTATTATATTACGCCTTGATTATATTTAATCTAAACTGGTATAGAAACCACTTTTTTTATTATATTTTTTAAATACTGTCCGCTGGTATGTCCTGTAAGTAAGCCTTACACCCATACCTTTTTCTGCATTCCAATTAAAAAAGCTATCTATTTGCTTTTTCCCTTGATTATCAGCTAACTTCAAAAACTGACACAGCATACGAATAGAAATATCCGAATGATTGCTTGCAGTTGGGGCTGGAGTTATGTTTTGAATTACATTTTCTATATTTGTTTTAGTTGATGGTGAAATGTAGGGACAATTGTGAAAAACCAATACATACCAAAATTCTCTGTTGAGCATAATGTTTTTTGTAGTAATCCGTTCGATTTCTGAATTAATAATTTCTTCTACTAAGTTCTTAATTTGATTAAAAAATATAGAATTATACTTCGCATATAATAATAAATTACCCCATAAAATCGGATCATTATGTGTTTTCACTTTTTCTATGAGAACTTCTTCGACCTTAACATCTAATGGAATTTTGTATTCTAACAAAAATACAAACCAATCAATTAAATCGAATAAACTACCATTCAAAAAGATAAATTTATATCTATCTAATAACGTTTTTATTTTCTTTCTAACTGCATTATTTCCTTTAAAGTCTAATTCAGAGTTAACATATACCATCATAGAAATCATTTTACGACTTTGTTCATATGTAGGACAAAATGAATAAATAAAAAAAGCCATATCAAGTAACATTAACGCTCGCCCATGACTTTGCAATCCAAAAAGTGTAACATCATCCTTTTTTCTACTAATGTTATTGTAGATAGTAGATAATAAATAAGAAACTATAGTTCTTTTGTCCCTATCATGTGTTTTCATTAGAACTGTTATGTCATCCTTAATTCTATCAATAAATACAAAGTCTTTTTTCACTATATGCTTTTCATCTTCTGGTAACTTAGCATACTCTTGCTTTGTATAAAACCAGCTACTAAGATTGTCTGATATTAATCTTGTTTTAGCTAACCATTCTTTTGGCAAACAAGGTGTCTGACCCTTAGAAATTTTTAGCTCATTTAATTGAATTAAGTAATTATGAGCTATCTCAGAAAAAGTACTAATGACACAATTTATCGTTTCTTGAGTTTTAGCAAATATATATATATCATCAACATATCTATATGCAACATAATCTCTATTTTGCAGAATACCTATTTTGGATAATTCAATTTTTACATTCTTATCAATATGCTGTAATAGTACTTCAGCTATCATTCGTGAAAATTCTGGACCTACAATCAATCCATTTGAAGATTTTCCGTTAATATTCTGCAAAATACGGTCAATAGTTATAAATAATGAAGAATGTTTCGCTTCTTTAGAATCTATTACATTCCTTTCTATAATCCATTTATAAGAATGTGAATAAATACTATCAAAACATGATTTATAGTCTAACTGAGCATAATAAGGATAGTGAAAATTACTCATTCTCCATTTTAAAGAGCTCGTAAAAGCGTTTAATGATTCAAAAGGTATTGTTTTGTAATATGTTCCCATTTGTTGAATGGCAGATTTCCCACTACGTTTAGATTGTTGCTGAAAATATGATATTGTTTTGTTGGTTTTACCCTTGTAAAATAAATCATTACTCTTTTTATGATATCTAAGAGAGAAACAATGCTCTTTTTCGAAATAATTAAGAATATCTTTTTGATAACATTCTATAAAAATATACAGATTTATCGCAGATAAAGGCTGAATCAAGCTCATTTCTCTAAATGAATTTGCTCCTTTTAAAATAGGATACTTAAGTGGTTGTGTATCCCATCCACCTTCAAATAGTTTTTTATTATTGCTTGCCTTTACTTTTTTAATATTTTCTACTATATGATTTATCGTTTTTTGATTCTCTTTTTTCAATAGAAAATCGTAGAATGGCTTGAGAGAAAAATTTTCAGATAGCTCAACTGGTAATAAATCTGTTAAAATATAATCTAATTTATTTCGTTCCATTCCGTTCCAACCCATTGTAATCCACCCCCCCCTAATATGATATAATATTATTGCAAATCAAATTAATTTGCAGTGTTGCGTAAGTAACACACACATCATCGGTATACAGATTAACGCAGTATGTTAACGCAAATTGTTACTGTATATTTATGAACATAGCTACGGCAATTGTTCCAAAGAGGCGGAGGCAACTCTGCCTCTTTGTATTTAATATCCTACTTTAGTTTTAATTAAGTAATCTCGAACTAAAGTACCATATCCCCGTTTTGAACCTGTTGAATCTATAACAGAAATATGTATTTTTCTACACAATTCTATTAAATCTGCTTCACTATACCCAATCTGAGGATGAAATAGTAATGTTCTATTCTTTTCCATGTTATAATACAATGAGTATGCATTACTACCATCACCTTTTAGGAAGTAAGGTAAGTCTTGATTCAAGTTTGTAAAGGCATTAAAAACCATATTTCTTAGAAAATCTTCAGTGTCTGGTTCTAATAGTGAACTTCCGAATAAATATCGCAGTTCACAATAGTTGGATATAAATCCTTTTACTTTCCAAATATTTGATTTGAATTTTTTGGTTACATAAACCTCTCGGCATGTGAAAGCTAAAATACGATGGCGGAGTAATTCTAACTTATGATAGTCAGAATTAGCAATACCATTGATGATAGGTTCAGAGTAAAGTTTTACTATATCTTCAATACGTCCCATATATTTTGTTTTTTTTGCTTGTGTAATACCGTATTGTATTTTTATTTTGTTGTTATTAAGGGAAAAAATAAAGTTATAACCCAAAAAATCGACATCATAAATTTGATTATTATTCATTTTTCGCTTGGAGATATATTTGAACTTTGAAGCGTTTATAGTTGTTTTGCATTTTTCATTAACTGATGAATTATTAATATGAAATACAGACAAAACAGCTTGTGTAATAATATTGTTACATATATCTTCAGGTACATATTCATTTAAAACAATTATGCCATCATCAATGTACCTTTCGTAATAAAGTATTCCCTTTGTGGAAAAAACTTTTAATATTTCATTATCGAATGACTTAGCAATAATTTCCGCTATCGCATTTGATGTTTGCAAGCCAGCATAAGCATACTTAGTATCTTCAGCATATTTTTTTAATAAATCAATTTCAAATCTATCGCTTAGATGTGGTTTGATAATTTGATGATACACATATGTAGAAGATACTGAATTAAAATAATCTTTAAAGTCGAACTTTATAATTGTAAAATCAGACATATGCTTAATTGATCCAAAGGCGTTAAATAGAGATTTAGATATCTTGTTTCTGTTAGGGTATTTAACTTTAAATTCCCTATCTAATATTTGCTTAATGCATTGACATAATATGTTTTCTGTTGAAAATTCATTAGTAAATCTTTTTACCAATCTTTTTTTGTTTCCTTGATTTAATATTATTGTTTCCGTATTACGAAAACTAAATATATTAGACTGGAATTCTTGCAAAACCCTATTAGAAATAATATCTATTTCCGAATCATCCTTTTTCTTTGCAATATCTTTAATACTTATTTGTGCATTAATGTGCCTTATCGCTCTTGGTATCTCTAATATCAACTTCATATAAATCACCACACTTTCTAAAATTCAATATATTATCCCATAATAATTATATCATAACTAATCTATATAAACAACTAAAAACAAAAAAGCTTGAAGAAAATATTTCTACAAGCTTTTTTTTCGTATTCAGTTCGCTTTTACTATTTCTCCCCTAAGACACATCACCATTTTTGAGAGTGGATTTTTGAGTTACAACACCTTTTCATGTTGTATTATTTTTCTATACTTTAACACTCTATTTATTTATTAGTGTTTAGCACTTAAATATTTGTACGTGATTTGCAATATTATTGAAGAAACTAACCAGTATATTG
>CAYJFQ010000028.1:0-4856 GCA_964369955.1 uncultured Erysipelotrichaceae bacterium | reverse complement strand
CTAGAGAGAAAAACAATCATACAAGTAAAAAAACTAAAAAAGAAACAAAGTAAAATACTTAAAATAATTTACTTTATTTAAGTAATAAATTACATTTAAGGAATAATTTCTAAACACAATAGAAACTATTCCTTTTTATTTTATAGTAAAATCAAGCTCTTTTTTAAAAACTAAAGGAAAAAATTCTTAATAATTGACCAAGATACTATAATGATTTATACTATAGTGGCATATATAAGTGTGCATTTTTTTGTATGTTATTTAATGTAAAAAATAAAGAAATTATACCATTCTATAAATATATTTAGCTAAGGAGAAGTTATGTTTAAAAAAATATTCATATTAACACTAACATTATTAATCAGTGTTGTCACAGTTAGTGCTGCAGTTATTGAAGGTCCTAATATAGTATATTCAATGTCACCAAACAGTATAGATTTAACTCAAGTATCGATAGACATCAAAGAAGAAGACAAATATATACCTTTTTTAGATTCAGTAGAAAATTTAAGAGAAGAGATGGAAGAAGTTGGCGATACAGGGGCAGCTAAAACTTCAATATATTTTGAAAGTGAAGAAGATAGAAAACAAAACCTATTAAGGGTAGATATTGATTTTACAGGCGATATTTTAGTTCTACCTGTTAATACTATGTTTGTGACAGACCAATCGGGCTCAATGAATATGACGGCAGGACAATCTTCTGGCTCTGTTAGCACCACACCTTGTCTTCATGAAGATCATGTATACGAAGTAAGAATTAGGATAGATGGCGTATTTTATAATTACTACCATGCTCCATCAGAATCTGCCTGGACAGGTGACTGGTATGATTCAAACGGGAAAAAGAAAATATTAGAAGAAATTAGAACTCATGCGATCAAAGAGGGCGTTGCAACTGACACCAGTATAATATCTACAGTTTCAAATTATTTCTACATACACACAGATGAAAACAGACCTTCAAATTTTCACTATGACTATTCTGGAACATCTATTCTAAAAAATGCAGAAAGACTATATATTGAAACTCCTGTAACAGATGAAGAAATAAGAAAAGAAGAACTTAGAAAAAAGAACTTTGTCAAAATAGAAAATAATACTTTCAATCAATTAGCCCCGACATCGGTTTGGGAATTCTATTCTCCTGTACCAATTGATACAAGCATATCTGCCGGCGATTACATTGCAAGCCTAAACGCAGCAAGCCTTTGCTACGACAGAATGAATATTTCAAAATCTGTATTTCATGAATTGTCAGAAATAGCTTTGACAAACTCTGGTAATTATGTAGGCTTTGCTAATTTTGCAAGGCAACTATACGGATCTCAGTCTCTCAGTACTGAACCTTTAGATGATAGTTTTCTAAATACGATAGGAAGACAGTCAACATATTACGAACAAGGCCTTAATTTTGCAAAAGCTGAATTTACAAAAGAAGGTGAAGCTCATTCGAATAATCAAAATCTTCTAGTGTTTGTAACAGATGGATCTCCTAACGGAGTTCTCAATTCAAACGCTGAAATGATTGCATACATGGATGAATTTGTTAAAGAAACAGGTGCCATTGTATACTTTATAGGCATAGATATTCCAACCGATTATTTCAATAGATGGGGACCGCTCATTGCCACATCAGATTCATATGGCGAAGAGAATATGAGAAACTCCCAAAATCCCCAAGATTTACTAAATATTCAAGAAGAATTAAAAAAAATCCTTACAGCTACTACCCATATTAGCACAAACATTGAAAGTGATTTTTATATGAGTATAGATGATAATCATCCAGTAGAAGTTACATATATGATTAAAGATTCTATCGAAGTATTTACAGAAAAGGCAAACTCTATAAGTGATCTTGAAAAGCTTGGAATCACTTATGATTCTACAACAGGTCATGTTAATTGGGATACTGCAAATAGAGGGATTACTTCTGCTAGATTAACATTCTATAAGAAGTTTGATGAAGCTAAAATAGATTGGGACAAAATTGAAGGTGGTGAAACACTAGTAGGAACTTCCCTTGGAGAATCAGGAACTTCTTATTTAGATTATTCAGGAAGAGAAAAAGAAATAAATATGGATGACACTGCAAGTTATATCATCGAAAAACATAGTAAGTTAACAATCCAAAACACTACCTCTACTCCATATAATGTAGATGTTAATGATGTAATTAACTATCAGATAACAGTAACTAATACAGGAACATTAGATAGTGATAATAACTTTGTTTATCAACAAGTACCAGTAGGAACTAAATACTTAAGTAGTCCAGATGGAATTTATGATGAAGGTAAAAATCTCATTATCTTTGAAATACCAGATCTTAAAGCAGGAGAAACACTAGTTTTTAATTATTCTGTAACAGCTATTGAATATGACTTTGAGATTAATTCACAAGCAAAATTAGGAGTAAAGGATCAACCTGTAACTCTATTTGATGATGGAACACCTATCTTAGAAGCAGAAATACTAACTCATAGAACACCAAAACCAGAAACTAACATACCAGACACTGGAGATAATTATAATGTTGTTTACTATGTTATCGGAATACTAATAGCACTATTAGTAATATTACTATTAATGGTAAAGAAAAAAGAAACAAAGTAAAATACTTAAAATAATTTACTTTGTTTAAGTAATAAATTACATTTAAGGAATAATTTCTAAAGCCAATAGAAATTATTCCTTTTAATATGGAGAAAGTTAAAATTAAATTTAGCAATAGACACTATTGATAAAATTAGTTTTGGAATTGATATTTTTAAAAAATAGGGATATAATTACAGGCGGAATATATTTAAAATCATAATTTAACCGCTGTGACAATGTTAGGATTTCCTGTAAAAACACAACAGATATTAAAGAGATGTTTTAAATATCTTAGAAGATAATATCTATAGTTAAAGATAAAAATGAAGATTTCAAAAATCATGAATATTAAAGAAAGAAATACATAGAAAAATGAAAAAAATACTAAGTTTTGTAATAATAATGTTATTGTTGTCAACAACAACTGTATGCGCTATTATTGAAAGCAACATTATTTACAAGTTAAACCCAACAAATATACAATTGACAAATATGGAAATTGATGTAAAAGATACGAAAGATGTAAAAACTTTTGATGATAGCATGTCGGATTTAAATGACCTTTTAACGACATCAGAACCTGGGGCTACAAGTACGCAAATTTATTACGATTCTAATGCAAATAAAGAAAATAATATTTTAAAAGTTGATGTAGATTTTAAGGGCCTGACAATCCCAGCTCCTACAAATGTAGTATTTTTAATGGACCAATCAGGTTCAATGAATATGTCAGCAGAAGACAAATCTTACTCTGCAAACGCTTCACCTTGTATGAACGAAGATCATTACTACAGGATAAGATTAAACATAGATGATAAACCTTATGTTTATTATTATAACCCACAAGAAGCAGGATTTACTGACTCATGGGGAAATATCAGAACTCTACTTTTGAATTATATCAAAACAAAAGCAATAGAACAGGGAATCGCAACATCATCATCAAAAATATCTTATGTTAATATTTATTTAAGTGAATCTGACGCACCTGAACGAAATCACTATGAGTCTGCAAATTTTAAACACCTAGGATATGATAATACAGAAGATAAAAATAGATTTTTTGAAATTCAAGATACTTCAAAGCCTTTCGAAACCTCTGAAGAAGAAAAGAAATATTTTTCAAAAATAAATTTAGGATTCTTAGAAACTAATAATTCTGCTGTAAACGAATATTATTCACCTGCTGAATGGTATAATACGCCAGGAGCCCCAACTACACCAGATTGGAGGGCAACTGGATCAGACGAATATTTTAATTATTTAAAATCTAATAGCTTGTGCTATGACAGAATGCTTGTCGCAAAAGTGTTATTTGAAGAACTCTCAGATATGGCCGTTGCAGAAAACCCCGATAATGAAGTAGGTTTTGTAAAATACGCAATTAGTAATAGAGAAGAAAGGCCTTTAGAATCTACCAATTTTGAAAACACAGGTTTTGGAGAACTTACAGGTTATGCCGGAACAAACTGGTCAGAGGCCTATTTAGCAGCAGAAACTATGTTTCAATCTCAAAGTTATGGCCAAAATATAGCAATAATGGTAACAGATGGAAGGCCTTACCAAGGAGGTACTGCCACAGAGTTTATAAAAACTTTAGTGGACAGAATAGCTACTGAAAACGATGCTCTTATGGCCTTTGTAGGAGTCTCTTTAGATAATTACGCTATGACAACATACTCAGAAGCCGCCTCTACAACAGACAGCGAAGGAAACAATCTAGCTTATAACGGTAAATCTTTAGAAGACTTTAAAGGTATTATCGAATATTTAGAAGCTATTTTGACATCTACTAGCCAGATGAGCACAACGATAGGTGATATGTTAAACCTCGAAATATCAGAAAATCATCCAATAACTCTTGAATATGTATATAACTACGAAGGAAAAGATGTAAAAGAAACCAAAACTATATATTCTCTTGAAAGCGAAGAGGCTAAAAATTTAGGAATATCCTACAATGCAGACGCCAAAACAATCGAATGGGATATGCAAAAAATAGGAATTCATAGTGCGAGGCTTTCATATTATGAAACGATAAAAGCTGAAGATATAAACTGGGACGATATAACAAACGGAGGCACAGTAAGCGGAAATACTAACAAAGATGTCAACGTTGACTATATTGATCAAACAGGAGCTATCAAAGATTTACAATCGAATGAAACAGCTTCATTTGTAGTTGAAAATGTATCTTATCTAACAATCCAAAACACTACCTCTACTCCATATAATGTAGATGTTAATGATGTAAT
>CAYJFQ010000027.1:0-6011 GCA_964369955.1 uncultured Erysipelotrichaceae bacterium | reverse complement strand
ATTAATTCACAAGCCTTAATTCCTAAGTGATTTATTTGGAATGTACAATCAATTGCCAAGATATCAGCCCCTGCAGCCACCACTTCTCTAGCTGCTTCTATTGTCGGAGTGATAAAGACATCAGTATTATCGTGCCAAATCTTATAAAGGCCAATTACTGGCAAATCACTAGTTGCTTTTATTGCAGAAATTTGTTCAGGTGTATTTGCCCTCAAACCACTTGCGTTGCCCCACTTAGCAGCTTTTGCCATCATTACTACTGTACTAATACCATCGCCATGAATAGGATCTTCAGGTTGAGTTTGACAAGATACAACTATCCCTTTAAACTTCTCAATTAAATCTCTTTTTTCTTTCTTCACTTTGTTCCCCTTATTATGTCTTAGTTATTATCATAACTATTAGTTTTATTTTACATAAGTAATCAACTAAGTGCAATCTATCTCTTAAAATAATCAGGGCATTTTGATTGTTACCAATGTTAGTCTACATTTTCTCAATACGTAAAAAACAAAGCTGAAGTTAATTAACTTTGTTCTATACATCGATTCATTAGTTTCCATTATTATTTATAAAACTAATTTTCTTCTGCATTTGATAGGCATATAAAGTAGGTATAACAACCATTGTTAGAATTGTAGAAAACAGTAAACCAAATAAGAGAACGGAAGCCATTGGAGCACTCATTGCGTCTCCTGACAATATTAGTGGCACAAGTCCAATGCATGTTGTTATTGTAGACATAAAGATTGGACGATACCTCTCGGTTACAGCTTCTTTACAAGCTGTATCAATGTCTACTCCATTACTTGTTTTCTCTTTCATTACTTCTACTAATAGTATTCCATTGTTTACTACAATTCCAAATAAACTAACAAGTCCTAATAATGCCATTACTTGAATATCCATATTGAAAATCCATAAGCCAAAACCACATCCAATAAAACTTAAAGGAATACTACAAAGAATAATTAATGGTAGTTTATAACTTTTAAATTGTAGTACTAATATTAGATAGATAACTAGTACTGCTAAAATACTACTAATTCCCAAGTTTGAGATTAAGTCAAACATGTTACTAACTTCTCCATGTCCACTAATAGTTACATCTTCTACATCTAAATTATCTGTAAAGTTTTTATTTAGTTGATTCTCAATACCTAATGAATTATATCCAGGCAATAGATCACTTAGAACATAAACAAAGTTCTCGCCATTATAATGCTCAATCACCGGTATTGATGGAGCTAAAGTAATATCTGATACTTGTCCTAAAGATACCTTAGTATTAGCTACGCTTCCAACAATTAATAAATCTTTAAGGTCAGTTAAACTTTCAATATCTGACTTTAAGATAATATCGATATCTTCATTACCACCCTGATACACACCGGCATTAGCTCCCATTAATGAAGTATTGATTTGTTTTAAGACATCAAACTTAAGAAGTCCGTATGATGAAAGAGTGTCACTATCAAGGTCGATATGATAGTCATATTGCGATTGTACAATTGTATTTCTAACATTAGTAGTTCCTTCAATTTGTGCTAGTGCTAATGTCATGTCTTCTGCAACTTCAGAAATAACTTCAACATCACCACTAATGGAGAAAGCTATTTTAGCCTCTGAAGGAAGTGAGTACTCTAAGTTTTTGACTGTGGTTGTTGCGCCAGTAACATTTTCATCTAAGAGTTTTTGAAGGTGTCGAGTAACTTCTTCCGCACTACCAAAATTCTCATTTAAATGTTTTTCATTTAACTGTAGAACATATTGACCAACATTTTGAGCATTAGTTAGCGTTGGTACCGTCAAGAAGAAGCTTGGCAGTCCTTTGCCTACTGCATAAGTATAGTTATCTACTACTTCTTGAGTTTCTAATACTTCATTTATTGATTGCGCTATTTTAGTAGATGAATTAATTGACATTTCTTCACCTTGGAAATTAATGTAAACAATTGGTTTGTTTGCGACAGGGAAAAACTGCATTCCTAGTGTTGTTACTAATAATAGTGATAATACTAGTGTAACAACTGCTAGTGCCATTACTCTTAGTTTATGTTTTAAACTAATAACTAATAGCTTGTCGATAAATACTTTTATTTTAGACACTTTAGCAATCTTCTCTTCTTTTTCAGGCTCAAAGAAAATATAGGCTAAGATTGGAGTGATGACCATTGCGACTATATAACTAGCGACAAGTGATGTTATTACTACCGTTGGAATTGTGCCCGCTATTTTACCAACAGCTCCTGGCACAAAGTATATGATACTGAAAGTAACAATCGTTGTAAGAGTGCTAGAAAAAACAGGCATAGCCGTTACTTTAATCGCTTGTTTAATGCTCTCTTTTTTCTCGATACCTTTATTAAGATTCTGTTGAATGGCTTCACTCATTACAATTGCGTTATCAACTAAGATTCCTAAAGAAACAATTAAGGCTGCAATAGAAATAAACTGAAACTCAATATTTAAAAGTTTCATAACAATGAAGGTAGCCAAAATACTAAGTGGTAAAGCGACTGATATGACAATTGCGTTTTTAAGTCTTACTCCAATCATTACTACAATGACAATTAACCCAATACTTTGAATTAAGTTAAAAATAAAGTCATTGATTGAATTCTCAATGTCAGCAGGCGCATACATAGTCTCATGAAACACAATATCACTTGGCACCAATTTTTTTGACTGTTCAATTGCAGTTCTTAGATCTTTACCAACATTAACTGCATTGATTCCTTCATCAATAGTTCCGGTTAATAAGATGGCGCTATTGCCATCCTGGAAATAAGAATACTCGCCCTTCTCGTCAATATAAATATCAGCTACATCTTTCAGTTTAACAAAACTTAATGAAGTGCTTGAGCCTGAAATAACAGTGTTTTCAATGTCTTTTAAGGACTCAAATACCGCTGGTGCCACAACATTAATTGTTGTGTCTTCATATTCAATACTTCCAGAAGGAATTGAAAGATTTTGTGCTTGTAGTACTCCTAAAATATTTTCAATTGAAATGCCATAACTCTCTAACTTGGAATTGTCTACTTCAATAATTACTTGTTTTTCTTTTTCTCCATCAATGGTGACAGTGTTAATACCTTCAACCTCTTGGATTACCTCCTTAACAATTGTGGCATATTCTACAAGTTCACTATCACTATATGCCTCATTAGATAAACTAATGATAAATTGATTATTACTTACTACATCAGTATTAATGATACTCTCATCTGCTAACTCTGGAAGTTTTTGATTAGAGGCTTCAATTGCTAACCTTAGATCATCTTCAACCTCCTCAATCTTATATTCCATTTCATACATTATTACTACTACACTAGCACTATTCATGCTAGAACTAGTATAGTAATCAACATGATCAAGTTTAGCGATTTCTTCTTCAACAATATTGGTCACATTCTTTTCAACTTCAGCTGGAGTGGCTCCTGGATAAATAGTGGTAATAACTGCAGCTGCAATAGTAGTATCAGGATTTTCTTGTTTTGGAATTACATAATAACTATATAACCCAGTAACTCCCACAAGAAAAGCAATCACTAAAATAATGATTCTCTTTTCAAGAATTATCTTTACAAATTTATTTAATATCATTTTACAACACTCACTAAGTAACCACTCTTAAGACTTTTATTACCCATGGTAATAACCTCATCACCAATGTTTAATCCATCAATCATTACTTGGTTGTCATTAACAGCTACTATTTTTATATTCTTTCTAACCGCTCGCTTACTTTCTAAGACAAAAACATAATCTTCTCCATCATTTAAGATTGCATTGATCGGTAAATATATCCCACTACTCTCTCCGATAAACACTTTAACAGAAACTAGTTCACCAATTAAAAAATCAGAATCATTTTCATCAATTAACACTTCAGTTAAATAAGTTCTGCTAACTTCATCAGGAACAACTGAAACATTAATTACTTCCCCGAAAAAATCTACATCTTTTCTTGTAACTATTGCCCTATTATTAATTTTAACACTCTCAACATCAGCGGCAGAAATTCCAAACTCTGCCACTAAAGCATCAGACCCTAAAACTAAAACCGGAGCTAAAGGAGTAGCAACCTCTCCCACATTTGAGACAACAGCCAATACAACCCCACTACCTTTTGCACGATACTTTAAATCATCTAGAGAATTACTAGCATTATTATAATTAGTTTTCGCATTCTCATAAGAAGTTTTTGAACTGTCATATGTATACTTAGCGGTATTTTTTGCGTTTTCTGCAGCAGCTAATTCTATTTCTCTTTCAGCAACCATTGCATCGTAAGGGATCTTGTTAACTTGATGTTGAGTTTTAGCTGTTTCTAAATTAGCTCTTTTTAAAGCAGTATCACTACTATTGTTTAAAGTATTTATTTCGGTTTCTTTATCATTTATATCATCTAGGGTTTTTAAATAAACACCATTGGCATCATCATACTCCTTTTGAGCAGTAGTAGTATCTTCACCCGATGCAGTTAAGTCATCTAGTATCTTCTTTTTATCCTCAACTATTACCTTTTGAGTTGTGGCAATACTTTCTAGCTCTTCTAGTTCTTTATTTAAGTTAGCTAGCTTACTATCAATCGTATCAACTTCTGCTTGTGCTTGTTCCAAATTCTTAGCAGTTTTATCATAGTTAGCTTTTAATGTCTTAAATTCAGAATCATTGTTTTGATCACTAACCACCTTATCATATTGTTTGCTAGCTAACTCTAAATTAGATTCTGAAGTCTTCATCACATTTTCTGCACTTATCATTAAATTATAAGCGTTATCTTTTTGGGCACTAGCATTAGTACTCTCTAACACGACTAGAAGATCACCCTTATTAACAAAATCACCCTCTTTAACATGAACTTCTTTAATAGTAGCAACAGTTGGAAAAGTAACTTCTTCTAAGTCCTTATTTTTAATCAATGCACTATATTCAAGATAAGTATCCTGATCAGTCATTCCAACCACTAAAGTCTCTACACTATAAACTTTCTCTTGGTCATCAATGACTTCTTGATCACCATTTCTCACCACAAGAAAGATAATTAATACAATAACCAACACTACTCCAATTAAACTAGATAATTTTTTTCTAGACATATTTATCACCCATAATTTCCATCAATGTTTTATTTAAGCTATTAACATAATACTTACTTATCTTTAAATATTCTTCATTGGTTAAAAAGATCCCTTCTTTTAATAATGTATTTAAACTATTAACCATAGCTGATATATGAATCTTAATCATCACAGTTTTAAGTTTATCTTTATTATCAATCAATATGTCACTCAACCACTGATTAATAACATCTTTAAAATAAACATCATTCAACAAAATTATCATCGTATCCTTATCATTAACCCCAACTAAATAAAAATCATTCAATATCTTAGATATAACTCTATCAACAACAATATTACCAATCTTATTATCGATCACCTTTAACATGCTCTTATTACTTAAAGAAAACTCACCAAAAGTATTATTCTTCAAAATCAATTCAAGCTCCATAATCAAAGGACTAGTTATAGTATTAATTAAAGCTTGTTTATCCTCAAAATAACGATACAAATTACCAACAGTAATATTCGCCTCTTTAGCGATAGAGCGCATATCAGTACTATCAATCCCATTCTCTAACATCAACTTCTTTGTAGCGCTAATAATAGCCTCTCTTTTAATATCTTTTAATCTCTGAGCCATATAATAAACTCCTGTTCATTTATTTAATTGTTCACTATTTGTAAAAATTTGTCAATAATAATGAACAGAAGTTTATTTATTCTATCTCTATGTTTCTGAAAAGGGAAATTCTGTTTATTTACTTAATGAAGAGTGATGTAAAAAACAAGCAAATAAAATATAGTTTCACTTGCTTGTTTATTTATCAATCTTTTTTTGCCAAACTTAGTTATCAAAATAAGTTCTTATTTTTTCATTGGACGATTGCAAATTATTTTGATTAATCCAAAAATTTCTATGTAATTATATCTAAAAAA
>CAYJFQ010000026.1:0-6060 GCA_964369955.1 uncultured Erysipelotrichaceae bacterium | reverse complement strand
CTTTTGTAGAGTTAGATCAAATGGGAGAAGTTTATAGCAATAGTAGAATATTAAATTTAAATTAAAAATAAACCCTATTTATAGATAGGGTTTTTAATATTCGTATAATTAAAATATTTTGTATATATTTCGTAAATATATTGACAATGCATGAATAATGTAATATTTTATTCGTGAGGTACATAGTATGGAACATAAAAGAAACAAATTTAAAGAACTAGCAGAAAAAAGGGTTAATAGTACAATTAAGAATATTCAATTAATTGGTAATTTATCAAACGTAGCAAATTACGAGTATTCTGAAGAAGACGTTAAAAAAATATTTAAGGTGTTAAAAGATGAAATTGCTTTATCTGAGAGTAGATTTAAAACTAAAAATAAAAATTCAGGATTTAAACTTTAATGAAGAGGTGAAAACATGGAAGTCTCAAAAAGAGTTAGAAATATTAGAAGTTATATTGATCAATTCATTGTGGGCTATAAAACAGATCCAGCAAAGGGTTTAGTACATGGCTTCCAAAAAGATGCAATTCAAAACAGTTGGGGACATAGAAAAAATGCAAAAAATGGGAAAGATTGGGAATTAGTTTTTAGGCTAGTTAACAATAGGCATGGAAACTTCCTAATTGTTGAAGATAATGGGTGTACCGGATTAATCGGTCATAACTACTCGCAAAGTGAATTAGAAGAAAAGATGAAAGTTGGTGAATTTCTTGGCGAAAATGAGAAATTAGCGAGATTTTCAACTTTAAATAATTCAGGTGGAAATACAACTAGTGCAGGTACATATGGAAGAGGAAAACAAATGTATCAGGCTGTCTCAAAAGAGTTAAAATATCTTTTTGATTCTTATACTGTAAATAATGATTATTATGCAAATTATGTAGATGATTCAGAAAATACTTTTGTTAAATCTTTGGAAAATGAAAAAGCTTATGAATATATATATAAAAATACGGGATTAGGTAAAAAAGAAAAAACAGGAACGAGAATAATCATTTGTGAACCGCTTGATGAAATAGTTAGTTCAATTAAGAGTTTAAAAATACTAGATTATATAGAAGAAACATGGTGGAGAGTTATTTTGAAGTACGATGCAACTATCAGAATCTATAATAATGATGAACTGATAGGCGAAGCAAGTGTTCCGGAGTTTTATAATAAAGCAATGAGAAGTGTTAATTACAAAGAATATGAGAATATTCAAATTAATGAAAATTATAAAATTAAAAAAATGGGTATCGGATATATTGAAGAAAAAAGCGATTCAAATTTGATGAACATTGCATATTATAGAAGAGGGATGAAAATTGGAAATGTATACAATGTTAGTGAAGAACTACCGATTGATGAAAAGTTTAGAAAAAACATTTGGGGTTTTATAGAATTTCAAGATGGTTCAGATTTAGAAGAAGATTTGCGTGATAATGAAGATCTGCAACACTACGGACCAATGACTAAGGCTAAAAAATGTTTTCAAGTTTTAAAAAAGACAGTTAAAGATAGATTAATTTCATTCCTTGAAGAAAAATCATTAATTAAGAAAGATGAATTTCAAGATCCGAATAAAAATTTAAATGATTTAGCTGATGATTTAGCAGATTTCCTGAGAGATAGCGATTTTGACTTGAAATGGGAAAGCGAATTTAATGTTAAGAAAGAAAAACCGTTAAAGTTATTCATTGAGAAAACATACCCTAACACCCCATTAAGAACTCTTGAGTTTAATCAAAGTTTTAAATTTAAACTTCAAATATCTAGCAAGAGTAATTTTAAAAAATATAAATTAACTATTGTTTTATCAAATGGTTCCGAAAGCAAAAATATTGTTGATCAATACATAAGTTTCGAAAAAAAGTATAGTAGTGATCTAATTGCACTAAGTTATAATGACTTTTTTAAAAAATCAAGAAATCTAATCACAATTAAAATAGTTGAAAATAATAATGTTGCTAATAATTCTAAAATATACTTCCCTGTTTATGTTGATGTGGATGACAGTAAAGAAATAGATGATTTTTCAATGCTATATAATTATAATTTGCCAAATGAAAATAGTTTATCAGTCTATAACGATCAATTAATAAGTGATTTAAATGTAAGTATAATGAATAACTCGCTATATGATGGCTTATTTAATTTAAGAGTTCTTACACAAGATGTTCAAGATAGGAATAATACAATATCAGAAGAGTTTAATAAAACTAACATTGAAATTAAAGCAAATGATTCTAGAGTAGTGACGATTGGAAATATTATTTTTGGAGAAAAATATTATAAAAGAAAAGGATTGATTAGAGTAAAATTTATTCTTTCACATATTGGTGGCATTAATGGTTTTGAATATGGAGAAAAAATAATCCAAACATTCTTTACTTTGATATTAAATAGTGAGCAAGAAGATATAACAACTACACTGCCATTTGAGATAACTCAAGGGGTTACAAAAAACAAATATGCAAAATCTGAATTAATAAATGGTGAGAAAAAGAAATATCAATTAGTTTTTAATCAAAAAAATTCTATGTGGAAAGAAGTTGCTGAAAATCCAGGAAGTTTTTTGTATAGAATATATGTTTTGGAAGAAGTGTTTAGAAGATTGTTAAAAATTCAATTTGAAAATGGCGAATGCTCAGCGATAGGTATAGATGCTGAAAAGGTTGGTGATTATACCGTTTATGAGATTAGTCAGAAAATTGATAATGTTGTAAATGAATTTTTAGGAAAGTATTTTGAGGTTAGATGATGAAAAAAATAGTTTTTAAGAAGAAAGGCGTTTATGGTGGAGTTGAATCATATTCAGATACAGTTTATACCGATGAATTTCTAGATAATCTAAAAGAAGAGATTTTTAATTTTGAAACATTATTAATTTCAAAGTATGTTAATAAGAAGACTGATATGTACAATTCTGAATATTCATATGAGTTAGGTATGTTTTTGCAAAAAAAATTAGATGAAGTTGCCATTATTGAAAGTGATCGATATAAATTTTGGGAAATGCTAAGAGAATATGTCAATGAAAAAGATGTTCGTAGAGTTATTACCGATAAAAGAGATCCATACGAATATTGTTATATGTTGTCTAAATTGGAAAAAAATCTAGCTCTTAAATACAGCAGATCTAGATGGGATCATTTATTTGACTGTGTAACCGCTAGAGAAGATGACAGGATATTTGAGTGGTTAAAAGAAAATAATAATGAAAACTTTAATAAAGATTCTGCAGTATGGAAAGAGTTTATCAAAGGTATAAAAGTTAGGTTTAAAAAAATTGACACAAAAATATATTCTAAGGATATGTTGTTTAATATTTACAATGACATTATGTATAAATCAATTTTATTAGTTGAATTTTTAGCAAAATATGGAAAACTTAATAGTCAATCTAGAGATTTATTTTTTAAGAGAACTACAAAAATTAGTTATTGCGAACCTGAATTATTGAAAAGAGAATTACTTCTAATATACAAACAAAAAACCTAGTTACTCAACTAGATTTTTTGTTTTTGAAATAAGTAACTGAAAATCACGCAATTACCAATCTGGCTTTTTGATAATTTGAATTTTAAATTCCTTGAATGCCCAGTTTGTTGTTTGCCTTGTTTAAAATCAGTCAAAATTGACTTATAGTTTATTTTATTTATTTCAATTATTGACATTCTCATGAATTTAACAGAGTGTTTCATTCTTTTATGATAACTTAACTCATCCCATTCTTTTTTTGAATCCCATTCGTTATTATTTTTTATATAGTTATTTCTAAACCTAGTTGCAGAAAAGTCATCTTTCAAGCTGTCTTTGATTGTTTCGTGTTCATATATTAAATACCAGAATTTACCATATTTGTTTATACAATTCAAAAAATTTTCTTGATCATTACCTATAAACTCAATACTATTGATATTACTTGATTTTACATCTGCAAAAAAATTATTTTCTCCGCACCAAAAATCAAAATCTAAATCTTCTTCTTTTTTATTACTGCTACCTACATATTTAATAGTTTTTTCGAAGCCATATTCACGTATAAATTCACTAATTCTGTATTCTAAATACCAGCCAGGCCATTCACCTTGTTTCCAGTGTTTCCACTTACTTTCATACATTTCCGGAATAACATCTGTAGCCATCAACCATTCGCCAAAATTAAAGTCATTATTGAACTTTACAAAAAAATTACACAATTTGTTTGTATCGCTTTCTTTACCATCTAAATAAGTTTTCAACCTATTTTCTCTAATAACAATAATTTCGTTATTGTTGCGGTCTTTCTTTTTAAAGATGCCATTTATCATCGCTTGGTAGAAATCATTGGTATAAACATGTGCAGCTGATGAATTCATCTTTTTTCTCAAATAAGTATCTTTTACAAAATCAACAAAAATTATATTTCCTTTATAATGATAAGTCCCTAAAAATCTCACATTTGCATTATTATTCTCTTCGAAAATTGAACAAATATCCTTGTACCACTTTTTTAACTGCATTCTCTTTTTGAAGACAGGATGCTGCCCATTACCCCCTAAGTATGTTATTGAAGCGAGTAACAAATATTCTTTTATATTCTCATGTGAATAAACTAATATTCTTTTGCCATTAATATCCTCTATTTTACAATTATTCACACCCAATAAGGTAGTTATAGTATCAACATTTTTTTTAGCAGATAGAGCCTGATCAGGTGCTATTTCTAATCTTAAATTTAAATCAATTTGCTCACTTAGTATGTTTGCCATGTCTTTCTCCTGACAATATTATATATTTATTATCTCAAAATTAAAACAGTCAATTCTTACTAGCTATTTCTTTATAATATATGTATAATTATTATAGGTGATAAAAATGAAGAAAAAATTTAAGTTTGTTGATTTATTTGCAGGAATCGGTGGATTTCACCAAGCTATGACTCAACTAGGTGGAAAATGTGTATTTGCATCAGAAATAGATCAGTTTGCAATAGAAAGTTATTTTGAAAATTACAAATTCAATTCCAATCAAAACATTATTGAAACTAATGAAAAGGAAATCCCTAAACATGATGTGTTGTGTGCCGGGTTCCCTTGTCAAGCTTTTTCTAAAGCAGGAAGTAGATTAGGGTTTAATGATGAAACAAAAGGGACTCTATTCTTTGAGATAGAGAGAATTTTGAGATATCATAAAACAAAATATATAATTTTAGAAAACGTAAGAAACCTTGTTTCGCACGATAATGGTAATACTTGGAAAACGATTTACAATCACTTAAAAAATATTGGGTATAGATTAACTCCAAAACCAATAATAGTTAGTCCTCATCAGTTTGGCATACCTCAACTTAGAGAAAGAGTTGTTATTTTAGGAGTTTATGATCCGGAAAATAAAAATAGTGATTTAAAAATTGAGTTTGATAGATTATTATCTAAAAATGATAATAATATTGATTCCATACTAGTTAAAGAACGAGTTGAGTCAAAGTATTATATAAATGATAATGAAAAAATGTTATTAGATATCTGGGATGAATTTTATCAGGGTATTGATTTGGATATAATAGGATTTCCTGTATGGTCTGACTATTTTAAAATGAAACCGGATCCCAGTATGCCAAAATGGAAAATTGAATTTGTTATGAAAAATAATGATCTATACATCAAGAATAAAGAGTTTATTGATAAATGGTTAATAAAATATAACAACTTAGATCATTTAACTACTACGCAAAAAAAATTCGAATGGCAAGCAGGAAAAACAATAGATTCTTTATGGGATGGTATAATTCAATTTAGACCATCTGGAATACGTGTCAAAAGTCCAAATTGTTTTCCGGCATTAGTAGCACTTGTTCAAATTCCAATTATTGGAAAATATAAAAGACGATTAACTATTAGAGAGGCCGGCAGATTGCAAAGTTTTCCAGAGAATTTTATTCCTAACGAAAAAGATAATCAAGCATATAAGCAATTTGGAAATGCGGTAAATGTAGATGTTATTAGAATTGCTGCAGAAAAACTGTTTAAATATTAAAAAACACACCTCATTGAGGTGTGTTGTATTTTACATGGGGCGATCGACGGGACT
>CAYJFQ010000025.1:0-6226 GCA_964369955.1 uncultured Erysipelotrichaceae bacterium | reverse complement strand
CTTGTGTCGCTGGTTCAATTCCGGCCGGAGCCACCATTTAAAATTAAACCCTTTATATAAAGGGTTTTTTTATATTTAATAGGTGTTTAGGTAAGATTTAGGTAAGATTTTATGTCATTTCATTTATTAGGTTAACTATTTCATCTAATTTATTCTTATAAAAATGTGAGTAAGTATTTAAAGTCATAGCTATATCTGTATGTCCTAGAAACTTAGCTACTACAGTTATATTTGCATTATTATTTATCAGCCTAAATTCGAAAGTCAACCGCACCACTAAGGTGCGGTTTCTTTTTATATCTTAGGTATAATAAAAGGGAACCCACACGACCAAGAGGAGCTCCCATATGAATTATAGACAATTAGATGATAAAAGAAAAGCACAAATAGATATTTTACTTAAAAGTGGATTATCACAAAGAGAAGTAGGAAGAAAAATGAAGATATCTCATTTTACTGTCTCAAGGTATGTTAATAAGTTCTATACCAAAAGAGTAATAGATATTAATAAGAAATATAAATTCTTTATAGATTATCTTATTAAAAACTATAACTATAAAAATAATTCTATAGATGTATGTATCTATAAGTTTAAAAGATATCACCATGATATGCCCTGTGTTAGTACAACACAGGTATATAACTGGATAAAAAATAATAAGATAGCTATTAATACCTCTGATATGTGTTATAAGCGTAGAAAGCGTAAATCTAATATTAAAAGCTTGGGTATGATGAATCATTTAAAGTGGAATATAACTAATAAAACAGTATTACCTATTAGTTTAAGACCTAAAGTAGTTCAACAAAGAAAAGATATAGGTCATTTAGAGATAGATTCTCCTGCACAATATTCAATTTCTCCAACTATTGAATAATATTTTACTTGATTACCTTTTTTATTGACTTGTTTGGTTTAATTATATAAATTAATTCTTTTAATTTAGATTATATTTTAATTTTCATTGTATTTGCAAGAGGTGTTATTTAAATAGAATTCAAAAATATAAGTGTATTTAATAAGAATTGACTGAATGCACATTGCTTTTTTAATTTAAATAACTTAGTTAATTAAATTGATTCAAAAAAAGACATAAGAATATATGGAGTATACTAAAATTTTTTAAGAATATGATTAAGTACTGTATCAGAGTAATATTCTTAATTAAAAGAATACATATTGACAAATTTTGGTAAATTTGCATAATTAAATTAACAACTACCAATTAATTAAAAATAATTATAATTCATTTTTTTAGATTAAACGTCTAAAGGAGAATAAAGTAAATGAAACCTGATAATTACTTTTTTAAATAAATCATTTTTATTTATTAAATAAATATATTGAAAGGAGAAAAATATGAATAGATTTATGAGTGTATTATTATCAATTTTATTAGCCTTTTCTTTTGGTGTTATGCGGATAGTGCAAGCGAGGAAAAAGAGGGATTATATTTAGCGGAAGATGGTATAGCTATAGAATATAGAAATGAAGAAATGGAAAGATATTCAAAGGAAATAAAAAGTTATACTAAATTTGAAAATGGAGAAAAAATTATTATTACAGAGTACTATTCAGAGACTGAAGATAAGAATTATAGAGTTGTAAAAAGTTAAAGTAAAGTAAGTTTGTATAATAGTGATACTAATGAACTAATTATCGAAGGATTATATTGAGAAAATAATATACAGCAATCACTTAATCAATATTGATGAAAATAATAAATCGATCATAAACATGACATCAAGTGTTGATGATTATGAGGTTTGGGGAAGTTATTATTTACACACATCTCAATCATTACGAATTTCATCAATTGCAAGTTCAACAATTTCTGAAATTTCAACTCTATTAGGTGGATGGTTAGGTGTAGCTGCTTCAATTTTAGTGGATGTAGCTACTGTAGTTTTTAATAATCAATATGGAAATTTATATGATAAAATTTATAGATCCGTAAATGCTTATTGCCCTATTTTACAGAAAGAAAGAATAAAGTTCTATTCAAACAGTTCTTACACAAACTACCTAAAACAAAAAACATTCGACCCAAAATGGTACGGAAGTCCTAAAGACTTTTCACAGCCGGCAGCATGCAGAATTTTAGAAAGGAGATATTGATGAAAGAATTCTTAAGTTTTCCAAAATATGTTGATAAAAATACAGTAATTTTTAGAGGTAAAACAATAATTCTGGATGAAAAATCAGTAAATAAGATAAAAATTTGTTCAACCTTAAGTGTACTTCTAAGCAGTATAATAGCATCTATATTATTAAAAACATTAAATAATTATTTTGGCTTAGGTATTGCTATAGGGGTAACGGTAACCTTTGCGTTCTTATCTGGAATTGGTTCACTTGCAATTATTAATTTGTATATAAGAAAACTAATAAAAACAGTTTAATTATTATAGAAACATAATTAAAAATAGATTCTAGGATACAGTTGCATTAAAACGGATAAATAAAACAAATAAAATTTAGACCCCAACAATTTGTTTTTTAAAAGAGAACCATGAGGTTCTCTTTTAAAAAAATAATATTTTATTATAAACCTGTCTTATTTATAAAATAGATCTTTATTTTCTTCCTATTTACTGGCTTCTCACCCCGTTAGTATTATAGATAAAAGCAGATACAGTTTTATTTAAACTTTCTGCTACACACTTATTTATTCTTCTTCTTTTATAATTATTAAATGGGTTAATTATCTGATATCTCTAATTAGTATACGAAAAGAGTTATATTCAGATATTTTAGCTTTTGATAAAAGAAATGGCAGTTCTATAAAATTGACATTTAGAGTTAAAATCCATGTAATTATTTCTAAGTTTATAACCATTCTTTAAATCGATATCTATATTTAATATTACTTCAAACATTTTAATAACAATTAAATCTTTTATTTAACTTAATGGTTATATCTAGTTGTATTGATCTATAGAATAGTAGGTATTCATAGTTTTTTTAATAGACAATATTTTAAATAGTTAATATCATATTTTTTAATAATCCAACCTTAATATCGTTAAAGCTATCATTTAAGCGCTTGATTATATGGAGTGAATCAATACAATGATAGTTCTTAGAATATACTCTAGCCATATCTTATATGGCTTATACATATCAATACAGGATAATTAAGCTGATAATAGCTCATTATTATTAATTTCTGGAAAAATACTTATGTAAGTAGTTCTTTTTTCTACTAGAAATTACATTAATTATCTTTCTATTACAGAAATCATAAAACACATAATAATATTTAGATTAATAGTCATTAAGTTTAGTGCATACTTCATAAATACAAACTACTTCCTAAAGGTTTTTCTTCTACACTTACAATATTTATCAAATAATCTAACAACAGTTATTTGAAAGAATTTAAATATTTTTAAATACTTGAAAAATTTATTATCTTTATAAATGCTGAATAAGATAAATTAGAACCTAGTGGTGCAATACTTATTTTTCACTAAAATTTTTATGTCAATCACAGCAATAATATATGAGAATTATAATAAATACTTCAGAGTTAATAAATGTAAATTTAGATGCTATTGTCTCTTTATTGTAATAATCATGTGATTCTAAATATCTATAGTTGCAATAGTCATAATTAATTTTTTATTACTAAAGTTAAATAAAAAGATAACACTCCATCTTGATTAATAGTTCTAAAATATTTAATGTCACTATGTTTTAAATTCAACAATAATAGTAATGATGCAACATAATTACTCATAGTAAAAAGTGCCTTCAAATTTATTGTATATATAACAACATTTTAAAAGAGATTTTATGTTTAACCAACTAATTATTAGGGAGAATTACCTCACACCAAAGCAAGAACTAACCTAGAACAATTTCTCTAGCTTTATTAACATTGTCGGCAATCCACTACAATTGAAGATTTTTATATTTGAATAAATCTGTAATCAGGTATTATGTAGTTTCATATAAAAATTAATTTAAATCTTTATTATTACCGAAAAATATTGAATATTATATGTAATTTATAAAGGAAATATATGATTATACTATTTTATTAAACAATTCAGTGTGATACACTATAAACAAATAAACATTAGATTTGACATTGAATTATCACAGTATACCAACTATAGGGGGAATAATATGAAGTATAAAGTGAATGTTTTTTAAAAGGGATTAAAATAACCCTTTCTTTCGTATTGTCTATTTATTTGTTTTCTTCTAGCATAATTGCTATTAATAATGAACTGGTAGTAGATCAAAGCCTTGAATATGATTATAGTGGAGAAGTTATAAATAAAGATGAATACTCTACAACTTTTAAAAATTCAGATGGTTCTAATACTGCAATTATGCATTCTGAACCAGTTAGAATTAACAAAGATGGAGAATTAACTGATATAGATACTTCTTTCGCATTGAGAAATGACGAATTTAAAACAATAAACACAACAACGGATATAACTATACCTAAAGATATTTCTAAAGATAATCCTATCAAAATTAATGATAATCATTATCCGATAACATTTTTCCCAGTTAATTTAAAATCTGATGTCAATTCCAAAGATTTAGATTTTGATATTGCAATAAATGCAGTTGCAAAAGAAAATTACGATCTAGTACATGATTTATATGGAAAGGAATCGGAAAAGTTAGTTTCATTAATTTATAATGCCTTTGATGATTGGAGAAGAAACATCAACATAAGAACTTTTTACTTCTTTTGTTGATGGCGAGGTAATTACAGCCATGACAATGGCAGGATATAATCCATTGAGTCAACCAATTGCATCCGGATTAATAACTGCAGGTTCTGACCTTATTACTGGAGAGAGTTTTGAAACTGCTTTTGAAAATGGTTTTTATACATTAGGAACTTCACTTATGTTTGATAAATTGATACCATTAAAACTAGAAACGGTTCAGTGGATAAATCAATAACTAGTTTAAAAACCACATTTAAAAAAACAATAAAGGGAAGTGCAAAAAATGTCTCTGAAAAAACAATGAGACACGCAATCCCATTATTGACATATACTATAACTGGTGAAATCAAAAATTCAGTGGCAGAGATGTTTTCCATTTACATTCCTTTAAAAATAGCATTTCACGAAATTAAAAGACCCATTAATCAAAATGCTGTTGGTCCATTAATAAGAAATGATTTTTGCACTTTCAAAGATCTTGTTAACTAAGAATCGCATAGTTATGAAAATCAAATTTTTGCTATTTAAATCTTGCTTATTATACTAGATAAGCTGATTATATTATTTCAAACTTTATTTCTAAGAAAAGGAGAATGAATTTATGACTAAAAAATATAAAATGCCATATTTCAACGAGTATGTGTGGTCCCCATTATTTGCCTTTTTTTCTTTATCATCTCTAATTTTATTATGGTTTATTTTAACTATATTTAGAGGCGAAAAAATTCAATTTATGATAGAGGATATCGTTACATCTTTCCCTTTCTTGCTCATATCTTTTCTAATTATTTATTTATTTTTTCGGGTTGACTTGAGATATTATGTTTTTGAAAAAAATAAATTAATTTGTAAAAACTATTTTGGATTTGAATTAAAGTATATTAATTTTAATGAAGTTAGAGAGATAGGCATTAGAGAAATCCCTAAAAAAGAAAGGCATGACAAGTATTCTAAACTATTCCCATATGTTTTGTATTTTTTGACCGATATTAACCCTATGGTTTCAGTAAAGAGTTCTACCTTTACACTAAAAAGAAAACTTGATTATCTGGAAGTATTTTACACTTTAGAAAAACTTCAATATATTAGAGAACATTATGATAAAGATATTGTAAGCGAAGAAATAGTTAAGTATAAAAATAATTCAGTTTCAATTATGGAGGAAAGGAATTTGAAAAAAACTTCCAATCCAATTAAAAATAGTGGAACTAGCTTTCACGAAAATAAGAGAAAAATAAATGAATTCAAATTAGTTCTACCTTTTTTAGGATATAGATATACTCTTCTTTCAGCAAAAATGATTGCATTATTAGGCATAACATTACCTCTTCCAGCAATGTTGACTGCAATAATGTTCGGAGTTATTGATCCATTTACTATTGAAAATTTAATAATAATTTTACTTTATGTCACTGTTGGTTCTATTGTTACTTGTTTTTCCATTGCGATATCTCTTGTATTGGGAGCAAGTAATAAAGTACTAGATTCTTATTATGTAGTAACTAAAGATTCAATAACTTATAAG
>CAYJFQ010000024.1:0-6402 GCA_964369955.1 uncultured Erysipelotrichaceae bacterium | reverse complement strand
CTTAAATATTTGTACGTGATTTGCAATATTATTGAAGAAACTAACCAGTATATTGCAACTCCGAGTATAATGGGTTTAACGTAATCATATGGCAACACTTCAAATTGTCCTAAAAATGCAAGTGTGATAATGATTATAGATTGTAATATCCAATTTACTAAAATTGATATTCTTGCTGATTTACCCCTTATCATTTCTTTCCGTTCATCACCATATTCTATGGTTTCATTCTCTTTTTTCTCAGCATATTCACCCGGTCTTTTCTTCCAATAATTATATTTATAAAGTATAAAGAAACCTGGTCCTATACAAGCTCCAGCTAGCCCAAAGAATATACTTATATCTGGGTAGATAAAGCACATAATGACAAAAAATAAACCTAATAACAAGTAAATTACACCTGACTTGAATAAACTATTCATAATTATCCATTCCTTTCGTTAATAAAAATTTCTTCAATACGCATTTTAAAAAAATCAGATATTGCAAATGCAAGCTCTAGAGATGGATTATATTTGCCATTTTCAATAGAGCTGATTGTTTGCCTTGAAACTTTCATTGCTTTTGCAAATGCTTCTTGACTAATTCCATTTTGTTTTCGTAATAACTCTACTTTATTTTTCAAAGATAACACCTCCATTGTAGTGTTGTAAAGGTACCTTTACAACATAACTATATTATATGAATGAAATTATGTCAAGTTAACTTTACAAATAATTTAATAAATAAAAAAGTGTTTAAACCTTCAAAATGGTTTAAACACTGAATTTTTTGGTATGCTTGACAGGGCTCGAACCTGCAATCTTTTGGATCGGAACCAAATGCGTTATCCATTACGCCACAAGCACTTATTTATTGATTAAGTAAATTGTCTCTCCTGGGTTAGTAGAAATCATCTTTCGTTTAACGATTTTATTATTGTATTTTTTTCTTACTAACGTTTGAAGAACGTTGCCTGAACGATATCCGTGAGCAACCGTTACTTCAATAATGTGTTTTGGTAATGTTGACAACATTTGATCCAAATAAACTTTAGCTTCTATTTCGCTGTATCCATGTAAGTCAATTTTTGCGTACATCCCCTTAAATTGAATCATCGGATAAAGTTAGTCCATTCTTTTTTCTCTATCTCTGGTTTTTCTATGTTAGCAATTTCGATAGATTTAACACTCCACGCAAGTGATTTAGCCATAGTTCTCATGATTTGCAGACCTTCATTGTCTTGATAGATATCATCTTTTTGAGCCCCAAAAGCCATTGGCCAGTATTGTGATCCGACTAGCAACATATTACTGATTACTGGATATTTATTCAATTGTTCAAGAGCTGCTGTTGTTCCCGCTCTTCTAGCGCATACCACTACTGCGCATGGTTTGTAGGCAAATTTTCTGCTCCCTGCATAAAATAAACGATCTAAAAAACATTTCATCGCACCACTAATTCCCGCATAGTGTACTGGACTTCCAAAAACAAACCCGTCATATTGATCTGCATTATCATAGACTGTGTTAACTCCATCTTGAAAAACGCAACCTTTTTTCTCTTTAAAGCAGTACCCACAAGATTGACAACTTTGGATAGGCTTGTTTCCGATATGAAAAATTTCAGTTTCTATCCCTTCTTTTTCTAGAGTGTTTGCCATTTCTGATAATGCTTTAAATGTAGTTCCTTCTTTATGCGGGCTACCGTTTATTAACAATATTTTCATAGATTACCTTCCTCTATAGCTGTTATCATATCGACACGTGTTTGATGTCTATCTCCACCAAATTCAGCTTCTAAAAATGCATCTACCACTTCAAGTGCATAAACCGGTGCCACAATTCTTGAGCCAAAACTAATAATTTGACAATTATTATGGATTCTTGCCATCTTTGCAGAATATGTATCACATCCTACCGCAGCTCTAATTCCTTTGTTTTTATTGGCTGCTAGAGTTATTCCAATTCCCGTTCCACAAATTAATATTCCTAAGTCTACTTCTTTATTAAGGATTGCTTTTGCGACACTATTACCTGCTAATGGGTAATCATAAGGTTCTGTTGAGTTTGTACCGTAGTTAACTACTTGATAATTTTTAGATTCTAAATGTTTAGTAATGGCGGCTTTTAATTCTAAGCCAGTATGATCATTTCCTATTCCGATTTTCATATTAATCCTCCATCCATTATTATAACACTATTATACATTTTTAGTTTAAATGATTATAATAGTGTTATAATATTGCAAAGGAATTTAATATGAGTGAAAATATAAAAAATAAAGCAAAAAAGAAAGATACTAGTAAGAAAAAAACTAGCGCAACTAAAACAGTGAATAAGTCACCTATCAAAAAAGAAACACCTGTGAAAAATACAAATGATAAACCAAAGAAAAAGACAGATTCTACTGCCAAAAAGAAAAGCACAACAACAAAAAAACAAGCTTCTAATAAAACTAAGAAAACCACTTCTAAAGTAGTTAAACCAGAAGTGGTTGAAATAGATGCTTCAAATCTTGTTAACGAAGATATAGTCATTGAAGAAAAGAAACAATCTGAAGTTGAATCGAATATTCATTCAAAGATTGAAGAAAAAGAAGTTGACATCAAGGCTGAAGAAAAAGTTAATAATGAATCTGGAGGTCTAGAAACTCAAACAGAAGAAATCAAACCTGAAATTAATCCTATAACACTTCCAAAAGATGAAGAGGCAAAACTTGAGAGAAATGTTGAAGAAAAAATAAAGATTGAAGAGACCGAAACTATAGATTTTAAAACTGATGTTGATAATGAAAAACAACTTGAGGATAATGACTTTTCACCAAAACTAGGGATCAAAAAGAAACCAAAGAAATCGTTACTAAGAAAAATATTATCTTATAGTTTAATTGGTGTCTTAGTAATTTCAATGTTAGCTGGAAGTGGGTTTATGTTATATGTGAGTAATCTTGCAGCTGATGTTCCAATTTTAGATTTAATTAGCTTAAAACCTAAATCTTCTTCAATCATTTATGATATGAATGGTGAAGTTATTGGAGAATTAGGATTAGAAATAAGACAAAATATTTCTTATGACGATCTTCCTCAAACAGTAGTCGATGCTTTTGTCTCAATTGAGGATTCTCGTTTCTTTGTTCATAATGGATTTGATGTTCCGAGATTTCTAATGGCTGCGATTAATAATGTTGAGAGTGGTGAGTTTTCTCAAGGTGGCTCGACATTCACAATGCAGTTGATTAAGAATAGCTATTTTGTTGAAGATGGATCTGGTGGAGCTGTTAAGTCGATCGAAAGAAAAATCCAAGAAATATTCTTATCAATTAAAGCTACTAGCTTAGTTGATAAGAAAACAATTTTTGAAAATTATGTAAATCAAAATAATTACGGTGGGCCTTATCGAGGAATTGAAAAGGCTGCTAACTTTTACTTTGGAAAAGAAATTGAAGATATTTCATTAACAGAGTCAGCTTTATTAGCTGGTGTAATTAATTTACCTAACTACTATAATCCTTATTTAAATTTAGAAGCTGCTACTGAAAGAAGAAATGAAGTTCTAGATTTAATGTATATGCATGGTTATATTAATGAAATAGATTTAGAAATTGCTAAAGCTATAAAAATTGAAGATTTATTGATTGAAGAACAAGAATACCAAGAGATGGTACCTTTCCAAGCTTATATCGACACAGTAGTTGATGATGTTATTAAGTTTACTGGTGAAGATCCTTACCAAGTGCCAATGAAAATATATACCGCTATGGATCGTGATGTTCAAGCACAAATTGAAAAGATTCAAGCAAATGAAACTAGTATTAAAGTTAATCTACAATCAGGATTAGATACTGCTAGTGTTGTTATTAAAAATGAGACTGGTGAAATTGTTGCATTAGGAGCAGGACGCTTCTATAATGGTCAAAGGGTTTTCAACTTTGCGACACAAATGCAGAAACAACCAGGGTCAGCTATTAAACCTATCTTAGATTATGCTTTAGCTTTTGAACATGTTGGATACACAACCGGAATGACAGTCTTTGATTCTCCGATTTATTACCCAGGGTCAAGAGTTAAGGTTAATAACTGGAACCATACTTATATGGGTCCTATGGCAATTCAAGATGCAATTAGTTACTCTCAAAATGTACCTGCTATTGTTGCTTTAAAGCGTGTTGAAGATACTATTGGTCCTGAACGAATTGTTGAATACTTAAATTCTATCGGTTTTGATTTTGCGACAGTTGAGAATTATTCTACTCAACTTGGTATTGGTGGTGCTGCTTTTCAAACTAGCCCTTTAGAAATGGCCAGTGCTTACCAAATGTTGTTTAATTATGGATTGTGGATTGAGCCACATGCTGTTACTAGAATTGAATATTTTGAAGATCCAACTCGTGAAGATTTTATTGTCAGACCACAAACTAATCAAGCTTTATCGCCACAAGCTGCTTGGTTAACAGCTTCATTACTAAGAAAACATGTTGACCAATGGATGGCCAATTCTACTTATTATATGCGTAAGGATTACCCAGTATATGGAAAGACTGGAACTTCCGATTGGGGTCTGGATGGCAAAGAATTAGGTTTAACTGGCACTAAAGATCAGTGGGTTTGTGCTTCGACTACAGACTTCTCAATGGCTACTTGGACTGGATTTGATAAGGCTGAAAAAGGAAATAACTTTAAAGATTCAACTTATCAATATTTCATTCCTACTAAAATAAATAGTAGTCTCTTAAATTATTTACAAATTAATAATGATGAACCAGGTGAGTATAAGCGTCCTAGTGGTATCTCTGGTGTATCGGTAGCAAGTGGTTTCTTCCCTTTTGTTAGGCCGTTTGAAGGTGTTGACTCAAAATACGGACTTGCGAAAGATGGTGCTGTAAGTTTTGTTGGATTACCTGAACTTGTAACCATTCCAGCCTTAGCTCAACTTTCAGTTACTTCAACTGCTTTTGATACTTATGAAATTAGCTTCCCTGAGATGCCTGAATTTAATTTTAACGCCACTCCAAGTACTCCTGATAGTTATGGAATATATTGGATTGAAGAGGCACCTAATAATCAATATGCTAATGCAGGCGATGTTATTCACAAAGGTACAATCACATGGGCTACTGGCTCACAAGAGTTTACTGCCTCAAAAACAAAAATAACAATTAAGATACCAGATGGAAGTGTTGGACCAATACAAGTGTGTGCTGGATATGGTTTTAAGAAGAATGAAGATATTGGTGAATTAGCTTGCTTTACAATTGACGCTAATCCAGGGCCCATTACTCCTGAACCACCAATTGACCCACCTGTTGACCCTCCGGTGGACCCACCTGTTGATCCTGATACTGATGATGTAACACCTCCAGTAACTCCGTAAATAATTAAAATCGCATCTAATCTAGGTGCGGTTTTTTATCTTTAGAACTGATTGATAAAATATTAGTTTTTAAATGAAAATATTATAAATATAGTTGATTTTAAGTTTCTTTGTGCTAAAATAGTAATTGGCACTTTATGCCATTTGTAGCCCCGGAAACTACAAATCGGAGGAAAGAAAATTATGCGCCAAACAACTATGGCAAAGCCAAGTGAAGTCGTACGTCAATGGTATGTTGTTGATGGAAACGGATTGACTCTTGGTAGATTAGCTACTCAGGTAGCAACTGTTTTAAGAGGAAAACATAAACCAACTTTTACACCTCATGTAGATACTGGTGATTTTGTAATCATTATTAATGCGGACAAAATCGTTGTTTCTAATCAAGACAAAAAGAATTACTACAGTCACTCTCAGTATCCTGGGGGATTAAGAACTCGTAGTACAAGAACTATGATGGAAAAATACACTATTGAATGGGTTGAAAAAGCTGTTCACGGTATGATTCCTCATACACGCTTAGGGGATAAGCAAAGAATGCACTTATTTGTATATAAGGGCGACAAACATCCTCATGCAGCTCAGAAACCAGTAGAGCTTAAGATCAAGGACTAGGAGATAGATGATGGCAAAACAAGTTAAAAAAGATGTAGTTATGTATCTTGGTACTGGTAGACGTAAGTCTTCAGTAGCTAGAGTTTATTTGACTCCTGGAAAAGGAAATGTAGTAGTTAATGGAAAGTCTCTTGATGAGTACCTACCATTAGAAACTCTTAAAATGATCGTTAAATCACCTCTAGTATTAACTGAAACTGTTGAACAGTTTGATGTTAATATTAATGTACACGGTGGTGGTTACACTGGTCAAGCAGGCGCTATGCGTCATGGTATTGCAAGAGCTTTATTACAAGCTAGTGCAGACTACCGCCCTAAACTAAAAACAGCTGGATTCTTAACACGTGATCCACGTGCTAAAGAAAGAAAGAAATATGGTTTAAAAGGTGCGAGAAGAGCTCCACAATTCTCAAAACGTTAATCAATTTTATCGTTT
>CAYJFQ010000023.1:0-7887 GCA_964369955.1 uncultured Erysipelotrichaceae bacterium | reverse complement strand
TTATGGCTAGGAGCTAATTTCTTACTACCGTTATCGTTTGTTTTTATTTTATCTTTAGATTTGTTAACTTTGGGAGTTTGTGTAACTTTAGGCATGTTCAGACAAACTATGGGTCTATTTCAACAAGCAAAGTACCGACCGCTGGTAAATTCTATTGTCAATTTAGTTCTATCTCTATTGTTAGTTAAAGATTTTGGAATACAAGGGGTTTTTGCAGCAACGATAATATCTAGAATGACGACATACTTCATATATGATCCACATATTATTTTTACGTACGGATTCAAAGTTAGTAAGAATATTTACTATATTAAGACACTTATTTACTTCATTATTTTTAGTTGTTCAGTAGTTGTTTCTAAAATTATTTTAAATTTATTCGTGGTAAATACATTTTTTATGTTAATTATAGGGATTATTGTGTCGATACTTGTTACTACATTTTTTATTGTTTTATTTTCATATAAAACTAATGAGTTTAAATCCTCAATAACTACAGTGAAGAAAATATTGAAAATTTAAAGCGTAAATATTTATAAGATAATTAAACAACAAATCATTAAGTAAATTAAGGCTGTAGAGCATTGTTTATTAATGAATAAAATTAAATATGATATAATTTTAACGGAGTGAAATAAATATATGTTAAATAAATATCGGAAAAGTATAATTAAAAAAGTTGAATTAAAAGCTGGTAAGATAATAATCGGTGGTTTTTTATATTGTGATAATGATAATTTTTCTATAAAGGTAGATGGAGTTGAAGTTGGGTTAAAAATTCTAAATATTAAAAAGATTAAAAATGAATATAAAATAAAATTTGAATTTGAGGTAGATATTAGAAACCTTAAGACTGAAAATAAAAAAATGCAAATTACTTTCATTGAAAAGAATACAAAGGGCTATGATGATGAAAAAATGAATCTAAACCTTAATTTCAAAAAATCTCGTAAGAGTTATTATAAAAAATGGAGATTCAGAGTAAAGGATCTAGAAAAAGATACATTATGGTATATTGGATTTAATGAGGAATTAGGCTTAGTTTTATGTTTTAGACCAATATTGCCTTTTGATAGTATTAGACAACAAATTCTTTTTGTTTTAGGTTATGTTTTAGGAAAATTAGTTAAGAAAAAAAATAGAATTATTCTATTTGAAAAAGATTGTAAGAAATTTGAGGAAAGTGCTTGGATTTTATATAAATACCTTATAGATAATAATTATGACAATGTTTACTATAGCTTAGATAGAAATGTTAATGGGTTTGAGAAGATTGAGTTAAAATACAAGAAGAATATTATTCAACCTCATACTTTAAAACAATATTATTTTATTTTTTCTAGTGATAAGTATTTCGGAACGGAGTTCCCTATTCAATTAATAAATAGAGATGCGAATAATCCATTATTTAGTAAGCACATAAAGAGTGATAATTGTAAGTGTTTGATGCTAAGACATGGTGTGCAAATGTTAAGTAATGGTTCAGAGTTTAGAAGAGGCTTTTATCGTAAAGGCAAGCTATTACCTCTTAATTCAAAAATAGTTGTTTCATCCAAGATGGAAGCAGATGATTTTTTACAAACTGGCGAATTTGAAATTAAGGATTTACTAGTATCTGGATTACCAAAATTTGATTTCTCATTTAGAAATGAATGTGCAGATAAGATTTTAATTATGCCAACTTGGAGAGGGTGGGAACATAACACAATAATTAATAATCCAGAAAATAGTGGTTACTATAAATTAATCAAAGAGATGGTTGAGAGCGTCCCAAAAGAGTTATTAGACAAGGTGATAGTAATGCCTCATCCGATAATGGTTAGATACTTTGAAAAGACAAAAACATCATTGAATAAGTATATTAGATTTAATGAAAAATATGATGACTTATTAAAGGAAGCGTCAATTTTAATAACTGATTATTCCTCGATTGCTTTTGATGCATTTTTTAGAGGTACAAATGTTTTATTTTATTTTAAAGATAAAGAATATTGTATGAAAAAATATTGCGGTGATTTAGTTTTGAGTGATAATGAAATGTTTGGGGATGTATCTTACAATAAGAAGAAATTAAGCATAGATATAATTAATAATTACAATAGAAAGCAAAGCGAGGAAAATCAAAAGAATTTCAGAAAAATGGTAGAATTTAATGACAGAAATAACACTGAAAGGCTAGTAAAATTATTGAAAGAGTGTAACTATATATAATTGGTTAATAGTTCTATATATGTTATAATAAAGCGAAAATAATTATGTAAATTTGGAGGAAAGATGAAGAAATTACTACTTGAAAAAATTGAAAAAAAGGAAATTGTTGTTGGTGTTGTAGGTTTAGGGTATGTTGGTTTACCGCTAGCAGTTGAGAAAGCGAAAGCTGGATTTAAGACAATTGGTTTTGATATCCAAAATGAAAAAGTAGATTTAGTGAATAAGGGTATTAATTACATTGGTGATGTAGTTAATGAAGATCTAGATGAAATAGTTAAAGCTGGATTATTAAAAGCAACAACAGATTTTTCATTTATTAAAGACGTTGATTTTGTTGCAATTTGCGTTCCGACTCCACTTGATGAATATCAGCAACCTGATATAAGCTATGTAAAGGATTCAACTATTGAAATCGCTAAATATCTTAAAAAAGGAAGTATGGTAGTATTGGAATCAACAACTTATCCAGGAACAACAGAAGAACTATTAAAACCTTTGCTTGAAGAAGGATCTGGATTGAAATGTGGCGAAGATTTCTATTTAGGTTTCTCGCCAGAACGTGTAGATCCGGGTAATTTAATTTATAAAACAAAAAATACGCCTAAAGTTGTTGGAGCTATCGGAGATGATGCTGCTGAAGTTATTTCGAAAATGTATGAAGCGGTTTTAGAAGGTGGCGTTCACACTGTTTCTTCTCCTGCGATTGCAGAAATGGAAAAAATACTAGAAAATACATATAGAAACATTAACATAGGATTAATTAATGAACTAGCAATTCTTTGCAATAAAATGAATATTAATATTTGGGAAGTTATTGATGCGGCTAAAAGCAAGCCTTACGGTTTCCAAGCGTTTTATCCAGGACCTGGCCTTGGCGGACATTGCATCCCTTTAGATCCTTATTATTTATCTTGGAAAGCTAGAGAGTTTGGTTTTCATACATCGATGATTGAATCATCAATGATGATTAATGACAAAATGCCAGAGTATACTGTTGAGAGAGCATCTAAGATTCTTAATAGATGCAAGAAAGCTCTAAATGGATCTAAAGTTCTAATTTTAGGAGTTGCTTACAAACAAGACATAGATGATTATCGCGAAAGTCCAGCATTAGAAGTTATTAAACATTTTGAAAAAAATAATACTATTATTGATTTTTATGATCCTTACATCACTGAGTACAAACATCACGGAGCAGCAAAAAAAGGAATCAGTTCAATTAGTAATGAGATTTTAAATGAATATGACTTAATTTGTGTTACAGCTTCTCATAGTAATGTTGATTATGACATGGTTGCAAATTGTGGAGTACCTATTTTCGATACTAAAAATGCAATGAAAAATGTAAAAAATAGAGATAATATCGAACTACTATAAATAAATAATAAATTTTAAAGAGAAGGAGAATGACATATGAATTTTGGATTAATTGGGTGTGGTAGAATATCTACCAATCATATTAAAGCGTGTTTAGATAATGACATAAAAATAGTTGCAGTTTGTGACGTTGTGGAAGAAAATATGGATGCCTTGCTAAAAAAGCATTCATTAGAAAATAAAGACATTAAAAGATATACCGACTATAAAAAGATGATCGCTGAACAGCAATTGGATTTAGTGGCTATCGCAACTGAAAGTGGATTGCATGCTGAAATTGCTTTATATTGTATTGAAAACTCTGTTAATCTAATTATTGAAAAACCAATGGCGATGAATATTGATGATGCAAATAAAATCATTAATTTAGCTAATGAAAAAAATGTCAAAGTTTGCGCTTGTCATCAAAATAGGTTTAATTTAGCTGTTCAAGAAACAAGAAAAGCTCTGGATGGCAAAAGGCTTGGTAAATTATCACATGGTTCAATCCATGTAAGATGGAATAGAAATTCTAGTTATTATTCACAAGCTAGTTGGAGAGGTACATGGAAGCAGGACGGTGGTGCATTAATGAACCAATGCATTCATGGTATAGATTTACTAAGATGGATGTTTGATGACGAAATCATTTCTGTTTACGGACAAACTAGACAGCAATTCCATGATTACCTGGAAGCTGAAGATGTAGGTGTTGCAGTAGTTACTTTTAAAAGTGGAGCTATTGGCACTATTGAAGGAACCACAAATGTATTCCCTAAAAATCTTGAAGAAACACTATATTTATTCGGAGAGAAAGGAACTATTAAGTTAGGTGGTAAATCAACTAACAAGATAGAGGTTTGGGATCTTGAAGAAATGAATATAAATGATAAAGAAATTCAAATGCTTGATGAAGTTACTGAAAATGTGTACGGGAATGGACATTCAAGCTTATATGCTGATGTAAAAAGCGCGATTATTAATGATAGAAAACCTTTAGTCGATGCATATGCTGGAAAAAGGGCGCTAGAGTTAGTTTTAGCCATTTATAAAAGTCAAAAAAGTGGTGAAGTAGTTAATTTACCTTTGGAAAATTTTGGCTCAGAGGATATGATTGGAGAATTTTAATGAACTATTTTGTGCACGAAAGTAGCTATGTGGATGACAATTGCATCATTGGTAAAGACACGAAAATTTGGCACTTTTCTCATATTCAAAGTAATTCTGTGATTGGTGAAAAATGTATAATCGGTCAAAATGTTAATATTAGTGGAGATGTTCGAATTGGAAATGGTGTTAAAATTCAAAACAATGTTTCTGTTTATAAAGGAGTAATCTTGGAAGATTATGTGTTTTGTGGGCCATCTATGGTTTTCACAAATGATATGAATCCAAGAAGCAAATATCCAAAAAATAAATCAAGTTTCGTTGAAACGTTAGTTAAAGAAGGTGCAACTATTGGAGCAAATGCAACTATAGTGTGTGGAAATACAATTGGTAAATGGTCGATGATCGGCTCTGGCTCAGTTGTTACTAAAGATGTTTTAAACCATTCTTTAGTTGTTGGCAACCCTGCCAAACATATTGGATGGGTTTGCGAATGTGGTAGTAGGCTAGACGCTGAACTTAATTGCCCATTTTGTAATAGGAAGTATAATTTAACAGATAATGGGTTGGAGGAAAAATGATAAATTTTAGAGATTTAAATGCACAATATAAGGCATTAAAAAATGAAATCGATACTGGAATTGCCAATGTTTTAGAGAGCGGCAGTTTTATCGAAGGTAAACAAGTGAGAGAATTAGAAAGTGAATTAGCAAAGTATGTTGGGACTAAACATTGTTTAACTTGCGCCAATGGCACTGATGCTCTAAGTCTTGTTTTAAGAGCGTGGAATATAGGCGCTAATGATGCAGTTTTTGTGCCTAATTTTACTTTTTTCGCCACTGCTGAAGCTGTATCGTTAGAAAAAGCAACAGTTGTCTTTGTTGATGTGGAAGAATCTACTTTTAATATTTCTCCTGAGAGTTTAGAAAATGCTATCAAAGCAGTTATAGAAGAAGGTGAATTAAATCCTAGAGTAATTATTTCTGTTGATTTATTTGGACTCCCATCAAACTACAAAGAAATTAATAAAATTGCAAAAAAATATAATCTTTTAGTTTTGGAAGATGGTGCACAAGGATTTGGTGGAGATATCAATGGTGAAAAAGCTTGTAGTTTTGCTGATGCTGCTACGACATCTTTTTTTCCGGCAAAGCCATTAGGTTGTTATGGTGATGGAGGAGCGATTTTTACTAATGATGATAATCTTAATGAACTGATTAGATCGCTTAAATTCCACGGAAAAGGTGATCACAAATATAATAATGTCAGAATAGGTGTAAATTCACGTCTAGATACTATACAAGCAGCAATTTTATTACCGAAGTTAAAAGCATTTGTCGATTACGAATGTGATGACGTAAATAAAGTTGCGGATAGATATTTAGCTAAACTGAATATTCAGGCTAAATTGCCAATAGTTCCGGCTAATTTTACCTCTTCTTGGGCACAATTCACATTAATCTTAGATGACAATATCGATCGAACAGAGTTGCAAGGCAAGCTATCGAAATCAGGAATACCAACTATGATTTATTACCCTATAACAATGCATGATCAAAAACCTTACAAAGAAACGAAAAAATATGTGGATTTAAGTGTGAGTGAAATGTTAAGCAAGCGTGTATTATCAATACCTATTCATCCATACCTAAGTGAAGCAGACCAAGATATGGTAATTGATGAATTAAACAAAACTATCGGAATTGAGGTTTAATAATGACTGTTTTTGTAAAGTATATGGTTCATGAATTCAAGAACGCAAGCAGGAACAAGAGAGAACTAGATGTCGCAAAAGAGCTTGGTTTTAAAGTAATTGTAAGAGATGCTAGCTATACTGAACCTGAAGGTATTTATGATATTGATGGATACACTGTCTATCGTAGAAAAAAGAAAAAAATAAATAATAAAATTATTAAACAATTTCAAAAAGTAATTGATTGGTATATAAAAGAACCAATCTTTTTAAGAAAATTAAATGCAGATATTATCAGCTGTTATGATCTTACGGCACTTCTGATTGGTTGGCTCTCTACGATTTTTATTATTCGTTCAAAAAAACCAAAATTAATTTATGATTCACATGAATTCGAACTAGGGTGTCGAAGAAATTTACGTAGATCAAATTTTACCAAATTTATTATAAAAAAAGTTGAAGGATTCCTTATTAAAAGATGTGATTTAAGTATTATGGTAAATGATAGTATAGTTGATGAAATTGTTGAAATATATAATCCGCCTTTAAAACCGATATCTGTTAGAAACATTCCAGAATTTTGGAATGTTGATAATAATATTACAAACGAAAAAAGAAATGAATTTATAAAAATGTTTCCAGATGAAATAAAGGATCATTTTTTCGTAATGTATCATGGTGGAATAAAATCGCATCGTGGTATAGAGGAACTTATAGATTCATTAAAATATAATGAAAATTTTCAAATAGTAGTTTTAGGCTTTATTGCCGATGCAGACTACGATTACTTCATGAAATTGTTTAATAGAAATGAAAACAAGGGTAGAGTAATTTATAAAAAAGGCGTAAAAATCGATGAGCTTTGGAAATATGTAGGAGCTATGGATTGTGGGATTGCGCCTATCAATGGAGAACTTAAAAGCTATTATTTATCATTACCAAACAAAATTTTTGAGTGCATTCAATCGGAAACACCGATTATTTGCAGTAACTATCCTGAAATGAAAAAAGTTGTAGTTGATAATAACATTGGTTTAGGATTAGATAACCTTACACCTGAAGATATAGCGTTAAAGATCAAAATGATGCAAGAAGACAAAAAGAGCTATACAACGTATAAGGAAAATATTAGAGAGTTAAAAAAAGAACTTTGTTGGGAAAATGAAAAGAAAAAACTTATTAGTGCTTATAGAGCATTAGAGGGCTAGTAATATGATCAAATATTGTAAATATATGACAAAAAGTACAATTGATTTTGCTAGTAGAAACAAAAGGGAACTTCAAACTGCAAAAGACTATGGATTTGATGTATTTGTATTAGACAAAGGATATGAGAACCTAGGGAGTTCTATAGTTGACAATTTTAAAGTTATTAGAAGAAAAAGAATTAAATATCAGCAGAATATTAAAGGTAGTTTATTAAAAATCATTAATTTTTTTAAAGAAATTAAATATATGATTAATATACAAAGTGACATTGTAAGCTGTCACAATATTGATGCATTATCTATATGCTATAT
>CAYJFQ010000022.1:0-8854 GCA_964369955.1 uncultured Erysipelotrichaceae bacterium | reverse complement strand
TAAAATATACAACTTACACTTCTAACCATTGGACGATCATCAACACTAGTTGCAATTGACATAACTTTGTGAGTCCCTAATTTTCCATTAATAATATCTTTTCCTGTTTTAAAGTCCATATAAATTCCATCCTTTCTTATGAAGTAATTATTATTATAATTGTACTATTTTATTGCTTGTTTATCTACTTATTATTGTGTTTATAACTCTATTTATTGTATCTCTATTTTGATATAATTTAATTAAATAATTGCTGTTATATTTATTATAAGAAAAAATATATAAAAGGAGAAATTATGACAGATTATACAAACGGAACTGGGAAAGAATATCATATACAAGTAGGGAAAGGTGATGTTGGTGAATATGTTATATTGCCAGGTGATCCTAAGCGTTGTAAGGCTATTGCTGCACATTTTGACAATCCTGTATTGGTTGCAGATTCTCGTGAGTACGTAACTTATACTGGAACTTTAAATGGAACTAAAGTTTCGGTGACTTCAACTGGAATTGGTGGTGCGTCTGCATCTATTGCAATGGAAGAACTTAAAAAGTGTGGAGCTAATACTTTTATTAGAGTTGGTACATGTGGAGGCATTGATATCGATGTTATTGGTGGGGATGTAGTTATCGCAACCGGAGCTATTCGTTTTGAGGGAACAAGTAAGGAATATTGTCCTATTGAGTTTCCAGCAGTAGCAGATATTGAGATTGTTAATTCACTTATCTACTCTGCGAGAAAATTAAATGTTAAGTACCATACTGGTGTTGTTCAATGTAAAGATGCATTTTACGGTCAACATAAACCTGATGAATTACCGAATCGCCATCAATTAAAGGCTTATTGGGACGCATGGATTAGAATGGGTGCAAAAGCTTCAGAAATGGAGTCGGCTGCATTATTTATTGTAGCGTCATATTTGAGAGTTAGGTGTGGTTCAATTTTCTTGGTTGTTGCCAATCAAGAAAGAGAAGCAGCCTGTCTAAATAATCCGCAAGTCCATGACACTGAACTACCAATCAAAGTAGCTATTGAGGCTTTAAAAGAATTAATAGAAAAAGATAAAGTGAACAAAAATGATTAAAGCTGTAGTCTTTGATATGGATGGAATAATTGTTGATAGTGAGATTTTTTACTTACGTAATGGTGTTAGCATTTTTAAAAGTTTAGGACTGGAAGTTAAAGAGGAAGAGCTTGTCCCCTTAATTGGTGGCGCTAAAATACACTTTGAGACCGTATTAACTTCTATCCTCTCAAAACACAATTTATCTAACGATCTTTATCAAGAAGCTAGTAAAGAGTTTTATACTACTAAACCTATCATTTATAGTGAAATTGTAGATAACAATATCCACGAAATCTTGAGTTACTTAAAATCAAATAATTATAAGTTAGCATTAGCTTCAAGCTCGAAAGTAGCTCACATTAAAAAAGTTATTGAACAATGTGATTTAGAATCTTATTTTGATGTTATTCTTAGTGGAGAGATGTTTGTTGAGTCTAAACCTAATCCTGAAATATATTTAGTTTGTGCAAATAAACTACATTTAAAACCTTCAGAATGTTTAGCAATTGAAGATAGTAGTTATGGTATTGCGGCTGCAACTAAAGCCGGATATCATGTAATTGCGAAAAGAGAGACTAGATATAAAATGGATCAATCTCAAGCAAAATTTTTTATAAATAATCTTTTGGAAATAAAAGATATTTTGAAAATAATTGAATAAAGAAAATATCCACCAATTAATGGTGGATATTTTTTACATATTTATTATACAACGATAAGTATTTGGTGAACTTGCCATATCAAATGCTTTTACTGCATTATCATAACTAAAAGTTCCTTCAATTAAATCATCAACTGATAGAATTCCTTTAGCAATCAATTTAGTTGCCCTTAAGTTCGATTCCATAGTAGGACTTACAGTTCCAATAATTTCATATTCTTTGTCATGAATTGCACCCATATCAATAGGTACCGGTACTTTTTCATCTTGCGAACTATAAGCAAGAATTCTTCCATATGGTGCTAGCATTGCGATTGCGTCTGCCCAAATCTTTGATGAAGCAATTGCATTAATTACAACATCAGCTCCTATACCATTTGTCAGTTTTTTAATTTCTTCAATAGCATCTTGATTTATTGGGTCAACTACAAAATCAGCTCCACATTTAATCGCAAATTCTCTTCTTTTTGCATCAGGTTCACTTACAACAACATAAGCTCCTCTTAGTTTAGCTAATTTGACATGTAACATTCCCATGATTCCAGCGCCAATCACCACTACAGTATCACCAAATTCAACTCTAGCTTTATCAATACTATGTATACAACATGCTAGTGGTTCTGTTAATGCAAAACTATTATAGTCAGCATCAGCCGGAATTTTACAAAGTTGCCATGCTGGGACAGCTAAATATTTAGCCAACCCGCCACCTATTATAGGTCCTGGGAATTCAACACGATTTTTTGATTTTCTTCCATTTGTACAGCGAGTTCCTCTACCAGTTTTACAGTATTCACATTGTCCACAGTATCCGTATGTTGCTACTACGTTGTCTCCAACTTTAAATTCTCTTACATCTTCACCAACTTCGATAACTACTCCAGCATTTTCGTGTCCTCCCAATAATGGGAACCCAAAGTTTTTAGCTCCTGAATAGACTCTTTGCTCTACCGTACATAGTGATACAGCTTTAATTTCATATAATACTTCGTTAGGGCCAACTTTAGGCATTGGTAATACTTGTGATTCTAAAGTTTTTATATCTGTTAAGACTAGTGCTTTATTTTCCATAATTACCAAGCCTTTCCTTCGCAACCAAGTATTCTAATATAATCTCTTAATTTCTTTTTATAGCCTTCTGCTAGATAGTTATAGAATCCGTAAATTTTGTATCCAGATAGGTCGGTATTGTTTAATTCATCGACTGCTGATTGTCTTAAGTCGATTGACAAGTTAACTTTGCAAATACCTAGTTTTGCTGCTTTTGAAAGATTTTCATCACCTGTCCCTGAACCGCCGTGTAATACTAGAGGTACTGGTACCTTTTTAGCTATTTCTTCTAATAATTCAAACCTAATAAATGGTTCTCCCTTATAGAAGCCATGAGCTGTGCCAACAGCTACCGCTAGACAGTCAACTCCTGTTTCTTCAACAAATTTAACTGCTTGATCTGGCTCTGTTAAATCTTGATACCCGTCAACTTCATATGTTTGGCCTCCACCTACATGACCTAACTCAGCTTCTACCGACACACCTACCGCATGAGCTATTTTTACTAATTCCTTTACTTCTTTAACATTATCTTCATAAGATAATTTTGATCTATCAACCATAATTGAAGTAAATCCGCACCTTATTCCATCAACACAGTCTTCAAATGAACCACCATGATCTAAATTTAAAGCAATAGGGACGCTTGAAGCCATTGCAAAATCTCTCATAATTCTACCAAAATAGAATAAATTAGGATTTGAATGATGAGGGACACCGATAATTAATGGTGAATTCATTTCTTCTGCAACTTGAATAACTGCTCTTAAGTTATGTTCATTATCAACATTAGGAGCTGCTACTGCATATTTTCCTTCTTTTGCTTTATCTAAAATCTCTTTCATTGAAACCAACATATTAAACCTCTATCTTTCTACTATTCAATTAAATATATTTATTCTTATAAAATTCCTATTAAACTACCAACTATTGCGATTCCAACAATTGATAGCATTATTGTTGTTGGCTTAACTCCTTTATTTGCTAATTTGTAACATAGTAATGTAATTAATAACGGAAGTAATCCAGGCATAATAACATCTAATAATTGAGTTTGGATATTAAATGAAGATGTTTCAGAAACATTAATTACTAGATCTAAATTTAAACTAACATATCTAGCAACTAATGCACCCATAACGATACATCCCATAACTTTAGCAGCATCAATTACTTTGTTCATCATGCCACTTTCAAGGAATTGCATAATTGCTTCACTACCTTTGCGATATCCCAAGCTATAAGAGAACCACATCATAGCAGTAACAATTACTACAATAATGATAGTGTACATAATAGGAGCAAGGATATTTCCATCAATTCCCATACCGATAAAGAAAGTTAACAATAGTGGAACTAAGATGCCTTGACAGAATGTATCACCAATACCTGCTAATGGGCCCATTAGAGATGTTTTAACAGCTGTTAATGATTCTTCAGTAATATCTTCAGCACCTTGGTATTTTTTCTCTTCCATTGCTGCAACCAATCCTGGAATAACAGCCGCAAATTGTGGAGCAGTATTAAAGAAACCTGTATGTCTAGTAAGTGCTTCTGCCATTTTCTCTTTATCATCTTTATAAAGCTTTTTAAAGATTGGAGTCATAGCATGAGCAAATCCAATTCCTTGCATTCTTTCATAGTTATAACAACCTTGAGCATGGAAACACCAAATAATGCAAGATCTCCATAGATCACCTTTAGTAATTAAGCCAGAAGGTTTTTCGATTTCAGCAATAGTGCTAGGTTCAAATGCTTTTTCCTCACCTTTAGATTTTTTGCCTTGCATATAAATAATCGAAATAACTAATGCCACAAAACCAATGCTAATAATATCTAGCCCGAAGTATTGAATCAAGAAAAACCCTACAAAGAAGAAAGGTTTTGCACTACCGTGGAAGATTGATTTCAATGTTAGACCTAAACCTAATGCTGGTAACATACCACCAATTACAATTAAGATTCCTAATACGTTTTGTCCTAAAAAACCTAATAGCGATTGAATTGCACCAGTTCCAAAATAAATAATAATAAATACTGGAATAAATGAAATTAAAAATAAGAAACCTTGAGGAATTAGAACATTAACAATCCAAAATTGACTCGCTCTACCCTCTCTAGCAAATTTGTCAGCTAAAGGAACAAACATTGTTGAAAAACTTAATCTGCTAAACCAAATCATAGTTCCCATTAATCCTATTGGAACCGCTACAGCTAACGCAGCTTCAATAGGTTGTCCCCCAACAATTCCCAATGTTGTCGCAACTAAACATGCTAATGTTGAATCACTTGGTAAAGATCCCCCTGTTGACATATTTCCCATATACATCAAGTTCACTGACGCACCAATTTGAGTACCCAATACAGGATCTCCCAAAATTAATCCAACTAAGAACCCACTAACCAAAGGTTTTAGAAAGAAAAATGCGTATCCCAATAAAGTAGATTGGGCAAAAAAGTACACTAAAGCAATTAATGCAGCTTGTAATAATGTCATACTATTTCCTCCTTTTTCTATAACATTATTCGAAATGTTTTCCTAAACTATAAGGTTTATCATCTGGTACCAACTGATAATCAATAGCCACACCACTATTAATCATACGTTTAAGACATTCAACCTCATCTTCAGAAGCAAAAACATTTTTAATAAACTGTTTTCTTTTTGAATTAGCCCCCATACCACCAAGAACTGTTCTTTCAAATATAATCCCATCATTTAGGAGCCCTTCTAACAATTGAGGGGCTTTTACTAAAATCATCAATGTCTCACCATTATCTTCTTTAATATAATCAGTTGCATCTTCTATGCCTTTAATTACCAATTCGACATCACTTGGAGAAGATGCTTTATAAATTCTTTGCATTATCGCATTTTTACTTAGCTCATCATCTACAATCAAAATTGTGCTCGCTCTGTAAGATTTAATCCAAGAAACAATTACTTGCCCATGAATTAATCTATCATCAATTCTTGCTAATAATATTTTTTTCATTTTATGCTCCTACCATTTCATTGACATACTTAACACTGTGTTCTGCAATCATCATTACATTTTTAATTAGCTCGGTTTTAGAATTAAACTGCCTTCCTAACAATAACTCTAAATAAATTGGTAAATTAATCCCGGTTATATGTTCAAATGCTAATTCATCCATCAATTGACTTACTAAATTGAACGGTGAACCAAACATTAAATCAGTTAGTACCAAGACTTCATCATTTTGACTCATTTCGATTATTGTTTCTTTAATTTTTTCTTTAAAGTTCTCAATATCTTCCCCTTCGTACAAACCTAACCACTTAACTCCCTCTGTTTCTCCTGCGATTAATTTTGCACTATTAACCAAAGCTTCCGATAAAGATCCATGAGAAATCACAAGAATTTGCAACATATCATTTTCTCCTTATTTTATTAATGTCATTATAATATTATTTGCTTTCTTATTTTGTGCAATTTAATTTCACTACCATTTACTATTTGTGTGTAAAAAAATCCACAATATAATCAATAATTTGACATATATTTCTGTATTTTTTCTTGTTGCTTTGAAAATTTAATAATTGTGTGCATGAATATCGTGTTATTATATGTATATAAAACATTTTTTACACACTAACTTTCAATTTTTATTTATTAAATTAACATTCTATATATTTTTGCACACAAGGGGAAAGATTATGAAACAAAATTTAACAAAAAGAGAGTATGAAGTTTTAAAGTACCTTGAAGAAAGGACAAATGAAGATGTTTCTGTCAATACTTTATTATCAATTGGAACTGACACCCAATATATTGCCAATAACTTATTCATTGATCGATCTAATGTCTCTCGTATTTTAAGCAAGTTACATGAACTAAACTTGGTTATTAAAATAATAACTAGGCCAGCCATTTTTATCCATAAGAAAACACTATCTTATAAATATAAGAAAATGAATTTTGACAATATCTACAAAAATCAAAGCGATTTAATAACCTTACTAAATACTTCATCAGAAAAAGAAGAACTTAATATTTTTAAAGGTATAATTGGAAATAAACCTAATATGGTAATGTATCCAGTTATTACTGATATATTATCAGCTATTTCTTATCCTGTTGCACCTTTATCTTTGATGTTAATTAGTCCTGATCAAAAAGAAGTAAATTTACTTATTAAATTAATCCTCAAATACTTAGAATCATCAAATTATCAATTCAAGGAAGTTGTAACTAAAGACTTTCTTATTAAAGATGATTTCACTCTTATACAAAATCTTTTAAAAAATGATGATGATAGCAACATTATTTATATCTTAAAAAATATTTCAACCTTAGATAATGAAAGTGTTAAGGCACTTAAAAGTGTGATGTCAGGTAAAAGTAATTGTTTCTTTCTAGCGACTAATGATGATAATACTGATATTGATAAGTTATTTCATATCACGGTTAAGATTCCACAATTTAATGACAGAACTATCTTAGAAAGAATATTTTTGATTTTCAATTGTTTACAAAATGAAGTTGATGTTCTTAACTGTAATTTGAATTTTGACAGTAATGTTTTAAATTGTTTAGTATTGTCTAATTATGATTCTTCTACTTTTTCTTTAACTAAAGAGGTTAAAAGAGCTATGGCTATTGCTTTAGGAAGAAAAGTTAATAATAGCATTTCAATTAGTTTAAATGATTTGAGCAATTCTTTACTTGAAAATATATTTGATATCAATGATTGCATTGATGAATTAAATATAATCTATAAGGTGTTAAATACTAAAGAATTTACATTAAGACCTAGTAAAGAGTATTTAGCAATAAAAGCTCTAAACAACAAGCTTTATTACAACAATGAGAAAGAATTGAATCTAATTGACTCTTCTGCAACTACAACTAATTACCCAGAAATTGATTATAAATGTCTGCAACATTTAAAAACTTCTCTTAAGACAAGTTTTCGTTCTATTGATAAACATCTTTTAGATGATATCGCAAAATATTTATCGCCGATTTTAAACAATCAACTAATAGCTAAAAATGAATTGCTTTACAATGGACTTTTATCAAGTATTAGCGATTTAATCGAAAATAAAAGAAGTAATAAGAGGTTTTTAGAAGATATTGATTCATTAAATATCCAAGATGAAGATTATCTATTGACCATTAAAATTATTGAAGCTATAAAACAAAAAGAAAGTATCGAACTTAATTACAGTGACATTTACTTTATATATAGATATTTAATCTTTGCTAGGTCAATAATTGATAAGGTAAAAATCCCAATTTTATTTCTATGTCTGACAAGTGGTATAGCCAAGAATTTTGCCAATTTCACTTCAACTTTAGATGATGAAATAATTTGTGATTACTGTGACTTCTCGCTAACACTAACAAGAGTAAATATTAATTCTCTTAAATTAAAACTTGACAAGATGTGTAATCAAAAAGGAATTCTTATTTTGACAGATAGAACTATTGATGACGAGACAAATAAGTTAATTAAAGAAGAGTGCAATTGTGACTCGATTATTATTGAAGATATTGATGTCGATAAACTAGTAACGATTACTAAGCTAATTAAAAAGCCAGATACTTTACTCTTAGATTTTGAGAAATTTACTTCACCTATTGATCTACAATTTGATGGGTCAGAACAAATGACAGACTTTATCAAGAGAGAATTTCTAGAAGATTCTTTAATTTTCTTAAATCCTGATAAACTCTGTAAAGCTTCGCTTAACTCATTAAATAAAATAACATCAAATTTAAAACTAGAAAGCACTGAATATTTAACGATTAATTTTATAACACATATGGGTTTTGCGATTGAAAGAATCATTAAAGAACATAGGATATCTTACAAGAATTCAGCAAAGTTTCTACAAACAAATGCAGATACATACAATATAGTTAAAGATGGTATTTCCTATATTGAGGACCTTTTTGGAATCACTTTTCCTATTAATGAAATTATCTATATTACTTTATTGTTTACGCTATAATAATACATAAAAGAAGCAATCAAATAATTGATTGCTTCTTTGTTTTTACTAATTGGTGATGATTGTATTTGACCCATCATAATTTTCTGAAGG
>CAYJFQ010000021.1:0-9881 GCA_964369955.1 uncultured Erysipelotrichaceae bacterium | reverse complement strand
AAAAACACACCTCATTGAGGTGTGTTGTATTTTACATGGGGCGATCGACGGGACTCGAACCCGCGAATGCTAGAGCCACAATCTAGTGTGTTAACCGACTTCACCACGACCGCCATGCTAAGAAATTTTACAATATATTATTTAAAATGTAAAGAACTTATGAGAATTTATCTTTATTTTTTTAGTATTTTTGTTGTTATTTTAATGAAAAGATAATGTAAAATGTTATTGAAAGCATTTTCATAAAATGATAAAATTAGTAAAGAGGTGAAAATTATGAATATTTTAGAGAGCATTTACCAAATAACATTATATATACTACCGTTATGTCTAATTGTTTTAATTGTGTTTCTGATTATTTTAGTTGTTAGATTATTTGAATCAGTTAAAAAATTAAACGAAGTTCTCGATAAATCAAAGACTACAGTTGATTATATCAATCTATCATTGAGTGAAATTCAAAAACCATTAAATACTTTAGGTAAGATTTCAATAGGGATTGAGTTAGCTTATGATTTTAGTGAAAAGACAGTTAGAAATTTTGTTGATAAGATAATTGAATTAGTGAATTCATTAAGGGTATGGGTTAGTGCGATACTTAATAAGGAAGAAGAAGTTGAAGTGCAGGAGGTGACACTAGATGAATAAAGAGAAAATTAAAGATGTTAACAAGGAAATTAACAAATTAGAAGATGATGTTAATGGAAAAGGGTCAACTGAAAGTTCCGATGATGTGGCAAATAAAGTTAAGAAAGCTTTAACAGATGTAGCTGATTCAACAGTTAAATTTGTAAATGAAAAAGTTGACGTTTTAAAAGATAAAGAAAGTAGACAAGAACTAATTGATAATACTAAAGCTAATATTGACAAGGTTATTGTTGAAGGTAGTAAGCAAATTGATAAAATTAAAAATGATGAAAAGTTTATTAATGCGGTAGATAAAACTAAAGAAGTTACTATTAAGGCTTACGAAACTACAAAAAAAGCAGTGACTGATTTTGTAGAAGATGAAAAAGTTCAAAAGGTTGCTTCTGATGTAGTTAAAGCATCAAAAGATATTGCAAAAAAAAGTAGTAAAAAAGTAGCTGAGGTATTAAGTAAAACTGCGGATTATATCAACAAGAAAATTGAAAATGATGATGAAGTTATTATCGTTCCTCAAGATTCAGTTGATGATAATAAAGATTCGAATAAATAGATAGAAGGTAAATATATGAAACGTGTGACAATATACGAAGTTGCAAAAGAAGCAGACGTCTCATTGGCAACTGTTTCAAGGGTAATTAATGGATCTTCTTTAGTTAAAAGTGAAACAAAAGATAAAGTAGAACAGGCTGTAAAGAAATTAGGTTATCGTCCAAATGCAATTGCACAAGGATTAGCATTACAAAAGACGACAACTATTGCTTTAGTTATTCCAGAGGCTAGTTTTACTTACACTGGTCAAGTTATTAATGGTCTTGTTAATGTAGCTCGTATTTATAAGTATAATGTATCTTTATATACAGTTAGTGAGAGCTTACATGAGATGAGTGAAATCATTGAGAACATTTTAATGTCTCATGTAGATGGTGTAATTGTTTATAACGATAAATTATTTAAGGATGAATTATTGACGTTGAGTCAATATAATATCCCGATTGTAATAATTGGTAATAAAATGAGTGGTGATAACATCGCCTCTGTCTCAGTTGATATCAAAAAAGCTTGTGAGGAGTTAGTGGAATCCTATTTAGATAAAGGAATTACCGAAATCGGAATTTTAGAGGATCGCAAACATAAGCGTTCAATTGAGAAGTTGAATATGGGCGCTCAAGATGCATTTGATAAAAAGGGTTTGAAGTTTGAGAACTTTATCGATATTACTAGTGAGTATCGTACTTCTTATGAATTTTTGGGCAATTATTTTAAAACTAATAAGAATAACAAGTTATTAATTTGTTATCGTGATACACATGCTTTAGCAGCATTGAATGCCGCTAAAGAAGAGGGGATTAGAGTTCCTGAAGATTTAGAACTTGTTTGTATCACCGATACAAAATATAATGTAATGGTAAGGCCGATGCTATCAAGCTTTACAATTCCTTCTTATGATTTAGGAGCTGTATCAATGCGCCTTATCACTAAAATGTTAAGTGGTAAAGATGACTATGAAAAAGAGATTGAATTAAGTTATCTTTATTCAAAAAGAGAATCAACAAAATAAATATTGAGAAGAAATAGTAAATTGAGTAGCTTTTATAGAGAGACCATGGATGGTGAAAATGGTTAAAGCATTCAATTGAATACAACTTTGAGTTTATCGTAACTTGGCGTTAACAAGTGAAGCAATTTACTAGGTGGTAGAACCGATTTATTAATCGGTCCTTGTAAACCACCTTTTTTATTTTATAAAGGAGAGAATATATGAATTTATTTGAAGATTTGAAGTACCGCGGCTTAGTTAAAGATGTTACAGATTTAGAAGGGTTACAAGAAAGACTTAAGACACCAGTAACAATATATTGTGGGTTTGACCCTACTGCAGATTCAATGCATGTCGGTCATTTGCAACAGATTATCCTATTAAAAAGATATCAAAATGCAGGGCATCGTCCACTTGTTTTGTGCGGCGGTGCAACAGGAATGATTGGTGATCCTCGTCCAACCACTGAAAGAAAATTATTAACTAGTGACGAGATTGCTCACAATGTTAAATGTTTAGAGGAACAATTTAAAAGATTTATCGACTTTAATGATGGAGCTACTCTAGTAAATAATTATAATTGGATTAGTAAGTTAAATGTTATTGATTTCTTACGCGATTATGGCAAGTATTTTAATGTATCGTATATGATTAATAAAGATATTGTAGCTAGTAGATTAGAGAAGGGTATTTCTTTTACAGAGTTTTCATATACTATTCTTCAATCTATTGACTGGTTACATTTATATCGTGAGTATAATTGTGAAGTTCAAATTGGTGGCTCTGATCAATGGGGTAATTTAACTAGTGGTAGTGAACTAATAAGAAAAGTTGTGGGAGATAAAGCAAAGGTTTATGGTATTACTTCACCACTTATTACTAGAAGTGATGGTGGTAAATTTGGTAAGAGTGAAGGAAGTAATATTTGGTTAGATCCTAAACGTACAAATGCATATGAATTTTACCAATTTTGGTTAAATACTCCAGATACAGATGTTATTGACTATTTAAAACGATTATCATTCTTAGAAAAAACTGAAATTGATATATTAGAGGTTGCGGTGAATGAAAATCCTCATTTAAGAGAAGCTCAAAAAGCATTAGCCAAAGATTTAACTGTTTTAGCTCATGGTGAAGAAGGTTTAGCTACTGCTATGAAGATTAGTGAAACTTTATTCGGTGGAGATTTTACTGGACTGTCAAAAGATGAGTTGGTTATTGCCTTAAAAGGAATGAAACAGTTTGAAGTAATCGAGGATATGAATATTGTTGATTTACTTGTTGAAAGTACAATTGCAAAAAGTAAAAGAGAAGCAAGAGAGTTTTTAACAAATGGTAGTATTTCTTTAAATGGTACAAAATTAACTGATTTAGAGTACAATGTTGTTAAGGGGAATGCTCTATATAATGAGTATTCAATAATTAGAAAGGGTAAAAAGAATTATTTTGTGGTGAAACATGGATAAATTATTATTTGAAGTTGCTTGCGGAAATATTGAAGATATTATTTTGTGCGAAAAGCATGGAGTTGAAAGAATTGAACTTAATTTAGCTTTAGCTATTGGAGGCTTAACTCCTTCAATAGGCTTAGCTAAAAAAACAAGAGAGCTATATAGTGGGAAAGTTATTGCAATGTTAAGGCCAAGAGCAGGTGGATTTATTTACTCTAAAGAAGAGCTAGAAGTTATGAAGGAAGATGCGGAAGCTCTTTACCCATATGTAGATGGTTATGTTTTTGGTTGTGTCAATAAAGATGCAACTATTGATATCAATATGCTAAAAGAAGTAAAAACTTGGTGTAAAGACAAAGAACTAGTTTTTCATCGTGCTTTTGATTTAGTTGAAGATGCATTTGTGTCTATTGAAGAATTAATTAGTTGTGGAGTAGATAGAGTACTAACTAGTGGGTTAGGGTATGATGTTCCAGCTGGAATTGATACTTTAAAACTCTTAAATAAAAAATATGGAGAAAAAATTGAAATATTAGCAGGCGGTGGAATTCTAACGAGCAATATCTTAGATTTGGCTGAAAAAACTGGTCTTAATCAATTTCATGGTTCTTTAAGAACAACTTCATTCTCACTAGATACTAACGGAGAAGTCTCATATAGCTATTTAAAAGAAAAGAATGCCTATGACCACTTGTCTGAAGAGCAATTAGTTGAATTGTTAAATAAAATAAGATAGTTGTGCTATAATACCTTTATGAAAAAAATATTAATATTATTTATTGTATTATTATTAGCTGGATGTAGCGATGAAAGTGTTGAATCTAGCGGAAATATTGAAGAGTATTATACTTATTATCAACAGATATTAGATAATGGAGCTTTTATAACTGAATCAAATTATTATGATATTGAGTTAGCGATTAACCAAGTTGATCAAGGTTATAGATATAGTGTTATTATCGATAACCCACAGGTTGCGATGTATAATATTGAAGCTTTAACTATTATCGATGATAATTCTGCTAGTATAAATAATAGTGTTGTTTTTCCATCAGTTGGTGTATTTGATGGTCCTTATAACATGTTGCCGGGCCAGCAAAATATTTCAGCAGGATTTGTAAAAGGTATTATTATGGATGGAATTATCGATTCTAGTGAAGTTGAAGTTTTAGTGATGGTTAGTTGGGAGAACTCTGATCGTTCAAAATATTTTAAAGAATTTATAACTGTAAAAGGAAAATTTGAGTAATTATGGTGGATAAAAAGAAGATACTAATTGCTAGCGCTTTGACTTCGTCGTTAGGTATTTTCATATCAAAATTTTTAGGAATCATTTATGTGGTTCCTTTTACGCGTTTAGTTGGAGAAAGTAATATTGCATTTTACACTTATGCATACACGATATATGATTACTTATTAACTTTATCAATGGCTGGATTGCCATTTGCGATTTCAATGGTTGTTTCTAAGTATTATACAAAGGGTGATTATCAAACTGTCTTATTAGTGAAAAAAGTTGCTAGGAATTTATTACTAGCTTTAGGTTTTTCATTTTTCATCTTTTTGGTTTTGTTCGCAGAGCCAATAGCCCATATGGTTTCACCTACTGACGCTGATTTACAATATCTTAATAATGTGAAAATGGTAATGTATATAATTTCTGTTGCTTTAATTTTTGTTCCATTCTTAAGTTATTTTAGGGGTTATTATCAAGGGCAAAAGATTTTTACAGCTTCTGCACTATCTGAAATTATCGAACAATTAGCAAGAGTTATATTTTTGCTAGTATCGGTTGTAATGTGTGTTTTAGTTTTTAAATTGCCAGGACATATTGCGACGTTTTGGGCAGTTGGATCTGCAGCAGTTGCAGCAGTGGTTGCTCTTATTTATTTTTCTTGGTATGATCGCAAGAATAAAGGTAAGATTGAAGAATTGGCAAAAAATCAATTAATGAGTGATAAGAACTTTAGAATGATTTTAATTGAAATTATTATTTGTGCACTTCCTTTCTTATTAGCTTCTTTGATTGGAGAAGCCAATGGAGTAATTAATAGTATGTTTTTTAATCGAGCATTAAGTGCCAGGGGAGCAAGTATTGAATATTCAACACTAGTTTATTCAATGCTGAACTTCTCTGCTTATAAAATAACTTCAATACCACAGGTATTAGCTATTGGATTTGGAGTAGCGATTATTCCGGTATTAACTAGTTCAATCATTAATAAGGATTTTAATTTAGTGCGCAAACAAATTAATGACGCATTTAATTCTTCAAGTTTTATTGCGATTCCAGTTACCTTTTGCATAATCTATTTCTCATCTCCTATATATGCATTATTCTATGGTTATGAGAATTATCTATTAGGTGGAGAAGTATTGGTGTGGGCGAGTTTACTAGCGATAACGGGATCAGTCTTTCCTTTGGCTTCAAGTATGATGATGGCGACAAATTTACGTAAGAAGTATTTTATTTCTTTGATTGTTGGCTTTGTGATTAAATTGTCTCTTACTTATCAATTTGTTTATTGGTTTGATTATCCAGGTGCGATGATTACCTCTGCAATGAGTGCTACTGCTATCTTTTTATTGAACCTCTACTTCTTAAATAAAAAATATCAAGTTTCTTATAAACCTTTTCTCCTAAATGTCAGCAAAATGCTATTAGGAGTTGTTGGTATGTTTATTAGCGCTAAGTTATTAGGGTTGTTTGGTTTAGAGTTTGGTTATGTTAATCAACTACATGATTTCATTTTATTAACAATTCATGGTTTAGTAACTTGTGGAGTTTATTTAGTTATTACTGAATCTATGGGAATGTTGAAGAGTATCTTTGGAGTAAGCACCATTGAGATTATAAATATCTTTAAGAGAAAAGTTTTTAAAAGATAATACTTTAATAATCCAACTTAATTAAATAGGTTATTTATATTAGTTATAAGTTCATTTATATTAAACAAGACTATATTTGATAGTCTTTTTTTGTTATTATATATTTTGTGGTAATTAAATGATTTAATTATCTTACTATTTAATTAGGCCAAATAAAATTATTAAAATATAAAAATAATTGTTGACTTAGATTAAGTGATTGTGTTAATATATTTAGGCACAGCAATCAGTGGTTCCTTGGCCAAGTGGTAAGGCAATAGACTGCAACTCTGTGATCATCGGTTCAAATCCGATAGGAACCTCCAGATATGGGGATGTGGCGAAATAGGCAGACGCAACGGACTTAAAATCCGTTGGTGGCAACACCGTGCCGGTTCAAGTCCGGCCATCCCCACCATTTTCTATAAGAGATATATTTGGTCCTTATGGTAAAGCTGCGCCCATAGCTCAACTGGATAGAGCGTTTGACTACGGATCAAAAGGTTGCGGGTTCGATTCCTACTGGGCGCGCCATTTATTATTTACAGGTATTTATCTATAGTTTTATATCGGGATGTAGCACAGCTTGGTAGTGCACTTGATTTGGGATCAAGGGGTCGCAGGTTCGAATCCTGTCATCCCGACCATTTAAAAAAAGTTACGGCGAGGTAGCTTAGTTGGCTAGAGCACTCGGTTCATACCCGGGGGGTCGTGGGTTCGAGTCCCACCCTCGCTACCATTTTAATTTTACTGGCTAAAACAAGGACCCTTAGCTCAGTTGGTCAGAGCTGCCGGCTCATAACCGGTAGGTCGTAGGTTCGAGTCCTACAGGGTCCACCATCTATAATTAATTGGAGGAATACCCAAGTGGTTGAAGGGTCCGGTCTTGAAAACCGGTAGGTCGTGCGAGCGGCGCCTGGGTTCGAATCCCAGTTCCTCCGCCATTAAATTAAAATGCATTATACTCATCGCGGGATAGAGCAGCCTGGTAGCTCGCAAGGCTCATAACCTTGAGGTCGTTGGTTCAAATCCTTCTCCCGCAACCAAGTAATCAAAACTTATTCTTCGGAATAAGTTTTTTTATTGTATTAGGTAGTTAATGAAATTATAATTAAAATGAAAGATGTTGGGTGAAGGTGTGAAAAAAATAATTATTGTATTTTTTTGTTTATTTATGGTTTTTGGATGTGTAAGTGAAAGAGAGTTTATTTACGCGAGTGTTTATTGGGATACTAGTATTGAAGATTTAACTAATCAATATGGAGAGCCTAGTTTAATAAGTGAGGCTAATGATGAGAGAGTTTTTACTTACTATGATTTTAATTATGATGATTATAGTTCTGTAGCTAGTTTTACTTTTGATAAGGACGAGAATTTAATTTTAAGTAATTTGGTTATAGAAGTTGTTGATTCAATAAATCCTGAAGTACTTTATCCGATGATTGTAGAAGGTTTAGAAGATGAGTACGGTGAAGCGGATAATAATACTGATGATGGAGTCACTAACTTTCTAATGTGGTTTAGAGAGTCTGAGAATATTCAAGTTTTATATCGTTTACCATTAAGTGATAGTGAGAATCCAAGTATTCAAATCTCTTATTTAAAAATTGATTAATGGAGGATAGTTATGAATAAAGTTGTTGTGATTACTGGTGGTTCTAATGGAATCGGAAAAGAACTGGTAAGACGTTTTAAAGAAGAAGGTTATTTAACTGTAGTTATTGACAAGGTTGAGAGTAATTTTTGTTGTGACTATTTTTATTTAGGTGATCTTACTTCTCAGGAAGTGCTTGTTGATTTTAGTAATAAAGTAATCAAAAAGTACGGAAAGATTGATTGTTTAATTAATAATGCTTGTTATATGAATGGGGGTATCTTCGATTGTGATTACAGTGGCTTCCTTGAAGTGCTACAAGTTGGTTTATTGGCCCCATATTTTCTTTCTAAGGTCTTTTTAAATAACTTTAGTGTAAATGCTAGCATCATAAATATAAGCTCCACAAGAGCTTTACAATCACAAGAGAATACAGAAAGTTACTCAGCTGCTAAGGGAGGAATAAATGCTTTAACAAGAAGTCTTGCGGTTTCATTAAAAGGTAAGGTTAGAGTTAATGCCATAGCTCCTGGTTGGATAGTGACTAATGATTATCAACCAACAGAAAATGATAATCTTCAACACTTAGTAAATAGAGTAGGAAAAGTTGAAGATATTTCTGAATTAGCTATATTTCTAGCAAGCACTAAATCAAGTTTTATAACTGGAGAAGTAATAACAGTAGATGGTGGCATAAGTAAACTTATGATATATCATGACGATAAAGGATGGTCATACAAAGAGTAATGCACTATAAAGAATATAAAACAATTCTCTCTGCAAAAAATGGAATGAATATATATAGAGGTTGTACCCATGGTTGTATTTATTGTGATAGTCGTAGCACTTGTTACCAAATGGACCATGATTTTGACGATGTTGAAGTTAAAAAAGATGCACCTAATATTTTAATAAAACAACTTAAATCTAAAACTAAAAAATCAATGATCTTTACCGGCTCAATGAGCGATCCTTATATTCCCCTTGAACATGAATTAAAGTATACAAGAAATGCACTACAAGCAATCTATGATAATGGCTTTGGTGCTAGCATTTTAACAAAATCAAACTTAATACTCAGAGATCTTGACTTAATCAAGGCAATCAACACAGAAACAAAAGCAGTAGTAAATATAACTCTTACTACTTTTAGTGAGGATTTATGTAAAATATTAGAACCTAATGTCTCAACAACAAAAGAAAGGTTTGAAGTTCTTAAGATAATGAACCAGAACAATATTCCAACTGTTGTTTGGTTTGGACCTGTATTACCTTTTATTAACGATGACCTTGAGAATTTAATTGGTATCTTAGATTATTGTCTTCAGGCAAATGTTAAAAAAATAATGTTTATGGGATTTGGAATAACTCTAAGAGAAGGCAATAGAGAATACTATTATCAAAAACTAGATCAACATTTTCCTGGTTTAAAAGAAAAGTATATTAAAACTTATGGTAATTCATATGTTACAGGCTCAAAGAATTATCAACAACTAACAAAATACTTTAAAAGCTTTTGTCAAAAACATAATATTCAATATGGATCAAATAATATCTTTGATTATCTCTATGAATTTCCAGAAAAAAATCAACAACTAACTTTATTCTAATTTTTAAAAAAAATTATATTTTACCATTGCGTCTACGATTTTATTTTGTTATAATATTAAAGCGTTGTTGATAACAATGGCTCCGTAGCTCAGTTGGTAGAGCAGAGGACTGAAAATCCTTGTGTCGCTGGTTCAATTCCGGCCGGAGCCACCATTTAAAATTAAACCCTTTA
>CAYJFQ010000020.1:0-10766 GCA_964369955.1 uncultured Erysipelotrichaceae bacterium | reverse complement strand
TTATTAGTATTCAAAAAATTTGAATGTTTAAACCAAGGTAGATAAGAATCACAAACATAATACAAAATGCCTTTATTTATACTATATGATAGTTTAGTGTGATATATTTGAAATCAAAGAACCCTTAAAATAAGGGTTCTTTGATAATATTTTTCTAACTTACTGTTTATTTTTCATATGTGGTAATATCTACATGAACTAATTGTTTTTCTACGTCATCAATAAGTGTAGTATTTGTCGTATTTTATTAACTGTCAGAAATATCATTTGAATTGCAATTTTGAATTTGGCAGGAAATTGACATGATTTTGGACAATTATTTACTATTTAATATTTCAGAAAATTTTTTTACTGAGTTTTCTCCAATCAACAACTCAACCTGTATCCTCTTACAAAATTCCAAATCATCTAAAGAAAATATTTTTTTTAGTTTTTTTTCTGTCAACTTTACTTCCTCTGCTATCTGCGTTTCGTCTTCCACGTATTTTAAGTAAATCATTATGTGTTTTTCTTTCTCTAGCCACTCATTGATGATTCCATTAATATGATTATCATCTATATTAAACTCATAACCTAATACAATTAAAACAGCCGATGCACGTAGAATTTTCAACATCTCCTCATACTCATTTATTTGACTTGCGCACACTATTGGTTTTATACCACTTTGTACAGTTAGAAACGGGAATAACATGTCCGACTTATCTTTGATAATTTTGTTTGCTTGATCTAATTCACTTACCCCATAAATTTTTAATTTTTTTGCAGACTCAAACATGCCAAGTTGTCCATGGAGATACGATACCTGTAACCTATCATCTATAAACTTGCAAAATGGCGTATAATTAGTTGTTATTACTCCTGTCAAATTGTCAATATTTTGACAACAGTATTTTTTTATTTCATAATAGTAACTTGTTTTTTTTAACATTGCAGCAACTCGTTTTTCAACACAGTCAATTGTTTCCTTAGGATTTACAAGAATTTCTTCATAAGTTTTTCCATCATCAAGAATTTGCTCAACTAATAGAAGGTACGCTCTTGTAAATAGCGATACAGTCATCCAAAATTTATTTGGACCTAAATACTTTGGATTTATAAATGTGTGAAAATACTCATCTATTAACCCCATATAGCTCGGGTAATCATTCATGAGTTTCTCTTTGTCATCGGATGTCATTTTATTGATAACATCTTCTATAGCAGTATTAAATTCTCCCTTTTTTTCAAATTCCACTTCACTGAGCAAAAGTGTTTTTTTCTTAAGGCAAGCTTTTAAAAATTTATCTATATCAAAATTTCCTTTTCTAAATTTAGGATACCAATCTATTTTATATTTTGTATAAAAATTTGCAATTGCTGCATTCATATCATCTAATTTTTTGTTAAACAGTTGTTGTTTCTCATCTAGGTTATCGATATAATCTACTGATAATAGTGCTCTAGCAAAGTCCCTTCCCCCGCTCAAGCCAAATCCTATTTCTGCCCCTGCTCCAATTAATATTGTTTTTTTCATGTTTTTTTCATTTCCTCAATTTTTTCACATGTATTTATGTATCACTTTATATTTTAGATACACAAATCCTTTCAGTATAGCACTAACAACTAACCGTGTTACAACTCTGAATACTTTCTCTAAATTGATCGTGAATCGACCTTGCTCTCGTTTCTGCCGAAAGATTTGCACTTTTTTCAAACAAACCTTTGGCTAGCCTAATTAATTCTATAATGTTATTATTCGTAGCTTTTCTTCCTTTTTTTTCAAATTCACCAATTCCAAATAAAAGTAAAAAATTTCCTGTATTTAAAAATTTATAATCATCAATTTCTTCTTCACTAATATTTAATGTTTCTAGTATTCTAACATTCATGCTATTTTTTCTATATGATCTATAATCCTTAATTATCGACATCAAAATGAGATATTTTTCATAAATGTATTTAGCATCTTCATAATTCATCTTCACAATTATTTTTCTTATTATTTCATCATTAAACAAGGATGATTTTTTATTTTTTACAGTATGCGCCAAACTGTCAACATCATAGTACGCCGCTATTATTTGCACCAAAGTCTCTATATCTATTTTATCTTTTCGCATTTTTTTAGTATTTGGTGTTGTTTCCTTATGAAAATTATACTCATTATTTTTTAATTCCAAAAAATAATGACTTTTCTTAGCGAATTCTGCTTGCAATAATTTTAATTGAGTATTGTTAGATATTGTGTAAGAGCTTTTCATCTCATTCTGTGTATTTAAGGTATATACCATACTTTCGATAATATTATCATTTTCTTCATCAATTTGTACAATCTTAACAAATACGAATTTATTTTTAAACTGGTTTTTAATGATATTATCTTTCTCTTCCAAAACGTTAATTATTGTTCCGACAGTCTGCGCACCATTTATGATCGTGCCACTTTGCACATCAAAAAAATTTGATGCAGAGTTATCATTACATCGCTTACAATAGATTGTTATTCCATTATTCAGCAAGTGAAACAAGTTACTTTTCTCTGAGTTTAATGTACTTGCAATACCTTCGTTGATTTTCGAACTTGTATTTAGGTATCTTACATTTCCTTCAAATACTTTGTCTTTTATTAAAGAAAATGTACTGTAAATATCATAAATAGATACATACCCCGAATGAATTTTAGATACATCATCTTCAAATGGACTTAGACTTTTCTGATAAGGTAATTTGAAGTCACACCAACTCTCTTTTAAACTAGATTCATACAATTCAATAATTTTTTTTGCATCTACAACTTCGATTTTCAAAGTATTTCCTGTAGAATTCTGGTAGTCTTTTTCTTTTTGCTCTATTGCTTTGAATATTTTTTCATTCACTGTACTAGTAGAGTATACCACCATCCATAGTTTATAGCTGTAATAATTTTTTTGCTTATATTCTTCCCTCTTCTCTTGTAATATTGTATTCCAGGTTGTACTTCCAAACTTCATATCATTTCCTGTGAATAAGTCAAATCCAGAAAAAATCTTCAATAAATCTGAATTTTTGATTCCTTTCGATTTAGTAGCAATACTGCTTGGGTATTTGAATTGAAAAAAATGTACAACCGCGTTTTCATTATTTTCTATATATATTGCATCAATACCGTTATCATCATATCCATCAGTATTCAAATCAAATAACTCATCATCACTTAATCCAAGAATAAATTTCATAACTATATGCCCAAATGATGAAGAAATATTGTCATATTTATATTTTTCTTTAATCTCTTCTGACTCTTCTTTTAGATATGTATATAAACTTTCATATTTAGTTGCCATAATTTAATTATACAATATGATACGTTGTACCTTAATGGTGATTAATATCATACACTCCTTCCCTATTTAAATTCATCTATATTTACTTTGTATAGCATGTCTACTTTGTGAAGCATTCTCTTAAACAATAACTCTTCATCATCTTCTGAGAACAACTGTGATAACTCTTCAAAGCCAGTTTTTGCATGCTTTTCTGCCATCTCAATGTTTCGCTCTAAATTACTTGAATGTTCAATATCATCAGATGTCTCACATTTCGCCAAATTAATCGAACTAACCATCGATTTAAATTTATCATTTAAAGTACTAAAAAGAACATATCCATCTTTCGATTTAAGATCTTTAGGGTTATCAAAACCAAATGCTACTGCAAGTAGAAACAATTCACTATTTCCAAGTATTTTAATATTTAACATCTTACTGTTTTTTAGCTCATCTATTAGCTTTCTTTGCTCTTGTTCTATATTTATTCTATCTGCCATTTTATACACCTACCTTTAATATTTCTTTTTCGTCTTCTGTTAGCATAAGTGTTTGTATATTACATCTATTTTGTTCAAATACATTTTTGACTTCTTCAGAATATTCATCAGGAGTAAATAAGAGAATTATTTGTTTTTTTCTGGATGACTCAAGTAAGTCAAATGCCATATTTTCTCTATTTTTATCAGATACCCTCCCAAGTGGTGAATCTACAACTAATGGACAATTCTTTCCAGATGCTTCATGCACTGATAGTGTAAACGCATATGCAAGTGCCATCAATTCAGTAGCGCTTAAAGATCCTCTTATTTCACGATCACTTGTATCTTTTACTGAAAGTTCATAATCATCAGTAATAATAAGCTTGTTAAACGTTTTATCTTTCCATAACATCTTATCAAAATGGCTCCAAGTAAAGTTCTGAATATCACTTTTCACCTCAGAAACTAAAGTTTCTTGAATTTTTTCATACTCTCTCACTAGATTCCTCAAGACTTGAACTTGTTTATTATATCTACTCTTTTGTGCTTGCTTTTCCTCTAGCTTTTTTAATTCTTTTTCAAGTGAAATCAATCTATTTTCATAACTTGATATTTTTTCATTCGCTTGTCCAATTTGAGTGTTTGCATCACTTATCTCTTTATTATAATATGTTCTTTCTTTCTGTAGTTTTGGAATGTCTAGCTCATCTATATTTGTCGAATAATTTGATAAAAATGAATTTATTTCTTCTATATGAGAAGTTTTTTCACTAATAATAGTTGCTAATTTTTTCTCTTCATCCATTAACTTTTCTTTTTTTACAGGATACTCTTGACATCTATCTATCGACCTTTTAAGTTCGGATTTTATCCCCATTAAGTAATGAGATGATGATGATGAAATATCTGTCCTTTCAATAATTTGCTTAATAAACATAATACTGTCTTTATCAATTTCACTATTACATACTGGACAATTTAATACATGGTCTTCAATAATTTGCTTCAATTGGTTCTTATCTATATTAGGAGGCAAGCTTCCACCTTGCTCTTTATCAAGTATCATCTCATAGGTCTTCTTAACGCTTGGATAAAAAGTAATATCAATAAGACTAGAATATATGAACTCATAAAATTTATTTCTGTGCTCCTTCATATCATTCTCGATTTTTTTTAAGTCAAACTCTAGTGTGTTTCTTTGCTCAATTTTCAATTTAATTGGCTCATAGTTTTCTAGTTGCTCATTTACTTTTTTTAATCTATTTTCACTTCTATCTATATTTATTTGATTTGTCCTAATTCTACTCTTTTCATAATTTATATTATCATTTAATGTGTTCGCATCCTCTATTTTTGATTCATCAATTCCTAATATTCTTCGTGATGACCTTGACTTATCTTCTTGCAAACTATTACAGTGATTTATTGCATTTTGCAATAAAGTCACTTGTGATAAATTATAAATTGAATCTTTTATATTTTTTGCTTTTTCTTTAGTGAAATAATTTTTTAGATTTTCACCATCAAAGAAATAAAAGTTATAAATTGCTTCATCAAAGTATTGCTTAACAATGCTACTTGTATCTTCTTCATCTTGAATAAGTTTAGTATTAACGCCTAACTCTGACATATTAATTGAAAAATCAGTGTTGTTAGATATACAAACTTTTTTATTCTCTAATGGATTGTGTTTTATATTAAATGTTTGCACTCGTTTAAATTCTAGAAGCTTCTCTGTTTTTTTATCAACTACTGTTACCATAACTTCAACATTTATTAATTCGCCTACACCTGAATCATCTAAAGTGCTTGAATTAAGTATTTGTAAAGCTTTCTCTTCATCTTGAATGTAATATTCTTTTCCGTATAAACACCACAAAATAGAATTCAGTAAAGTCGTTTTTCCAGTTCCATTCATTGCTTTAATAACAAACAAGTTATTATTACTAATTTCTGAGTTGTCATCAAAATTAATCTCAATATCTTTGTATTGTCGATAATTTAGTAACTTTACTTTTTTTATGAATATCATCTACTCCACCTCCATTTCCTCAATATAATTATTAATTATTTGTTCATAGACATCTTTATATTTATAAGTCCCTGAATCTTCTTTTTCAAGTATTGTCAGCATAACTTTCTTTAGCTTTTCATCCTCTTGTTTTTCAATTTCCTTAATTATTTTCGAATTTATCGGCATTTAAATCTACCCCTCTTTCCTTGAAAATATTAATAACATGTTCATAATTCACTGCATTCTTCGATATTTCATTCGCTCGCTTGGCTTCTTTTTCGAGTAGATATATGCTTTCTTCTCCATTGGGGGTAACGATAAAATCATATATCTCGGATGTTTTTTTTCCTGGGACATCTCGGATAACTCTCCCCACTCTTTGCACATACTCTCTTGGATTTGTACTGCTTGCAACTAAGATTGCAATTCTTGCATTTTTTATATCTATTCCTTCATCTAAACACTTTAATCCTAGTAACACCTGCGTATTACCTCTTCGAAATTGATCGATATACTCTTCTCTTTCTGACAAATCATTTGCACCTAATTTTTTCGTGGTTGATTCCTGTTCTGTAATTTTGCTACAGTGACAACTTAGTTTATGAAGTATATGCATCCCATCAGTAATTTGATTTTCCGTTAGAAAAGCTATTGTATCTCGTAGCTCTCCTCTGTTCTTTAAGTTCTTCGTTAATGCTTCAAATTCAGCCATTTTGTATACAGCATTTTTTACAATACGTGCACGATTATTTAATAGCGTTTTAATCTGCTCCTCATCAACATCATCATTTGAACGTAGTCCTATTATTTTACGCGTTATTTCATTATACTTAGCCTGTTCCTCTTCTGATAAAGGGACAAATATTGGGTAGTAATTAAATCTATTCAAAAACGGTCTATTAGTGATTGGATTAATTGAGTTTAGTGCATCATATATTGTAAATTGATAACTATTTTCTCCAAAATAGTCACGAATGACTTTTGTTCCCAACTCATCATACATACGTTCAGGTGTTGCACTAAGACCAATTCTATAATCGTAGATGTCAAGCAAAGCATTTTGTTGCTTATCTGAACCAATTGCATGAACTTCATCACAAATGAAGAGAGTAGGTATTTTACCTTTGTATTCTTTTACAAGTTTTATAAAATCTCTACTGCTTGATGTTGCATGGTTAGTATAAATAACAATTTGCTTATAAAATTCATTTTGTAAGTCAAGTAAATTCTTTTCAAGCTCTTTACGCCAATTTTTTATACTTCCATCTATTATAAATGACTCACCTACATTAATATCCAATTCTATTTCTATATCATTTTTCCATTGTTTAGACAATATATTTTGAGGTGTTGAAATAATAGTTAATAATTTTTCATTATTTTTCCTCACCCCTAAATAGCATCCGATAGCCGTTCTAGTTTTTCCAGTTCCTGTAGCCATTTCAAATAAGAGTTTTTTATTATTAGCATTCCAAGCTTTAACCGCTTCTTTTTGATGTGGAAATAAACTCAAAGTAGTATTTTCTTGTTGACGTTTTTCTCGAAATTTTTTCATTGCCCCTATATCATCAATATTTTTAGGAGCACTACTAATTATTTTATTTTTTATTGCAACTGGTAAATCATATACACTTGCAAGTCTTTTTTTATTATTACTCCAATAGTCATTAAATTTTTTCAAATCACTCAATAGATATTCATTTTGTCCACGCTCCCATGATTTGAAAGTTTTAAATTCTTCAATATTTCCTATCCATGCTTGTGCAGTTTCATTGATAGAACCACTAAATGAAACCATATCGCCATTATTATCTTCAAAGATACCAACTTTTTGATGAAACAAAGTACTTCCAGACCTATTATTTATCACAATCTTAATCTCTAGCCTTTCATTTGCCAAAAGCCATGCAAATAACTTAAGTCTATCATTGGATAAAAAGTCCGAAACATCGAAGTCATATAGATAATTTGTTATTTTTTCAAATTCATCCGTTTGATAACTATTCAATATGCTTAGATCACTTTCAGACAGTTCTGGAGATATTAGCAATCTTATTACTCCATCATTGTCAACGAGTGCCTCTATTCCCTCTGATGCCACATATAAGCTTGTACTACTGAAAAATCCAGCAATTCGCGAATATACTTTTGTTCTTTTCATAGTTGGAATATAAAAATTGTTTAACAGATAATGCTCATCTTCTGCTGTCTCATAACACTTCTCAATACTAATCTCCCTTAACCCCATATTTTTCTCCTACCAACTTATATTATGTAATAAGTTTTCATGACTCGTATTTTTTAATATTAATTCTATAATGTATTTACAGTTTGACTTTCTACGAATAGCAGTACTTGTAGATAAAACTTCTTCTGCCAGCTTTTGATATGAGCATTCTCCACATTTTGCTTCATTAATTAAAAGTTGAATGAATTTATTACGTAATAATAGGCGCTTCGCTAATTTATACTTTAATTCATCTGATAGCATTAAAAATAAATTTCCAAAACTCGTGTTACTAACAAAATTAACTCCTTGCTTGTCTATCGTCACTAAAGACAATTCTTGTGCAACTTTAGCGTGATTTTCCCCATATTTTTTGCATGCAACTTCACTTTTAGAATTTACAAGCTTTTTACCCAGTTCTTCAAACGATAATGGTCCTTCAGAAAATGATAAGATTCGATTTACTCCAATAATTGCATTTTCAAAGTTACTATATTGCGGAATATCTTTAGCGCATATATTCGTTTTGTTTACTATAATATTATCAATCAGTTTACCAATTTTTGTATTTATCAATACATCACATATAATTGCAACTTCACTTTCTTTACCACTTTCAAAATCTTTTATGGACTTATCTGATGTTGTTAAATATTCATCAATAAATCCTTTTTCATCAATATCTAGCTTCTTAACATCATCCCATACTCTATAAAATCCCATATATTACCTCGTTTTTTATTTAGTTTTATACATATTTAATTCATCAAAGCGTAAATCAAAGTACCTTTTTGCTATTTCTGGATATGCATTTTCAAAATCCAACATAGTTTGATAACATAAACTATTTTTCGTTACATTTTTCGTATTTTCGCGATGATATATTTCATTTGCTTCACAATATTGTCGGAAACTTTTCTTTTTATAAAAACTTGGTTGGTTACACCACCTAGCAAGTTGTATATACATATTTTTAAATTCTGAATTTTTATATTCTTCATACCTCATAATGTATGGGATACATCCATGTTCCATTAATATTTTAATTCTTTCAAATGTGTTTTCTATATCTATTATGTCTTGACTTTCATATCCTGTTAAAACATATAATTTAGTGCTTTTGAGTGAATGTTTACGCCACACCTTTAATTTTTCTGAAATAAGATCTTTATCTTTTATATGATCAAATGCAAATATGTAGTCACCATAATATTTAACAGTTGACAGTTTTGCTGCTTTCTTTTCTGTCATCAACCTTACATCTAATCCCTGTCTAAACTGAAATGGCTTTCCTGTGGCAATCAGTTCATCTAGTATTACATCAAAATCCGATGAAGCCATAAAATTATCATCCCATAGATAAATTTTTGGTCTGCTTTCATCTACAAATTCTGAAATTGGTGAATGTTTAAAAACCCTGTTATATTTTTTATTTACGCAGAAATCACACTTCCTAAAACACCCTCTAGTAGCAAATCCGATTGAAAATTCAATATAATCTCTAAACCTACTTGCAGGCTCTCCATTTTTTATTCTATTGTCAATATAGTTTTCATACAGACTATAATCAGGCATTATATGCTCAATCTCACTTGGCAAGTTAGCCGCATTTTCAAAATAAAACCCTGTCCCTCCAACTTTAATATTATTTCTTAAACCAACTTCAGGATTATTAGGATCTTTACACTTATTTCTTTTATATATAGTCTCTGGAACTTTTGTAAAACTAAAAACTTTCGAAATAAAAACTAAATGATACTTATCTAAATTAGTGTAGTCCTCTAATAATTTAACTTTATAATTTTTACTTTTGTAAAAAGCAGATATCTTCATACAAGCCAAATTCGGATGTCGAGTACCATTATCTAGTAAATCAGCATCAATAATTCCTATTTTTTTCATTTAATCCTCCATTTTTTTACATACTACTGCTTAATATATTCAGATATTATTTTTTCTTCAACACTATGTTTAAGGTTATTCATCTCTTGAACCCATTTTATTGGATTTATTTCTTTTAATTCTTCATCAATACCATATAATTTAGCACATTGTAGCATTAAATGTTCAAATTGAGAAGACATCTGTTTATCAATTTCAATAAAATGTTTTATCATCCAATTAGGGTATAGTGCAGGTGCAATATCAATATTATATTTATCCGTAAAATATTTTTAATATTTTTCACCTAGTCTAGTTAATCGCAAGTCTTCCTCAACTTGTAAGTCTGGAATATAGTAATCACCTTGCTTTATATACTTTATTTCGTTCATGTCTGTTCTCCTCCATTTTTTCATTTATTACAACATATTTGGTTGCTGTTGGGATGGTTCTTTCTTCCAACATGTCACACATCTTTATTTGATGTCTTAGCGCTTTTATTGATTGGTTGTATTCGATGTTCTTTTCTTTATATATACAACTCATTTCAGGTTTTTCCATGTATTTTTTTATTTTATTATTGGAATGACTTCGTTTCTTTAACAATTCTTGCAATGAACTTGATAATGATTGTTTATAGTCATGTAATTCATCAATGGTTTTGAAATTATTTTTACAAATCATTGTTAATTGATCTGTGATGTTATTTAACTCTTTTAATGCTTCCACACACTCTGCAGAAAGCTTAGTATTTCTTGTATCAATCTTTGGAATGATTCCTAGAAGATATTGCCAATGTAGTAGTAATCGCTGCAAGCCATCTAGTTTATTGCTTTTATATTTTTCATAGTAAGGCATAATTCTAAGTACATTAT
>CAYJFQ010000019.1:0-12016 GCA_964369955.1 uncultured Erysipelotrichaceae bacterium | reverse complement strand
GTTTCAGTATTGAAAATCCATTAGACTTCTCTAATAAACTCGTGAAATTAATGGTATTAGTAAGTAAATAAAATAAAGCATTGTCAATTAAGAGCTTGTTTTCATTAACAAGCTCTTTTTGTATAAAGATACCTACCACTTACAATATCTAAAAGTTAAGATAATATTAACACTATTGAATGATTTGTTTCAAAATAAAAAAGCAAGATTTTAATCTTGCCTCTATTTTAGTAACGGTAAACCTTGCTTATCAGTTAGTGTTCTAGTTACGATATTATAGATATCTAAGATCCAAAGCACTCCGAATAATCCAAATGTCACTAATTTTATAATCCCTATACAGTAGTATCCTAAATAAAGTCTGTCAATACCTAACCAGCCTAAGAAAATTGATAGTATAAGCGCTAATTTATATTTTTTAGAGCTTGGGAATTCTTTTTCACGATCATACTCAATTGGACTTTTTAATAGAATGTACGGTGCTATAAAGTACATCGTTGATATAATTAGTAATGAAATGATTGCGGGCAACACTTCAATGATCGACTTTCCTAGCAAAATTTCACCAAGAATCTGGTAATTATAAGCAAATAAGAAATAACAAATATAAATAATGCTGATAATGAATAATTTTTGCGTTTGCATTAATTCAGCCCTAGGTGCTTTATAACTAATGTATTGTGTAATCATTGGTTCGATATAATTTTTTTTAGGCTCCCACATTCTTTCATCATCTCTAGAGCGCACATAAGCCTCAAATAATTCTTTGTAGGTAATTCCCATTCTTAACATACAGTTATTAATTCTATTTCTAGCGCTTGCTGATAAGGCAATTGAAATGACAGGCATTGCGATTACAATCTCAATAATTACAATCATCCAATATTCTTGACTGACAACTGATAAACTGCTTAAGGCAGCTCCTACAGTTATTGGTAAAACAAAAATAAATAAAGCCATTTTTAAATAAGTAAGTGCTGTAATCATGCCAGAAAAGTCTCTGACATCAAATTTATCTCCATTTTTAAAGTGAACTGGCCTTAATTTAGTTGTGTTTAGTTTCATAATATTATTTATCCCCTAACTTATTATAGCTTAATATATTACCATTTTTAATCATAAGTTCTTGTAGTTCTTTTACATCAATATGTTGAACATCTGTTTGATTGTTGATTGCTAAAGTTGCCGCAAGCCCTGCAGCTTCACCACTAAGTGCACAAACTGGAATAGAACGTGAAACATCCCATGTATCGCCAGTGGAACTAAGAATTCTACCAGCTACTAATAGATTTTTTGTTTTTCCATACAAACAACGATAAGGTAAGGCATAAACAGGTCCACTTTTTCGCCAATCACTAAATAATCCAATAGAGTCTTCAAAATTTTGATTCACGTCATCAATAGTTAAAGTGTACTCTCCGATTAGCCTTCTAGTCATTCTGAATTGAGGAATTGATGGTAAGACCATCGCTTGGTAGCGTGAGTTCTGTTTTTGTATATCAATAACATCTTGAAACACCTCTTCACGACTATCAAACATCATGTTAGTTACATCATCTTGCAATGTTCCGTCATAGTATCGACTATCATCAGGCTTTTCTTTATAGAGATTATCACTTAGCTTATGTAATGAGTGACTATTATTTTGGTTATCAATATACCACCAAGATTTACGATTAGTCGATGAAACTTCAGTCTTTTCATTTGCTAGGTGTATTAAATCACCATCTCCACTAGCGTCAATAAAAAATTTAGAAGTAATAAAGCTCATTCCTTCCTTGTTTGCGACATAAACTTTAGAAATGCTTTCATTATTTATCTCACAATCGATTAATCTTGTGTCAAACAAAGTGTCAATCTTACTCTCTTTCACAAGCTTATCTAAATAATAGATGAAGGCATTAGCTTCAAACCTTGTTTTATATCTATTATTAGTGGAAGCTTTCTTACTTGAGTTGTTTTGCCATTCTTTTGGAAGGTCATTAGTTCCGTACCTTATTGAACCATGTAATAGTTCTTCAGCCATTCCACTTGTGACTTGTGTACCTAAACCATCACATAATGGCAAATAGATAATAACTAGACCCAGTGTTGCCAGTCCTCCAAAGGCACAATTCTTTTCAATAATAAGGACTTTTTTATTTTCTCTAGCTGCAGAGACAGCTGCCGCAACACCTGCAATTCCGCCGCCGATCACTACAAGATCATAGTTTGAATATTTATTTTTGTTAATTTGGTTATTTATATACATATTAGACATCCCCTGTACTAGAAACATTTCTCTTATTAATATTAATATAAACTAGATATAAAGTAAATAAAATTTCATAAAATAAAAAATAAACAAAGGTATTGTAATTTAATTTCATAATGCTATAATATTTATATCGTGGGTGCTAGCCCATTAAACGCTTTATATTTAAAAAAGGAGGAATAGAAAGTGGAAAAATCTCTAGCTCAAAAAGTTCTTGATGGTTTAGGCGGAGTTGGAAACATTGCGGAATTTGAAAACTGTATGACACGTTTACGTGTAGTAGTTAAAGATTCTAGCAAAGTTGACAAAAAAGCATTAAGTTCAATCAAAGGGGTTATGAAAGTTGTAGGAACTGATTTAGAACCTCAAATTGTAGTTGGTCCTGGTGTTGCAGACGATATTAGTGACGAACTAAAAGACATGCCTGGATTAAATTATTCCGTAGGGTCAATTGATGGTGCTGTTATGCAGAAAAAACAAGCTCCAAGTATTTTAGGATTTATCTCTAAAGTATTTGCACCATTGATTCCAGTATTTGCAGGTACCGGATTATTATTCGGTGTTATGAAGTTATTAACATTACTATGGAACTTAGATCCAGTTATGTTTGCAATCTTTAATCCATCAGCATTAGCTGCAGATGGTACAGGTGGTTCAGTATTTATGGCAGTTTTAAGTGTTCTAGCAAGTACGTTCTTTGGTTACTTAAACATTGCGGTAGGTATTCAAGCGGCAAAAGTTATGGGTGGAAACCCATATTTAGGTTTAGTTGCTGGTGGTATTGTTAGTAATGTAGGTGGTTTGAATGGTATGCCAATGGGATTTGGTGACTTAGTTTTTGCGAGCGGTCGTGGCGGTACATTAGCTGCTTTAGCTGCAGGGGCATTAATTGCTGTGGTGGAGAAAAAAGTTAAAAAAGCAACTCCTCATGCATTAAGAGTACATGTTCCGGCACTAGTTTCTGTAGTAGTAGTTGGTATTGTTACTTTATATATCTTGCAACCAGTTGCTGGTATTGTAACTACTGCAGTCGCAGATTTCTTAATTTGGATGTTAGAAACGGCTGGTCCTTTAGGAACTGCTGCTGTTTCAGGTTTATTCTTACCATTAGTTATGACTGGACTACACCATGGTCTAACTCCAGTTCATGTTGGATTAATCCAAGAATTTGGTTACTCAGCGCTTTATCCAGCTAATTCAATGGCTGGTGCAGGCCAAGTTGGAGCTGCAATAGCATTATACTTAAAATACCGTCAAAATAAAGGCTTACAAGAAGCGGTTGTTGGGGGATTGCCAGCAGGTATCCTAGGTATTGGTGAGCCACTAATCTTCGGGGTTACATTACCTCTAGGTAGAGCATTTATAACTGCATGTATTGGAGCCGCAATTGGAGGATCAGTATTAGGTTTCTTCCCAGGTCAAGGAGCTGTAACAATTAATGTTTCAGGTATTCTTGGGGCTTTAGTTAACACTATGCCACTTGTATACTTATTGGCTTATGCTGTTTCAGTAACTGCTGGTTTCGCAATTACATATGTAGTTGGTGCTAAAAAAGAAAATTTAGATTCATTTGTAGTTGAGTTATAAGAATCGTTTAAAGGCGTAGTTCGTAGATTATAAAGAACTGCGCTTTTTTAAATAAAACAAAGAAAAAGAGGAAAAAATATGAGCTTTATGTTTAAACCATTATCTTATGATGAGTGGGGTGCAATAAATTATCCTAATTTAGAAGGGGTAAATAAAAATAGTATTATCTTTGGTAAAGAAAATTCATTGTCATATCTTAACAAAAGAGTTGAACAATTTATAAATAATAAAAAAATAGTTTTAATTGATGGATATATCGGAGCTGATTTTAAAGCAGTGATGGATTCAGTTTCTAAACTTGAAAATATTGAGATCATTGAAATGAATTCTCTATACAAAACACAAGTAGAAATTGACGAAATGACAAAAGAAAATCTTCCTGAAAATCGTGACGTTGATCCTGTTCTATTATTTGGAAAGCTATTTGATGGTGCGATGGAAGATTTAATTGATGAAACAAAAATTAGAGCAGTTATTGAAAAATCAAAAACTACAAATCTAATTGTAGTTGGAAATGGATCTGCAAATAAATGGTTACGAGTTCTAGAGTGTGCAATTGTTTTTGTTGATGTGGCTCCTAAAAATACTGCAATACGTGCTTTAAGAGGCGATTTTGCTAACATTGGTGATGATAGTGCTCGTCCATTCATGATGTTGATGAGAAGAAATTATTTTGTTGATTTTGAAGTAGAAATTGAATTAAGAAAAGAACTATTCAATGAAGATTGTATTGATTTATATATCAGTGACAATACTTGTTATGCAATAAGTGAATATAAAGAGTTAAGAAAAATAACTAGTAAACTGGTTAACTATCCTTTTAGAGCAAAACCTGTTTATTTAGAAGGAATCTGGGGCGGAGAATTTATTCGCAAAGTAAGAAATTTACCAAAAGATATGTCAGAAAATATAGCTTGGATCTTTGAGTTTATTCCAATGGAAGTAAGTATAGTTGTAGGAATTGATGATCAAAAATTTGAAATCCCATTCAGTAGTTTTATGGCACTAGAAGGAAAAAATGTGCTAGGAACTAATGCCTATAAAGAGTTTGAAGGTTACTTTCCAATTCGTTTTAACTATGATGATTCTTATCATAGTGATGGAAATATGTCAGTTCAAGTACATCCAGATGAAGATTTTGTCATAGAAAACTACAATGAGTTTGGACGTCAAGATGAAGCATACTATGTAATCGCAACAGGGCATAATGCCAAAACATATGTTGGATTTGATGAAAAAGAAGATCCACAAGAATTTATTGAATTGATGAAAGAAAGTTATAAGAATGGTACAGAAATTGATTATCGTAAGTACATTAATTCTGTAGACTCAAAAATTGGAACACAAGTAATGTTACCAGCTGGAACTATTCATTCATCTGGTCAAAATCAATTCATTCTTGAGCTAGGATCATTAACTATTGGGTCATACACATATAAAGTATACGATTATAATCGACGAGATAAAGAAGGTAATCCAAGGCCATTACATATAGTAAATGGTGAAAAAGTATTAAGAACTGAAAGAAATACAAGTTGGGTTAATGAAAATGTTTGTATTGAACCAATTGAGATTGCCAAAAATGATAATTATGTTGAATACGTAGTAGGTAGAACTGATTTAATGTACTATGAAACCGCAAGAATTGAATTAAAGACAAGAGGGGTTTATGAAAACTCTAATCAAGATAAGTTCACTGTAGTAACGATAGTTGATGGCGAAAAAGTAAAAGTTTATTCTAAAAGCAATCCAAATTTCAGTTATGAAGCTAACTTTTTAGATGTTATTGTAATTCCAAATACTATTAAAGATTATGTAATTGAAAATATCGGCTATCAACCAACAGTTATCCATAAAACTTATTTAAAAGATGGATATAAAAGATACAAAAATAGATAAGGGGGAGGGAATATGAATTTTGTGAGAGAACCAAAAGCAATCCAAAAATTTCTAGATGATTGTGAACTAAGTGGTGAAAATGTGGTTTGGCGTAATAAGAAAATTAGTGAATGTGTAGGAGTTTATCAGAATGACGAAGCTTTAAAAGAGCATGGTGATGCGTTAGCATACAATGTTGCAAACCAAAACTTTAATCGTGAAAACTTTGTGAAGGGAAATTTACAATGGGGAATTACTTATATCAATCCATTTACGGTAGATGGAGAATGCGCAATGACTAGTGGTCACTATCATGGTGATAGTGATTGTGATGAGTATTATTATGGACTAGCTGGGGAAGGGTTTTTATTATTTTGGGATGGAAAAGATGATTTTTATGCTGAAAAAGTTTATCCAGGTTCATTACACTATATCAATGGTCATTATGCTCATCGTATCATCAATAGTGGTGACACCGTGTTATCGGTAGCTGCTTGTTCACTACCTGCCAGCAAACAAGATCATAATGCTATTAAAGAAAAAGGGTTCCCATATCGTTGTTACAAACTTAATGGTGAAATCCAGTGGGTTAAACAGTAATGAAACCGATATTCTGTGAGCCGGTATATTTAGAAACAATATGGTCAGGCGATAGATTTCATAAGATTCGTAACTTAAAGAATACAAATATTGGAATAAGTCGAGAAATTTGTGCTTATAGAGGCTCAGAAAATAAAATTTCTAATCCTGAGTTTCAAGGAATGACTTTCAGAGAACTTATTGACAAGCATCAAAAAGAATTAATAGGTAATAATGTTGACACACAGTTAGTAAGAGTTGCTTTTATGGACACAATGGATGACCTTTCAATACAAGTACATCCAGACGCTCAACAAGCAGAACTTGTTAATGATTATGAAAAAAGCGAATCCTGGTATATTGTTGAAGCTGATCAAAACGCATGCATTAACGCTGGAACAACTTGTCTCGATAAAGAAGAGTTACGAAAATCTGCAGAAGCCGGAACTATGGAAAAGTATATTAAAAAGATTCCAGTAAAGGCTGGGGATTTTGCGATGATTCCAGCGAAAATGCTACATGCTTGCGGAGCCAATATGTTAGCTTTAGAAGTTGGATCTTTTGGAGGCATTACATATCGTTTGTATGACTATGGAAGACCAAGAAAACTAGATTTAGATAAAGGAATTGAAATATTGGATCCAACCCTTCAATCAGAAATTAAGAGTTTTCCATTAACAAGCAGAACAAATAATAAAATTAATAATGTCATAAATCATCCAGAATTTAATGCTGATATTGTCGATGTTATCGATGAATTAGAAATTGAAACAAATGGAAGTTATTTTATTCTCACTTGTGTTCTAAATGAGGCCGTAATTGAAGTGGATGGCATTGACTATGATTTAGGATATACAAGAACGACATTAATTCCTGCTAGTTGTGATAGAATAAAGATAAAGGGAAACACTCGACTTATTAAGAGTTATCGATAGGAGATATTATGTTGAAGAAAATCGCAAACAGCTATCCAGAATTATCTAATTCAGAAAAAGTTATAGCAGATTATTTTATTAAAAATCGTGGAGAAGTGATATCTAGTAATATTCATGAATTGGCGAAAAAAATCGGAACTTCAAGCGCAAGTTTAAGTAGATTTGTCAAAAAGATTAACGATAGCACTTTTGCTCAAGCGAAAGTTTCATTAGCAATGTCTTTTGACGGTGATAGCCTAAAAGATGCCTCAGAGGTTATAAGTTTTGCGAATGATTTTAGACAATTACCATCGTTACTTTTAAATACTATTAGTGAATATTGTGAACAAACTATTGGTATTAATAGTTTAGAAAAGTTCAGCGAAGTAATCGACTTAATTATTGCTAGTGATACTATCTATATCTACGGAGTAGGAACTTCTGGATTAATGGCGATTGACTTACAACATAAATTAATTAAATTAAAGAAAAAATGTATCTACAACTTCGATAGTAATTTTGGGATTATGGGATCCCGCTTAACAACTGCTAAGGACTTAGTAATAGCTTTCTCATATTCAGGACGTTCAAAAGAAGTTTTAATCCCGGTTCAAAAGGCGCGTGAAAATGGAGCCAAGATAATTTCTTTTACCTCCATAGGGAATAACTCACTAGCAAAAATAAGTGATCACAAATTCTTTGTACCTAATAACGAAATTGAAGAAAATAGAATTTCTTCTATTTTTCAAAGATACGAAACGCTATACATGATCGATGTATTATTCATCGGACTCGCAAAGAGAATGTTAGAAAAAGAAGATGTACCAGTTAATGATTACCGAGAATTAGTAGGTTTATTAAAAGAAAGAGGTTAAGTATGATTTGCAAAGATTTTATAGCACCAATTAAAGGTAAATTATTATCCATTGAGTGTGTTGAAGACGAAATATTCAGTGATCGAGTAATGGGGGATGGATTTGCAATTGAAATTAATGGTAGAGAAATTGTTGCACCATTTGATGGAGAAATAGGCGCAACTTTTCCATCTGGGCATGCAGTATGTGTAATAGGAGATAATGGAATTCAAGTAATGATACACATTGGACTTGAAACCCACAAACTTCCAGGACAAATTCATAAACTTCAAGTCCAAAAAGGGGATAGGGTAAAAGCAGGAGATTTACTTGTAATTTCAGATTATAAAAAGATTAGAAAAAATAAAGCACATTCACTTTGTCCTATTGTTTTTCTAAATGATGAAAGAGTAGAATTACTTAAAGAAAACCAAGATGTTGATGTCAGAGAAGAAGATATAATTTCAATTGAGATTTAATAAGATGAAAAGTAAGAAAGGAACAGTAGCCGTTTATTTAAATAATGATAATGATTGGGAAAAGATTGAAAGATATCTAAATAAAGCATCGTCATTAGGGTATGATGAAATATTCAGTTCACTCCATTTGCCTGAAGTAAGTTTTATAACACAAATGAAAGGTATTGAAAAGTTGATGGAACTTGCTAGCACTTTTCAAATGCGTACTACTTTTGATGTTGGTGGAGACACACTAGATATTATCTTCTCTAACGAAGAATTGGTGAATAAAATAAAAGAACTAAAGATAACTAATCTAAGATTAGATTGTTATTACAGCAAACAGCAAATAGAAGGTATTGTTAATAAACTAAATATTTCTGGCTTTGTTTTAAATGCCTCAACTCTTCAAGAAGAAGAGTTGATTGACAATCTTTCAATGATCAGGAATGTTTTACCTACGGCAATTATTACTAGTTGTCATAATTTTTACATTAGGGCAGAAAGCGGAATCAGCGTTGAATACATGATGAAACAAAATGCCCTTTTTAAGAAGTATGAACTAGAAATAACTGCTTGTTTACCCTCGTTAAATGAGCCTAGAGGACCATTATTCATTGGGTTACCAACCTTAGAAAAACATCGTGAATGTGATTTAAGTGAAGCGGCGTTAGAACTTTATTATTTATGCGGTAATGATAGGATTATGATTGGAGACGGTTTTGCTAGCGACAAGGAATTAGAGATTATTAGCGATATTTTTGGAAATAAACCTCTAGAAATAGAAATCAAGACAGTAGTCAATGACCCAATTGTCAAAGAAAAACTATTTTCAACTACTCACTATTTAAGACCTGACAATGGCGTCAATGCTTATCGTTTGGAATCCTCGAGAAAAATGGCATTACCAGGATCCTTAATCCAACCAAATAACCAAGTTGAAAGAAAGGTAAATTCAATAACTATTGATAACAAACTCTACCAAAGGTATAGTGGCGAAATACAGATAGTTTTTAATCAAATGCCCGCAGACCAAAGAGTGAATGTCATTGGTGAGGTTATAAATGCGAATAAACTAAAGTATTTAACCAAAGGGCTAAAATTTATATTTAAGGAAAATAATAATGGAAATTAAAAATTATTCAGATATTTACTTAGAAGAGATAATAAAACTATGGAATGAAGAATTCCCTCTTGACAGTATTGAGAAAGAGGATTTCATTAAAACCCATCTAAATGATCCAAATTTTGATAATCGATTGTTCTTAATAGCTCTAGATAATCAAAAAGTCATTGGTTTTCTTTTTGGAATTAAAAGATTAGTGCCATACTTTTCAAAAGGACTACAAGAAGATAAATGCTGGATTAAGATGGTGTTAGTAGCAAGTAACTATCAAAACAGAGGACATGGCACAAAACTATTAAATAAATTTGAAAGTTTAGTTAATGGGAATAAAACTTTAGAAATAATTCTAGCAATGTACTCCCCAAACTATTTGTTTGCAGGAATTGAAGAATGTAGAACCTCAGCTATTAATTTCTTTGAGAAAAATGGGTATCACTTTAAAGAAAATGCCTATTGGATGGAAAAAGATTTAACTAACTTTATTTACCCAGACTCTACAAAAATATTAAAAAAAATAAAGGAAAAAGAGAACTTTAATTTTTTTAGTTACAATAACAAATACAAAGAAAAACTGCTACTAATGATTGAAGAAAATTTTTCAGATGGATGGTATAATTATGTCAATGAGGCAATTAAAAATAATACTGCTCAAGAGACAATAATCGTTGCAATTAAACAACAAGAAGTGGTTGGCTATATAAGCAGAGCCTCAATTGATGGGAATCCCTCAAGGATTGGTCCATTCGGAGTAGCCTCAAACTACCGTAGCTACAAACTAGGAGAAATCTTATTGGCAGAGATGTTTCAATCAATGAAAGATAATAATATCTTTAATGCCTTCTTTAAATCAACCGAAGAGAATGGTAAAAGATTTTACGAAAGAAACCAAATGAAAGTCGCAAGAGTGTTCTTAAAGTATAGTAAAACAATTAAAGGAATGGAGAAGATGTATGACAACAATTAAAACAGAAATTAATGTATCATCTAAAGACTTTTATAACTATTTATTAAATAACTTATTATTGGATGTTAATAAGTGTTTTAAGGAGAAAAAGACTAAAAGAGAATTAAAAACAGGATTTGAATATAAAAAAATAATTGTTCAAGGTACAAGAAGAGCAGAAATTGATTACAAGATAATTGAATTAAAAAAAGATGAGTTATATCATATATGCTTCCTAACGGCCAATGGATATAATGAAGTTAAATATGCAATGACTCCAATTGATGATGAAAATTGTAAAATTGAATATACTGAAGAAAATACTGCCTCAAAAGCAACAGAAAAATTTATCTTATCAGTGCTAAAACCTTTTGGTCAAAAGAAGCTTGAGAAGCGAATAATCAAAAATCTTTATTTAATGGCTGACCATATTAACGAGACTAAGGAGAAAAAAAAGTGGCAAATCTTAACTTAGAAAAACTGCAAACTGAAAATATAAACAGAAACAGTGAAAATCTTGACACTATGTCAGTCAAGGAAATAATTACTTTAATGAATGAAGAAGACAAAAGTGTGATATCTGCTATCAACCAAGCATTACCACAAATCGAAGAACTGATTAAAGCTTGCATTCAAACCTTAAACAATGGTGGAAGAATAATTTATACAGGTGCAGGAACATCAGGAAGACTAGGAATACTTGATGCTGCTGAATGTCTACCAACTTTCTCAACAACAGATGAAATAATTGCGATTATTGCAGGTGGTGATAAAGCACTGGTTAAAGCTGTTGAAGGGGCAGAGGATAGTAAAGAGCTTGCAAAAGAAGGATTGATAGCATTAAATTTAAACTCAAGAGATATTGTAATTACTCTAGCTGCATCAGGAAGAACACCATACTCAATCGGTTCTCTTGAGTATGCTAGAAGCATCGGCTGTAAAACTGGCTCCATATCTTGTAATAAAAATTCTGTTTTATCAACATATGCAGACTATTCGATTGAAGTAGATGCGGGACCTGAAGTGCTGACAGGTTCAACAAGGTTAAAATCAGGAACATCACAAAAGATAATCCTGAACATGATTTCAACAACTACAATGATTGGGATGGGGAAAGTATATAAAAATTTAATGGTTGATATGACACCAACCAATGAAAAACTAATTGAACGAGCAAAACGCATCGTTATGCAAGCAACAGAATGTGAATATTCTCTAGCTCAAAAAACTTTAGAAGAAACTGACTATAGAATTAAAGAAGCCATAGTTATGATTCTTACTGGAGTAAGTAAAGAAGACGCGATCATTAAACTTATAGACTCAAGAGGGTTTGTATCTAAATGTTTATAACCAAACTTAATGTTTGGTTTTTTATTTCCTTAAACTTTACCCATAATGTAAAATAAGTTATACTTAACTCAAT
>CAYJFQ010000018.1:0-25037 GCA_964369955.1 uncultured Erysipelotrichaceae bacterium | reverse complement strand
TTTTACTTTGTTTCTTTTTTAGTTTTTTTACTTGTATGATTGTTTTTCTCTCTAGAGACTATTTGGAATACCGCCATTTCTTTTTCGTTATATGCGGTTACTCTATAATTATAAATATTACAAATTCTTCTTACAATTGACAAGCCTAATCCAAATTGTCCATTCTTTCCTTTTTCATAAGGTTTGAAGATATCCTCTAAGTGCAGTGGGTCTAAGCCTTCACCATCATTTTTTATGATTAAACCATTTTCTTTAGTTAAGGATATTTCAATTTTAGAAGTAGCGTATCTTAGGGCATTGTCATAAATATTTTCTACAGCTACCAACCAAGATTCAAATTTTCCGTAGAATATTACATCTTTTAAATCAACAATAATCTTTAATTCAGGTCTTATTACACGATTTGCCAATAACACTTTCCCAATAACTTCATTCATTGCTACTGGTGTCACTTCAGTTCCTTCATCTAATAAGTATCCAAATCTATTTAATAATAATAAACCTTGAACTTTCTTTTCCAATCTTTCTGCGTTGTCATAGATAACATCAACGCTTTTTTCTAGAGTATCGTATGGGTAGATGCCATCTTTAATACTCTCTGCATATGATTTAATAGTTGCGATTGGGGTTTTAAAATCATGAGAGACATTATGCAGCATTTCTACTTTAATTCTTTCTTGGTGCTTAATTTCTTTATTCATGTCCGAAACAGCATTTGCCAACATTCCAATCTCATCACCACGATTAAGATTTAATTCTCCATCAATTCCATTTTTAATATTCTCAATGAATTTTTTAATTACTCCTAATGGATAAATGATTGAACTTACCCAGAAGAAAAGTATTAGGAATAAAGTTGCCAGCACTAGCACCATGACGCTACCTATACCTGTAATCAAAGTAAGAATTTGAGATTGATAGATTGAACCATCAGAAATAGTTAAGATTGTACAATTCTCTTCAAATCGATTGATTGAATAAAAGTATTTTGTTTCATATTCTTGGTGAGTAAAAATTAGCCTTTGCTCCAGTTCTATCTCTAAATTCTCTACTCCATACTCAATTATCTCAGGAGTAAAACTTGCTGATCCATAAATTTTCATCAACATACCATCTTTATAAATAAAGTGCCCCATATTTTTTGGCATTAAACTATTTAATTCAGACTCACTATCATTATGATGATAATCGTTGATTACCATTACTTGATAAGTATTCATTTGATTCATTACCTGATCATTGATATATGTATCGATATTACTTGAAGAATATCCGAAAATTAAAACTACAAAGGCTACAATATAGCTAAAAACCAAAATAGCAGATTGTTCGGTAAGTGTTAATCTTTTTAACCATCTCGCAAATCTCATATTAACCTAAACGATAACCAAAACCGTAAATAGTGTGAATATTTAGGTTAGGCATCTTCTTTCTTAATCTTCTCAATGTATCATCAACAACTCGATCACTGCCATAAAAGTCGTCATCCCAAATACTCTCAAGTACATGTTCTCTTGAGAATGCTACTCCAACATTTTTGACAAATAACATTAGTAAATCAAATTCTTTGGTTGTTAATTCTATTTCTGTTTGATTAGAACGATAGACTTTTCTTTGGTATTCATTTATCTCATAACCATCAATTGTCATTTTTGTTGGTGTGAATCGATAAGTTCTTTTGATCACATTGTTTACTCTTAAGACCAATTCTTTTGGACTAAAAGGTTTAGTGATATAATCATCACTTCCTTTTTCTAATCCGATAACACGATCAAATTCTTTGTCACGAGCTGACATAAAGATGATTGGAGTCGCAGAATTAAATTCCCTAATGGCATCTAGTAAATCAAATCCGCTTTTATCATCTAACATGATGTCAAGTAACCATAACTGGATATCAGAGTTCGTTACATGAGTATATGCCTCATCAAAGGTATGAAAAGATAGTACATCATATCCCTCCTTAGATAAATAGCTACGAACTAATTCATTAAGATCTTTTTCATCTTCTACAATTGCGATTTTTTCTTTCATCTTTCCCACCTTGAAAAATAATCGCTCTACAAGCGACTATCTTTTTCCTTTATTAAATCTACCATACGATATACGCATTGGTTACAAATTTCATCACTAGCAGCCTCAACCATTACTCTAATTAATTGTTCAGTTCCTGAAGTTCTCACTAAAACACGGCCATCATCGCCTAGTTCTATTTCAATTTCTTTTATTAAATCTAATAAGTCTTGATCATGGACAAGAGACTTATCTTTAACACGTACATTGACAAGCAATTGTGGATAGATTTTTAGATCGATACTTAATTCTTCCAAACTCTTATTTTCTTTGCTGATAACTTCCAACAACATTAAAGCGCTCAATAAACCATCACCACTATTAGCGTACTTTTTAAAAATTAAATGACCAGATTGCTCGCCGCCTAAAAAATAACCATTATCAGTCATGCTTTTAAAGACATATTTATCACCAACTGCAGTCACATCAGCCTTTAATCCAGCCTTTTCTAAAGCCTTAAACAAACCAATATTACTCATAACTGTCGTCACAATTGTGTTATCTTTTAATTCGCCAGTTTTACTCAAATACTTACCACAGATATATAAGAAAGTGTCTCCATCAATTAAACGCCCTTCTTTATTAACTGCCAAAACACGATCAGCGTCACCATCAAAGGCAAATCCAATATCATATTTTCCACTCTTCATAATTTCTTGAAGCTTACCTAAATGTGTAGAACCACAATCATTATTAATATTAATTCCATCAGGCTCATGAAAGAAAAAGTCTGCATCAACTCCTAAACGATCAAACAAACGCTTTGCCGTATAGCAGTTAGAACCATTAGCCAAATCAATTGCCAATTTATAATTCTTTAAGTCAGGATGAACAACGCTCTCGACAAAATCCAAATATAAATCAATTCCGTTTTGATAGTTAAACAATTTACCTATTTCTTCACTAGAAGCTTTCTTCAAATTAAGTTCGTGTTCAAAATACTCTTCAATCATATCCTCTACTTCAGAATCTAGCTTTGTTCCATCGTTTTTAAAAATTTTAATTCCATTATCAAAGAAAGGATTATGAGAAGCTGAAATCATGATTCCACAATTAAAACCCTGAGTACTTGCTAGATAAGCAATACTAGGAGTAGAGGTATAACCAACTTGATAAACATCAGCTCCACTCTCTAAACACCCAGCAGTAATAGCTGCCTCAAACATTGAAGATGATAAGCGTGTATCTTTCCCAATCACAACTTTACTCTTCCCATTTAAGCCATAGTAGTATCCTAAATAACGACCTACCTTATAAGCCATTTCTACAGTTAAAGTCTCATTAGCCTTACCTCTAACCCCATCAGTTCCAAAATATTTTCCCATCTTAATTTTCTATTACCTCGATATCTAAATTTGCTTTAACTGGTGTATAAACAACTAATGGATTATTACCAGTAACAACAATAGGTAAACTAAACTTTCCAACACTAACTGTTGAAAAATCAACATTAGCTTGTAAGCTATTAACATCAACTTTATTAATATTAGTTTGAGTACCAGAAATTGTGATATCAATTTCTGTGTCGCCAGCATTAGCCAGTGAGTACGAATATTTATTTTGATCTAAATTATTTGCAAAGATTTTAACTCCATCAATTGTTTTTGTTACCGTATCACCTAACTTAATTGTAAAGTTAACTCTTGTGATATTACTTTTACGGACACCACTAGGTAGGGCAATACTTACAACACTTTCTGTGTCGCCGGTTACATTATTAACATCAACTGGAATTGTGATATTTTCAATACTCTCCAGCACCGAATCAGGAGCGTAGATAGTTACAGCTTGGTGATCTAAAGTAATTGACTCAATGGATTTGCCTTCTGGTAAAGTTCCAACTGGAGTGATAATAATTGGAACATCCTTGCTAGGAGATGTAACTGCAACAGTAGCTGTTACTGTAGCTGGCACAATATCTACATCAATCTTATTGCCTTGTTGATTATAAGCCACTAATGGCGCATCAATGCTAAAACTTTTAGTCGTTCCACTAACATCAACCAATGCTTTAACACTCGCAATAGAATTTAAAGTCTCTTCAGAGGCTCTAACTACAACTTGAGTAGTTGATAATTCTGGTACTCCATAAGAATAAATTAAATCTGCCTTATCTGTATTAATAAACTCATATCCAATCGTATACTGACGCGAAACCTTGCGAGCAACATTAACTGTAATTGAGGAAGGTTCCATCTTAACTTCTAAATTAGAAGGATAATTAACTGCTCTTAATGGTATGACATGAATACCCTCGCTTAAATTACTTAAATCAGCTAAAACACTTAAGGTGTCAGAAGCTGAATTAACTTGTAAATCTGCTAACTCCCCAATTAACTGAACTGAAATGGTCTCAGGAATTCCTGAATACTCGAAAACTTCCTCATTAGCATTAACAGTTACTGGAAAGTTCTCCATTGTCTCAACTGATTGATATTGAGCAATCCAACGGTAACCCCCGACATTTAAACTTAAGACAATGACGATTGATAAAATTAATGAAGAAATTAAAGCATATTTTTTACTAAATAAAAATTTATCGACAAAAGAACTAATAAATCTAAAGAATTTAATAACTCCCGCTTCTACTTCATAATAATTGCTAGAAACTTTATTTGCACGATGTGCTATCTTAGTTGCTGTTTTCGTTTTTTCTTCTTGTTTTTTTATTTTATTCGGATCAAGTTGTGCCATTATTTGACCTCCTTGTTTTTCTTACTACGAGAGAACATAGTTTTTGGTTTAGGTGCTTCCCCAACAACTTCCTCAACTTTAACCTTCTTAGGTTGAGTACTTACTTTCTTTTCAGAATTTTTACGCAATTTATTCATTTTAGTTTTAAGGCTACTAGCCTCTTTAGTTTGAACATTTTCATGGTGGAAAATATTAGCCATCAAATAAGCAGCTAGCTGTTCATCATTAACTATAATTAATTCGCCAGCTCTAGCCACTGATACATTGCCTGTTTCTTCAGAAATTACGATAGTAATCGCATCACTGATTTGAGAAATCCCGATAGCCGCACGATGTCGTGCACCATATCTTGAAGGAGTATCTAAATCAGTAGGCGGAAAATAAGCACTAGCACAAGCTAATTTGTCACCCTGTATAATAACAGCTCCATCATGTAGTGGAGTTGTGGTCGCAAAGATTGAAGTTAATAATTCAGCACTCACCAAAGAATTTAACTGAGTTCCGGTTTTAATAAAATCTGCTAAAGAAATAGATTGCTCAATCGAAATTAAAGCTCCAGTTTTACTCTTAGCTAATTCAGTAACTGACTTCATCAATTCTTTAACTAAGTTTTCACGTTCATTACCAGAAAGAACAACGATACTCGAAAGAGTATTGCTTTTACCAATTCTTTCCAATATTCCACGAATCTCTGGTTGAAAGATAACGATGATCGCTAAGAAACCCCAACCAAGGAAATTATCCATTATCCAAGAAACGGTATATAAATTTAAATATCCTGCAAATAATTTCATTATTACAATGATAATAATACCTTTAAAGATCTGAATGGTTCTAGAATTACTGCGAACGATTTTGATCGCGTAAAATAAACCAATCCAAACAATAACAATATCTAATATAGTTGTAATAACATTAATAAAATCTGTAAATGTAAATGTCATTATATTTTTCTCCTATTATCCATTATTATACAATTATTAACCATCTTTTTTCAACAATTCGCAAAAACACTAAACAATAAGAAAAACACAACTCTCATATGTTACAATAATCTCATGTCAAATATCACAAGAATAAACTATCAAGATAAAGAGATTATCTTAATCGCAACTGCCCATGTTTCTCAAAGCAGTGTCGATGAAGTTAGGGATACTATTGAAAAGGAAATGCCTAACTCAATCTGTGTAGAGTTAGATAAAGAACGCTACAAATCTTTCAAGGACCCAAACAACTGGGAAAATCAAGATATCATCCAAATAATTAAACAAAAAAAGATTCCCTTGCTGTTGACAAATTTAATTCTTGGTTCATTCCAAAGAAAGATTGCTTCAGATATGAACACTAAATCAGGCGCTGAAATGATTGAGGGAATTAGACTAGCAGAAGAAACAAAAGCCGATCTAGTATTAGCTGATAGAAGTATCCAAACCACTTTCAGAAGAGTTTGGCATTCGTTATCTTTTTGGGAAAAAATGAAATTGTTAGCTGAATTATTATCAACTAGTTTCACAAAAGAGACTATTAGTGCAGAAGAAATTGAAAAATTAAAAACTCAAGATGCTTTAGAAGATGCCCTAAAAGAAATATCTGATTTATATCCGACCATTAAAAAAATACTGGTTGATGAAAGAGACCAGTATTTAACTTATAAGATTCAAAATGCTAAAGGTCCTAAAATAGTCGCAATTCTTGGTGCTGCTCATACTATCGGAATTAAAAAAATGATTGATACTCCTCAAAATATTCATGGACTATTGACTATCCCAAAAGAGAAGGTTGGTTCTAAAGCTTTAGGATGGATCATTCCAACAATTGTTATCGCAGTGATTGCCGGCTCATTCTTTTTAAACCCCACTTTTGGTAGAGATCAATTAGTTACTTGGATCTTATATAACGGAAGCGCAAGTGCGATTGGTTGCCTATTGATGTTAGCTCATCCATTGACAATTCTTGGCTCATTTGTGATGGCTCCTATCACTTCATTGTCACCACTGATTGGAGTTGGATTTTTCTCTGCTATTATTGAGGCGACAATGCGTAGGCCTAAAGTTAAAGACTTTCAAAACCTTTCAAACGACGCTTTAACCTTTAAGGGCTTTGTGACAAACAAGGTCTCAAGAATTTTCTTAATCTTCTTTGTCTCAAGTATCTTCTCCGCAATCGCAACAATTGTTGGAGGCTTAGATATCTTTAATTCATTAATTGACAAGCTATAATCTAGCTTGTTTTTTTATTGTCTTGTGATCTTTAACATATTCTGAAAGAATTTCATAAAATTTAGCCGAGTGATTCATTTGATAGAGATGCGCTAATTCATGGTAGACAACCATCTCCATAAACTCTCTAGAATACTTTAAGCAATGCAATCCTATTGAAATGTTTCCATTGCGATGACAAATGCCGAAACTTCTCTTAAGTCTTTTGATTTGAACATTATTTGGTTTCTTTGGAAAGTTATTAACGCACTTAACAATAATTTCTTTGAGAATATCTTGATGCTCCACTAGAATTAAGTCCTCAAGATCTAAGAAATCAGCTTCCTTACCCCCTGATAAAATGATCATATCTTCAAGAATTTGATAACCATAGTCACTACTAACTATTTTCTCAAGAGTATATTTTCTCCCTAAAAAAAGAAACCTATCATCAATAGGTTTAATTTTACTTTTAATCCACTTTATATTTTTCTCAATTATTCTTTTAACCTCAAGATCATTTACTTTTAAATTAGTACGAACATAAACTACTTCACCCTTAACAGTGATAGTTGTGGTTTTTCTTTCACTTCTAATGATTTCTACTTTAAAATCATAGTCCTGCAACATCGTTATAAAATTGTTCTCCTGTTCGTTCTTTGTAATCAAAATCTTCTTCGCCATCAAGAACATCATCAGTAATTAAGATGCACTCGATACCTAATTTGCTTGCAATCATATCTTCAACACGATTATTACCTACCATAATACAATCCTCTGGTTCTAAGTTTAAATTGCTTAATAATTCTTGGTAGTATGCAAGTTGTGGTTTGCATGCATGTGTTTCCTCAAAGTAAGTAACTTTAATAAAATCTTCTTCTTTTAATCCTGTCCACTTGATTCTAATTTGGGTCGCGATTCCTGGAAATACAGGATTAGTAGCCAGAACAATATCATGTCCTTTTTCTTTTAAAATTCTAATGGCCTTAACTAAGTGTTCATTAGGTTTTGTGTACTGTAATAGATTATTAAATCCATTTAAATAATAGTCTTGCTCATTGTCTAAAAAGACCTGGCGATCAATGCCTGATAATTCAACTAACTTATCATAGAAGCGATCTTTGTTAAAACGTTGATCAACATTTTCAACCATATAGCGATAACTAAGATAAACTAACTTAGTAACATTTTCTTTTGGCATAATAGTTGAAAAAGCTTCTGCTAATCCTGCAAAATAAGCCTTCTCAAACTGCTCCATATCCAAACTTAAGATAGTTCCATCTAGATCAAATAAATATGTTTTCATTCTATAACCCCTTTATCACACTTTTGTGTTTCTCTTTATATTTGATAATACCTATACTTATTAAGTGGGTCAGGATAATAACCACACTAATTTCCACAATGATGTTCCACCCTCTTGCCACATGTCCAAACAATGTTAGATATAAATAAATTACTGCAGGATGTACTAAATAATAATACTTGTATAATTCTCGGAAGTTATATTTCCGAGAACTCTTAATCAAATCACTAGAATACAATAAAACAATAAATAAGTAATAAACCACAGGAATTGCCATTAATAAGATATTGCTGTTCAAGCGCACAATATTTTGTGCCAAAACAACTTCCACTATTAATAAAGTGAAAGACAAGATTAATTTTAACATACTATGTTTAAGATAAAAACTCTTTTTTAAGCCCATAAAATAACCCAATACCACATAAAACAAACCAAAGAATAAGAAGTTGCGAGTAGTCAAAAACAAATCAAAATAAACACCTACCACATCTTTAACAGGATCAGATAATATCCCATAATAAGTCTCACTTACTCCAAAGAATAATAAGATTCCAGAAATTAACAGTAAGTGCTTAACTTTATACTTTTTCTTCCAAAAAAACAAAACCACTAATGACAACAATAAAGCTGGATAATACCACAAATGATAATAAACTCCAATGTAGATAAAGCCTAATAACAAAACCATAGGGAATAAAACAATAAAAATTGACCACTGAACAGTGAACATATCTAAAAACTGTACGCCCTCTGCGCTAAAATTAAAAAAAGCCACTACAGAAAAAGGAATATAAACTAAACTCCAAAAAATATATGTCGGCATAGCAGCTTTAACATACTTTAAAATATAACCGGAGTCACTTTTTTCTTTGTTTGCGACAAAGTAGCCGGTTGTCAATAAAAAGAAAGGCACACAGATACGACTAATCATATTATTAAATAAGACATCTAACTCTCGATTATAATTTAGAAACGGACGTAAATGAGTAATAATTATTATTAAAGCCAAAACATACTTCACAATGTTTAAATTCCCGTAATTAAGTCTAGTGCTTTGATTATCATCTACTGCACGATGACGGTAAAGATAAATTAAAAAAGTGAAAGCTAAGACAATAACTAACATAAAAAAGAAACGGACACCACGATAATCCTTATTGAAAAAATTAAAGTAGTTCATTGCCATAACTAGCAATCCTGTGGCTATTAAGCTAATAAGTATTTTTCTTTTTTTCACTAGTTAAATATAAACTACTATCAAAATAAATACAATAAATAAAAAATCAAATCTACTGAATAAATTTGATTTTAATCTCAGTTCCCTTACCTAACTTGCTTTTGACAGTAATGATTCCATTATGAAGATTGGCAATGTGTTTAACTATTGATAGCCCTAATCCACTACCTCCTGAATTTTTAGAATGACTTTTATCTGCGCGATAAAAACGTTCAAAAATATGTGGTAAATCTTCGACCGAAATTCCAATTCCACTGTCTTTAACAATTAAATTAACTGACTTTTTATCCTTTAAAATACTAATGGTTAGTTCACCATCAATCTTGTTGTAGTTAATTGCGTTATCTACTAGATTGAAAATTAACTCATACAACATAGGTGGAAATCCAGAGATTTCTACATCTTGACAGTCAACAAATAGTTTTAACTTTTTTAGTTCAATTTTATTTTGTAAAGAAGTCAAAACTTCTTCAACTGTCATTTTTAAATTAACTTTTACAAACTCACAAGAAATTTTGCCCTCATCCATCTTCGAAATTTTAATAATATCCTGAATTAATAGTAGCAGGCGTTCAGATTCATGATGAATCTTTTGGGCAAAAGATTGAACATCCTCAGGCTTAACTATTCCATTGCCTATAATTTCCGCAATTCCCATAATACTTGCAAGTGGAGTTTTTAATTCGTGCGAGACATTGGCTGTAAACTGACGGCGAATTTCTAAAGCTCTTTCTTCTTCAGTTATGTCGGTAATAAAAATAAAAATAAAGCTGCTTTCTGAATCGCTAATAACTGAACTAGCGTTAAAACGATAGCTTAGTTCGCCAAATTTAATAACTATAGTAGAACTTTGTCCATTAAGAGCTTTTTTTACTAAATCGATATAGGCATGATTGCGATAAGATTGATAGTAATCTTCAAAAAGTTGACAATCTAATAGTTGCTTCGCTTTTTTGTTAGCTGTGATGATGGTGCCTTGAGCATTAATAACTAAAATTCCATCACTAACATTTTCAGTTACGTATTTAATTTCATGGTTTTTTTCTTCTAATTGTTGAATGTGTTGGTTTATCTGTTTATTTTGTTTACTAATTCTTTTTAGTAAAGGATCTAGTTCTGGATAAACTTCATTTGAGAGTGGGTTTGTAAGGTCTAATTTATTGATTGGTTCTACCATTTTTCGTCCAATAAACTTTGCCGCAAAGTAACCAACAATTATGATAATTATCACAATCAACAGCATATAGGGTACAAACATTAAGATGAAGGTAGTAATAGTTGGTTGGTCAGTTGATATTCTTAGAACTAAATTGTCATTAAGTTTAGTGGCATTATAATAAGTTAACTCTGAAAGGGTTTCTGATTTCCTTTGCGCTTGGCCAGACTCACTATTAAAGGCTTCTAAAACTTCTTCGCGATTTAAATGATTTTCCATTTTATCAACATCCGCATGAGAATCCCAAATTACTGTTCCATCACTTTCAATTATTGTTAAGCGATAAGGTGAAAAATCATTACTGGTTAAGTAATCTAGTCCGCCTAACTTATATGAACTCACTAGTGTGTTCAACATATTTTTTTGGTTGTTAAGACTTGAGTTGATGAAATTACTATTTAATGCAAAAAACACTAAGATGAAAGTTACACTTAGCGTTGTTAAGATAATTGAGATTATTATTTTTCTTACTTGTTTAATCATTTAATTTTACCAATTCGATAACCTACACCTCTAACAGTCTCTAAGTAATCACCATAGTCTTTAAGTTTTAAACGTAGACTACGAATGTGAACATCAACTGTTCGAGTTTCTCCATCAAAGTCATATCCCCAGATTTTTTGAAGGATTTTATCACGATTTAAAACACTACCAACATTGTTCAATAGCAGTACTAACAGTTTATATTCTTTAAGTGTCAATTCTATTTCTTGATTCTTTAAATAGACCTTATGTTCGCCATCATCAACCTTCAATTCTTGATAAGTAATGACTTTAACTTCCTCTGAACCATTAGTATTAACCCTTCGTAAGACAGCCTTGATTCTAGCCACAAGTTCCATCATGCCAAAAGGTTTAGTGACATAGTCATCAGCTCCGCTATCTAATCCTACTATTTTGTCATATTCTGTATCTTTAGCAGTTAATAAAATAACTGGTATCCTTGAGGTAGCTTGTTCTTTTTTTAGATTTTTTAATATTGCAATTCCATCATTTTCATTAGTTAGCATAATATCTAATAGTACTAGTTGATAACTATTGAGTTTTAAACTTTCATAGAAATCATCGCCATTACTAAAACCTATTGCCTCAAATCCAGTATTATTCAAAGTGTAAACTAGTAATTCTCGAATGTTATTATCATCTTCGACGATCGCGATCAAACTTATTCCTCCTGGTGTTTACCGACAATAGAGAAACTTACCCATTCTGCGATATTAGTCGCATGGTCTCCAATTCTCTCAAGATATTTTCCAATCATCAACATATCAATGCTAGAAAGTGGGTCACTTGATCCTTGTCGAATTTCTTCGATTATATCATTTTTAACTAGAGTAAACAAATCATCAACTTTGTCGTCATACCCAATTACAAAGTTCGCTAACTCTATATCACACTTAATATATGAGTCGATCGCTAGATTAACCATCTTGATAGCTTCCTCTGCCATTTTCTTAAGATCTTGCATTGCTAGGCCGCTATTTGCGTACTTCGATAGTTCCGCAATATCAGAAGCATGATCGCCTATTCTTTCTAAATCTGTGATCATTTTTAAAACTGAGGAAATGATTCTTAAATCAGTTGCGACTGGTTGTTGTTGAAGGAGAAGTTTTAAACACGCTTGCTCGATTTCTTTTTCTTTTTCATTTATTTCTTTTTCGATCAGGAATACTTGTTGTGCTATTTCTTTATCTGCTTCAATAAAACCTTTGATTGAGAGCGAAATTGCATTCTCGCATAATGAACTCATTGTGATTAGTTCTTGGTTTAAGTCATTCAATTGTTTTTGATATTTATTTCTCATTTTTTTCTCCTATCCGAATCTTCCAGTTATATAATCTTCAGTTCGCTTGTCTTTTGGGTTTGAGAACATTTCTTCTGTTGATCCTGATTCTACTACTTCTCCTAACAAGAAAAAAGATGTTTTGTCTGAAATTCTTGTAGCTTGTTGCATATTATGGGTAACAATTACAATGGTATATTTTGATTTTAGTTCTTCTACTAAGTCTTCTATCTTTGATGTAGATATCGGATCTAATGCACTTGTTGGTTCATCCATTAATAAGATGCTTGGTTTAACCGCTAGTGCTCTTGCGATGCATAATCTTTGTTGTTGACCGCCTGATAGTCCTAGCGCAGATTTTTTTAAACGATCTTTTACTTCATCCCAAATAGCTGCATCTCTCAGTGAGCTTTCAACTATTTCATCTAGTTCTTTTTTATTAGTGATGCCATGAATTCTCGGTCCGTAAGCTACATTATCGTAGATACTCATTGGGAAGGGGTTTGGTTTTTGAAAAACCATTCCTATTTCTTTTCTTAACTCATTAACATCAACGTTGCCTAAAAGGTTTTGATCATTAAAGTGAATTTCTCCTGTTACTTTACAACCTTCTACTAAGTCATTCATACGATTAATTGTCTTTAATAGTGTTGATTTGCCACACCCAGAAGGTCCGATAAAAGCTGTTATTTCATTAGGATTTATTGTCATATTGACATTTTTAAGAGCTTGGAATTCTCCATAGTAGAGATTAAGATCTTTGATTTCTAGAGTTGTATTCATTATTTACCACCTGTTTTCTTTTCAATTCGATAACTTAAATATCTTGATAATAGACTAAAAGATAAGACTAATATTATTAAAATCATTGCCGCAAAGTTTGCGACTTCATCTTTATCTGGCCTAATAGCCTCTGTTTTACTTGCCCAGATTTGTAGAGATAGGGTTTCTGCTGGTCTAAAGGGATTTAAGGGACATTTTAATGAAGTAATATCCCATTGGTTCCATCTGATTAATGATGCTTGACCAGTAGTGAATAATAAGGCTGCTGCTTCACCAAAGCCACGTCCAGCTGCCAATATTACCCCGGTAATAATGCGTGGAAGACAAGCTGGCAATAACACTTTCCAGATAGTTTGGAAATGAGTCGCTCCTAATCCCATACTACCTTGTTTATATTCAGGTGGTAAGTTTAGTAAAGCATCTTCTGTAGTAGTGGTAATTAAAGGAATACTCAGTACGGATACTGCAATTGCTCCAACAAATAAACTACGCTCTAAACCTAAGATTAGAATAAAAACCGATAGGATAAATAAACCAACTACTAGTGAAGGTAAAGAAGATAGAGCCTTAACTGAAATACGAATAAATGTTGTTAAGCGATTTTTTTTCGCATATTCCGCAAGATAAACACCTGAAGTCACTCCAATTGGTACACTAACTAGTAATGAAAGAAACACCAAATAAACTGTATCAAATAATTGATTACCAATTCCTTTATTAGTAAAAGTTAAATAAACAGGGTCAAAAGATTTAAACCCTTGATAAAAAATATATCCCGCTAAAAATAAAAGCAATAATATAAAAGAGCCACCAACTAGAAAAAAACTCCAGTCATTGCCTTATCAGCATATTTTACTTTTTTATATCTATTTTTCATTATTTAACCTCCGATCTTTTAGAGATTAAGTGAATTACTAGAATACAAATAATTGTAATTACAAACAATAGTAGTGCCATTGTCCATAAAGCAGAATTTAATTCGCTGCCATCACTTGAGTTGCCCATATCTGCAGATATCGCAGTAGTAAGATTATAAGTAGGAGAGAAGATATCAGTTGGAAAAGCACGAGTTTTACCAATAACCATTCCTACGGCTAGCGCTTCTCCAAAAGCACGAGCCAACCCTAAAACAATCCCTGTTAAAATTCCAGGTTTTGCAGAAGGTAAAACAATATTCTTAATTACCTGCCAACGAGTAGAACCAAGGCCATATGCGCCTTTACGATAATCATCAGAAACATTACTAATCGCATCTGCAGCCACAGTTGTGATTGTCGGAAATATCATAACTGCTAAAACAATAGCTGCCGCAATAACCGAGTCTCCAGAACCTTCTGGATGGATCATTTTAATGATTGGAACTAAAACTGTATAACCAACCCATCCATAAACAACAGAAGGGATTCCAACAAAGATCTCAATAGCTGGTCTAATAATCTTCGCATTTGCTTTAGATAATATTTCTGATAAAAAGATAGCTGCCCCTACTGAAAATGGAGTCGCAATCAATAAGGCAATGCCACATGTGACAATACTTCCAAAAATGTAAATACTAGCCCCTACAGAGCCACCTCCATTTTGATTAGGATCATCAAGGGGTGCCCACTCTGAAGAAAATAAGAATTCACTAATTGAGTGCCCATGGGTTGTAAAGGTTTCAACACCCTTAACAAATAAGAAGAATCCTACCAACAAAGTTAAGACAATCATCGACACTCCAAAGAAGGTAATGATTGACTTTCCTAAGGTTTCATTTTTAAAATTCTTTGACTTTAATGTTTTTAATAACATAATTTATTCATCCTTAACTATTTTAAGGAATGGCCTTAGCCATTCCTGGTAATTTAACTATTTATGACTATCTACAGCAGTTTCTGATAATTTAGAAGTAACACCATAACCAGCATTCTCAATTTCGCTAGCAAAATCGTCACTCATCATGTAGTCAATGAAAGCTTTTACAGTATCTGTAGCTTCACCTTTTGTATACATATGTTCGTAACCCCATACTAGGTAAGTTCCGTTATAGGTGTTCTCAAGAGTTGGCTCCACACCATCAATTGCAAGCGGCTGAATATCATCATTGAAGTATGACATAGCTACGTATCCAATAGCACCTTGGTTAGCTTCAACTTTAGTAATTAACTCACCTGAATTGTCAGTTTCTTGAGATGAATTAGAAGTCTCTGAGTTTCCAGCTAATGCCCATTTTTCAAATAATGCACGTGTGCCTGAACTTTGAGGTCTTGTGATTAGCATGATTTCTAAATCAGGGCCACCAACTTCACTCCAGTTAGTTGTAACACCTGTAAAGATATCAATTAATTGTTGTTGTGTTAATGAAGTAATTCCTAAGTCTTTGTTTACTACCGCAGCCATTGTTACTGTACAAACTTTATGGTCTACTAGTTCACTTGCTTGCTCAGCAGTTAATTTTTCTTCTGCATAAACATCTGAGTTTCCAATGTCAACTGTTCCAGCTGATACATCTTTTAAACCAGTTCCTGAACCGCCAGCATTGATTACAATTGTTGAATCCATGTTGTTGTTCATAAAACTTTCAGCTGCAATATCAGCCAATGGTTTTAATGCTGAAGATCCAGAAGCAGTTACAGTCCCACTAAAACCGCTATCTCCATCAGTTGAACCACATCCAACTAATGTAAGTGACATCATCACCAATAAGATTAAACTAATAATTTTTTTCATTTTTCTTTCTCCTAGAATAATTCGTTTTATTTAACGCAAATCCATTATAAAAATTGAATGTTAAAACAAAAGACACCTTTATGTTAAATCTATGTAAAATATAAAAAAGGTGATTTAAGTCACCTTTTGACAGCATTCATTATTCAGCTTTGCTATTTATCGTACAATAAATAAATATCCCAATTATCCCAGTAAGTATCGGGATAATGACTGATTCGCCATTTAGAAATAAAATAAAAATCAACACATATAAAATTACTAGTAATAGATTCAATAATTTCTTTTCTAGTTTAAGATGAGATAATGCGTAGATTAACATTAAAGTAGGGGCAATCGACAACAACAACACTGTAATAGTTCCAACATTATCATTACTTATCAATGAGAAATAGTTTTTAACAAGAATGCTCATTGTTGAGATGGCACTTAGTGGCACAATCATCATTGTAAGTAATCTTTGGAAGATAAAAACGCAAAAGTTGATAAGAGGCATTAATAAAAACAATAGCTTTGCACCTACTGTTAATATAAATAGTAACGCTAATACAAATAATAAAAGAGCTTTTGAATTAAGTTTCTTCATATCAAATTTCCCTTTTTTAAATGTTTGTGTTTATTTAATTATACACATTAAAGACTAAAATAAGTAGATATTATTTACTTTATTTCATATTTTTAACAATTTTAAGTAAAAAAGCTTAATTAAAATAAGCAATTACATAAGTATTATCTACATTTATGTAAAATAAAGCCTGCAATATGCAGGCTTTATTAAATTATTATTAACTCAAGGAATCTTGAGATTTTGTATAAATGGTGCCGTTGAGGTGAATTGAACACCCGACCTTTCCCTTACCATGGGAACGCTATACCACTAAGCTACAACGGCAGATATCTTTAGATACCTAAGAATTTATTTAATTCTTGGTTAAGACGTGAAATTGGCAATCCAACAATATTATTATAATCTCCATTTATTGATTCTACAAATAAACATGCATCATCTTGGATAGCGTATCCTCCTGCCTTGTCAAATGGTTGGCAGTTAATGATGTAATTATTTATTTGATTTGGAGAAAGGTAATAGAATTTCACTTCAGTAATAACGCTGAAAGTTAGCTTTTTTTCTTTACTGATAATAGTTACTGCAGTTATAACGTCATGGGTTTCTCCACTTAGTTTAGATAACATTTTAAAAGCATCTTTGTGATCTTTTGGTTTGCCTAAGATTTCTTGATCTAAAACTACTACTGTATCTGCACCGATAACGACTGCATCTTGGTGTTGTTGAAAAACATGATTTGCTTTTTCTAGAGATAGTTTTTCAATGGCTTTGGTAATTCCTTGACTAAGGTCTAGGTTTTCCTCAATGTCTCCGACTATTACTTCAAAGTTAGTAGTAATATATTTCAATAGTTCTTGTCTTCTTGGTGAACCACTAGCTAAGATAATCATAGTTCAATCTCCAATTCTACTGGACAATGATCAGAACCATAGACATCAGTTCTAATAATGCAATCTTTTATTTTATCTTTCAATGAATCAGCCACGATAAAATAATCAATTCTCCACCCTGTATTTTTTTCACGAGAATTAAAGCGGTAACTCCACCAACTATATTCTATTTTTTCAGGGTAAAGATAACGATATGCATCGACAAAATTAGCTTGTAATAAGTCTGTCATTTTTGTACGTTCTTGAATTGTAAATCCCGGGTTTTTAGTATTACCTTTTGGGTTTTTTAGATCTATTTCTTGGTGAGCAACATTTAAATCACCACATAGGATTACTGGTTTATTTTGTTTTAAAAGATATTGTTTAAAATCATCTTCCCAAATCATGCGATAGTCTAGTCTTAAAAGTCCATCTTTTGAATTAGGTGTGTAACAACAAACTACGCAGTAGTTTTGGTACTCAACAAGGATTACTCTTCCTTCTTGATCGTGTTCTTCAATGCCGATGTCAAAGACTATATTCAAAGGCTTTTCTTTACTGTAGACAGCTGTTGATGAATATCCTTTTTTTACTGCACTATTATAGTAAGTGTGATATCCCGGGAAATCAAATGTTACTTGTTCTGGTTGCATTTTAGTTTCTTGAATACAAAAGATATCGGCATTAGTGCTATCAAAGTAATCTCTAAAACCTTTAGTCATGCATGCTCTTAAGCCGTTGACATTCCATGTTACTATTTTCATTTGTTTACCTCTTTTTTATTGTTGATGATTGTGAAATATTGACTGACAAAGAAGGTCATCATTGTAATTCCGATAGCTATCCCTAATACTGCCATTAAAGTTTTATAGCCATAGTTACTGAATTCTGCTGAGTGTTCTCTTAGCAGTGAAATCATTGTATTATAGAAATCTCCTCCTGGTACCAATGGAATTATTGAAGGGATAAGAATAATATTCGATGGAACTTTGTTTATTCTCGCGATTATTTCTGAGAATAGTGTTGTACTTGCTGCAGCTATTGCGCTGCTAATAAAGATGTCTTCAATATAATAGAATGATATTAGGTAAATAACCCAGGCAATAATAGCTCCTAGTGCGATTTGGATTAAGTGTCTTTTGTTTACATTGAAGAAAATCGCAAATCCTAATGATCCAATCATTCCATAGATTGTACTCAAAATTATATTGCTCATAGAATAACCCCCATCAATACCAATGCGACAGCACTACCGAAGGCAGTGGCCCCAGATATTAAAAATGATTCTACTACCCTAAAAATTCCGGTATTAATGTCGCGATTAAACATATCTTTAATGCCATTAATTAATCCAAGGGTTGGAATAAATAACATTATCATCCCCATAATTATTTTGTCTAAATTTGCAGCTAGTCCCGCCCTTACCATAATTACAGCTAATGAACTAGCAATAATATTCATTAAAAAGGTGTAAACTAATGGATTGATATCCTTGCTGGCGATTTGTTTTTCGACCATAAAGACAAATAAAGCAATTAATCCAGCTACCATTCCATCACTAAATGTGCCTCCAAAGAATAGACTGAATCCAAATGTTGAAAAGAAATATCCAATACAATTATAAGCATTCATTTCTTTACTTGTCTTTACTTCAGCTATTTTAACTTCTAATTCATCTAAACTTATTAGATTACTACAAACATCTCTTGAGAGCTTGTTTAAACGTTCTAAAGCATCTAGATTATTAGATACTTGCAAGATTCTTGAGGAGCGAGTATAGCTAGTATTATCCTTCAAAACTACTGTACATAGTAGTTGAGCGGTAGTCCCAAAAACTTGAACATCAGATATTCCATAACTATTTAAAACACGAGTCATCGTATCTTCTGCTCGCCATATTTCACATCCACATTGAATCATTTTCTTTCCTAGATTCAAACTTAATTGAAGTAACTTCTCATAATTTTTATTTTTCATAATAACTATATTATTATACACAATATTTAAATAATATAACTACTATCGGAACAAAAAAATGTTTGTCCTTAGACAACCATTCAATTAAATACTACGAACTTTCTTTAAGATCGTAACTACTTCATCACTACTTAACACTTTGCCATAAGATACAACCTTTCCATCAACAACTAAGGCAGGAGTGCTCATCACTCCATAAACTGCAATCTCCGAAAAATCAGTCACATGATCAACAGTAGTATCCATATTTAAACTACTCAATGCATTAATTGTAGCCTCAGTTAATTGGTCGCATTTCTTGCATCCACCACCAAGTACCTTAACACTTGCACCACAGCACTTCTTGTTATTAGCAGATTCTACACTATGTGCATCAACAGATCCACAACAAGACTTAGGCTCCGCTTTCGGTTTGCAACCTTCTGCACCACATCCACAAGAAGTTTCTTCTTCTTTTTTCTTAAAGTTAAATAATTTCATTTTCTATATCTCCTTTTTTAAATTAAAACAAACTGTAATAAATTAAATACATATCCTACTAAGATTATACCACCAGCCACAATAACTATGAATGCAGTTAACAACTTAGGCTTAACCGCTTTTCTCAACATAATCATCGAAGGTAAACTTAAAGCCGTTACCGCCATCATAAACGATAAAATAGTTCCTAATTGTGCACCCTTAGATAGTAATGCTTCAGCCACTGGAATAGTCCCAAAGATATCCGCGTACATTGGAACACCAACCAAAGTTGCCATTATAACTCCAAATGGATTATTGCTTCCTAATACTTGTTCAATAATATCTGCAGGAATCCAATTATGAATTAATGCACCGATTCCAACCCCAACTAAGATAAATGGAAATACCTTAGTAAAGGTTGAAACAACCTGTTCTTTAGAAAACTCAAGACGTTCTCTAGCAGTTAGTGCAGGAGACTCAATATCCACATTGCCAGCCTTTAAGATGAATGACTCAACATATTTTTCCATCCCCATCTTCTCAAGTAATGTGCCACCAATTATCGCAATTAGTAACCCAAAGATTACATAAACAAACGCAACCTTTGTTCCAAAGATGCTCATCAATAAAACTAAAGAACCTAAGTCAACCATTGGAGAAGAAATTAGGAAACTAAATGTTACTCCAATAGGCAAACCGGCGCTAGTAAATCCCATAAATAACGGAATTGATGAACAAGAGCAAAAAGGAGTAACAGTCCCTAACAAAGCGGCCATTAAGTTAGCCCATATACCTTTAAACCTACCTAAGATTTTTTTACTTCGTTCAGGCGGGAAATAACTCTGAATGTAAGAAATCACAAAAATTAAAGTACATAACAAAACAACAATTTTAATAACATCATAAACAAAGAAATGAATACTAGCCCAAACTGGATTACCAAGATCACCACCAACTATTACAACTAAGTCAGATAATAAACGATACAACCACTGCATACCTAATATTTCATTTTGAAAAAACAACCAAATACTACCTAAAAAATCCATCTAATTACCACCTTTCTGACAATTACAACTTTTATCTATTCTAACGGCAGTTAACTCTTTTAAGATATTAATCGCGATTATTGAGCCCTCTTCACTTATTTTATAGTGCGTCCACTTTCCTTGGTACCAACATTCAACTAATCCTCCATCACATAGTTTCTTCATATGATAGGATAGTTTGGATTGAGCAATTCCTAGCTTCTCGCCAATATCACAAGCGCAAGATGGACCTTCTTGTAACAATTCCATGATTAATACTCGATTTTCATCACACAAGGCTTTAAATATTGTTGCAATTCTTTCTCTTTCCATAATCTCTCCTCAAATCAATTTTATTTGATATATGAATTATAGTCCTGTGTTTCCTTGATGTCAATACTTAAATCAAAAAAAGTTGATATAATAAATAAGCTTTTTTAAAAATAAAAAGTTCACACATAAGTGAACTTTATCTTCTTTTTCTATTTTCTGAAATTGTGACTTCTTTTCCTTCTAAGTCAGTAACTGTTCCTCCCGTTTTAGTGTAAACACCTGTTACGTCAAGTGCAGCATCGCCATTTGAATATATTGCATGGTTATCAATAATTATTTCTCCACCTTTTATCGTCAAATCTTCGTTGGAGTCAATACCATCTCCTTGAGATTTAATAAATATTTTTCCACCGTTAATCAAAAGAAGGCTTGCTGCATTTATTCCATCATCTAAGACATCTATTGTAATATCTCCTTCATTAATCGTTATGTCCTTTGACTCAATCCCTTCATACCCTACCTCTATGTCAATAGTTCCATTATTGATGGTAAGCATATTTTCTGCATGTATTGCGTCATCACCGCTTTTAATTATTAATTCTCCATTGTTTATCGTTAAATCATTATTAGCATGTATTCCATCTTCATAACTTGAAATCTCGAATACTCCATTGTTAATAATGATGTAATTTGCCTTTAAGGCTTTCATACTACTTTCTAATTGACTGCTTGGTTGAATGATTCCTCCTGAACCTTCGCCAACTGTGATACTGTTCAACACTTCTTTATAGCCATTATTTGTTGTTATTTTAAACGTTCCGTCACTTATTTCAAGATTTTGTTCAGCACTGATTCCGTCATTGTTTGCTTCGATCACAAAAGTGCCACTATTAATTAGTAAATTACCTTTCTCATAATCATCAGAATTAGAACTCTTTAAGCCATCTTTACCAGCTTTAATGACAACGTTAGAGTTTGTAATCTCTAAAAAATCTTTTCCGACTATCCCGTCCTCAAGTGCATTAACTTCAATGCTTACATCTTCAATTACTAGGTTATCACGACTATTAATCCCATCTCGATAAGAAGTATTGACAATTAAACTGCCCTCACCTATTATTCTTAGATCAGCTTTTGAATACAAAGCGGCACTGGGAAATTCTGGATCATCAGTCTTTATTTCTCCTTGGTTAATAGTATTTTCACCGATCAAATTGATAACAGCATCTTCTGCTTCAATAATATTGATAGGTGTTAAATCATCAGTTGTGATATTTACATTCTCAAGATTTAGATTGACTATACCATCATCAATATTTTTATCAACATTCACTTCAATACTCTCATAAGTACCAGTTAAATTATAACTTCCGCTTTCAGTAATATAGAGTACATTATTGTTTTCGTTATTGGTTGTAGTTTGGCAACCACTGATAAATAGAATTAAAAAGCTAAGGATTAATAGTTTGTTCATAATTTATTCTCCTGTTTAACACATTATAACCCATTATTGAATATCTCAGCTTTAGTTATAGAAATTTCTAAATTTCCATTTCTTACTCTAATCTCATCAATAAATTCTTTTTCAAGTAAAGTATCTTTCAATTCAAACTCATAACTCAATTTAAATAGACTTCCCATATTGGTAGTTTTGCTACTTAGTAATTTAAGTTGCTTAGTATATTTTTCGAATATCTCATCAAAACTATTGATATAATTAAGATTCTCAGGAATAGTTATTTGTAGAATTCTAACATCTGAATGTTCTTCGCCAAAATTAATTACACTTAAAAATACCATAAATCCACAAGCAATCAACGCAAATAGAAAAGCGAAACCTAGATATCCCATACCGAGGGTTAATCCAATTGACATTGCTGTAAAAATTGCACCAATTTCTTTTGCAGTACCAGGAACTGATCGAAAGCGTACTAAACTAAAAGCACCAGCTACCGCAACACCTGCCCCAATATTTCCATTTACCATTATTATTACCATCGATACTATAACCGGTAACAATGCAAGAGTAGCAAGAAAACTTTTAGTGCTTTTAGTTTTGACTTTATATATCAAGGCTACAAATATTCCTAATACAATTCCTGATAACATGCAACTAAGAAATTGAATTAAATTAATGTTGTTTAAAGTGTTGTTAAAGATTGAGCCAAAAAGCAAATTATTCATGAACCACACCTCTATAATTATCAATTAATTTTGGTAAAATTACTTTCTTATAAGCTGTACCATACTTTGAAAAAGATACTTTCATAATTTCATTATCACTTAAGAAATTAATGAACCAAAATGGTAGTGCGCTAACTGTCTTAACCTCTAATAAAACACTGTCTTCATCTAAAATATTTCGATCATACTCACTTTCTTTCAAACTAATGTTAATGTCTCTCATTTTAATATTTGAGTCAAATGTCATTCTAAATTCGCCATCTTCTTCTGAGTAGTAAGCCTCACGATTGTAGGCAAGGTATACTCTTGGATAGAGTTGTTCGTTACTGTGAATGAAATATTCTATTTCTTTTAATATTTGCGAAGAACTCAATGAATATCCTTTCTTTGTAAGATAATTCATTGCTTGATGTTGAGTTGTTGTCAATCTTCTTTTATAAACAACTCCTTTAAATTTTTTCTTAAGTTCAATATATGCTTGAGCTTCTTTTTCTGGTTCGCCATAAATTCTTAATCTAAGTTTTTCTTTGTACTTAGGTTTTTCAATCGAATGTCTAATTATTCGATAATCCATTGTATCAAAGTATATATTACTAATTTTATGTTTCCCATATTTATCTAGTTTCATATGGTTATTCATGGTTTGTAGTAAATCTCTGTATTGTTGTTTAGTTAAATGATATTTAAATTCATATCGTTTAAAAACTGTCTGTGTCATAAATACCACCCCTTTCTGAACTTCTAGCTCTTAACTAAGACAAATTCATTCTAGGATAAGATTCTTAAATTAACCTTAAGATTGTAAACTTGTTTAACTTTTTTGAATGTAGAATACTAATGAGCACTGATTTGTTAATTCTCTGTTTGTCAATGTTGATGAAAAATGTAAACTTACAACTATTTAATTATGAAGATTGACTAGCACAACTTTTTTTAACCACCCTCTAACATATCTAAGTTATTATTACATTATTAAGCTTGTTTTTTTAAAATTGTGCATGAGAAATTTATAATTATAGGTACAAATAATTTAAAAAAGACTTAGATTAGCGATTTTTTCTTTTAAAATTAGTCTCCATTAAAAAAATAGTAACAAGCTTGAACTCGTTACTATTTAATTTATACTATTATTTCACTTCTTTTTGTAAGCTATGATCCCAATCCCACTTAAGGCAATAAGTATTATTGCCAGCAACAACATAATACTACTACTATCTCCGGTATTAGGTACATCAGTGTTAGGTGTCCATTTTGCATATAGTCTAATGTCATTTGTGACTAGTGTGTCAAAATCATATTTGTTTTCAAAAGTATCATTATCAATATACCAACCTTCGAAGTTATAACCTTTTCTTACAGGGTCTTTTGGCATTTCTGCTGTTAGACCTTCTTCTACCCATACTGATTCGCTTCCGAATAGAACTTCATAATATGTAGTAGTAGTGAATGTTATAGGGTCAGATCTGAAAGATGAATCTGTCCAGTTAAGCATTATTAAAATCTCTGTTTTATTTGGAATACTTTCTGTTTCGCCATCATTTACATTTTTCCATGTAAGACCTCCATCTAAGCTATATAAGGTGTTGGTCGGAAGGTCAGCGATTACTCCATGAAGGGCCATTTCAGGTTCTTCTGCTACAGGCCTTGCTGGAATTTTTAAGTTCTGAACATCGCTGTCGA
>CAYJFQ010000017.1:0-26547 GCA_964369955.1 uncultured Erysipelotrichaceae bacterium | reverse complement strand
TAAAGAAAAGCGATACTCATTGAAGTATCGCTTTTTTATTTTTTCCAAACATCTAACTTAGAAACTGAAACAGCCTTAACTCCACTATCTAAGCATTTTTCAACTTGTTGTAAATTAGATAAAAGACCTCCACCAATTAATGAAATACTACACTTTTCAATAATATGAGGAATGATTTCTAACGCAAGTGCTGGTAAGACTTCTAAGTAATCAGGTTGTACCCTTTGAGCTAAGAGTAAACCTTTGTTTAGGGACATTGAGTCAATTAAAAACAATCGAAGAATAGATATCTTTTTATTCTTTTTTGCAACTTCTAATATTTTGCTTTTAGTTGAAATGACGCCATCAGCTTTTAAGACTTGACAAAGATATTCACACCCAAACTCGTCACTACTTAATCCATGAATTAGATCAATATGCACAATTACTTTCTTATCTTTCAAATGAAGTTGATCAATTATATACTTTAGTAACGAAATATGAAAATCCATGACAAAACAATACTGATAATCAGACTCGATAAATAGCTCAAAAGCTTTCATATTTGAAATGCTAGGAATAATTTTTTGTTTTTCAATCATACTAGTATTTTAACATAAATATTATTTTAACCCCATACTTCTTGAGGCGATAATATTAGCCTCTAATCCGCAAACATTTTTAATCAAAATCTCATTTATTTTTATTGGAGCTTTTACTTTAATCTTATTGATTTCTTTCATCACCTCGAAGATTTTATTTTTCGGGATTTCACAACTACTTATAACCGGGATTCTCTTATAAATAGAATCTTCAATAATAACTGTTGAAGTAATCATTCTAGTCGGATTTAGCATCTCACTTTCTGCGTATTTAACCCCTCGTGGACAAGTGTTTCCTGTTATTGATTGAATAGTATCTTCTTTAAGTTCTATACTTAAATGGCATGATAGAGGACATGTTATACATATTAGTTCTTTCTTCATTTAAACCTCCTTTATCTCAATAGTTAGATCACTGTCTATTGACTGCAGTTGTTTTTTTGCAATTGTTAACTTATTCATTTCAGCTGGTGCCATATGTAGTTTTGTTGAACTGTGAATTTCTTGTCCATTGTTTGATAAAATCACTTTGCTTTTTTTATAGATTTTATTTACTCTAAAGAAAATATCTAAATCATCCTCTAAGTTTTCTTTATTAATTATTTGAGGTAAAGCATAACTAATACCTTGGCTGACATTAACATTTATTTTGTTATCACTGTCAACTAGTTGACCATTTAAATATCTAACAACTCCTTGCGCAGCTTTTACTCCCTCTAATGAAACAAAATCTACCAAATCATGAACATGCAAAACATTGCCACAAGCAAAGATTCCATCTACTGAAGTCATATATGATTCATTAACTATCGATCCTTTTGTTTTAGAGTGTAACAATACATTTGCTTTTTGACTTAATCCATTTTCTGGTACTAACCCCACTGATAATAGTAAGGTATCTACTTCAAATTCTATCTCTGTACCTTGTATCGGATTCGAACTTTCATCTACTTTTGCTATCACAATTTTCTCTACACGTTGATTACCAAGAATATTTACTACTGTATGACTTAAATAAAGGGGGATATTAAAATCTTCTAAGCATTGTTTGATGTTGCGTGGTAGCCCGTTTGAGTATGGCATAAGTTCTGCTACTCCTAAAACTTCTGCGCCTTCCAGACTCATTCTACGAGCCATAATTAGTCCGATATCTCCACTACCTAAGATAAAGACTTTCCTACCAACTAAATATCCTTCCATATTTAAATATCTCTGAGCTGTGCCTGCACAATATACCCCTGCAGGACGATATCCAGGAATTGCAATGCTTCCACGTGTTCTTTCGTAACAACCCATAGCTAAAATAATAGCTCTAGCAGAAATAGATTGATAACCCTCTTGACTATTAACATATTTGATTATTTTATCTTCATTGATGACAATAACCATCGAATTTAATTTATATTCAATTCCTAGCTCTAGAAGTTTAACAATATATCTTTCCGCATAAGCAGGGCCACTTAACTCTTCATTAAAAGTATGTAATCCAAAACCATTATGAATACATTGCAGAAGAATCCCACCTAATTCTTTATCTCTTTCTAAAATTAAGATATCTTTAATTCCTTTTTTATATAATTCAATAGCACTAGCTAAACCAGCACTACCCCCACCAATAATTACTACTTCATAGTTTTTCATAATTACACCTTACTTTCGCTACTTAAGATATTTGAATCTTCACCATCATATAAAACATCAGTCATTTTAACCCCTAACTCTCTCGCCAATATTTCAGCTATCTTAGGTTCACAAAAACCTCCTTGACATCTGCCCATACCAGGTCTAATCCGTTTTTTAACTCCTTTAATTGTAGTGGCTCCACACACCCTATTAATCGCCGCTACAACTTCACCCTCTGACACCTCTTCACAACGACAAACAATATGACCAAATCTCGGATCTTCGTCAACATATCTATTTTTTTCTTCGAATGATTTATTATTTAGAACTATATAAGGCTCAACTATTGGATTGTAATTCTCTTTTAGAGTATAACATTTGTTAGCTTCTATCAATTCGCTAATCACCATTTGTGATATTGCGGGAGCACTAGCTAAACCAGGAGATTCAATAGCCGCAACATTAATAAATCCATCCACATCACTAGCCTTTTCAATAACAAAATCATGAAGCTTAGTTGAAGGTCTTAACCCAGCAAAAGTTCTAATTACATGATTAAAAGGAACATTTTTTACAGTTTTTTTAACTTGCTGAGCAACAAAATCAATACCTTCCTTAGTGTTATTATTTCCATAGTCACCATTGACCTTAAATGAATTAGGGCCAACTAAAATATTGTTATGAGTTGTTGGTACAACTAATACCCCTTTACCACTAGGTCCAGGAATTGGATAAATAACTCTTTTTACATAATCCTTCGCCTCTTTATCTAAAACATAATACTCTCCCTTTCGGGGCTCTATTTTAAAATTTACGCTATCACTAATCATTCTATATATTTCATCAGCATAAATACCTGCTGCATTAATAATATTCTTCGTTTGATAAGATCCTTTATTTGTGCTAACGATAAAATGATCATCTACTTTAACTATCTTCTCAACTTGATTATTTAAGTATAGTTTTGCACCATTATTAAGTGCACACTCCATACAAGCAATCGCCACCTCCCAAGGATAAACAACAGCAGTGCTAGGAAGACTTAAAACTCTAGTAACATTATCCGATAGATTTGGTTCTAATTTTAATGCTTCTTCTCTATTTAATATTTCAACTGGAATATTTCTTTCACATGCCTGTTGGTATAATTGTGGGAGTTTTTTAAAATCAGAATCAGTAGTTTCACAAACAAAAGCTCCACACTTACGGTATCCAACATTCAGTTCTTGACATATTTTCTCATACATTCTACTCCCCAAAACATTTAACTTGGCTTTTAAAGTGCCATCTCTTGGATCATGTCCGCTATGTACGATAGCTGAATTAGCCATACTTGCAACATTTGCAACATCACTCTCTTTTTCGAGTATGCCCACTTTTAATTGATACTTAGTTAAATCTCTAGCAAGAAATGACCCAATAATTCCTGATCCAATAATTAAGTAATCAAACATGTTATTCCTCCAAAAATAAAAAGTCCAAAAATATTTTCATATTTCTGGACTCTTTGTCTCTTCCATCTATTAACTTGTACTCTAATAATAAAACAATAAACTAATTAAGTCAAAGCATCTTTTAACCAATCACAAGTAACATCCATTAATTCTTCATACATTCCAGGACAATCAAAAATCCTAAAGATGTGATCAGCATTCTTAATAATTAGTCCCTCTGATTGATGATTCAAACAATTTTCTAAAATTCTCTCAACTGCAATCTTCTTAACAACATCATCTAACTCTCCATTAATTGCTAGTATTTTTTGGGAAATATTTCTGACACTATCTAAAATCTTAATGCTTCTGAGTTCTTGACAATATTGAAAACTAAGTTTTAAATCATTTCGCCAATCAAAACTTTTATTCACAAAACCCACTTCCTGTGCTTGTTGATATTCCAAATCACTACATAGAACTGATAAGTCAATCGCACCAGCCCACGTAACTAGTGCTTCTATTTCATTAGTAAGTGCTCCCACTAACATAGCGATACTACCGCCTTGACTCCAGCCAATAACCCCTATTTTATTTATACTTGGATAATTCACCTTTAAATATTCAATAGTAGCTAAGACGTCACTAATCGCTACTTCTAGGTTGAAGTTTACAAAACTTGATTCACTCTCTCCACAACCGACAAAATCGATCCTTACTGAGCCAATGCCATTCTCATTTAGTTTATTAGCCATCTTTACAAATCCATGATTAACTTCATTTTTATCTGAGCCAAAGCCATGTAACAGAATCACCATTGGATAATTATCTTTTTCTACTTCATTAATTATTGCCGGTATTAAATGACCATTATTTTTAATTGATATCGTTTTTTCCATATCATTATTCTAAAGCTTTTAAAGATAAAAATATAGTGGATGTAATAATCAAAAAAGTAGAGGGTACCATTGTTATTAAAATTTGTTGCTATGCCGAACCTTTTCTGTCAGATCAACTTGTTCATTCTATTTACTTTTTGGTAGACTATGTTTTATTTGCTCTATTTTCAATTCATTAAGCATTCACTTCTAACCATATTGTATAAATGATATCGTCTAAATTCTAATAATAACGTTGCTTTAATTGAAACAATAATTATGAAACATTTAATAACAAATTCTTTATTATTTACAGTAAAAGAAGATTATTATAAAATATTCAATAAGGGGATTTGTATGAAAAATAGAAAAATATGGACAAATACAGTTAAGGCAGTATGCGTTTTTATGCTAGTGTTTGGTCTTGTGCCAATGTTATTTGGATTTATTAATTTAGGTACTATTGCCATAACATTGTATGGTTTATTGCTGATGTTCTATATTAAGTTTGAAGCTAAAAACACTTTAATCTGTATTTATCGGTGGTTTGTAATTTCTTTATCAATCTTTGGTATTTGTTTTATGGTTCTCTCAATTTGGGCAGGATATTTCAATAACTATCACTCAAATGAACCTGCAACAGTTATTGTGATGGGTTGTGAGGTTAGAGGTGATCAACCTTCATTAATGCTAAAAGAGCGATTAAATGTGGCATATAAAGAATTGATTAATAATCCTGATTATAAATGCATAGTTTCAGGAGGACACACCGTTGGTGACCCATTATCAGAAGCCATGGTTATGCGAAACTACTTGGTAGAAAAAGGTATAGATTCAAATCGCATTTACCTCGAGGATCAAGCTACTAATACACAAGAAAATATTGCCAAATCGATATCAATTATCAAGCAAAATCAATTACCTGAAAATATCATTATTGCGACTGACGCATTTCACCAACTAAGAGCAAACTACTATGTTAGAGAAAATAATTATCAGGGTTATGCGACAAGTAGTTTATCAGGAATTGGATTAGTGCCTGGATATTACGCAAGAGAAGTTTTAGCTTTTTGTGAAATATTTCTTAAATCAATCGGGATGATTTAATTATTTTACTTTTAACAAGAATATCTGTTTGTTTATCAGAAATATATTTAACTAAAACATTCTCAATCGGGAAATCATTTACAATGTCATGAACCAATAAAAGTATCCGTTCTAAAAAACTATCAATTAAATACTCTTTTTTTCCTAATGAATAGATATAAGATTTATCGAGATTTGCAAATTTAATTAAGATAGTACACTCTCCTTGGAGAGTGTTTTTTAAATAAGAATCTATTTGTTTAATTCTTTGTGGATAACATGATAACAATTCTTCATCATAACTACATCTTGATTAGAATTATAAATCATTTAATTTCTCCTATTTCATTAATATTTATATTAACTTTTAAACTAAAAGAAAAGCGAGTTCTCACTCGCTAATCAGCTTGTAATCTTAATTGTACCTTTTTACGATCATAGTCTATTGCGTCAATATAGACTTCGATAATATCGCCAATTCCTAAGATGTCACTTGGGTGTTTTATTTTCTCTTTAGACATTTTAGAAATATGAACTAAACCATCATCTTTTAATCCAATATCGATAAAAGCACCAAAGTCTACAACATTGCGTACTACTCCTTCTAGGTTATCACCAATTTTTAAGTCATCGATTGTTAAGATATTACTTCTTAACATCGGTCCTGAAAATTCATCTCGATAGTCTCTATTTGGTTTTGCTAGATCTTCAAGAATATCGTTTAATGTAAAATTGTCAATGTTGTATTTTTCTGATAGTTTTTCAATGTCTATGTTATTTTCTTTACCGATAGTAATATTTTCGTTCTCAATCATCTTTTTTACTATTTCATAGTTTTCTGGGTGGATGAATGTATTGTCTAATTGATTAATTCCGTCTTTAATTTTAAGAAAGCCTACTGCTTGATAGTAAGCTTTAGCTCCTAGTTTAGGGACTTTCAATAGTTCTTCACGATTATTGAATTTTCCTGTTTTTTCTCGGTAGTCTACTATTGATTGAGCAATACTGTTTGAAAGTCCGGAGCAATATTTTAATAGTTGAGCACTTGCAGTGTTTAAATCTATTCCTACTCTATTAACTATCTTCTCAACAGCAAAATCTAGCCTTTCAGAGAGTCTTTTTTGTGGGAGGTCATGTTGATATTGTCCAACTCCTATTGACTTTGGGTCTACCTTTATAAGTTCTGCTAGCGGATCTAATAGTCTTCGCGCAATACTAACAGCACTTCTTTGTTCAACTTGGAAATCTGGGAACTCTTGTTGAGCTAATTTAGAAGCACTATAGACGCTAGCTCCTGCTTCTGAAATAACTGTATACTTAACATTTAGATTGTTACCCTTGATTAATTCTGCCACAAAAGATTCACTTTCACGAGAGGCAGTTCCATTGCCAATAGCTACAATATCTACATTATAATCTTTTAATATTTTTAATAACTTCTCTTTAGACTCAGCTTTTTTATTAACAGGAGGATGAGGGTAAATAGTCTCGATCTTTAATAGCTTTCCAGTTCCGTCAATTAAAGCTAATTTGCAGCCAGTTCTAAAAGCTGGGTCTAATCCTAAGATAGTTTTATTATCCATCGGTGGAGAAGAAAGTAATTTCTCTAGATTCATCGAGAAAACATCAATAGAACCCTCATGTGCTTTTTCACTCAATTCATTACGCACTAAGTTCTCAACACTTGAAAAACCTAATCTCTTTAAACCATCATTAACAGCTAGAGTTAATTGATCCAAAACATAAGTATCTTTGTTCTTAGTTATACCCCTTAAAGCATATTTAATTAAATACTCTTTATCATAAGTAAAACTAACATTTAATACCTTTTCTTTTTCTCCACGGTCAATAGCCATAATTCGATGATTTGCTAGATATTTAACAGGTTCAGTTTTATCATAATACATTTTGTATACTTGTTTCTCATCTTCAACCTTTGGATTTTTCTTACAAATAAGTTTTCCAAAATGAAAAATACTCTCTTGAATTTTCGCTTTTAATTTATAATCATCACCAACAATTTGCGCAATAATATCACGAGCTCCCTGTAAAGCACTATCGACGTCAGTAATCTTTTCGTTTAGATATTTGCTAGCCTCTATATTTAAATCTCCCTTGTGAGGTAGTGATAAAAGGTAATCAGCTAATGGTTGTAAACCACTAGCAATAGCTTCAGTAGCACGAGTTTTTCTCTTCTGTTGGTAAGGTCGGTATATATCCTCTACCTCGCTTAATTTAAGACACGCATTAATAGCTTTAGTGATTTCTTCAGTTAATTTACCTTGTTGATCAATTAAACGAATAACATCTTCTTTTCGTTTATTTAAATTCACTAAATATTTATAGCGCTCTTCAATATAACGAATTTCTTCTTCATCTAAACTACCAGTTACTTCTTTACGATAACGAGCAATGAAGGGAACTGTATTGCCTTGCTCTAAAAGTTCTAAAGTTGATTTTACTTGTGTTTCTTTTATCTTTAATATATCTGCAATTTCTTTAATTAAATTCATAATTTCTCCTTTTAAAAATAATAAGGTATCAAAGATACCCTATTATACAACAATATTTACAATTTTATTTTTGACGACAATCACTTTTTTAGGTTCTTTGCCATCCATAGCCTTAATAACTGTTTCATGATTAAGTGCAGCTTTTTTTAGTACTTCTTCATTAGAATCTGTTGCCATTAATAATTTAGCTCTTACTTTACCATTAACTTGAACAATAATTTCTACTTCACTTAAAAGAAGTTTGTTCTCATCATAAACAGGCCACTCAGCATAGGCAATACTATTTTCATTACCTAACATACTCCATAATTCCTCACCTGCATGAGGCGCAAATGTAGAGAACATTTTCACAAAACCACTGATATATTCTCGATAAATAGTATCACTCTTGTAACAATCATTAATAAAGATCATCATCTGGCTAATGGCTGTATTTAGGTTTAAAGTTTGAATGTCATTAGTTACTTTTTTAACCAAATAATTATAACTGTAATCTAATTTACCATCATTTTCATTACTAAACTTATGACTGTTTTCTTCGATTAAACGCCATACTCTTTCAATCCAACGCAAAGATCCATCTAAACCAGTAGTTGACCAAGGTAAACTGGCCTCAAGAGGCCCCATAAACATTTCATAAATTCTTAATGAATCAGCACCGTGAGTTATTAAGATATCATCTGGATTAATTACATTACCACGAGATTTGCTCATTTTTTCTCCATTCTCTCCAAGAATCATTCCTTGGTGGAACAGTTTGCCAAATGGTTCTTTTGTGCTAACAACTCCACAGTCATATAAGACTTTATGCCAGAAACGAGCATACAATAAATGTAATACTGCATGTTCAGCGCCACCAACATATAAATCAACAGGTAGCCAATGTTCTAATAACTCTTTATCTGCAATAGCTTCAGTATTTTTTGGGTCAAGATAACGCATATAATACCAACAACTACCAGCCCATTGAGGCATAGTATTTGTTTCTCTTTTACCTTTAACTCCATCAATTTCAACATCTAACCAATCACCAGCGTGAGATAATGGAGACTCTCCAGTTTCACTAGGTTTATAATTATCAACCTCCGGTAATTCAAGTGGCAATTCACTTACATCAACTGTGCGCATCGAACCATCTTCCATAATTACAATTGGAATTGGCTCTCCCCAATAACGTTGACGAGAAAACAACCAATCTCTTAATTTATAAGTAACTTTAGCTTCTCCAAAGTTATTTTCTTTTAACCAAGTGTGCATTGTATTAAGAGAATCTTCTTTATTTAAACCATCTAAGAATTCAGAATTAATATGAACCCCATCACCAACAAAAGCTGTCTTTGAAATATCTCCACCCTCTAAAACAGGGATAATTTCTAAGTTAAACTTTTTCGCAAACTCATAATCTCTTTCATCATGAGCTGGTACTGCCATAATAGCTCCCGAACCATAACTAGCAAGCACATAGTCTGAAATGTAGATTGGCACTTCTTTATTATTTGCCGGATTAATTGCATATGCCCCAATAAATACGCCAGTTTTTTCTTTATTTAAAGAAGTGCGCTCTAAATCAGATTTGCTAGCACATACCTTTAAATAAGCTTCGATCTCTTCAATCTTATTCTCAGCTGCAACTTCCATGACAAAAGGATGTTCAGGCGCAAGCACACAATAAGTGGCTCCAAATAAAGTATCTGCACGAGTTGTGAATACTGTAAACTCTTTATCAGTATCTTTGATTTTAAAGATGACATTAGCTCCTTCAGACTTGCCTATCCAATTAATCTGCATTTCCTTAGTCGATTGTGGCCACTCAACTAAATCTAAGTCTTCAAGTAATCTTTCTGCATATTCTGTAATTTTTAGAATCCATTGGCGCATTGGTCGACGCACTACTGGGTGCCCGCCTCTTTCGCTTTTCCCATCAATTACTTCTTCATTGGCAAGAACTGTTCCCAATTCAGGACACCAGTTTACCGGTATCTCATCGACATAAGCTAAACCTTTTTCATATAGTTTTGTGAAAATCCATTGTGTCCATTTATAATAATCAGCATCAGTAGTAGATATTTCGCGATCCCAATCATAAGATAATCCTAATGATTGAATTTGTTTTCTAAAAGTATCGATGTTTTTTCTTGTAAATGCGTCAGGATGATTCCCTGTTTGTAAAGCAAACTGTTCAGCAGGTAAACCGAAAGCGTCCCATCCCATTGGATGCATGACATTAAAGCCTTGCATTCTCTTCATACGACAATAGATATCAGTTGCAGTATATCCCTCTGGATGTCCAACGTGTAATCCATTACCACTTGGGTATGGGAACATATCCAAAACATAACATTTAGGCTTACTGAAATCATAAGCATCTGTCGCAAACGTTTTATTGCTTAACCAATAATCTTGCCACTTTTTTTCAATCTCTGTAAAATTATACATTTTTTTCTCTCCTTACAATAAAAAAAAGCACCCTAAGGACGCTTTTTACGTGGTACCACCTTAATTCACTTTCGTGCACTTAAACTCGATAACGGCGAATCCGATAACCCTAACATAAGCAAGTTCACGATTCTTAGGCCGTTGATTCACACCACCATCAACTCTCTATATGCCTTAAAATAGTTACTACTCTTAATAAGTTATTACCTAAATATCTTATCAAAAATAACTAAACAATTCAATCACTATTTAAATACCCAAGCATTAGGAATATAACGCTCAGTAGGAACAGCACAAGAACCATTACCACATGGATTATTTGTTAATTCACCATTAACCACTAACGAAGCAGAACCACCACCATCTAAATTAGAAGCATTGTAGGCTCCATAACGAATAAAGATTTTAGCCAAATCCGCATAGTTAGCACCAATGCCATTTTCAACAGAACGGCCATCCACTACAAGGAATAACACAATCCCATCTTTTCTTTGTCCGATAGCTGTACGGGGTTGTAAACCACCAGCAGTTCCTGTAATATAAGAAGCCTCACCATCAACTACTAAAGCAGGGCCAAAATAAACTGCATCACGAATATCATACTTTGCAATATCTTCTTCATTATTTTTAAAGATAACTAGAACATCATCTTCTGTAAAGCCAACTTGAGTTCCACCACTACGATTATTTCCCACAGAAATAATCTTTCCATCTTGAATAGTTGTCCCGTGTGGAACTATTTTACCTGAACTCGATCTCGAGAATCCACTAGCATTAATTAAAACAGTCGCATCTGTTTCTTCAGCCATTACTGTCGGTAATTGTCCACCTACTGACAATTTTCTTGAAGTGTGTAATTCAATACGGCTAGGGTCATAAATTACTACTAAATATCCTGAATAGCTATTCTCTTCGATTCTAATTAATTTATAGTCTTCACCCTCTTCTCTTTCAAGAATTTGTTGTTCATAGACAGAAGCATAATTACCACTAGTATCAATATCGCCAACAGTAACTTGACTTGCATCTGATGAATCTCCTGCAGCTATTACTGCATTGTTTGAAAGAATCTCATTGATACCTTCACTCGAATAAAATATTTGAGCCAAATATTTGTGATGACCCGTGTCCATAGCGGTTGTTACATACAAATCTCTAAAACCACTGAACGGGCCGTAGAATAAGCAAAAACATAAAGCGGCGCATATGTCCAATATTACTAAGACATACGTAGATTTGCGGATCCCACTTTTTGACTTAACTATTTTCTTTTCTTTTTTCTCTTTATTAATTTTCAATTTTTTCAACATTTTTTTACTCGCTTATAATTAATGGTGTTTCTTTTAAACCATTGCCATCTAAAATTATCACATCTCCAGTTACTGATAATACTGGCCTTGTTAAATATTTAGCAGTTGGTAAATCAGTATATAACCAACCATTACTATTAATTGCATAAATAGTATATAAATTATCTAAATAAGACGCTTGAGTCATTGTAAAGACATCTTCATAGTCTCCTAAATAGAAATCACCAACTCCTAACATTCCAACCTTCGCATCAACAGTTCTTGAAGTACGTCCTGTATAATCTTCTCCACTTTCAACAACACCATTATTGAAGATGCCTTCAATCACAATCTCAGAATCAACTGTCTCTAAATAAGTTTCATTTAAATAGTATCCAACATTACTTTCACTAGTTGTGCTAAAAGTTCCTTTTTCTCCAGAGAATGCTACTCTTTTTTCTAAATCTGCATATCCTTCAAGAGCTAATTTGACACCTGTTTCATTCTTTTCCACAATGCGCCATAACTGTTCTTTATAACTTACATAATCCCCAACCATTCCATCTGTCAGATAGGTTGCGAATTTTTCTTCAAAAATATAAGGATCATTTTCAATTCCAGTTCCTAACTTATGAGTTACATCAGCTGAAATTTTAATTGTTGGTCTAACTCCGTAGTAAGCTGAATCCTGATGATTTACATTAAACCCACCCTTGTTGGAAACAAACCAACTGCTACCGCTATCAGTTTTATTAGCTAACCAAAAATTACTTTCACTATTAAGAAAACTACCTCCAGCCCCAGCTTCAATATAAGTTGGAACATCTAATAATCCAACCTTAACTTCTGTTGGTTGACTTTTGATTGTTAAGTTTTTAATCTCATCTTCTGAGTAAGTACTTGTGTCAATTGAATGATCTAATAAGACACTTTGATCACTAAAGATTGTTGGAAATACTCCTACTTCAGGATCACTTAACCATTTATTTAAACCACTATTACTAAAATCACCATTATAACTAAGAATAGTTACTGGTTTATCACTAACTAATACCATTTCCTTTTCAGGAGTTATTTCAAGCACTCGCCATAACTGACCTGCATAACTAACGTAGTTATTGTCTACTTCCCCAGTGTAACGATAAATATCTTCATCTTCTAAGTAATTTAATCCATCACCAAAATCGGTAACATTTTTATTGCTCAATAAACGATCGTAAATTGTATAAACACGATTGTCATCAAACAAAGTAAAACCATTTTCATTAATATAAAAATATCCTGCTCTAACTATATAAAAAAGACTCATTGAGATAATAAAGATAAAACTAAAGGTTCTAACTATACGTTCTTTTATTGACATTATTAAGCTCCAAAATCACTTTGATAACTAATTAAACTAGCGTTTATGACTCCATTAACCGCTGTCATTCTTTCAACGATATTTAAATCTTTACCACTAGCACTAACCTCAAAAGTATATTCACCTACTCCGTTAATCATCGTACTTGTTTTTAAGTTAGATTTCTTTAAAGTTTTGACGATAGCTTTGATTTCAGCTTCACAATTACCACGGAATTTAACAACCAATAAGTAAGTATTAGTTGGTTTAAAACCAAATAAATGACCCACAAAGAATAATAATCCTAGTAATAAAGACGCAACACTCCCGGCTACGTAGAATCCAGCTCCTGTCATAATTCCAGCTGATATTGCCCAAAACATGAAAGCTGTATCTACAGGTTCTTTAACCGCAGTTCTAAAACGAACAATAGACAGAGCTCCTACCATTCCAAGAGATAGTGCTAAGTTACTACTGATAGTTCTGATAACTAGTGAAGTAACCATCGCTAGTAACAATAAACTCATCGAGAATGATTTTGAGTAGATTACTCCAGTAAATGTTTTACGATAAATAAATATAATATATGCTGCGATTAAAAACGCAAATGTTAATGATAATAAAATATCAAGTGAGCTCATTGAACCTGTAAATTGTTCAACAATGCTGTCTTTAATTAAGTTCATATCTTTTTCTCCTTACTTGTAGTTAGCACAAAAGGCAAACTTTGACACCGCAGAACGAATAGCTGGTAAATCTTGAAGAATAATGGCTAGTGGTTCTGGTAAAAAATCATTAAATTTTACTTCTAAGACAACTTTGTCTTCAGGTATAATTGGTATCTTATTAATATCTGAATCAAATAAATCATAATTATTTAAGCCTGATGAGATATTAATATCGAAGTTAATTCTAACATCTGATATCGGATATGTAAAGGCAAGGCGTCGATATTCAACTATAACACTAGGTGTTAATTTTTGAGTTTTCATATCCAAAATAAAGTCAGTTAATAAGTCATTTTCTTTTAACTGGACAGTAATTAAGCGTGGGTCATTAGTAATTAGAGCATTTGCAACTTCCTTACTAATTTGGACTTGTCTTTTACTTGTCATATTATTATCTTTCATTTTACATTCTAAACGAATAAAATCTTCATTATCATTATATAAACGAATGCGATACTTCTTACGATGTAGCACTCCATCTATTTTTTCATGGTAAGATGCATTATAAATATCGTCGAAATACAATGATTTAACTAAGTAGCTTCCATCTTCAAAGTGAGCATTTCGATCAATGTCCATAATCATTGCCAAACGTTTTCCTAAGATTTCAACCATGGCAGTTGGGACAATAAATTTTAGTTCGTAGCGGTATTTTTTCTTCATGAAATATCTCCAAACAATTCTTCCATTTTACTATCTGACAAATCAAAGTGATATTGGATATCATCTAATAAATACCCTTCTCTTCTTTTAACAAAATTAATCAACTCATCAATTGAACTTTCCCACTCACTTACAGTTCCACCCCATCTAGCTCGCTCTCTAGCCATTTCAGGTTTTAGCAAATTATATTGACGATCAATTTCGGCTAAGACATTTTCAGTTTTCCAAGTATTGTGTAATCCATACACTAAACGATCTAACATCACTTCTTTGAAATCTGAATTTTCCATCAATCCTCTTGAAACAATGGTATCAGTTCCATCATAGAAACTATAAGCAGTCATATCATTGCCAATAAAATCTAAACTATAATTGTAGAATGCCCAATCCATATCATAGAGTACTCCATGGAGCCGTCCATCATCATAAGCATCATTGCTCATAAAACGATAATTAATCATGTCATTATTCCCAGAGTAGATTGCACCTACCCAAAAATCTGCAAAACTCTCCATATTTAACTCTTTTTCTAAATGATCAAAGGCTGCGCTACTACTCATATTAGTATTATTAATGTAAGACTTGATATCACCAAGAGGTTTATAACTACCTGCATTAACCTCTCCGTCATTACGAATTACATAAGAACCACTAGGATCGACATTGAAAACATTGGCTACAAAATGTTCATTCATCTTTTCACGAGCATTATAAATTCCGTAATATTCACCATTTACATATAAGACAAAATATTGATAATCTTGAACAACTGCTTGTGAATCATATTTTAAATTTAGTTCCGCTGTTAAAGTATCCCTAATCATTGAATACTCGTAATCTTGAGAAGAAGAGCGAAGAACTATTTGTTCAAAATCTGAATAATCACGATTTGGAAAGATTGGATACTTCAAAGAACCTTCTCCGTATTCTTTACGAAATTGTAGTGCAAAACTTTGTTTATGCATAAAGCGTGTTTGTCCACCAAATAACTTAATCCCACAATTAATATCAAAAGAACCTGTGTCATCAAAGTATTGAGCATTAGTCATATATTCAGCATTACCACTAGGGCTATTAGTAATAGAAGAAAAGTCCCCAGCAGGTAGAGCAAGGGACATAACTGGTAATGTGTGATTTTCATTTACAATGTAACTATATGTCTCTACCGGACTTGAATATTTACCACTCTCACCAACAATTGCTTTAATAACCGTTGTTTTTGAGACTGTAATAGGTCCTGTATATTTTTTTGAACTACTATTTGGATTTGAACCATTAGTAGTGTAGTAAATGTTTCCAGATCCTGTTAATTCCAAATACATCTTATCTGCATCGTTGTAGACTCCTGGCGCAATTGAAGGTTCACCAATTTTTGCGATATCTCTTTGTCCCGTAGAATTTGCAGCATTTGGAGTAGGAGCGCTTGTATAGTCATATCCTCCGCTATTGACTCTTGAATAACTATATCCAAGTTTCTTTGATGAAACAAATACACTATCAATTAAATCATTATTTTTAAATAAGAATATTCCTTCATTTTCACCAATACTGAAATTTAAATGAACATAACTATTATTAGTTAGTTCTTGATCACCTGAAGCAAAAACCGTTAAATATTCACCAGATTTTAAAGTTACTTCGGGTAACTGATATAGGTCAGCTAATCCATAATTGTTTGAAATAGTATATTCAGCTAAGTTAATATCTGAATTTGAATTGTTGTATAACTCAATCCAATCATAATACTTACCACCATTATGAGATAAGAATTGGTAGTTATTTCCCATTACTTCATTGATTACTAAATCATTAGGTGCTTTATCTAATTCCGCAAATTTCTCAATTCCTTCATTTGTATTAGGATAACCAGGAGAGAAAATATTTGTTTGGAAATAATCTTCACCAGAACGCGTCATTCCCACACCGTTTGCAAGGCTGTTATATTCAACTACCTGGATAATATTATTTTTGTAACTTAAAATTGCATTACCGTCTAGATTATCTAAATTAAAGGTATCGTAGTATGGTGATTGGCTTGTTTTATAGTTTGATAAGTATAAAGTAAATACTTCATTAGGTGAAAGTATAACTTCTGGTAGTTTTGATCTAAATGGCATATTTATGTCACCTGATAAACTAAAGTCAGCTAAATTAACAGCACTACCACTCTCATTAACAATCTCGATAAAGCTCGGAAAATTATTATCAATATAGAAATTACCTTTATTGTCTGGTAAGAATTCATTGATGTAGACTCCTGTTGTATTTTCTAGATATAGTGTATCTAAATACATTTGACGACCTTCTAAAGTGTTAGCAAATCCTGGAGTTACACTACTTGAAGTGTACCAAGTCCCGTCAGCATCTCTTGCCATTGACCAATTCTTTTTAATTGATGCTGTTTCTACTGCATCCATAATTGAGCCATTAGGTTTTCTTAAAAATACTTCTTCACCACCACCAGAACTAAGCTTGAAGTTAGCAAATAGGCCATTACGAGTTTCTCCAGTTAAATTAATAACCAGGTAATCATGAGATCTTATTATCACATTGTCAAAAAACCATTCTGTTGAATTAGGATCTTTTGAAAGACCATAGTTTTTAAGATTAATATCTGAATCAGTTCCATTGTAAATTTCTACCCAGTCATGACTATTCCCTTCATCATCAACATAAGACCCGTCGTTTGAAGTCATGATCTCACTAATAACTAAAGAACCGGTATTAATTGTTCCGTTCGCATTATCTTGTTCAGGTAAAAAGGGGTCACTTGTGCCATCAGATACCAAGAAACCAATTGTTAAAAACAAGCAAACGGTAATAGTAATTAAGATTACAAACTTAAAGTTTTCTTTAAGTAATTTTGAGTTAAATTTTATATTATTCATCCTATAGATTATAACAAACAATCAATTCAAATTCAAACTTATCACCTCAATAATACATTTATGATACAATTAAATCATGAAAATAAATAAAACAAGTAGAGCCATTCTTAATGACTGGCAAATAAGAAAAGGTTTCAAAAGAAAAACGAAATTTATTAATTATATAGTCAGTGAATATCAAGGTGACAATAAGGTAACTATCGATCAATCAAAAGGATTAATTTTTAATAATCGAAATATTTTAATAGGAGATGTCGCTAAAGCTAAAACAATTATAACTGCTCATTATGACACCTGTGCACAGCTTCCATTTCCCAACTTTATCACACCTTATAATATGATTTTGACAATATTATATGGATTTGCAGTAGTGTTTATTCCTATCATTATTATTGGGTTAGTGCCAATTTTTATACCAGCATTTAGAGGTTATGTCGGTTTGCTTACAGACGTATTCATCTTTGGATTAATAATTCAAATGATGTTTGGATATTCTAATCGACATAATGCAAATGACAACACTTCCGGAGTTATTGTAATCACCGAAATGTTAGAGTCGATGACAAAAGAAGAAAAAGATGATGTCTTATTTGTTTTATTCGATAATGAAGAGGTTGGATTGGTCGGCTCTTCACGTTTCTATAAAAAGTATAAAGATATAGTCAAAGATAAACCTTTAATTAATTTAGATTGTGTCGGAGATGGAGATAATATTTTATTCTCTTTTCCTAAGAAAGCTACTAATGATCGTAATCATCCATTTTTTGTCGAATCTTTAACTTCTGATTATAAAAATATTATGATTGAGAAAAACTCAAAAATCTACTACCCTTCAGATCAAATTAGATTTCCTAAAGGAATTGCAGTTGCGTCATTTAAAAAGTCAAAGATTTTTGGTTACTATTGTGATAAAATTCACACTAGTAAAGATACCTACATTGATGAGGTTAACATTTTAGAAATTTCTAGAATATTAAAAAACTATTTAACAAAAGTTAAATAGTTTTTTAATCCAAAACTTTCAAATAAACTTCTTTTAGGACATGTCCAATGTTTTCGATACTTTTAGTTTCCGCAGTTTTAAAACCTTCCTCTTTGGTGGAAGGTAATCTTTTTTCAACAATATCCTCAACTAATTGTGCGAAACTTTCATTAGTTGTTCCTTTATAACAATTAACCTTATCAACAAGCCAAGGATTATAAACATCAATATCTCGAACTAAGACATTCTGTGAAGCGGCTAACGCTTCTAAAACAACTATTCCCTCGGTTTCTTCCTTACTAGGGAAGAAGAAACAGTCAGCTCCCATATAAGCTCCCTGAATAACCGGGCCTTTGATATATCCTGGTAAAATTACATTGTCAGGAGGGTTTTTAATAGCGTCTTGGACATGTTTAGGAATTGAGACAAGTGGAGTAAAACCAAACCAAATAAACTGATAATCAGGTAGAAGTTTTGCAACCTCCATAAAGTCTAGTATTCCTTTGCGTTCAAAATATAAACCTACCGAAATAACAACTTTTTTATCTGGAAGCAAGCCAAAATAATTTCTAAAAGCTTTTACCTTTTCTTCATCATAAGCAAACCTTCCAAGTTGAATGCCATTACTAACATCTTGAATAGGAGTGTTAATTCCATATCCTTCTAGTAGTTTCTTTGAATATGGCGTTGGTGTTAAGATATAGTCCGCACTTGAGTATAACATCACAAGGTATTTCTTAAAGAATGGTGATAATTGATTAGATAAGACGAAAGAATCTCTAAAATCTTCTTCTGTTGAATGGGCATGGTAGATAATCTTCTTGCCGCCTTTTCTTGCTTGGTTAATCATATAGACGCTACTTGGTCCTACTGTATTAATGTGTAAGATATCATATCCATCTTCAGGATCTGTAGTATAGGGAACATTAACTAATGATAGAGCTTCTTTTTGATGAGCAAAGGCTCTTCCTATTCCAGATGTTTGGATTGCTTTTTCAGCTTCAAAGTATAATAAAATTTTCATATCTTAATTATACACTTTTTAAACATAAAAAAAGAGATAGTATTTTTCAACTATCTCATAGTTTAAATTAGTCAGCTAATTTAGTTAAACGATCCCAACGTTTTTTAGCATCTGTACAAGTTTTTTCTAATAAGTCTGTAGCATCTACTTTATTAACCACTGGTAACATACTGAATCTTGTTTCATTTTGCAAGAAATCAGCAAATTTAGTGAAGTCAGGAGTCTTAAAGTCAATTGTTAATGGTTGTTCTAATGATGGGTTGTAACGATACAATGGCCAGTAACCACAATCAACTGCATGTTTTTGGACTTTTTGATGATTCATTAATCCACCTTTAATTCCGTGTTCAGCACAAGGAGAATAAGCAAGAATTAATGATGGTCCTTTATAAGCTTCAGCTTCTTTAATAGCTTTTAGTGTTTGCATACGATTAGCACCCATTGCGATTGAAGCTACATAAACATGACCATAAGCCATAGCGATCTGTCCTAAGTCTTTCTTAGCTAATTTTTTACCACCAGCTGCAAACTTAGCGATTGAAGCCGCTTGAGAAGATTTAGAAGATTGACCACCTGTATTTGAGTAAACTTCAGTATCTAATACAAGAACATTTACATCTAAATCATTAGCAAGTACATGATCTAATCCACCGTAACCGATGTCATAAGCCCATCCATCTCCACCAACAATCCATACTGATTTACTAACTAAATCACGTTTGAATTCTTTCAATGCAGGAATCTTAGTATCAGCGATTTTTTCTAATTGCTTAGCAAGTTTTCTTTCAACTTCACGATCACCTTTATTATCAAGATATTCTTGAGCTACTGCTTTTTCTTCTACAGATAAAGTATCCATATTTTCTTCTAGAATAGCAATTACACGGCTTTCTTTGTAGTTTTGAGCAATTCTCATACCAAATCCATATTCAGCATTATCTTCGAATAAACTGTTTGCCCAAGCAACACCATTACCTTCACTATCAGTAACAAATGGTGTAGAAGGAGTACTACCACAATAGATAGAAGAACATCCAGTCGCATTAGCAACCATCATATCTTTACCGAATAATTGAGATACTAATTTGTAGTAAGGAGTCTCACCACATCCAGCACAAGCTCCACTTACTTCGAAGTAAGGCATCAAGAATTGAGAACCCTTAACTGTATCAATTGGGAAATAATTTGTTTTGTATTCTGTTTTCTTGTATAAGTAATCAGCTAATGGAGCTAGAGGTAATTGAGTGTTTACATCTTCCATAGTTAAAGCTTTATTGCCAGCTTTTCCTGGACACTCAACAACACACAATCCACATCCAACACAGTTATCTGGAGAAACACTTACACAGTAATTAAGGCTAGTAACATCACCTTGACCCATTGGAGTTACAGTAGTGAATTCCATTGGTGCATTTTTTACTTCTTCATCAGTTAATAAGAAAGTTCTGATTGTTCCATGAGGACATACATAACTACAGAAGCCACATTGGATACAGTTTTCACTATGCCATTTTGGAACAAAGGTAGCGATAGTTCTTTTTTCGTTAAAAGATACATTGTTATGGAATGAACCATCTAAGATACCATATTTAGTAAAACTACTAACTGGTAAATCATATCCTTCTAATGAGTTGATAGCCATAACTTGATTGTCAAAATACTCATCACCAATAGTTTTACGAGTACTATCATAAGTTAAATCAGCCCATTCAGGCTTAACAATAATTTCAACTAATCCATCTTTTCCTTGGTCAATTGCTTTGTAGTTTAACTCAACAATTTCCATACCTTTTTTACTATAAGATTTTTTAGCAGCTTCTTTCATGTAATTTAAAGCATCTGCATAAGGCATGATTTGTTCGTTAAGAGCAAAGAAACTTGACTGTAAGATCGTGTTTGTACGACGACCCATACCAATTTTCTCAGCAATACCAACAGCATCAATGATATAGAATTTAGCATTCTTTTTCGCTAATTGTGCTTTAACACGATTAGGTAAATGTTTTTCAATTACTTCTGGAGCAAAAGTAGTACTTAATAAGAAAGTTCCACCTTTTTTCAAGTTACGTAACATATCATATTTTAATAAGTAAGAATCTAATGAACAAGAAACAAAGTTAGCGTCTTGAACATAGTAAGTTGATTTGATAGGACTTGGACCAAATCTTAAATTTGAGCGAGTAGCTCCACCTGCTTTTTTAGAATCATATGCAAAATAAGCTTGAGAATATAAATCAGTATGATCTCCAATAATTTTAATCGCATTCTTATTAGCAGAAACAGTTCCATCTGATCCTAAACCATAGAATAAACAAGAAGTATAATCATGTTCAATCTCAAAGTTTTCATCAGAAGTTAAAGATAAGTTAGTCACATCATCATTAATAGAAATAGTGAAGCCATCTAAAGGTTTAGCAGCAACTAAGTTATCATAAACGGCTTTAATATCTTTAGGTTGAGTATCTTTAGAACCTAAACCATATCTACCACCAACGATAGTATCAATGTTTCCATAACCTTTTAAAACATTGTATACATCTAAGTATAGAGGCTCTCTAGCACCAATTTCTTTAGTGCGATCTAATACAGCTACTTTAGTAACTGTAGAAGGTAATACTTTAGTTAAATATTTAGCAGAGAAAGGACGATATAGATGAACTTTAATTAATCCAACTTTTTTACCATCTTTAATCATTTGATCGATAACTTCTTTAGCAGTCTCAGTTACAGAACCCATAGCAACGATAACTTCAGTAGCGTCAGGTGCACCATAATATGTAAATGGAGCATATTCTCTACCAGTATGTTTGCTAACTTTTTCCATATAGTCAGCTACTATTTCAGGAATTGCATCATAATGAACATTTTGAGCTTCTTTACCTTGAAAGAAAATGTCATCATTCTCAGCACCACCACGAGTGATAGGATTAGTGTGAGGATTTAAACAACGAGCACGGTAAGATTCTAATGCTTTTTCATCGATAAGACTTTTCATAAAGTCTTGGTCCATTACTTCAATTTTTTGAATCTCATGAGAAGTTCTAAAACCATCAAAGAAGTGCATCATTGGAACTTGACCTTTAATTGCAGTTAAATGCGCAATACCAGCTAAGTCCATAGCTTCTTGAACTGAATGAGAAGCCATCATTCCGATGCCTGTTTGACGACATGCATAAACATCTTGATGGTCGCCAAAGATGCTTAATGCTCTAGACGCTAAAGCACGAGCAGAAACATGTAATACCCCTGGTAATAATTCCCCTTGTAATTTGTAAATATTTGGAATCATTAATAATAATCCTTGAGAAGCAGTAAATGTTGTAGATAATGATCCACCTTGTAATGAACCATGAACCGCACCAGCAGCGCCAGCTTCAGATTGCATTTCGATTACTTTAACAGTAGAATCAAAAATGTTTTTACGTCCTTGAGTAGACCAAGCATCAACATGTTCAGCCATATTTGAAGACGGAGTAATAGGATAAATACCAGCAACTTCAGTAAACATATAAGCTACATGAGCAGTTGCCTGATTACCATCCATAGAAGCAAAAATTTTTGCCATATAATAGAAATCTCCTTTTCTTTATTTTCATTAAATATTATAACACTAAAAGTTCTTAAATAGACATTATTTTTTTATTCAAAAAACATTATAAACACTAAACAATTTGAATGTTTAAAGTTAGTTTTAACTAACTTTATTTGCAACATTACCCTCAATTTATTTAATCTCATTTGAGACAAAAATAAGCATTAAGAACACAGTTTTTCAAGTTGAAAATTCAACATTTAACTTAGTTGCATTATTACAATTAACTACACAAAAAAAGAAAACCAAATATCTGATTTTCTTATTCAACTAATAACTATAAAATAAATACCCCTTCACAATCATCAATCTCTGAAACTTTAACAACAACTCTCTCACTTTCGGAAGTTGGAATATTTTTGCCAACATAATCAGCTCTTATTGGCAATTCACGATGACCCCTATCAACAACAACTGCTAACTGAATACTGTTAGGACGACCATTATGCATAACCCCATCAATTGCAGCGCGAATAGTACGACCCTTATACATAACGTCATCAACTAAAATCACTGTTTTACCAACCACTTCAACACTTAGGATATCAGCACTTAGATTACTATTATCAATATCATCGCGGTAATAACTAATATCAAAACCACAATTAGCAACCTCAACTCCTTCAAATTTTAAAAGATTGTCAGCTACTCTTTTTGCCAAGAATTCACCTCTTGTCTTAATTCCAACTAACACAATATTATCAACGCCCTTATTCTTCTCAATGATCTCATGAGATATTCTTGTAATTGCTCTATTTAAAGCAACATCATCCATTAATTGTTTCATTAAACTAAACTCCTTAATATTCACTTACTTACATCATACATTAATTACAAAAGTAATTGAAATGATTTTTTTCTTATGTTATTATTATTTATGCGCTTAGGGGTATAGTTCAATGGTAGAGCACTGGTCTCCAAAACCAGTAATGCGGGTTCGAGCCCTGCTACCCCTGCCAGATAAAGAAATAAAACCAACTAGATACAGTTGGTTTTTTTATTGTTTATTAAACACCTTCTTAATACAACGCTTACTTGCGAATCCGTCATCTAAGTAAGTGTATTTGTTTTTAAATGCTTGGTATTCTTTCTTATATTTATTGTGCTCATTGTTTTTAATTGAATTTAGTAATTCTTCTTCTGTTTTAACAATAGGTCCAGGTAACTCTTTAATGTCAAAATAGAAACCTCTTAATCTATCACGATAATCATCTAAATCATACATAAAGAAATAAATTGGATTATTAGTCAATGAGTAATCAAACATTACGCTAGAATAATCAGTAATTAAGATATCACTAATTAAATACAATTCCGCAATATCTTGATATTTACTAGCATCAATAACCTTATTGTTTAATGTTGTAGTATCTAAGCTTTCACTAATTAAATAATGGAGTCTTAAGACAACATAATAGTCATCACCTAATGTTTTAGATAACTTTTCAAGATCTAACATTAACTTATGAGAATAATGTTTACTTGAATGTTGATCATCTCTAAAGGTTGGGGCATACATTACTACCTTACTGTCAGCAGGGATTCCGAGTGTTTTCTTACAACTATTTATAATCTCATCTTTTGAAGCTTGATCATAAGAAAATAAATCACAACGAGGATATCCATACTCTAAGATTTTTTCTTTAGGATAAGCAAAGGCTGAATGAAAACACTCTGAGCTAAAAGCGTTTTGTGATAATAAATAAGTAAATTGACTAGAAATTTTAACAAATCCCCTCTTATATGATTGTTCCGATGAAGATCTTAAAAATACCTTTTCTTGATCAAGCGCTAGTTTTTTTAGTGGTGTTCCGTGCCAAGTTTGTAAATAAGTGCATTTTTTATTTATACTGACAAACTGTGGAATTCTTGAATTTGTTATTAATACATTGCATCTTATCAAGTTGTAGTAGTACTTAACGGTGTTGTATTTTACAATTCTATACTCTCCATGAAGTTTCGCATCATTACCTTTGTTTTTCAACGACCAAACTATACAATATTTTTTATCCAATCCTTGTTTCACCATTTCAAGATAAATATATTTAGGATTCCCTGCCATGCTATCACCTAGAAAACTTTCAAACACTACTAGCTTTTTATTTTTTGGAAAATATGAAAGGATTTTAAAAATAACACTTAAAATTTTATACAATAAACCACTCATAATAAACTCTCAATAAAAGTTACTAAACTTTCGGTATAATTACGATTCATATCAATATCAAAAAGATTTGTAACTTTAGTATATTTTTTATCCAAATTACTTATTAAACTTTTAACATCTTGGTGATAATATTGTTTGAATATAGCTTCTAGGTCATAGTTGAGTCCGCAAGATTCTTGATATCTTTCAATATCATAACACAGTAAGTGTAGTGGTTTATTAATTGCACAAACATCAAATATTAAGGCTGAATAATCAGTTACAATGATATCTGCTTTTATTAACCAGTCATAAGTTGAATTTATTTTATCAACAATAATTCTTTGATCATTTACTTCTGTTTTATCTAAAGGATGCAATTTTACCACTAGTTCATATTTCTTAAAATCAAAATTCTCAATTAGTTCATCAAGAATTTCAATTTTTTGTCCTTTCCTAAAAGTGGGAGCATACAGAACAACTTGTTTGTCAAATTTTCTATCGATTTTCGATATCCCTTTAGTTAAGTAGTCAACATGACATAAAGCTATGTCGATAAATTTATCACTTGTTTGGTTAAACCCTAGCATAAATTTCTCTTTGCTTGTTTGATTAGCAGCTAGAATATAATCATAGTTGTGATGCATTGCCATACCGTTAGCAACGTCACTGCTCGATCCTGCAGGCTTATTTAAAGTTTGGTAGCCAAATTGTTTAATCGCTCCTAACGCATGCCACATCTGAATTATTTTAGTTTCAGGGCGATGTTTTAGTAAACTTACAGGTATAATGTAAGAATCAATTACCACAACCTTACAACTGGCTAGTATTTTCATTTGTTTCAATAATACAAAAACATACTTAAACAAGTTCTTTTTACTCAATTTACAAGTTGAAACTTCTGTAAGTATCCCGTGTGCATTTAGCTCTTCTTTCAAAAGAACCATGTCAAACCAAAGTTCATTTCCTTGTCTTGACAAGAGACCTACTTTATTTTTAGGGTGATAAAAAAACTTAATACAATTATAAAATGATTGTAATAATAATTTTATTAGTTTATATTTCATTTTTACTCTCCCTTCAACAAAATAATTAGTCTATAAATGATAATGTTTTATCTAACACTTCAGTTACTTTTCTTTTAACAAAAGGAACTTTTTCTTTGATTGATTTAGAGATATTTTCCTTATCATTTAGCAATTCGTAATAATAATTTAAAATAAAATCAGCTTTAAATTCACTATTTTCTACAACATACTTTTCCATACCAACTTCTTTTAATGCTTCTTTGTATTTGTGGTGCCAAGATAAAGCAATTGAAGGTATACCCTGTGATAAAGCTG
>CAYJFQ010000016.1:0-26555 GCA_964369955.1 uncultured Erysipelotrichaceae bacterium | reverse complement strand
ATGATGATTCAGATGATGATGACGACAACGATGATGACTCTGATGACGACAACGATGATTCAGATGATGATGACGACAACGACGATTCAGATGATGACGATGACAATGATGATTAGTTGTTAGTTTAAATTATTTACTATAAGGTTTTCGAAAGTTTTAGGGTTTATCGCCTAGTTAAATAAACATGGACTTTACATCTAGTGTAAATTTTAATTGGCCCCCAAATTAAACTTACTAAGAGTTTTGAATATCCTGTAAAATAAGACTTTCATATGAAGGTCTTTTTTTAATCTTGTAATTGATTATTATATTTAAAAATAGTAGAATATGATAAGGTTATTAATGGAGGTAGTGCTTGAATCAAGATTATCGCAATGTCCAGAAGTTTATCGGAATGATGGTTGGTGGTTCTTTACTATCGGTATTGGGTGGTTATTTTTTAGATAATTTGTTTAATACAACTCCACTAATAATGGTAATTTTATTGTTGTATGTAGTTGTTGGTTCACTGGTCTGGTTAATTAAAATTACTGGAGGTAAAAATGGATCAAGATAAAAGTATTTACTCAAGGGTCCGTATGAGATCTTTGTTGGTTTCAAGCGGTGTTGCCATTTTGTTGACTGTTTTTTTAGGAGATTTTAAAGTCTATAGTGTAGGTGTTATATTAGGTACTTTAGGTGGAATTATTAGTTTGAATATGGTAATAAAAATGGCGGATAATTTAATGACTGATAGTAGTGGCAATCGTGCTAGATTAAATTATTATATAAGGTTATTTATTATTGGAATTATCTTTGGAATTGCTGTATATCTTGGCGTTAATGTTTTCACCCTACTAGGAGGTTATTTAATTACTCGAATGATGATATATTTAGAGTCAATTAAAATAAAAAAATGAATGGTATAAATGGGTTATTAATAACAATAAATGGAAAAGAATATATATTACAACAAGCTGCTATTGTTTGGTTGGTAATAGGTTTTTTAATGTGCCTATTTTTTATTTTTTGTCACTTTAAAATCAAGAATGCAGATCCTACAAAAGCTCCTAAAGGACTAATTTTAATTCTTTTAGAGATATATAATTTTGTAATGTTTACAATTCAAGGAAACTTGGATCGTAAAACAAATAAATACCTGCCAATGTTTGGAAGTTTAATTCTAATGATGGCTGTTTCTAATTTAGTTGGATTACTTGGTTTTCAACCACCAACTTCTAATATTGGAATCAACGCGACTTTAGCTGTAATCTTCTGGTTGTTTATCCAGGGGCGTGCAATTAAAGATCGTGGTTTTATCGGTCGTATGAAAGAATTGGCCGATCCAAACTGGTTGTTGTTCCCGCTTAATTTAATTGGGGAGTTAGTTATTCCGCTTTCTCTATCAATGCGTTTATTTGGAAATATATTAAGTGGCACTATTATTGTGACTTTATTTTATGGAATGTTTGAATTCTTAAATAGTATCTTATCAATGCTAGGTGTTTCATTATTCTTATTTGCGCCTTTCTTGCATATGTATTTCGATATATTTAGTGGTTTGATTCAAACTTATGTCTTTTTTACAATCGCTAGTTTCTTTTTGGGACAAGCGGGAAATAATGAATAACTTAGGAGGTTATGAATATGGAATTTAATCAATTTTTTGTACAAGGTATGGCTGTTTTAGGTGCTGGTTTAGCAATGATCGCTGGGCTAGGTCCTGGTATTGGGCAAGGTATTGCTGCTTCTAAAGCGTGTGAAGCTGTTGGAAGAAATCCAGAAGCTGTTAACGAAGTTCGTTCAGTAATGGTTTTAGGTATTGCCTTAGCTGAAACTACTGGTATCTACGCATTAGTTGTTGCCTTAATTCTGATTTTCTTGAAAGGTTAGTCAATGAATATTCAAATTGAAAATTATTTAGCATTAAATATTATGGACATGTTGCTTGTTTTAATATCAACTTTTATCATCATTTTGATTGGTAAAAAGTTTTTTTGGAACACAATTGTAGAATATATTCAAAAGCGACAAGATTTTCTTCAAAATGAATTAACTTTGGCTAATGAAAATAAAACTGAAAGTGAAAAACTATTATCTGAATACAAAGCACAATTAGCTGACGCAAAAGCACAGGCTAGTGAGATTGTTACAAATGCGAATCTTCAAGCTTCTAATCTTAGAGATAAGATGGTAAAAGAAACTAAAGAAGAAATTATTGGAATGAAGAATAACGCAATGGCACAAATCCAACAGGATAAAATTAATGCAGAAAAACAAATAAAAGCTGAAATTAGTGAAATTGCTTTCAGTGCGGCTTCTAAAATTATTGAAAAAGAAATTAATAAAGAAGATTATGACAAATATGTTGATGAGTTTATCGCAACTGCAAAGGAAGATAAATGGCAAGCGTAATTGAAAGAACTTATGCAGAAGGTCTATTTGACTTAGCTTTAGAAAAAGATCTTGTCAATAAAATAAATGGTGAGTTTTATGACTTACATATTTTGTTTGAAGAAAACAAAGAATTAAAAATGGTCTTAGCTAATCCAAGGATTAGTAAACAAGGAAAATGTTTAATGATGGAAAATATTCTAAAAGGATGTAATCCTTATTTTATTAACTTTGTGAAATTGTTAGTTAAGAATAATCGTATTAATTTATTGGTGGGAATTTATAACTACTATTCACAATTATACTTAAAGATCAATAATATAAAAATTATTGAAATTGTTAGTGCTAAAGAACTATCGAGTAAACAAGTTACTGATATTCAAGAGTTATTTGAAGAGAAACTAAACCAAGAAGTCCAAGTCAAATTAAGTGTTGACCAAAGACTAATTGGAGGACTAAAAATTAAGATTGATGATACATTAATTGATAATTCATTATCATCAAGAATTGAAAACTTAAAAAAAGAAGTTATAGGTAATTAAGGAGGAAAGTTATGTCATTAAAACCAGGTGAAATTAGTAAGTTAATTAAACAACAAATACAAAATTATGACGAAGTAATGGATGTTAGCGAAGTTGGTAGTGTTATCCAAGTTGGTGATGGTATTGCCTTAGTTTATGGTTTAAATAATGTAATGGCTTCTGAATTACTAGAGTTTTCTAATGGTGTACTTGGTATTGCCTTCAATCTTGAAGACGATCATGTAGGTGTAGTATTAATGGGTGATGACTCAGGAATAAAAGAAGGAGATCAAGTTAAAAGATTAAAGAAGATTATTGAGGTACCTGTAGGTGACGCAATGTTAGGTCGTGTCGTTAATGCTTTAGGTCAACCAATCGATGGCAAGGGTGAAATTAAATGTAACGATTCACGTCCTGTTGAACGAGTTGCGCCTGGAGTTATGACTCGTCAATCAGTTAAGGAACCTGTACAAACTGGGTTAAAGATAATTGACTCAATGATTCCGATAGGCAGGGGTCAAAGGGAATTAATTATTGGTGATCGTCAAACTGGAAAAACAGCTATCGCAATTGACACCATTATCAATCAAAAAGATAGTGGAATACTATGTATTTATGTAGCTATTGGACAAAAAGCTTCAACTGTTGCTCAAATTGTCGAGAAGTTAAGACAAAGTGGTGCTTTAGAATACACATGTGTTGTAGCTTCAACTGCAAGTGAGTTAGCTCCGTTACAATATATTGCCCCATACGCAGGATGTGCTATTGGTGAGTATTGGATGGACAACGGAAAAGATGTCTTAATTGTTTATGATGATTTAAGCAAGCATGCAGTAGCTTACCGTACAATGTCATTATTATTGAGAAGGCCACCAGGTCGTGAAGCTTATCCGGGTGATGTTTTCTATCTGCATTCTCGTTTATTAGAGAGAGCAGCTAAATTAAATAAAGATTATGGTGGTGGTTCATTAACCGCTCTTCCTATTATTGAAACTCAAGCAGGAGATATTTCAGCTTATATCCCAACTAATGTTATTTCGATTACTGACGGGCAGTTATTCCTAGTTTCAGAATTATTTAATTCAGGAATTAGACCTGCAGTAGATAGTGGACTATCAGTATCTAGAGTTGGAAGTAATGCACAAATAAAAGCGATGAAACAAGTATCTTCTTCATTAAAGTTAGACTTAGCACAATATCGTGAATTGCTAGCTTTTGCACAGTTTGGTTCAGACTTAGATGCAGCTACTAAAGCAGTTATTGATAACGGAAGTATGTTAACGCAACTATTAATTCAAAAGCAATACCAACCAATGGATGTCTATGATCAAATATTATCTTTGTTTGCGGCAAAGCATAAATTCATGAACACACTAGCAATCGAAGATATTGATGACTATGAAATTGGAATGCATAGTTATATTAAAAACAAATATCCAGAGATTATTAATGAATTAAAAGCTAATAAAGAATTTAGTGCAGAATTAGATGGAAAATTAAAAGCTGCACTTGAAGAATATAAGAAAGTGTTTACTAAATAGTCATGGCTAACCAACAAGCATTAAGAAGTAAAATCAAATCTGTTGACTCAACAATGAAAATCACTAATGCGATGAAGTTGATTGCGACAGCTAAACTAAACAAACAAAGAAGTGTTCTTTATGGAAATAAAGAATATGCGGAAAATTTGTTAGTTTTAATGCGCGATGTTGTTGGTCAACTTGAAGATAAAAAGAATAAGTACTTAGTTGGTAATCCGGCTGCTAAAGGAAATCTATATCTTGTTTTTAGTTCAGATTTAGGATTATGTGGTGGATATAATGTCAACATGGCAAAGTTGCTACAAGAAATCTACCAACAAGAAGATAAAGTATTAGTAATTGGTGGAAAAGGTTTAAGTGTTTTAAAAGCTAGAAAAATTGCTAGTGAATATACTTATAAAAGTGATCACTTGCAACTAAATAATATTCGTGACGTTACCTTTAAACTATTAACTGACTTTGATTTAGGTAAGTACCAAACAATTAAGATTATCTATACTAAGTTTGTGAACACTGTAAGTTTCGAGCCAACAATCAAACAATTAATTCCTGTTAATCAAGACTTTGAAAAACAAGAAAAAACAACGCTAGCAGTAACAGACTATGAACCTTCAAGTTCAAAATTACTCCAAGAAATGATTCCGATGTATCTAAACTCAATGATTTATAGTCTTTGGTTAGAAACAAAAGTTAGTGAGCAAGCATCTCGTCGATTTGCGATGGAAAACGCAACAGACAATGCTGAAGAATTAAAAGAAAAGTATTTATTACAATTCAACCAAGCAAGACAAGCTGCTATAACCCAGGAAATAACTGAAATAGTAAGCGGAGCTAATGAAATATAGGAGGCAAGTATGAATAATAAATCAGGAATAATTAGTCAGGTTATCGGACCGGTAATCGATATAAGATTTGAAGATAAAGAGTTACCTTCTTTATATAATGCAATTGTAATTGAATTAGGAAACAATAAAACTTTAACTGCTGAAGTTGCACAACATGTTGGAGATGACACTGTTAAGTGTATCGCAATGGGTTCAACTGATGGGCTAGTTAGAGGAATGAAAGCTTATGATACAGAAGCTCCAATAATGGTACCGGTAGGTGAGTCAGTACTTGGTAGAATGTTTAATGTTTTGGGTGAAGAAATCGATGAAAAACAAGCATTACCCAATGATGTAATGAAGTTACCGATTCATCGAAGTGCCCCAAGTTTTGCAGATCAGCAAACAACTGCAGAAGTTTTAGAAACCGGAATTAAGGTAATTGATCTTCTTTGTCCGTATGCAAAAGGTGGAAAAATCGGCTTATTCGGTGGTGCTGGTGTTGGAAAAACTGTTGTAATGCAGGAATTAATTCACAATATTGCCAAAGAACATGGCGGCATTTCAGTAGTTGCTGGTGTTGGTGAACGTACTCGTGAGGGAAATGATTTATACCATGAAATGAACGACAGTGGAGTACTTCCAAAAACCGTCTTAGTTTACGGGCAAATGAATGAATCACCAGGAGCTAGAATGAGAGTTGCACTTTCAGGGCTAACAATGGCTGAATATTTTAGAGATTACCAAAAGCAAGATGTTTTACTTTTCGTTGATAATATTTTTAGGTTTACTCAAGCCGGTTCGGAAGTGTCTGCCCTATTAGGAAGAATTCCATCAGCCGTAGGATATCAACCAACACTTGCGACAGAAATGGGTCAATTACAAGAGCGGATCACATCAACTAAAGATGGATCTATTACATCTGTACAAGCAGTTTATGTACCAGCTGATGACTTAACAGATCCGGCACCAGCAGCTGCCTTTACTCACTTAGATGCTAAAACAGTACTAGATCGTGGGATAGCGGCACTAGGGCTATACCCAGCAGTTGATCCGCTAGAATCTACAAGTAGAATGCTAGATCCAAATATCGTGGGTCAAGAGCATTACGACGTTGCTCGTGGAGTTCAAAATATTCTACAAAGATATAAAGAGTTACAAGATATAATTGCTATCCTTGGGATGGATGAGTTATCTGATGAAGATAAGTTGACAGTAAATCGTGCTCGTAGGATTCGTAACTTCTTATCGCAGCCATTCTTTGTTGCAGAACAATTCAGCGGAAATGCTGGAAAGTATGTGCCTATTTCAGAAGCTGTTAGAAGCTTCAAAGAGATTTTAAATGGCAAATATGATGATCTTCCTGAACAAGCATTTATGTATGTTGGGACTATTGAAGAAGCGATAGAGAAAGCTAAAAATTTATAATGTTTAAATTAAAAATCGTAACACCAGAAAGAGTTTATTTAGATCAAGAAGTCGAAAGCTTAAAAATTCGTGCTTTTAATGGTGAGTTAGGATTACTTTCAAACCATGCCCCCATGGTAGCTACCACAAAAATTTGTACACTAACAGTAGTTGATGCCAATAAAATAAGAAGCGTCTATTCCATTAATGCCGGTGTTTTAAGCTATAAAGAAAATGCATGTTTAATTCTTACTGACTCAATTGAAAGTCCAGAAGAAATTGATATTAATCGTGCTAACAAATCTCTAGAACGAGCGATCACCAGATTAGATAATATTGAGTTTGATAAGAAACGTGTTATCCTCTCTCAAAAGAGAGCTAAAAATAGAATCAGAGTAGCTAAATATGGAAAACACATTTAGGGTTATAGTTTATATCGGAAGCTTTGTTTGTTGTTTCACTGTACTTAGTTGGGTAGATTTCGGTAAGTTTATGAGACAGGGGAAGACTAATTATGGACAACTATTATTATTTATCTTTGCGATGGCTCTTGCCTATCTAGTGGCAGAATTTCTCTTAGGACTACAACTTTAAGATATCGAAAGATATCTTTTTTTGTATATATGACAAAAAAATTTTAAATATTTATTGTATATACAAAAATATAAATGGTTTAAAATTGTCTTATTAATAAATATCAAATAGTATTATAAATTATCCAATTTAACTTAACAATCTGCAATAATGTTCAAAAACTGATTTAAAATATTTCTATTTTAAATATTTATTACAGTTTTTTATCTATACATGTAAGTGCTATCATTTTTCATATTAATGTAAAAATTTGCATTACAATGTAAAATATCGTAATATTTTTCATTTAGGTATTGCAAAACATAGTTAATAGGCGTAAAATTAGACCTAATATTAAGGGGTAAGTACTGATGAATAGGGGAGAAATCAAAAGTATTAAAGAACAATATCAAATTTTCGACGAATTGTTGAAAGAAAGAATTAACACATTAATGCCAGTGTTATTAAAGGAATGCGGGATAGATTTTTATTTAGTTGTCTGTCGCGAGTATAACGAAGACCCAATCTTTAAGACCATAACACCAATGCTTGTGAAGAATGCATCAAGAACAAGCTGTTTTGCCTTTGCGATAGATGAAAAAGGCAATTATGGAGCATACTCATTATCTAGACCAAATCCTAGATTATCATCATTTTACAAACAGGCCTATGATCCAAAAACACAAGATCAATTTAAAGCTATTAAAGAATTAATTGTAAAGTTAAATGTTAAAAATGTTGGAGTAAATATCTCTGATGATTGTGCACAAGCAGATGGATTAAGTAAATACTTGTTTGATAAGTTAACTGAAACAATACCGGGAGTCACTTTAAATAGTGCTCATGATCTATCAATTAGATGGTTATCCACAAGAACAATAAAAGAATTAGAAATGTATCCAAAAATATATAGTATCGCAATGGGAGTGCTAGAAGATGCCTATACTACAAATGTGATAACTCCAGGAGTTACTACAACTACTGATGTTGAATGGTACATTATGCAAAAGATAAATGAACTAGGACTAGATGCATGGTTTGCACCAGATGTTGACCTTCAAAGAAAAGGTTCTAGCGAACAAAGAATGAGTGGTGTTGTCATTCAAGAGGGCGATCTCTTACACACAGATATGGGATTAACATATCTGGGTGGCCTACACACTGATACTCAAAGATTAGCTTATGTCTTAAAGAGAAGCGAAGGGGAAACAGAAATTCCTGAAGGAATTCTAAAAGGCTTTGCAGTAGGCAATCGATTCCAAGATATAGTAATTGAAAATATGAAAACTGGTCTAACAGGAAATGATATTTTAGCAAGTAGTTTAAAACAAGCTAGTGAAGAAAATGTAAGAGCTACTCTTTATACTCACCCAATTGGATTATATGGTCACGGAGCTGGACCTTCAATAGGTATGTGGGATAACCAAGAATTTGTTAAGGGACATGGCGAAGAAATACTGTACCCTAATACTTGTTATGCATTAGAGTTAAATATAGTAGAAAAAGTTAGCGAATGGGATAACCAAGATGTTTGTTTTATGTTGGAAGAGACAGTTGCATACTATAGAGATAGTGACGTTAAATTTTTAGATGATAAACGTAAAAAAATTAGGGTGGTAGGCTAATGGATATTAGATCTAAACTTAGTAAAAAATTTAAAGAGGTTAACGGTGGATTGTTTAATGCTATTTCTAAAGCTGACGTAGGCAATGTAGCTGATGAAATGACTAAATCCGGAATCTCAATGTTAAGCTGGGCAGATCCATTTATGCCTGATTGTGTAATGCCTGAAGTAGTAATGGAAGCCTGTATTAAAGAATTTAAAAATGGTAATGCGGGACACTATACAACACCTATTGGTAATCATCAACTAAAAATAGAAATCGCAAAAAAATTAAAAACATTCAATAAGATTGAAGTTGATCCTGAGCGAAACATATTAATAACTCCAGGTTCAGATTCAGGATTATTATTTGCGATGATGCCCTTTATTGAAGAAGGTGATGAAGTAATGGTAACTGATCCTAGTTACCCAAGTAATTTCTTAAATCCAAAATTATTAGGAGGAGTCACTATTAGTGTTCCTTTAAATATAAAAGACAATTTTAACTTGGAAATTGAGGAATTTGAGAAACGTCTAACACCAAAAACTAAGATGATTTTATTAACAAATCCAAATAATCCCTCTACTACAGTTTTTAGTAAAGAAGAATTAATCAAACTTTCAGAGTTTGCAATTAAACATGATTTAGTATTAGTGGTAGACCAAGCTTTTGAAGATAGTGTATTTGATGATGTTGAGTTTGTAAGCGCAGCTAGTTTACCTGGTATGTGGGAGAGGACAGTAACTGTTTGCAGTATTTCTAAAGGCATGGGATTAAGTGGTTTAAGAGTTGGATATCTTGTTGCATGTGATAAGGTGATGGATGTTTTATACGGTAGTGCCGTTAATGTAATTGGTGCTACTAACACAGCCAGTCAACATGGAGCTATCGCAGCTTTTAAAAATAGTGAATTTGTAACTGAATATACTAAGATCTTTGATCGACGTCGTAAATATGTATATCAAGCATTAAATAGTTTACCAGGTGTAAAGATGTTGATGCCAGAAAGTGCATTTCTGGCGTGGGTAAATATTTCAAAATTAGGCACATCTGATGAGATAGTTCAATATTTAATTGAAGAGGCCAAAGTATTTGTTAACGCAGGAACATCATATGGACCTAGTGGCGAAGGATATATCCGTATTGTCTTTGGTTGTTATAAGGACGACAAAGTATTATATCAAGCTATAGATAGAATTAAATGTGCATTATTTAAAAAAGCGTTAGAAAAAAATATTAAGTAAAAATAGGGGGGGAGTTATGAGTAAGTATATACTAAAGCGTATTGGATTAGCGATTGTTACATTATGGGTTATTATAACTTTAACTTTTGTTTTGATGCATAGTATTCCAACTAATCCTTTTGAAAGTGAAAAAATGATTAAACCTGAAATACTAGAGAATCTAGAGGCAAAGTATGGGTTAGATAAACCTCTAATTGAACAGTATTTCATTTACATCGGAAATTTATTACAAGGAGATTTTGGAATGTCAATCAAATACCAAAATCGTACAGTGAATAGTTTAATTGCAAGTGGCTTCCCAGTATCAATGACTCTAGGAGCGGTAGCTTGTTTCCTTGGGTTGTCCATGGGAGTACTCTTTGGGATAATATCCGGATGCAATCGAGGGCGACTTCCTGACTATGCGGTAATTATTCTTTCGATATTAGGGGTATCAGTACCATCGTTTGTATTTTCAAGCTTATTCCAATATGTCTTTGCGGCAAAACTAGGATGGTTTCCTGTTCAAGGATGGGGAACATTTGCGGCAATGATTCTACCAGCATTGGCTTTAGGGTTAAGAATGATTGCGTATATTGCTCGAATGATGAGAACAAGCATGCTAGACGTTTTAGGTCAAGATTACATCAAAACCGCAAAAGCAAGAGGATTAACCTATATTCAAATAATTAAAAACCATGGAATTAGAAATGCAATAATGCCAATTGTCACAATTTCGGGAAGTATGATAGCGGGAACATTGGTAGGATCTTTTGTAGTAGAGAACATCTTCAATATTCCAGGTATGGGAAAATACTTAGTAGCTGCAGTTAAAGAGAGTGATTATACAGTTATCTTAGGTATGACAGTCTTCTATGCGGCATTGCTAGTTACTATAACAATTGTTGTTGATATTTTCTATGTGCTTATTGATCCGAAAATAAGACTAGATTAGGAGAAAATTATGAAATCATTTGAACAAGAAATAGATATACTTAATTTACCAACTGATGCTTTCGAATTAATTGATAAATCAGATAGTAATCTTAATAAAATGGTACGTCCTACTACATCTTTTGCGAAAGATGCATGGCGACGCTTGAAAACCAACAAAATTGCAATGACTTCATTAATTATGCTTTGTTTAATTATGTTAATGGCAGTTATTGGACCGTATCTAATACCATTTAGTTATAGTGACCAACAAGTAGAAGTCGTTAATATGTGGCCAAATTCAGTTCATTGGTTTGGAGGAGACTCTTTAGGGAGAGATATCTTCGCAAGATGTTGGATGGGTGCTCGTGTTTCGTTATTCATTGCCTTCATTTCGGCAATCATTAATATCATTATCGGAGTTTTCTATGGTGGTGTTTCTGGTTTCTTTGGGGGACGTGTAGATATGTTAATGATGCGTTTTGTTGAAATCATTTATTCGGTACCAAATTTATTATGGGTTATCTTACTAACGGTAATAATGGGCCCTGGTTTAGAAACAATTATTATCGCAATCTCAATTACTGGTTGGGGTTCGATGTCAAGAATTGTTAGGGGTCAAATCCTCCAACTAAAACAAAGTGAATATGTTATGGCTGCTAGAACATTGGGTGGCTCTTCAATGAGAATTATCTTCAAACATTTAGTACCAAATGTCATGGGACCAATTATTATCGAATTAACATTCAGTATTCCTGCCGCAATTTTTGCGGAAGCTTCACTAAGTTATTTAGGGCTAGGAGTTCCAGTTCCGTTGGCAAGTTGGGGAACATTAGCTAATGAAGGTGCTAGAATGTTACTGCTATATCCATATCAATTATTATTTCCAGCATTGTTAATCTCATTGACAATGTTAGGATTCAATTTATTAGGAGATGGGCTAAGAGACGCTCTAGATCCTAAATTACGTAAATAGGGGGGGGGGAGAAGATGAATAATATTATAGAAATCAAAGATTTAAATGTCTCTTTTCATACCTATGCAGGTAAAGTGCAAGCAGTAAGAGGTGTTGACTTTAATGTTGGTGAAAGTGAAATATTAGCAATTGTTGGTGAAAGTGGTTGTGGGAAGAGTGTTACAGCTCAAACGATAATGAAATTAAACCCTACTCCACCATCAGAGATTGAAAGAGGTGAAATATTCTTTAACGGTAAAGATATCGTAAAACTATCAGAAAAAGAAATGTTAGATATTCGTGGTGGCAAGATAGGGATGATCTTCCAAGATCCAATGACAAGTCTAGACCCTACTAAAAAAATTGGCTACCAAATGTGTGAATCAATCTTCAGGCATGAGAAGGTCACGAAGGAAGAAGCCTTTAAACGCTCGGTAGAAATGTTGGAAAATGTTGGGATTGCCAATGCTGCAGAAAGAATGAATCAATATCCTCATCAATTCTCAGGAGGAATGAGACAAAGGGTAATGATAGCTGCAGCTCTAGTTTGTAACCCAAAATTACTCATAGCTGATGAACCAACAACAGCACTTGATGTAACAATTCAAGCTCAAATAATTGACCTATTACTTCAAGTAAGAGAACACCTGAACACTTCAATCATTATCATTACTCATGATATGGGAGTTGTAGCGGATATTGCCGACCGGGTAGCGGTTATGTATGCCGGTAAAATTATTGAGACAGGAACTGTAAGAGAACTATTCTACAATCCTAATCATCCATATACTTGGGGATTAATGAACTCAATTCCAAGCATTCACAAAGAACGATTAACACCTATTGAAGGAACTCCACCGGATTTGATTCAACCGCCGCTTGGTTGTCCATTTGTTGATAGATGTGATCACGCAATGAAAGTTTGTCAAACAACAATGCCATCTGTCTTTAAATTAACAGATACACATGAGGTAAGATGTTGGTTAAAACATCCTAAAGCCCCTAAGACGGAGGTAAAACAATGTTACTAGAAGTTAAAAACCTAAAGAAGCACTTTAAGGTGGGTAGAGATAAATATTTAAAAGCAGTTGATGATGTTAGCTTTTCAATTAAAAAAGGAGAAACCTTAGGACTTGTTGGTGAAAGTGGTTGTGGAAAATCAACACTAGGAAGAACAATAATTGGACTATATAAAGCTACTGATGGTCAAGTTTTATACCAAGGACAAGACTTAGGAAACATCTCTAAAAAACAACGTTATGAACTAACCAAGAACATCCAAATGATCTTCCAAGATCCATACGCAAGTTTAAACCCGAGAATGACAGTAGCTGACATTATTGGTGAAGGATTAGAAATTCACAAAATTGCAAGTGGCGAAGCGCGAAAAGAAAAAATCTTTGAAATGTTAGAACTAGTTGGACTAAATAAGGAACATGCAAATAGGTTCCCTCATGAATTCTCAGGTGGACAACGTCAGAGAATTGGAATCGCAAGAGCTCTAGCCATTGAGCCTGAATTAATAATTTGTGATGAACCAATCAGCGCTTTAGATGTTTCGATTCAAGCACAAGTTATTAACTTAATGGAGGATTTACAAAAGACCCTAGGCTTAACTTATTTATTTATCGCACATGATATTAGTATGGTAGCACATATTTCAGACCGTATTGCAGTTATGTATTTAGGTGCAATAATGGAACTATCAACTAGTAGTGATATCATGGATAATCCAAGACACCCATACACTATAGCTTTATTATCATCAGTGCCATTTGCGGACCCAGATGCTAGTAAAAGTAGAAAGAGAATTTTATTAGAAGGTGATGTGCCAAGTCCGATGTCTGCCTCAACAGGATGTAAGTTTGAAAAGAGATGTCAGTATTGTACAGAAATCTGTGAAACAGAAGCACCGGTATTAACTGAAGTTAGTGATGGCCACTTTGTGGCATGCCACAATTTAAAGGATGTGAAAAAATGAAGGATGTATATATTAAAAGACGTAGTGATTTAATTAAAGAAATGAAAGATAATAGTGCTTTATTCTTATTAGCAGAAAAAGTGAAACAAAGTACTAATGACCAAAACTTTAAGTTTTCCCAAAACCGTAATTACTATTATTTATTAGGAATTGACCTTCCTAACCAAATTTATTGCGCAACTAAAATAAATGATATTGTGAAAGAATATCTATTTGTTGAACGTCCTGATAAATGGTTTGAGATGTATCATGGACCGATGACTACCGACCAAGAATACAAGGAAATAACTGGTATTGAGAATGTCTTCTATTTGGATCGATTTGATTGGCATATGAGTAGAATCTTTGACCGTAATAATTTAGAAAAATTATATATGGATTACCACAAACGTGATTTAGACGGTGTTACTTATTCAGAGAATGATTTAACAGAAAAATTAAAGTATGCACACCCATATCTTAAGGTTAAGAATATTTCTCATGTAATTTGCAATATGCGACGTATTAAAAGTTCAGAAGAAGTATCCCTTATTCAAAAAGCTGTTGATATTACTGATTTGGGAATAAAAGCTATTCTTAACAAAGTTGGAGATGGAGTAAATGAAAAGATTCTTCAAGCTGAATTTGAATACCAATTAACTGCAAATGGAGCAAACGGTAATGCCTTTAGCCCGATTATTGCCAGCGGAAAGAATACAGTTTTCTTACACTATGATATTAATAACAAGGATTTAAAAGATGGTGAACTATTGCTAGTAGATTTAGGTGCTGAATTTGAATACTATGCAGCCGATATTAGCCGTACATTCCCGGTAAGTGGTAAATTTACTGATCTACAAAAGAAATACTACAGTGCAGTATTATATGCACAAGACAAAGTTATAGAGTCATTAAGACCAGGCTTAGATATTGATGAAACATTGACAATAGCGCGAGATGCAATTTATGAGAAATGTTTAGAATATGGCTTATGCAAAAACCGTGAAGAAATTAATGATTATTTACCACATGGTATTTGCCACTATATTGGATTAGATACTCATGATGTTGGTGATCGCAATATTTTAAAACCAGGAATGGTGACAACTATTGAACCTGGCATCTATATTCCTGAATTAGGTATTGGAATTAGAATTGAAGATGATGCGCTTATTACAGAAGATGGATGTGAACTATTATCTAAAAACATTATTAGAACAGTTGAAGATATCGAAGAATTCTTTAGTAAAAGATAGAAGTATTTAAGTACAGAAAACTCTGTATTAAATATAAGGGGCCTACCCCTAAGGTAGGATAGAAAAGGGAATGGTATATTAGAAATATACCCAGGTAAAGAAATGAAACGTATTATTATCGCAATTATGTTATTATGTCTTGTCCTTACTGGATGCAGTTCTGGTGGAACTGATAGTGATAAGGGACAAAAAATCGTTGTCAGTATGGCAGGTTCTCCTACTGATATTAGCCCACTAACAGTATCAACTACTGAAGGCGCTGAATTATTAGGTTTAATGTATGAAACTCTTGTTCGTCAAGATGCAGACGGGAACATTGAACAAGGTTCGGGTCTAGCAGAAAGCTGGACAGTGAGTGAAGATGGAATGACTTACACATTCACATTACGTGATGCAAAATGGAATACAGGTGCGACTATTATAGCAGCTGACTTCGAATATGCTTGGAAGGAAGTGTTAAAACCAGAAACAGCTTCCCCTTATGCTTATATGTTATACATCCTTGAAGGAGCTTATGACTATAATACAGGAGTAACTGCTAATGGTGATGCAGTAGGAGTAAAAGCAATTGATGATAAAACATTAGAAGTTAAAATCACTCAACCAGCTGATTACTTCATTGGAACTTTAGTTCTTCCTCAATTCGGTCCATTACCAGTAGGTATTGTAGAAGAGATGGGAACTGACTTCTTCTTATCACCTGATAAAATGATATTCAACGGCCCTTATATGTTAACCGAATGGGCATTTGACCAAACAATGACATATGTTAAAAACCCAACTTATTGGGATGCAGAAGCAGTAAAACTTGAAGAAATTAAATATGAATTTGTTAAAGAAACAAATACAGTAGTTAATATGTATGATTCAGGAGATTTAGATGTTATGCGTGTTCAAGCAGAGTTTTTAGACACTTATAGAGACCACAGTGGATTTGTAACTGTTGTTGAACCAGTAACCGAATATGTATTGTACAACTTTGAGAATGAATATTTTGCAAATAAAAATATTCGTACAGCATTCAACCTTGCAATGGATCGAGATAGCTTAATCAACGACTTCTTAAAATCAGGTTCAATCCCAGCTTATGCATTTGTACCAGCTGCTTTAAAAGGTGTTGATGGAAATAGTTTCCGTGATAATGTAGGAGATTTATACTATGACTCAGGTACTAATGAAAATGCCACAACTGAAGCAGTTGAAGCGTTAAATGCTGGACTTGCAGAATTAGGTAAAACATTTGAAGAATTCAATACAGGTTTAACTTTAATCATCGGGGAAGGTGATGAAAACTTAAAAATGGCTCAAGTATTGCAAGAAAGATGGAAAGATGTTTTAGGAGTAGAAATTGAAGTACGTTCTATGCGTTATGCTTTACGTAAAGAAGGATATGCAGATACTAAAACATTTACAATTGGGAAAGAAGGATGGGGAGCAGATTATAATGATCCTATGACATTCTTAGATCTATTCACTACTAATAATCCATACAACAACAGCAATTATAGTAACCCAGAATATGATGCATTAATTGCAGAAGCAGCTGGTTTAAACGGCAATGAAAGACTTGCATTATTAGAAGATGCAGAAAGAATGTTAATTGAAGAAGAATTAGTAATATCTCCAACTAACTACTTATCTCGTAGTTTTGTTTCTAAAGATAATGTTAAAGGTATTGTTCGTAATGGAATCGGTTTAAGAACCGATTACAAGTGGGCTTACGTTGACTAATCAATAAATTAATGACTACCTTAGGGTAGTCATTTTTTGTTACAACATTTATGATGTAGAGAGATAATAAGTGATTAAATTAGTAATCATAATAGGATTATTCATCTTTATTGTCTTAGGTAATGTGGAATAATTTAAGAACAACTTTTCCATAATATATCATTGTTAGGATCTATAGTATTGCTGCTATATCTTATTATCGATAGCTACAAACTATTAAAAACAACTGTAAAAGTAGTACCTGTATTTAGATCACTTTGAACATTGATTTCTGCCTTATGCAACTGGCAGATTTTTTTTGCGATCGACAGGCCAATTCCATTACCATTAGTATCCCTTGATTCATTGACCTGGTAAAATTTATCAAACAACTTAGATAAATTTTTATTTTCAATAACTTCACCATAATTTGTAATCTTGAAAGTTATATTCTCATGTTCTTTGTTTAAAGAAATCAAAATAGTTTCACCATTCTGTGAGAATTTAATTGCATTCTCAATTAAGTTTAACCATAATTGTTTAATCAAATCATGATTGCCATAATAATAAAGCTCATCAAGCCTTAGGTCAAACTCAATACTTCTCTTCTCCCAATATTCATTTAAACTAAGAATAACTAATCTAATTTGTTCAGCTAAGTTAAAGTGAGTGATATCAGAGAGGATATCTTGAGATTCTATTTTATTTAATAGAAGAATATTTTTGGATAAACTAACCAATCTTTGAGATTCACTAGCAATTAATTGTAAGTATTCTTGTCTTTGTTCCTGTGTTAAATCGTTTTTAATTAGAATGTTCGCAAAACCATTAATTGAAGATATTGGAGTTTTAAATTCATGAGAAAAATCATTAATAAAATTTTGTTTTAATAGTTCAGTATTTTCCAGTTCATTAACCATAATGTTAAAAGAATTAACTAACTCTTTAACTTCGTGAGGCATTCCATTATCTGGAGATATCCTAATTGAAAAATCACCATGAGAAACTTCCTTCATCGCCATATCAAATCTTTTAAGTGGTAATAATTGAAAATACGCAAAGATATAACCGACAACTCCAACCATAATGCAAGTGACGATAATGGAAAAAATAAATCTTCTGGTCTGTATTGTTTCAGTTAACCGTTGAGCAACTTCAACATCATGAACCGTAACAAATAATAAAATCGCTGTGGACAGAATTCCAATAACTGTTATCAACAAAATCCCAATCGCAAACATATTTCTAAAACTACGTGCTAACAAGTATCTTTTACTATTCATGATAAATCGCCTTATAGCCAAGCCCGCGTACAGTAACTATCTCAAACTCTTTAATGTTCTCAAATCTATTTCTCAAACGATTAATATGGACATTAATAGTAACATCATCTGTCTCGCTATCCATTCCCCAAATCTCATCCATAATTTGAAAACGGGTAAATATCTTATTCGGATATGAAAGTAATTTATATAATAATAAAAATTCTTTTGGCGGAAGTTCTGTTAATGAATTTCCGTCCCTGACAGTCATGCTGCTATAATCAACAACAACCTTACCTATCTTAATTTGTTTACTAGTTGAAATCCCGGCCCTTCTTAATAGGGCATTGATTCTTAATAATAACTCCTCTTCATCAACAGGCTTAGTTAAGTAATCATCACTACCCGCTAAGAAGCCTTTTTTCTTATCATCAATATAAGTTTTAGCTGTCAACATCAAAACAGGAATATTAATGCCTGCATCTCTTATAGTTTTAGTAAACTCAATTCCATCCATATCAGGCATCATAATATCTGAAACAATTAAATCAATAGAATGATTATCTAAAACATTTAATCCGTCATAACCATTTTTGCCCATAAAAACATTGAAACCATTAGAAGTCAGAAAGAATTCTAATAATTTTCCCATCGCTAGATCATCTTCTAATACAAGTATATTAATCATTATTAAAACCCTTCCTTTTCTCTATTATAACTTTTTAATTTACAAGTTAAATATACATTTAAGAGATAAACTCAAAATAAACAATTATTATTAAAAAGTTTATTTTGAGTTTATCTTAGTGTAATAAACTCATATGGTATCCAAAAGGATGTTATAGAAAATTATCACAGGAGAAATAACGTGAAAAACAAAAGAATAATTATTATCTTAATTAGTATTGTGGTATTAGTAGTAGGAATTTCTGTTTACTTAAATGCAACTAATAAAGATAGTCAGCAAACTTATATTAGAACCACAACCTTAACTAAAGGTTCGTTAGAATCTTTAATTTCAACAACAGGAGTAGTTTCATCTACTAATCAAACAGCCATTTCTAGTTCAATTACTAATGTCAAAGTAACAGACATCTTAGTAGAAGTGGGAGATGAAGTTAAAAAAGGAGAAACTTTAATCAAGTTAGACCAAGAAAAACTTAATGATCAAATTAGTGATATAAAGACAAGCATTAAAAATGCAAAAGCAAGTCTTCAGTCTGAATATGATCAAGCATTATTAAGTAAAGATGATGCTTATCAATTAGTTAATGGAGCAGGTGGCACTAAAGAGAATTTTACAAATGCACAAAATGATTTAGAAACTGTAGAATCAGCTATTTCTAGTTATCAAAATAAATATGATCAAGCTAACACCGCACACAAAAACAATATTCAATTATTAGCAGATGCAGAAACTATCTTAGCATCAACTGAAGTCACTGACCCTAATTACTCAAATCTTCAAACGGCAGTTGCAACAGCTCAATCAAACCTTGCCATTTCAGCTAATGCATTAACAGATGCAGAAGCAGCATTGAATGACATCAAATTAACAACAGGATATGACGAAACACTTAAAGTCTATAATCAAGCTAAATCAAATTATGATGAAACTCTAAATTCATATAAAATAGCTGAAAGTAAATACCAACAAGCGAAGACAAACCTAAGCAAGAATACTAATCCGGAAATTGAGACTCTTAATACTCAATTAGAAAGCTTAGAAGATAGCATAGAGAACTATACTTTAAAAGCTGAAAGTACAGGAACAGTTACAAGTTTAAATGCGACAATAGGAGCTACATTACCTATGGGCTCAACTGTCGCAACAATCAATGATACTGAATCACTACAAGTAAAAGTTCAAGTTTCTGAAGATGATATTCATTCAGTGAAAGTAGGACAAAAAACAAATATTTTATCAGATGCTACTACTGAAGAAATTACAGGGACAGTCACAAACAAGGCACCAGTAGCCACAACTACAGGTCAAGGAGCAACGCTTTCAACATTTACAGTGACAGTAGAAATCGATACTAATGATACAGGTTTACTAATTGGGATGAATGCTCAAGTAGATATTATCTTAAGCAGTGTAGAAGAAGTATTTATTGTGCCTATCGATGCTGTAGAAGTTATTGATGGTAAATCATATGTTTATAAACAAACTACACAAGGAACTAATGAAGACGGTTTTACTTCAATTGAAGTAACAACAGGAAGTAGCAATGACTATTATATTGAAGTAACAGGTTTAGAGATTAAAGAAGGATTAATTATTCGTTCAAGTGCAAATCTTGAAGAAGCTGAAACTGATAGAGAATTTGATATGCCATTTGGACCACCAAGTGATGTCTTCGGAGTTATCTAATGGAAAGTGTTATTCAATTAACTGGAATTACTAAAAGCTATTTTATCGGCCAACCAAATGAATTAGAAGTACTTCATGGTATAGATTTAACCATTAATAAAGGTGAATTTATTGCGATTGTAGGAGAATCAGGAAGTGGGAAATCAACCCTTATGAATATAATTGGAGTACTAGATACTCCTACTAAGGGTGAATATACTTTAAATAGTGAAAATATTAAAGATTTAACAGAAAACCAAAAAGCTGCAATTCGCAACAAAAATATCGGATTTATCTTTCAGAACTTCAATCTTATAGGAAGAACCAATGTTCTAAAAAATGTTGAACTACCAATGTTGTATGCTAAGGTTGACTCAAAAATAAGGAAACAGAAAGCTTTGAAACTCTTAGAAGACGTTAATATGGCAAATAGGATAGATCACAGGCCCAACGAATTATCAGGCGGACAGAAACAAAGAGTTGCAATCGCAAGAGCATTAGCTAATGATCCATCCATTATTTTAGCCGATGAACCAACCGGAGCTTTAGATTCCGACACATCTAAACAAGTTATGGATATACTCCATAACCTTCACGACAAACATGGAAGTACCATTGTTTTTATTACCCATAATCCAGAGTTGGCTCAACAATGCCAAAGGGTTGTAACTTTAAAAGATGGCAACATCATAAGTGATGAAAGGGGTAATAAATATGCTGGATAATATATTATTAGCTCTAGAAGCTCTAAAAGCCAATAAAATGCGTAGTTTATTAACAATGCTAGGCATTATTATCGGAATATCTTCAGTAATTGGAATTGTAACTGTAGGTGAATCTCTAACCGCCTCAGTTAACTCAACAATGAACGATGCCGGCGTTAACCAATTAACAATTAGTGTAACTCAGAAAGAAACTGAAGATGAGAATACCCAATTATTCTTATCGAATGATTTACAAGTTGAAGATTATATTAGTGATAAGAATATCCAAGAATATCAGAAATTATTTGTAGATGAAGTTAAAGGAGTTTCTGCAAGCGAAAAGGTTAACTCCCTAACCACAAGAAGCGATTTAGAAACACTTAGTTTATCAACAACCGGCATTAATCTTGGATACCAGCAATCTAATTCATTTGATTTGTTATATGGTCGAGGATTTACTCAAGATGATTTAGACAAAGAAAAAAAGTTAGCTGTAATCGAAGAAGATCTAGCAATTGAATTATTTGGAAATACAGATCCAATTGGTCAAGCTCTTAATATCTACAACCAAAATCTTATTGAACAATATTATGTTGTAGGTATTAGTGAAAGTAATGATGATCAAATGATGATGTTCTCTAGTGGTGATACTTATAATGTTTATATTCCGATTACTACCGCTAAAGAAATGAATGGTTCAGAAGATGGTTATAGTTCAATAGCAGTTACCTTCAGTGATAGTACTGACATCGATTTAATGAAAACTTTAACAACGGATTTTTTTACTGATGTTTACAGTAGAAACGATCAATACACAGTAAGGGTTTCAGACCCTTCTTCAATGCTGGAATCTTTTACTGATATGTTGGGAACTATTCAAATAGCAATCGCTGCTATTGCTGCTATATCATTATTAGTAGGTGGTATTGGAGTTATGAATATTATGTTAGTCTCAATCACAGAACGTACAAAAGAAATAGGGACACGTAAAGCATTAGGCGCTCCTACTTTTGACATCATGTCACAATTTGTTACAGAGGCCATTATAATCTGTATGATTGGAGGTATCTTTGGAGTAATCATTGGAGTAGCGCTCGGAATGGGAGCTGCAGCCTTATTAGGATTCCCGGCATACCCTTCAGTGATTTCGATAGTATTGGCAGTTGGATTCTCAATGACAATTGGCCTATTCTTTGGATATTATCCTGCTAAAAAAGCAGCTAAATTAGATCCTATTGAAGCTCTAAGATATGAATAGTAACTAAATAAGTTAATGAAGTTGAAAAAAAGATGTGCACTCAGGTGCGCATCTTTTTAGTTTTGATAGTTTATATCGTTTTCTACTAGATAAGGATAAACAACAACTTCAGTAGAACTACTCTTATGCAAGTCTATCGCATTAATACGATGATTATCATAAGTTCGATAATAATATATTCCATTATCTAAATCCATACAAGAAGTGTAGAGAGTTAAATCAATTTTACCAGTCTCAGTAATTACTCCACCTTTAACCATTTTAACATAGTCTAACATATTGAAGAAATGAGTTATTTCTTGTTGTCTATTCTCAAGTGGTGGTAGATTGTTTCTTAGAAATGCAATCCTAATAAACCTAGAGACTGACATAAAGTCTCCAGGCATTCCTAAAGTTCCAGTTCCACTACCTTGAGACTTTAGAACTAAATCACCCCATTCAATACTTTCTTGATGGCGGGGAGTTAAATATAGATATTGATTTAGGTTTTTCAGATGCCAGTCAAAAGTTGGGTTATTAGTTAAGACATTAACTGGATTATCAAATACTTTCAATCCATCTATTGTTTGCTCAACAACAATAGATTTACCTTCTTTATCACTAATCATCCAATGCAATGTAGGCACAGGAACATTTTCAGCTATAGGAACATCAACCATATATAAATCTTTAAGCCCTTCCTTAGCTTCTTCAGTAGTCTTGAAGTTAGATAACGTCCACTGAATAAAATCGTAAGGCGCAATGTTTGTTTTATTAGACTTCAACTCCTTCTCAAAATGAGCATAATTAAAAAAATTAAGACCAGCACAAGCCAAACCATTTTCATTCATTGCTTCTGCATAAGTAACATAACCACCAATAATTGTCCCCATTCCAATAATAGCTTGTTGATTTACATTTTCAACTTTATTCACTTTATCGATAAATTTATAACCTTTCGGCATAGTTATAACTGATTGATTAAAATTATACTCTAAATCCATGTTACGCCCAAAAAAAGCACCATTCTTAGTTTTTATGCTTAAACCAGTACACATAGCAATTCCTCCTATAGTTTGTTATTGTTACTTTTAATAATACTTGAAAATAAAAAGTTGTCAAATTTATATTTTATTGACAACTTTAATAGTATTCACTACAACTGGCTTTATTCCACTTGTAAGTTCAATCACACTATTTTCTAAATCGTGATTGTAAGTGTAATATTTATAAACAACATTTTCTTGATAATCAATATTTATGATAGTGGATTCGTTCTTTAATAAATAATTGATTGAATCATTTAATGAATAGGGTACCTTGATTTGATAGACAGGTAATTCGATTCTTTCAACTAAATCAATCTCTTTAATTAAATCCGCAACACACTTGCGATAAGTTCTAGTTAAACCACCAGCTCCTAATTTAATTCCACCAAAATAACGAACAACAACAGCTAGGATATCGTCCAAATCATTTTTTATTAAGACATCAATCATTGGAAAACCAGCTGTTTTAGAAGGTTCACCATCATCGTTATATTTTTGTATTTTATGATTGTCTAAAAGATAAGCAGTACAATGGTGATTAGCCTTTGGATGCTTTTCTCTAATTTCATTAATCAGTTTAAGAGCTTCTTCTTGACTATTAATAGAAAAAAAGTAAGTGATAAAACGACTTTTTTCAACAACTATTTCCATCTCTTCATTTTTACTTAAGTATTTAAACATCATTTAAATTATAGCATATTTTTTAATTCAAAATACTTGTCAAGAAACTAAAAAAGGAGTATATTAATATTAGCACTTTTATCAAGTGAGTGCTAAATGGAGGTATACTATGGCAAAAAAACAATTTAAAGCAGAGTCAAAAAGACTCTTAGATTTAATGATTAATTCAATCTATACACATAAAGAAATATTTTTAAGAGAATTAATCTCGAATGCATCTGATGCAATCGATAAACGTTACTACTACAGCTTAACAAAAGAAGCTCCTGTTATCGAGAAAAAAGATTTAGAAATTTTAATTGATCTAGACAAAGAAAACCGTACTATTACATTAATAGATAATGGTATAGGATTAGATGATAAAGATATGGAAGACAATTTAGGAGTGATTGCAAGTAGCGGATCATTAGCTTTTAAAAAAGCAATGGATGAAAAGAAAGATATTGATATCATCGGACAATTTGGTGTTGGCTTTTACTCAGCTTTTATGGTTAGCGATAAGATTGAAGTTATCTCAAAGAAATACAACAGCGAGAATGCCTATAAATGGGTTTCTGAAGGTGAAGATGGTTACTCAATAACTAAAGCTCAAAGAGACGATGTTGGAACAACCATCATTATGACTCTAAAAGAAAATACCAAAGACGAAAATTACTCAGACTATTTAGAAACATATAAAATTACAGAATTAATTAAAAAATACTCAGATTATGTGCGCTATCCAATAAAGATGAAGGTTTTAGAATCGGTTAAAACAGAAAATAGTGATGATTATCAAGAGGTAGAAGTAATTAAAACTCTTAATAGTATGATTCCTCTTTGGAAGCGTAATAAAAAAGGAATTAAGTCAGAAGAGTATTATGAGTTCTATCAGTCTAATTTTAATGATTTTCAAGAACCATTAAAAACAGTTCATTTTAGTGTAGAAGGCAATGTATCATTTGATGCTTTATTATTCATCCCAAAGAAAGCGCCATATGATTACTATACTAAAAACTACCAAAGAGGATTAAAATTATATAGTCGCAATGTCTTTATTATGGAAAAAGCTGAAGCTCTAATTCCAGAGTATTTTCAATTTGTGAAAGGATTAGTAGACAGTCAAGACTTATCTCTAAATATTTCTAGGGAAATTCTTCAACATGACCGTCAACTAAAAATAATCGCCAACAAGGTAGAAAAGAAAATCAAAACTGAATTAGAAAAAATGCTAGAAAGCGATCGCTCACAATATGAAGAATTCTACAATGCCTTCGGCGTTCAATTGAAGTATGGAATCTATAGCGATTTTGGAGCTCATAAAGATACTCTTCAAGATTTATTGATGTTCTATTCTTCAACTGAAAAGAAGTTAGTAACTTTAAAAGAATATCTTGAAAGAATGAAAGAAGGGCAAGAGTTTATTTATTATGCTTGTGGTGATTCAATTGAAAAGATTGATAATCTACCTCAATTAGAAGTTTTGAAAGATAAAGATTATGAAATTCTATATTTAAGCGAAGATGTTGATGAGTTTGCGTTATCAGTTTTGCAAATGTATAATGAAAAGAAATTTAAATCAGTAAACCAAGGTGACTTAGATTTAGATGATCAAGAAATTAAAGAAAAAATTGAGAAAAATTCTTTAGAGAATAAAGATCTATTAACTTTATTAAAAGACAGTTTGAGTGAACAAGTATCTGATGTTATTATCTCTTCAAGATTAAAGAATGCTCCTGTTTGTTTAAGCAGTAAAGAAGGTGTTTCTTTAGAAATGGAAAAAGTTTTGAATCAAATGCCCGATGGTCAAAAAATTAAAGCTGAAAAAATACTAGAAATAAATGGAGACCATGAACTGTTTACTGCCTTAACTAAACTATATGAAAAAGATCAAAATCTAATTAAGGATTATGCAGATTTATTGTATAACCAAGCATGTTTAATCGAAGGTTTCAGTATTGAAAATCCATTAGACTTCTCTAATAAACTCGTGAAATTAATGGTGTTAGTAAGTAAATAAAAAATATCTAATAATTGGACATTAAAAAAATTTAAATCCACACCTTTAAGATTGAAAACAATCTTAAAGGTGTGGATTTTTATATGTAAGAGCAACAAAGGACTACTAACAGAATGTTATAATATGAATTTATTTAAGTTACCCTAGCAATGACTTTTAAAGGCTATAATATAAAAATAATCTAGTTAACGATTATCGCAAATTTTTAAATTAACTAAGAGAAAGGAAGGGTAAGAATAAATCCATCTCAAGAAATTTTAGTTAATTTGGAAATAACCTTTATATACAATTTAATGTCAGTTAATAACTAGCATCTATAGGAAAAAATAGTATGGTTTTTATTTCCTTAAACTTTACCCATAATGTAAAATAAGTTATACTTAACTCAAT
>CAYJFQ010000015.1:0-30809 GCA_964369955.1 uncultured Erysipelotrichaceae bacterium | reverse complement strand
TCCTCCTAATATATTTATGCTATACTATGAGGGTAAAGCCTCATAGGTTTTATCTTGACTATCTTAATTGCTTGCAGGCGCTAGGATAGTCTTTTTTTATACTATTACATCTTATTTCTATATTGATATCTCTTAAACACATTGTCCTTATTATAACTGTAGCGCAAAACTACATAGGCTTAACATCCATGAATTAATTCAATTGCTCTTTTATGTAAAGCATAATTTTTTCATATATTAACGTAGGTAGCATGCAATTGTTATAATACTCAATTAGCACATCCTCTGAGTTATAATGATATTTTGAATATGATTCTGCATTCTTAATATCAGCTGCAAAATTAAGATTTAGTTGCTTGTTGTCAAGCAATATAACTAATGATATAAACATTGAATAAATATCTATAGTACCGTTGTTTTTTCTGACAATTTTGCTATCTATAAATATTTCGTCAGATAACCCTTTTATTGCATCTTTTTTTAATCTAAATTGATTCATCGCGCTATATGTAACAAAGTTAAGATTATGCGCAATAGAATTTCTATAAGTTCTTATAATATATAATGAATTTGTTACAAATTCTCTTTTTTTATCATTTGGGATATTTTTGTTTATCAACGCATCGCAAACTTTATCTTTTATATCGTCTTCTAAGTATTTAAATATGTCAGTAGCACTACTGAAGGATATGTTTTTAAAAGCAATCCAAGGTGGAATATGATTGCAATTATCAAGATAGTGTTTAGTTGGATTATAGTGGCACGAATGGATTTGTCCCTTTATTTCATCTATTTTTTTTATTCTTTGCTTCATTTTTTCTTTATTAGATATTTTTTTATATTTTTCAATATCTAAGTATTGATCAACATCAACACCGAATTCTTGACCTAAAATATATGCTAATAAATTTTTGAATTTCGTTTCTACAGATATACTGTATTTTAATAAAATACTTTGAATAGATTTGTCAAACATAGCATATGATGAAAGAAAATCAAAATCAATAGATGTTTTAAATTTATCATTAATCATTAAATGTGTTTTGTATCCATTTGCCAAATCATAATATGATTGGAATTTTAATGATTCTATCGCACTATCTCTATTTTTCACAATTAGGTTATAGTCATTTATAAGTTTATCCAATTGTTGGGAGTATGTCTTAAAAGGTTTGTTATATATCATTTCAATAAGTCTCCTCTGTAAAATCAAAAAAGATGCCATTAGGCATCTTAGTTGAAAGTCAGAATTTAATCCGACTACGTTATGCCTATATTATATCTTATTTCTTAAATGTGTCAAGATAAACGAACATAATCGTTTACCATTATCATTTTATTATCACTTTTTTTCCTATTAGTTATTGCAGATTCATCCACACATAAATTCATTTCTGTGTTAATTTCTTTGCTGATCAAATTAGGGATATCTACAATCAAAGAAACTCTTTCTGTTAATATATTTTTACATACAGAGAATTTATCAAACACCTCAGTTATTTTTAGGGTGTCTTTAATGTTGTCATATGTTCCTATAACTTCACTTGTTTTAGGGTCAATGATCTTGTCTCCTACTTCGTAAATTTCAACTATATCTCCGCGCTTTGCTCCATCTTTTTTTCCCATGTTTATTAAAATGCTTTTCTTGTCTAAAATTTCTATAACTCTAAAATCACTCATTTTGTCCTCCTAGCATTATTTTTTTGCTGTTACCATTATCCCTGTTAGAGTAACGGGCAATGTCATTAGTAGTGCCAAACTTGAAACCCATGATCCAATATCTTCAGCAGGTATAAAATGCAATTTAAAAACAGAATCACTGTAAAACAAAAGCCATGAAAACCATGCCCAAATAAGTATCATAACTGCTGCAAAGCCAAATATAGTTAACACTATATCCAATGTATCTTTATCACTTTTCTTCACTAATATTCTCTCCTTTCTTTATGTAAAACAAAAACACTAATCCATATTGAACTAGTGCCTAAGTGAAGGGGATATCAAGCCCTTCTATCTATGTATACTAGTATAATATAGCAATTAGTAATACAATTCAAGTTATCATTTTCTTTTTAAATATATCTAATACCTCTCAGCGATTCTATCACTATTCATATGCCATATAACCTTACCAACAATAATTAAAGCTTGTTCCTCAGTTACAGTTATAGGTAAATGAGATTTATCATCACTATCAGGCAGCAACATTACACTATCCATTTTAAAGTAGTATCTTTTAACTGTGGCTAAACCATCGACAAAGGCAACTACAACATCACCATCCTCATAAACAGTTGAATCATTTTTCTCAACTACTACTACATCACCATCTTCAATAATATTATTCATTGAAGTTCCGTTAACTTTAAAAGCAAGTAATCTTTTTCTTTTGGTTTGAAACTTAATAGGTACATAAACTACTGAGTCAGGCTCTGCATCCAGCAGTTCATCAAAACTACCAGCACTTAAATTAGAACAATAATGAAGAGGGAAGTAATCATCGAATTTGATTGAAGTAATTTCAGAAACTTCCTCGCCAATACCTAATAAAGATGAAGGTGATATTTCGAATAAAATAGCCAACTTCTCTATTGTGCTCCTTTTAAGGTTTTCAACTCTACCATTTTCATATTTGGCTATTGCTGACTTTTGAACACCAATTAAATCTCCCAATTGTTCTTGAGTTAGTTTCTTTTCTAATCTCAATTTTTTTATTATTTCACCCGTATTCATAATTTTCACCCTCTTATTGTGTCTTAATTTTAAACATATTTTAGTTTAATTTCAAGATAATTTTAAATAATTGAAAAAAAAGACACAAAAACTATTGACATTAAAAACTAATGAGATTAATATAAAAGTGTCTTTAAATGACACATTAAAGAAAGGGATTAAGATGAACAAAAAGGAATTGTTATCAGTTATGATTAAGCACGGTGATACTGGATATATGTTGGCTAAATTTTTAGGGCTATCTCATCAATCTTTTTCATCGAAATTAAATGAAAAACAGAAGAATGGTTTTACTCAACCTGAAATTTTGAAAATTAAAAATAAGTACAATTTAACACCTAATCAAATCGACTTAATTTTTTTTAATCAGACAGTGTCTTAAAATGACACATTGATGAAAGGAGACTACATGTACTGTAAAGAAACAGATGAAAAATTAAAAGCTTATTATGACTTCTTAGAATTAAATAAATTAGAGGATTGTGATAAAAATTGGGATTTATTTTTAGAACAATAAAAAAGCGCCTGCAAGCAAAAGAAAGGACTGGTATCAGAATGACACAAATGCTATTGGTTGGTTGCGCAACTATAATCGCTACTTTTTATTGGGGAACACATTATAAAGATAATAAAGGTGGAAGTATATTTTTCTTAATATATACAATAACTATATTTTACCTTTTTGTAGTTTTTCAATTTCACTCTTGATTAATATGATTACTGAGTTTAGTTTATCAATGTTTTCAGGTTCATTATCAAAATCAAATAAAATTTGATGTTCATTTATAGGTGTATATAAAAGAATTCTGTTTAAAGCTTTCTTATAAGAATTATAAATGTCCAAGTGAAAATATTTATCGTTAACTCTTATGTTGTGTAAAGTTGTTGCTTTGCTTACATATTCTTCAAAATAAGTGATTTTCTTGTTAGATGTTGATTTGAAGTAATCGTCATTAATCTCCAACTTTTTAATCTTACTTTGATAAATATTATTTATTATCGCAGTTGCTATAGGAGAAATAATTGCGATCATTGCAATAATGGATGAAAAGTTATCATTAATAAATTCGTTCATATTATTACCTCATTTTAATTAATTATATCAAACAAATAAAAATAATGCCTGCAAGCAATGAAAAGGAGAGTGCATGAGAAAAATAAAAGATCATCTAATCAATTTTATTTTAATTTTAAAAGGATATAAACAATGTGAAAACTGTAAAGGATTATATCATCCTGATGGAACGAATTATTGTGTTATGTGTGGTACTAAAACAATGACTGCAAGCAAAAAAATCAAAAATAAGGAGGTGATGTTGAATGAACAAAAGAAGAACACATAGCTCAAAAGGAAAAAGAATTGGATGGTTATGTGAAAGATTTGATGGCATTAAAAAAGTAGAGGTTAATAAAATAACTCTACTAAGAGGTGAGGGAACGGAAGAAGATCCATGTAGATTAATATTCCAGTATTGGACTTTGGAAGGAGAATTTTTATTTGAAATTGACTCTACTGTTGATTATTATTCTTCATAGCTTTTTTTTGATTAGAAGTGTTCTTTATCTCAGAAAGAACTTTAGTTCTTCTTTCTCTGGCGATATACCATTCCGACATTAATAGTTCGATGATATCTATCATTTGTTGAGCTTCTTGATCATCTACATCGATAATTAAATTAATGTCATGTTCTGGATGTGCTCCAATATTACCGATACCACGCATACTATGCAACGCAGTAAGAAGCTCTTCATCAACTTTCCCTTTTAGTGAATTGATTTCGTCAAACAAACTATTTTCATTTATTTTATGAAAATCTCTAATCATCCCTTGAAGGCATCTTCTTGAAAGGGTTGCAGATGCTTTAGGGCTCAATTCTTTAATAAGGCAAGCTTCTTCATAGTCATTCCTAACCTGTATAGGAACATATTCAGGGAATTTCTTGGCTAAAGATTTTGGATAAAACATCATTTCATAGTTGTGTTTCTTGCATTCACTATAAATATTAATGATTATTTCAGAACAGTTAGGACATTTTAGGTGTTCTATATTTACAGGTGAGTACTCATTAAAGAAATTCCCATTAAACCCAATAACATATTCGCTATATGTATCGTTCGAACAAGGTATAGATACTCCGCAAAAAGGGCAAATAGTAGTTTTACTTAACATAAATAAATCTCACTTTCTTTTATCTTATTATATCAAAACTCATTTTATTTACTACTCTGCATATAAACGATCACTCTCATTTGTATGTAAGGTAGTGGATAAAACCACTTAGGGCTAAGCTTTGTTTGTACCTCCTATTTATATCAATAGTAATCCTTTGTTTTCATGCTTAGCCCTATTTAATAGAAAGGAATAATGAAAATGACACCTACAAAGAAAAGGACTTCAACATTTATTGACCAAGAAAAGGTCATATCAAAATCATGGATCAGTGCTGAAGATATTATGATTTTAGCACCATTATCCTTCGCAAATGCAAGGAAGGTGGTGAAAGAAATTCAAAGCGAAATGAAGTCAAAAGGTGAGCCTTATTTTGATTATAGGCCAGCTGTAGTACCAACTAATAAAGTTCTTAAGTATTTAGGTTTTAAAGCTGAGTATATAAGAAAAGAAGCTCAAGCAATGAGAAATGCATTAGCGCCTGCAAGCAATTAAGAAAGGAACAACGATGAACGAATTAGAAAAAGTAAATGAAATTAAAGATGTAATTACAAGCAAAGAATTATTAGAACAAATTAATTATTTTAGAAGTCAACAAGGCATTAAAACTGAATTAGCCCATTCAGACTTATTAAAAATAGTTAGAGATGAGTTTGAAGAGGAAATCAACGAAGGAAAATTTTCCTTGGTTGAGTATAAAGACAAAAAAGGTGAAATGAGACCAATGTACAATCTTACATTATCTCAAGCCAAACAAGTGCTGGTAAGGGAAAGCAAAGTAGTTAGAAAGGCAGTTATTTCTTACATAAATAAGTTAGAGCAAGCATTGTCTCAAAGGCAACTGCCAACAGATTATATTGCAGCACTTGAGCAACTAATAACAACTGCTAAAGAGAAACAAGCTTTACAAATTGAAAATAACGAAATGAAACCTAAAGCAGAGTTCTATGATGCGGTAACCGGTAGCAATACAGTTTGTGATATTGGAACACTTGCAAAACTATTGAATATAGGAATGGGTAGAAATAAATTATTTGAAATGTTGAGAAGTAGAAAAATACTTCAGTCTGACAATAAACCTTATCAAAGACATTGCGATGATGGAAAGTTCAGAATTATTGAATCCAAATATCAGTTACCTAATGGAGATACTCAAGTTTATTTCAAAACAGTAGTAACTCAAAAAGGTGTTGATTATATTAGAAAAGTTTTAGCTGCATGAGAGGAGAAACAATATGAAACGTATGAGATTAATTGACATTAAATTAGATAAAGAGGTTATTTTAATTAAATTTGGCATAAAAACAAGTTTAGTGGAAGATCTTAAAGGAAAAAGATATTTTGTAAAATCAAATAAATTAGAGATCAAATAAATTAATATGAAATACAAATGCACAAGGTGTGGTGATAGAGTAAGTTATCTCAATAAATCTATATTTGATAATAGTAATATTTGTGATTTTTGTTTTAAAAGAGAAGTTAGTCATAAAGATTTTAAATATGTTAATAAGCAAAGAAAATTAGCTGAAATAACAGGTAAAGAATTCAGTGTGAAAGTGCCTAAAACACTTAGATAGAGGTAAATATGAATATTAAAAGAATGATAAATACGCAAATGTGGAATGACCCTGAAATTGTTGATAAATTTAGTCCGGAGGATAAATACTTTTGGCTTTATTTATTGACCAACCCTCATAATGATTTAACAGGTGTAGCTAAGTTAAGCATAAAGACTATGGCATTTGAGTTAGGGTATTCTGTAGAGGTGATTAAGATACTAATTGACAGATTTGCTAATGAATTCAAAAAAATTGATTATTGTGAGGAAAGTGGAGAAATATTGGTTATTAATTGGTATAAATACAATTGGAATTCATCACCAAAAGTTATTAATTCTATCAAAAATAAGGTTGGTAATATTAAAAATAACAACTTTAAAAATTATATTATTGAATTATTAAATGAATTAGAAAATGGACATTCTATCGATACCCTATCGATACCATATCGATACCTCTCTAATACTAATACTAATACTATATCTAATACTATATCTAATACTAATACTAATATAGTAGAAATAATTGAAAGAAAAGAAAATAATAATCAAACATATAAAGAAATAATTGATTATTTAAATGCAACAACTAATTCTTGTTATAAACCGTTGTCAAAAACGAAAGCACTTATAAGGGCTAGAATTGCTGATGGATATTCTATCGATGATTTTAAGAGAGTGATTGATAATATGGTTTTTCAGTGGGGAAAAGATCAGAAGATGAAAACTTATTTAAGGCCCTCCACACTCTTTAGCAATAAATTTGAAAACTATTTGAATTATAAAGTCAGTCAAACATTAGATAAATATATCAATCCAGAAGAAACTAACAATTTTTTAGAAGGTATGTATACTGATGACAGATTCTAATAAAATAATTAAACTAAATTCTAATCTTGTAGAATCTAACTCTTCATTTGAATTGATTAGAGCAGCTATCAACACTCTAGCTATAAGTTTTCAAAAAGAAATTAATCAGGAACAGTTCAAGATGTACAGCAAATTATTAAGTAATTGCAACTCTGCAATTATCAATAGAATCATTAGAAGTACGATAGAAAATAATAAAAGATTCCCTTCGCTTAAAGAACTTGAAGAAACAAAAAAAGATATTGAAAAAAAATACTATGCTTTTAAAACGGTTGAACTGTTTAACAAAGGTTATATAACAATTGGTGAAATGAGTGTATTTAATTTTTACTTGCACTCAAGTAGAATGCCAGCTGTTTTATTTGAAAAAGTAGAGAGCTTACTGAAAAAAGGCGACTTGCCCAATGTTTCAAAAGAAATTCCGATAGAAGAAGTTAAAAGAGTCTTTTTAGAGATACAAGGAGGTAAATATGAGACTAAATGAGTTATTAAACAAATTGAACGAATTAGGTCCAGGAACAATAGTAACTGATGACAAGTCAAATATGTTTGAAGTTACAAAAGAGAACGAATTGAAAGTATTAGGCGTTTACGGTTTAGACTTTGCAAGAACTTATGAAATTGTAAATGAGAGAAAGAGTAATTATTTTAAGCCAAAAGAAACTCAAATGTATTGGTATATTGACACTAATAGTCAAATTAATACAAGTCTTTATGAAGGTATATGGCCGTTTGACTACTTTAAGTTAAAAACACATCAAACATTCAGAACTCAAACAGAATGTCAAGAATATGGAGATATGTTAGAAACTCATCATCAACTAATCGATATTGCTGATAGGTTAGAAATACCTAGCGAGGAAGATTGGCTGGATATTAATATAAAAAAATATTATTTAAAACTTCGTTTTCAAATATCTACAAAAAGGCACACCATAAAACAAGAAGCATGTTGTATATCAAAAAAACAAGGCACTATCCACTGCCTAAATGAAAACTTTTACGATGTCGCACTTGCTGAAATTGGCACAGAAAGGTTAACCAAATATCTGAAAGGGTGGAAATGGTAATATGAAAGATTATTGTGCAACTTGTAACAAAACAGAACAATGCGAATTAGCACATAACATAAATTTTTGCATAGACTGCAAAGAATATTTTGGTTGCCCTGTTAGAACAGAAAGTTGTGAAAATTATCATTATATTGAATGTAACAATGGTTTTGAAATAGAAGAAGAGGAGTAAATATGCCTAGAAAGAAAATAGTGCCATTTGAAACTGATTGTGATAAGTGGTGGTTAAAAAATAACGCAGAAGAAAAATGGTCTAAAAGCATAATTAAACATCAACTGCACAAAGAAAACAATATTCATGAAGCTGATGGTGCAGTTTGCATGTTTATTATTGCCGGAATATTGATGATCACAATAATATCATTAACTCTAATATATTTGTTTATGGTGAATTTGTGAAAAAAGATAATGTAAAAAGTTTGTTTCAAGATTTAGATGATTGGTATAAATTATATCCACAATGTGAAGAGGAAAAAACAATAAATAAAATTAACACAGAACAAAACACACTATTTAATTTGGAGGAAGAATAAAATGAAGAATGTAGAAATGATATTAAATATGACAGTAAAAGAATTTCAAACGGATTACTCTTATGATATAGCAGCAGTTAAGTCATTAGATCCAAACAGTTTAATGGGTTTGTCATTTAAACCCGAAGAGTTAGGGTGTGCTTTATTCCAATGTAATAAATGTCCAAAAAAAGAAGTCCTTGGAACAACCTGTGCTGATGAACTACTTAAATGGCTAATTGAAGATGTAACAATAAATTTCAGTAATTATCAAACGAAAGCATTAAGAACAGCAAAGGGCCTATTAAAAGAAGAGTTGATTTTAAATGGTGTTTTGGGGTTAGCTGGTGAGAGTGGTGAATGTGTGGATATAATGAAAAAACACATGTTTCAAGGTCATGATTTAGATACTGATAAGTTAAAGGATGAGTTAGGTGATGTGCTGTGGTATCTAGCGATTACTGCTAAGGGGCTAGGGTTAGATTTATCAGAAATCGCTAATCATAATATTGAGAAATTAATGAGACGATATCCTGATGGTTTTGAATCACAAAAAAGTATAAATAGAGAGTAGAAGGAAAATAATGAAAAATACATTAATGGATTTGAATAATTATTTATTCGAAAGTTTAGAAAGAATTAATGATGATTCACTCGATGAAGAACAACTGGAAAGAGAGTTGAAGAAGGCTAAAGCAACGGCAAATGTTTCAAAAACAATTATAGATAACGCAAGCATTGTATTAGAGGCTGCTAAGTACAAATATGAATATAATGCTAATAACATCGAAAATCTAATTGGCACTAATACTAAAACAATAATCAAAAATGGCAAATAGATTTACTAAATTTCAAAAAGAGTTTATTATCTTAAATCAAAAAGGCATAACCAATATGACATTGGCTGAAAAGTTCAATAGTGAATTTAAAACTAATTTATCGTATACAGTTTTTAGGAATTTCAAAAGAAATCATAAATTAAGGAGCGGTGTTGTAACAAGGTTTAAAAAAGGAAGTATACCTATAAATAAAGGTGTTTCCTGGGACGAATATATGCCAAAAGATAAACAAATAAATTGCCTTAAAACAACTTTTAAAAAAGGGGATATGCCTAAAAATACCGCACAAATTGGCGATGAAGTAATTAGGGGTGATGGATTTATTCAAGTTAAAATTGCTTCACCCAATATTTGGAAATTAAAGCATAGAATAATTTATGAAGAATTTTATAAAATTAAACTTTCAAAAAATGAAGTTTTAATGTTTATAGACGGAGACAGGAGCAATTGTGATATAAAAAATCTACAATTGATGACAAAAAAAGAAATGCTATATTTCAACAAAATGGGTAAATATCATATCGATAAAGATGCAACACTGAGTGAAATGTTGATTTCGAAAATTAAAATTCAAACTCTTGATAAAAAGAAAGGGAATAAAGAATGAGCGATTTAAAAGTTGGAAGTTATGTAAAAGGAAAAACTATTTTTAAGAAAAAGTGGGTTAGAGGATTATTAAGTATTGAGGAAGTGGGCGAAAACAAAGTATACCGTGTTATAGATACTGATCGTAAAGAATCTGTTGTCCATAAAGACTCTGTATGTGAAGAGTTACCATATTTTGATATTAACGCAAATTCAATGTTTATGAATGACATTATCAGGTGCGCCAATGCAGAGTTACTTCATATCACTAAGGGCACGAAAATAGATTTATCTGATATTGATTTTGAAATTGTTGGAAATATATATGACATTATCTACAAAGAGATTGAATAGGAGATGTATAAATGGCCACAAGAAAGATTAAGATCGTTCACAATAATAAAACAGTCCCTGTAAAGAGTCAAAAGGTATTGAGAGATATAATTCACTATTGGTTAAATAAACGCTCTCAGGCAAAATATAAAGCCGATTTATTTAGAGCTGATAGAAACTGGTGCTTAATATTTATTTGCCTTAATACTGCTTTCAGAATTGAAGATGCCATTCAACTAAAACCTATTGATTTTGCTGGCGGTTATATGAGGATTAAAGAGAATAAAAGAGGGAAGCCACAAAATTATCGTTTGAACTCAAAAGTTTATAGTGAAATTAAAGATTATATTGAACGTAATAATATAAAGGAATATGACTATCTGTTTCCCTCAACTACAAATGTAGGCGAAATCAACGCCATAACAAGGACACAAGGTTGGAGAGTTATAAAGGAAGCATTTAAAGCTGCAGGAATATTGGGGCCATGTGGTCCACATAGCTTAAGAAAAACATTTGGCTATCATTATATAAAAAGAGGTGGAGAACTCCTTACTTTGTCAAAGATGCTAAATCACACATCTCCACTTGTTACTATTATGTATGTAATGTGGGACACAGATGATACAGAAACCGCAAGAAATGAGATGTATTTAGGATCTAGTGGTAAATACTAAATAACACCATTTAACGTAAATGAAAACTACGTTACATTCGATTTATTAAAATAGCAAATTATTCACTATTTAAAAGCATTATTTAAATAAATGAGATGTAACAGAATATAGTGAAGTGTTACATTAAAATCACTGTTTAAAGAAAGAGGGGCAGGATGTTAAAAATAATCAAACTAGAACTAAGGAAGTACCTAGCAATCTGCGAAGAAATAGATAAGTGTCAACGATCTAAAGAATTAATTAGAAGTAAATACGATATTAAATCAACAAGTATTATTAAAATTTCTTCATCTGATTATTCAACAGAAGACAAAGTAATTAAAATGATTAGTGAGTTGGATAAAATAGATTTAAAGTTAAACGAGCTTATGTTATCCAGAGATAAGATTATAGATATTATCATTAAAGTTCCACAGCCGACCAGGAAATTATTGTTTGAACACTATTGTCTTGGGTATACATTAGAAGAGGTGGCCAAGAAATATCACTATTCTATAAGTTCTCTAAGAAGAAAAATCGACAAAGAAATAGAGAGAATTTAATCTCTCTATCCCTTGTCTTTAGCTTTCTTGATTGTCTCATTCATCATGATTCTAATTACTTCACTTTGAGTTACACCAAGAGTTTTGCAAGCTTCTTTAAACTCTGAAACAAATTCAGCCTTATAAGATGCACTTACTCTGCCCATGTTTTCTTTAGCCCATTGATTTACATATTTTGTCTGATCAAACTCTGCCATTATTAATCCTTTCTATTTTTATAAGCGACATATAATATCAAAACTACTGCGATTGCTACTGCGATTGACATAATCATTTGATAGTGATATATTTTGAGCGTAAGGGGATTTCTCCCCTCAACACTATTTGTGAAGTTCTTTGATTGCAACTGCTATAGCTAGAACTAAGGCTGCAATCTCGAGAACTTCTTTTATTATTATCACTATCTATCACCTCTCTTCCTACTATTATAATAACATATTAGTGCTAATATGTAAGTAGATAAACGAAAAAAAATTTAAAAAATGAAAGTTGAACACCGTGTCGCATAAAAACTGTGGTATTATAGTAATATGAATTAAATCGAATAGAGCCTTATTCTAAATGAATAGGGCTTTTATAATGGAAAAATATGAAAGGGGAATAATATGAAAGTAAAATCAGTAACGCAATTTAAGGAACATGATGGAACATTACGCAAACCTAACCAAATATTCGAGACTAATAATAAAAAACTTGTAGAGTTAGGATACTGTATTATATTAAATGAATTAATTAAAAACCCAAGAAGAAACTATGCAACGAAAAAAATATTGGCAGAGAAATCAATCACCACTACTGAAGAAGTTATACAAGACTAGCAAGTGGATAAATATAACTAGACCATTGGTAATAGATCGAGCAAATGGAATGTGCGAAGCTTATGGCTGTAATAAACCTGGTTTTATTGTAGATCATATTATTGAAAGAACACTTGAAAACTTGGGTGACGAAGAGATAAATCACGGCTTAAAAAACTTGCAATATCTTTGTTTAGAGTGTCATAACAACAAAACCTTTAGTAAACCAAAAACAAGAGAAGATGTGCTGTTTGATTCTAATGGTGATTTAATTCAAAGGAGTTAATGTTACTGCAAGTATGCCTTTACTATTCTCCAGACCATAGCCACACCTTATTTAACTTATTAAACAAAGTATACTTACTTAAATAGAATTAAATATATTTTATTATTTAAGAGTTTGTTATCGAATATAAAAATGCATTATGATATTGAAACCAATCACAAACTTATTAAAGTGATTAACTTAATAATTAACAATAAAACATGTCTAAATTATGTTTTTTAACATGTAATAAAAGTAAAAAAGCCCCCCAGTGACTAGAAGTGGGTACCTCATTTCCTAGGAACGGTGTCTTTAGGTTCAAATCACTGCACTTGATTTTTTTATAAAAGGGGGTAAATATGGCAAAAACCAAGTTAAAAAGGAGGTTTAATGGCAAAAAAGAATAAAAAAACAAGCGAAATTGAGAAGGATATTATTTCTAAAATGAAAGATTTAGGTATTTACAATAAAAGCTATTTGCATTCCATTGAAGTGTTAGCGAAGTCACTGCATGATCATGAAAAAGTTTTAGAACAATTTGAAGAAGAAGGTTCAGAATACGTTATCGAATTTGTAAATAAAAATGGCAGTGTCAATAAAGTTAGGAATCCCTTGTACATAACTTTAGAAGCTTTAAGAAACAGTATCTATTCATATTCAAAACAGTTAGGCTTACTCCCTAAATCTAGTCAATCTTTAGTGCAAATAACAGAAAGCAAATTAGATAAGTGGCTAAAAGAAAACTAAACTACATTAAGCTCTATTGGAAAGAAATAGAAAGCGGGAAGATTAAAGTTTCTAAATCTGTGTACAAGGTTTATAAGAAAATAATAAAGGATATAGATAAAAAAGGTAAATGGCGATTTGATATAGTTGAAGCGACAAAACCGATTGAATTCATCGAACTATTTTGCAAACAATCTCAGGGCAAGATGGGCGAACAATTAAAATTAGACTTATGGCAAAAATCTTTAATTCAAATTATTTTTGGCTTTGTGAATAAACAAAAAGTCCGCAAATATATTGAAGTGTTTATTCTAGTTGGTAGAAAAAACGGTAAATCAACTTTGTTGAGTGCAATTGCTCTTTACATGCTTATCGGAGATAAAGAAGGTGCAGCTGAAATATATTCAGTGGCAACAAAATTAGATCAAGCAAAAATTATAATTCAACAAGCAATAAATATGGTTCGCCAATCACCAGATTTAGCTGAAATCATTAAGAAAAGAAGAGATGATATCTTTTTCCCTCTCACAGCTAGTAAAATGTTGGCTCTGGCTAGTGATTCAAAAACACTAGATGGCCTTAACACCCATTTAGGGATCATAGATGAAGCGCATGCAATTACAGACAGAAATCTTTATGAAGTAATTAAACAGTCTATGCAGTCTAGGGATAAGCCGCTATTGGCCACCATAACAACAAATGGAGGTGTACGAGAGTGTATATACGATGAAATGTATGATTATTCTCATAATGTCATTAATGGTATTACTAAAGATGAAAGATTTTTAGCTTTGCTATATGAGCTTGAAAGTAAAGATGAAGTATATGATGAATCTAATTGGATAAAAGCTAATCCTGGATTAGGTACAATTAAAAAATTAGACGCTTTAAGAGAAGATGTAAAAAGAGGCATTAATAACCCAAATTACATGGCTGGAGTATTGACAAAACATTTTAATATACCACAGACATCAAACAAAGCCTGGTTGTCTTATGAGGAAATATTTAATCCAAAAACTGTAAATTATGATACGGTTCAGTATATTTACACAATGGCAGGTGTTGATTTGTCCTCTACGACGGATTTAACAAACGCTACACAATTGTGGTTGCAAGATAATGAAATTCATGTAGAACAAATGTATTGGCTTCCAGCAGATAAATTGGAACAAAGGATAAAAGAAGATAAAATTCCATATGATAAGTGGGTTGAAAAAGGGTTTATGAGGCTTTGTGATGGCGCGAAAATTCAGTATTCAGATGTTACAAAGTGGTTTTTAGAACAAAGAGAAAATAAACATCGTTACCCAATGTTTATTGGGTTTGATCCATGGCAAGCACCTTATTGGGTACAAGAAATGAAAGATGAAAATTTCTTTTTAGATGAAGTGCGTCAAGGCGCAAAAACAATGTCAATGCCTATGAAAGTAATGCAGGGAGACTTGAGAAATAAAAAAATTGTGTATAACAATAACCCTATCCTTAAGTGGTGTTTAACTAACTTAGGAATTAAAACTGATGATAATGGCAATATTAGACCAATAAAAGGTGTGTCTCAAAAAGCAAGGATAGATGGCGCTATCGGATTAATCAATGCTTATGTTGTATACCTTAAAAATAAAGAAGATTATGAAAATTCAATGAAAGGAAGATAAGATGAAATTAAGAAATATATTTAATTTTTTTACAAAAAAAACAACCTATCAAGCCCTAGGTAGCGATGAATCATTTTCTTATAATGAAGATTTATATAAACATTTATTAACCAGGGCAAGCATTGATGTCATTGCAAGGAATGTTGCCAAATTAAATGTAAAACATATAGTAGAAACAGACGGATCTAAGAAAACGATTAATAGCAATATTGAATATTTATTGAAATTTAGGCCAAATACTTATATGAACTCATATTCATTTAAACATAAGATAATTAGTGAACTATTACTTAACAATAATAGTTTTATTTATGTCGAAAGAGATATTGATGATAACGCTATTGCGTTAATCCCTTTAAGCAAAGGCTTTTATGAATTGCAACAAATAAACAACGATTTTTATTTGAAGTTTAATTCTGCACAAGGTGAAATAGTTAAACATATATCTAATTTTATACATCTTAAAAATTTCTTCACAACTAAAGATTTTATGGGCGATGATAATATGCCTTTAAGAACTGGTGTAAATATGTATCAAGAAATGAAAGAGGTTAATCTTAAAGGTGCAAAACTAGCTTCATCTTTAAGGGGTGTGTTAAAGACAACAGGTGCAAAGTTTCCGGCTGATATGGAAAAACAAAAAGCGGATTTTATCCAATCCTTTACTGGATCTTCCGGGTTTGGCGCTTTAGACGGAACTTTAGATTTTGAAGAATTAAAATTAAATCCATTATTAATTAATACATTGCATTTAAAAAACATGGAAGACGAAATATTCTCTAATTTTGGAGTCAATTGGGACATACTTTTAAGTAAATATGACGAAAATACATGGAATGCCTTTTATGAAAATGTAATAGTACCAATAGCAATTCAATTATCACAAGAGTTTACATATTTGTTGTTTAAACCAAGTGAACTTAAGTATGGAAATCAAATTATATTTGAAGCTAATAAAATTGAATATGCTTCAAATGATACTAAAATAAAAATGGTTGAAAAATTAAATAATGCTTTTACTATAAATGAAATGCGCGATTGGTGGAACAAAGAAGCAATTAAAGATGGCGATGTTCGCATGCAAGATTTAAACCATATCAGTAGTGATATAGCTAATGAATATCAAATGGCAAAAATGTTCGGTAATGACTAGAAAGAGAAAGAAATGAAAAAATATAGAGAAAAAAGACTTTTAGATGTAGAAATAAGAAGTCTTGAAAATGAAGAAAAAATGATCATTGAAGGCTATCCTATTGTGTTCAATCAACCTGCTACACACTACGGATATACTGAAATAATTTCAACAGGCGCTTGTGACGGAGTTGATTTAAGCAATATTCCGTTAAGGTTTAATCACTATGATAGTTGCCTAACTATGGCTTCAACCAAAAATGGTAGTTTGATACTTACACCTGATTCAATAGGTTTAAAAATGTACTGTGAGTTACCTAACACTCAGAATAATAGAGATGTTTATACTCTTATTAAAGATGGTGTAATTAACAAAATGAGTTTCGCATTCCTTCCTGAGACAGAAGAATACGATTATGACACAAACACAAGAACAATAAAGAAATTTAAAGGTATATATGATGTTAGTGTTGTAGACGAACCATTTTATGAAGGAACCTCTTTAGAAGCAAGAGGAGTTGATAACTCAAAAGATTTTATCGAAAATATTAACAATAACAAGAAAAAGAAATTGTTGATAGAAATTAAAAAACAAGAATTGTTAAGAAAACTTTAGGAACACTTGGTGGAGTAGTTCCTTTTATTTTGGTGGAAATAAATAAAAGTTTTTAAAGCTCTGGTGGAGCAATATTAAATGCAAATATAGCAGAAAGAGGACAAAGATGAATAAAAGACTTTTAGAATTAAAACAAGAATTAGAGAAAGATGTTACTTTAGAAAGAATGGCTGAAATTGAAAAAGAGATTGAAACTATTAAAGCAGAAGAAGATTCAGAAGTAAGAAAAATGAAATTATTAGATGAATTAAAAGCAGAAGAAAGAAAAAGAACACCTGCAGGAGATCCTATTATTGTTGAAAGCGGAAGATCTTTAAGTGAAGAGGAAATTCATAGAAATGCTTTTGTTAAGAGATTTCAAGGTAAGACATTATCAGATACCGAAAAAAGAGTCTTAATTACAAGTGAAAGTATTGTTCCGACAATTATTATGGATGAAATTATCGATAATCTAGATAAAGAATATCCTTTGATTAATGCTGTTGGTGTAACAAATGTACCTGACTATTTAAGAGTTCCAATTTGGGATGATAGCGATGCGGTTGTTGTAGCGGAGAATGGTAATATTACAGAAGGTGGCGATGACGTCACTCATTTAGATTTATTAGCTTACACATTGGTAAAAAAATTAACTATAACTGAACAATTAAAAACGTTATCAATTTCAGCTGTACAAAGGTATATTGTTTCTAATTTAGCCGCTAATATTGGCAAACTTGAAGCGAAATTAATGGTAAATGGTACAGGTTCTTCACAACCTACAGGTTTAGCGAAAGCAGGTTCTGGAGCAAACGGTGCTTATGTAGCGAGTGATAGTGTAACAATAGCAGCTGCAACAGATATTAAAGTAGCTGATGTATTAAAGTTCTTAGCGATGGTTAAGAAAAACGATGCAAAAGTTACTATGAACAGATCTACTTGGTATACTTATTTCTTACCTTTGCAAGACGATGCTAAAAACACAATTATTAGCGGAAATTTTGATAAATGGTTTTTAGGTGGAAGAGAAGTGGTATTTGAAGATAGTGTAGCATTAGGAACTGCTTATTTATTTTCACCTGCATATTTTAAAGCAAATCGTTCAAAAGCATTTGCTGTTAAATCACAAGAAATTGATCTTAAAACACAACATATTGGATATGACATGTTCGATTGCAAGCCCGCTACCGGTTTAAGTGGATTTGCAAAATTTACAAAGGCACAATCATAAGAGGGGTAATTCCCCCTCTTACTATTGTAGATAGAGGTTATTATGGAAGAACTAAAATCATTAGTTAAAAAAGTATTAGGAATAACAAATGATGAATACGATGATTTTATAAGTGTTTTGATTTATACTGCCAAAGATGATTTGTTGAGATTAGGTGTAAAAGAGGAATACTTCGAACCTATAGCTAAGCCAATACAAGATGCAATAATCGTATACTGTCAATATCGCTTTGATGAAACTGATAAAGCTGATGGTTTTTATAAGGCATATGTTTTAATGTCCGATAAATTAAGATTAAGGTATTACAAATGATATTTAAAGAAGTGATTTATTTATGTAAAGTTATTTGGGAAAAAGACGAGAATTTAAGTGATATTCAGACACTCATTAAAAGAAAAGTGTATGCTCAAATGCAAAATGTAAGAGCGAGAGAATTTTATTCAGCTTCTCTGACCAACTTAAAACCATCAATGGAGTTTGTAATTAGGAAATCAGAATATAATGGTGAAAGAATAATCGAATATAAGGGCAAGGAATACTCTGTTATTAGAGGACAATTTAAAGGTCTGAACGATTATTTATTGGTGTGCAGTGATGGACGTAGCACAACAAATTAAAGCAATATTGGCTGATTTTGGTGAAGAAATTGAAAACAAAATTGAAGCAAATATCATTGAAGCATCAAAAGAAAGTGTTAAGGAACTTAAACAAACAAGTCCGAAAAGAACAGGCAAAGAAGCATTAAGGACAGACTTTAGTAAAAATCAAAAAAATAGAAAGCCTGGAACGTATGCTAAGTCATGGAGATATAAAAGGGAAAAAGGTTTTTTTAACACCAAAAGCACAATATACGCTGGAAACGGTGAACATAGACTTACTCATTTATTAGAAAAAGGGCATGCACTATGGCAAGGTGGCAGAACAAAACCTAAACCACATATTAAACCAGTAGAAGTTAAATATTCAAAAATATTGGAAGAAAAGATGGAGGAGTTATGAGCAGCATTCAACATGCATTGTCATCAGTAAAAGTTGATGTTTCCTATTTAGTTAAAAAAAATGAAACAAACACACCTTACATTGTCTATTACGAAGATGACACTATATCCTTTTACGGCGATGACTCAAATGTAGCAGAGAGCAAAACTTACACAGTAGAGCTCTATTCATCAATCAAAAATCAAGAATTAGAACTAAAAATTGAAAAAGTACTAAAAGATAATGGATACACTTTTAAAAAAAATGGGGACATTTATATCGATAACTTAGTACTTACAGCATATTACGTAAATTAGGAGGATAATATGAATAACGTAAAAAAGAATTTTAAATCAATAGTAGTGGCACCAATTACATCTGACAATTCAACCGGAACAGATTACGGCACTGTATTCTCGATCAAAAATGGTGTTTCTTTAGCATTAACTGCAACAAATGTAGAAAGTTCATTTTCTGGAGATGATGTTGTGGTGGTGAAAGAAAGTGCAAATAATGGCTATACCGGAACGCTTACAAGTGGTGATCTTCCTGTGCAATTTTTAACTGAAATATTAAAATGGACAACTGATGCAGATGGTGCGATTTATGAAAATGCAAATGCCGCACCGGTAGAATGTGCCATTGGCTTTGAAGTAGGTGGTGACATTTCGCCAACTCGATACTGGTTATACAGGGTTGTAGTTGGTAGAGCACCTATTAATGCTACAACCAAAACTGATGGCCAAGTGACTTATTCAACTGCACAACTACCTATTACTGTATTACCAAGAGTTAGTGACAACGAAGTAAAAGTCGAAATGACAAAAACAACAGAAAACTCAAGTAAATTTGATGCTTTCTTTTTAAGTGTGAGAGAAAAAGTAGCACCTACAGAATAATATGAAAGTAACGATTGATAATCAAACTTTAGAGTTAAAGTCCTCAGCTTTAACTCTTTTAAAGTTCAAAGAATTATTTAATGAAGATTTATATGACGTTTTAGTTGCGATAGAAGAAAAGCAAATCGAAATTGCTGAAGCAAAAGAAACACCAAAAAACACAACATCTTTTATCATTGAGCACGCATTAAAAATGGCTTACACAATGAGCGATTTAAATGTTGGTTTTGAAGAGTGGTTAAGCAGTATGGGTGGCGTTTTGGATGATAGCAAATGGATAAATGAGGTATTGCGATTGGCTACAGGTACATTTCGCAGGAACAATACACCATAAACCATTTACAAAAAGCGAAGATAAGTTAACTATATATCAAACAATTTCTATAGCAGTTAAGCTAGGTTTTTCTTTTGATGATTTATCAAAAATTAACTATGTGACATTGATTAACTTAATCAATGCAGCAATTGCTGATGAAGAGTCATCTGATGATGATTTTAGAAAAATGATGGGAGGTTAGTATGGCAATTAAAGGGATCACCTTTGTATTTGAAGGAAACACAGTTAAACTAAATGAAGCAATGACAAAGGTTAACCGAGATGCTAACCTTTTAAATACTGAATTACGAAGTATTAATAAACTATTAAAGTTAGACAGTTCAAATGTAATTGCTTTAAAACAAAAACAAGATATTTTGACTGAAAGTATTGAGAATACAACTGAAAGATTAAAATATTTAAAAAATGCTCAAAATCAAATTGATAGTGGTGAAATTTCTGTATCTACCAACAAGTATCGAGAATTAGAAAGAGAGATTGGCTTTACTGAAAGAGCTTTGAAAGAGTTTGTTGATCAACAAAACGCAACTGAAAAAGCCCTCAAAAGCAAAAACAATCAACTTGATAAATCTAAAACATCATTAAAACAATATGAAAACTCACTTAATAGTGTTGACAATAGTTTACGCAGTTTTGGCTATGTTGCGCTAGCTGGAATAACGGCTGTGACAGGGGGTCTATTAGCATTAGGCACAATTTCATTAACAACTGCAAGTAATTTACAAGAAGTGCAAAATATTGTAGATACAACTTTTAAAAATTCTACTGAAGAAATTGAGAATTTTGCAAAAACAGCCAATGTTTCATATGGCTTAAGTGAACTTAATGCTAAGAAATATGTGGGTGTTATGGGTGCGATGCTGAAATCGTCTCAATTAAATAATGAAGAGGTTTTAAAGCACTCAATATTAGTCACTGGATTAGTGGGCGATTTCGCTTCTTTCTATAATCTAGATCATGAGACGGCATTTCAAAAAATACGAGCGGGGGTTAGTGGTGAAACAGAACCTTTAAAGCAACTTGGTATTAATATGAATGTCGCAAATCTAGAAGCGTATTCACTAACAAAGGGCATTGGAAAACTGTGGAGTGAAATGGATCAGCAGGAACAAGTGTTAACAAGATTAAACTACTTATATTCAGTTTCAACGGATGCACAGGGAGATTTTTTAAAAACAAGTGATCAATTCGCGAATCAACAAAGAATAATTAAAACAGAACTTGAAAATGTTAGCACAACAATAGGAGATAGTTTGATTCCTGTTATGTCAAAATTGTCTGATCAAACAATTACATCATTAAGAAGCGATGAAACTCAAAAAAGTATTAAAGAATTAACTAATACAATTGATGATGCTGGACAAGAAATACTTGAAATTAGTGAAGATGTAGTTCCAAACTTAATTAACGGTGCAACTTGGTTTTTAAAAAATATACCTAGTATTGCAAAAGTGACTGCAGGTTTAACAGGAACATATATTTCATTAAGAGTCGCAATTAATGGTGGTGCCGCTATTAAAGCTTTAAGCAGTTCATTACTAGCATTATCGGCTAACCCTATTGGATTAACAATCGCCGGAATTGGAACTCTTATATCTCTAGGATGGACTTTTTCTGAAGTTATGAAAGAACAAAAAAGTGAATCAGAAAAGTTGGCAGAAGGTATTGAAAATCTAAGTAACAAATATGAAGAGCAGATCGAAAGTGTTAATGTTGCAACTTCGGCCAATTTAGATGAAATAGCTGTAACAGAGAAACTTTATAACAACTTACAAGGTTTAGTTGATGAAAAAGGAAAAGTTCAAGAAAAAGATAAGGCGCTAGCAAGTTACATAATTGAGGAATTAAATACCGCATTAGGAACTGAAATAAAATTAAATAATGGTATTATTGAAAATTATAAAGAAATAGGTTCCTTAATAGAAGATAATATTCAAAAGAAAAAAGCTCAAATTGTGTTAAATGCAAGCGAAGAAAAAATGACAGAAGCGCTTAAAACTCAGCTGGATGCAGAAAAAGAGTTGAGTGAACAAATATCACTAAAAGTTGGCTTGCTTCAAGAGCAAGAAGAAGCGCAAAATAGAGTTGATACAGCTCGCGAAAAACATTTAGAAAATCTTAGCAAATATGGAACTAATGATATTAAAACAGTGGCATCAAGCAATGAACTTATGCTTGCAAACACAGAGTTGGCCAAAGTAACAAAAGAAGTTGAAACTAATATGATAGGAATCGATGAAGCTATCGGTATAATTAATGATACTTTAGCAGAAACGGCAAATTTTGAACAACTCAATGAGATGCTTGAAAGTGGCAATTATCAAGGCGTTATTGATTCTTTTACAAAAATAGGAACATCCACAAAAGATGCAATAATTGAGAATAGAGATGCGACTACTGATGAATTAGATATAACCTTAGAGAGATTAAATATTGCTTATGCAGGATATAGAAATTCTGAAAGCGATGCTGAAAAGAAATACTACAGTGATCAAGTTATTAATTTGGCAAAGCAAGGAGAAACTCTGGCTTTACAATCTAAGGCAAATGGTGTTGGCGGACTAGAAGGTTTAATCAAAGGATTAAGCGATCCTGATAAACTCTTAGATATTGAGGCTAGAGGCAGAGTTGCGTACGAACGCTTTGAGAGAGGATATAAAAAAGCGGCCAATCAAAATAGTCCATCCAAGAAAATGGAAAATAATGCAATTGATACAATGAAAGGCGCTTTAATAGGATTAGATAAAATGTCGATACCTTTATCGAATAAAGGTAAAGATATAAGCAACGCAATTCAAAAACCTTTTGAAAATCAAAATATCAGTAAAACTAATAACTCAAATGTAAATTTAAATGTTTATGCTCAAAGTTTAAATCAAGGCGAAGTTGATAATTTAGTCAAGGTATTGAATATGAAACTGGGGGTAAATGTATGAGACAATTTTATTTAGAAGACACAATCGGAAATAGATTCAGTTTAATGGATGAATGTTTTTTTAATTTACCAGAAGGCTTAGGTTTAGGATATGATATATCATACTCAAGAGTAGGGGACAATTTTGTTCCTACTCAATCATTTTTGCAACAAAAACAAATTACAGGAACAATCATATTTTTAAAAGATTATTATAAGAACTATCAGGAATTTGTTAATTTTGTAGCAAAAAATAATAATGAATTAAAATTGATTTATATCCTAGAAACTGAATATGTAATTGATGTTGATGTCACTAACATATCAAAAGGTGACAGTAAAGGTTTTAAACACTTAGAGTGTTCTGTTACGTTCACTACTAAATCAACCTATTACAGAAAAATCCCGCTTAAATATGTTATTGACAATTCTGTTGTACAAAATCGCTTTCCAAGTAGATGGAATGTAACTATTAACGATAGTGTTGAGGGGCAAGTGGATATTGAGATAAAAGGCACTAATCAGAGTGCTTTTTCTATGATTATTAATGGTGCATCTTCACGGCCAGCAATAAAAATAATTTCTAATGATACCGTGAGGGAAATTAATTTCAATGTAGATATATCTAGTACACAAAAATTGTACTATTCAACTAGTGATAACGACACTTACTGTTACATACAGAACCAGGACGGAAGTATTGAAAATATTATCGACAAATTAGATTATAGAAATAATAATTTCCCGAAATTACAAGCGGGTTTAAACACAATAAAAGGTATTAACATAAATGAAGCCAGCATAACAGTCTTAGATAGTTATGTTGCTGTATAGGAGGTAAACATGGCTATAAACGGAGTAACATTTAACAAACAACTTTATTCATCACAGGATTTGAGAGTGATGCAAAGAAGATTCTTCGCTAATCAAGATGGTTCATTAATAGGTTGTGAAATTTCAAGTGGGAATAATAATATATTGATAGAAAGAGGATATTTTATTGTAAGTGGCGGGCTAATTTACTTGACAACACAAGAAATAGTGGCCGCAGGGTCAAGTGGCACTAAAAAATTATGTTTTAGAATTGATCTAACAAAAGAAAATACTGAAAGCAATTTTTCACAAGGATATTTTCTGTTTAATTCAAATCCAAGACAAGATGATTTATTTAACGGAGGGAGCATTTATGATTTACCCTTTGCGGATGTTGTGACCAATGGGAATATAATTACCTCTATCACAATTTTGTTAAAGGAAATTGATGGTGACATCATAGGATTGATAACGGAACTTAAAAATAAAGTCATTACGTTAGAAGAAAAACCTGCAATTTATAATGGTGACACCGCACCTACTGAGCCTTTTGGCAAAGATGGCGACATCTTTGTAGAGTGGTAGTTTATGGCTGAGAAAATTACTTTTGTATCACCGGGGTACGATTTTAGGACAACAATTATTGAATTAGAAGTTGATATCGAGAATAACCGAAGCAAAGTTAGGACTAGCATCCATTGCAGACCTAGAGGAACATGGGGTTTTGAGAACTCAAGAGAATCTAAAACAACTGCATATCTAAATACAGAAGGAACTCAAAGAGATACTACTAGCGTTCCGGTTGGCAGCAGTTGGGTATTTATGGCAAGTCGTGAAGAGTGGATTGAACATAATGAAGATGGAACAGGTACAGTAAGTGGCGGCTTTAAATTTTCTCGTTCTAGCGGTGCACCAAGTTATGTACCAGTCAATACTGATAAGCCTAATGAATTAGTATTAACTCTAACTAAAATCGACAGAGCAGTAGTAAGCATTCAAACTGAAAATCAAATTAAAAGAGGTCACATCTTTGTGCAAACTAACTCTGCAATCAAAAAAACAAAAGCGATTTGGGTCATGGTTAATGGCCAAGTTGTTAGAGGTGGAAAATGATCTACATATTTTCAAAAGTAAATTTAGAAACAAAACAAGCGTCTAATTTTATTGTTGGGTCATTAAAAATAAATATAGATGAAGAGATAAACTCAAAGTCAGAAGTCCAAATAATTAAAAAAGCAAACATTGTTAAAGGTGATTATTGTTATATTAATAATCATTTTTTAATTATTGCCGATGTTCAAGAAGAAAATAATACGAATGTTCTTAAATTAGTGCTAGAAGATATTAGCAACTTGTTTAACCGGGTAATTATCGAAAACAGCGATGATATGGCAACTATTGGAGTTGAAGCTTATATTGCTAATTGTATTCAAAGGGCAATAGTGCAACCAAGTGATAATCTATTGGCAATTCCTTATATTGATATTTTCACCACATCTACAACTAAGTTGGTTGAACCTACTAACTCAAGCAATGGGTTATTTAATCTCAAGACTTTTATTACCAATTGTAGAAAAAATAAGAATATTTATGTAACTTTCAGCATCAATGATTCTGATAAGTTAAATAAAAGGCTTGAAGTAATCATAGGCAATAACATTAAACCTACTGTTGTGTTTGATACCACGGTTAACGAAATACAAAACCTAATTGTCGAGTATGAGAGTGATGTTGTAGCAAAAGTTGAACTGTATCTAAGTGAAACCAAAGAAATCAAGAACTACTACTTAAGAAGCGATGAAACTATTACAGAAGATGTTAATGATCCCTTAAGAGTTGTTGGTAGTACTTTAGCTATGCAAAGTGTGAAATTGGATGAAACTGCTATTGAAAATGTTAATAATGCATTCAAAGATAACAAGTATAATCACTTAATAGAATTTGAAATTAAAAAGAATTCAAAGCTTGCACCATTTGAAAGCTATTCAGTAGGAAGTCCTGCTCTTGTAAAAGTCAAAGACTTGGATGGTTATAAGCAGTACATAACTTACATATCTTCAATTTCAGAGACAAATGATGCTTTCGTGAACATAAAGACTGGTCAAATAAGATTGTCTCTTACGGATAAAATAAAGCAATCTAACGAGCAATTAAAACAGCATAAAGTAGTTTATGATAATAAGAATATTATCAATGTTGGAGCAGTGGGGACCGGTAGTGGACCTAGTCCTAGTTTTGAATTTCCGGTCGGAAGTTTATTTGTAACTGCTACAAATCAAACGCCTAATCTAGTCGGCACTTGGGAATTAGTAGATAAAAAGTGGGCTAAAAGATATGCCAATATTGAAAAATCTCTAAGCGCTTCAACGATGAATGCATATATTTATTGGAATAAAGATTTTATTGAGGTTGAATTTAGTTGCGTTTTAAAAACTACATTGTCTGACACGACAGTAACTTTAGGAACACTTGATAACTCTGAAATAGGCTTCATTGAAGATGGGGTGGGAGTTAATAAAAATTCAGTTATTGGTTACTCAGATAGTGGAAATTTCATGTTTGGAGGACATTTGCTTTATATATCTAGTGCTACACCTAACAGACTGTATTTGCAGTCTAATGACACATACGATAGTACGGGGGAAAGTGGCGATTTAGTTAGATGTAATGTTTCTTTCACTAGTAGAGACCCGCTGAATAAAATAGATAGTTTCTGCGATGAGTTTATCTGGAGGAGAATTGATTAATGACATATGCCAAATTAGTAAACAATGAATTAAAATATTGCACTGACAATATCAGTGATGATTCCAAAGTATCCTTGGGTTATAAGAAACTGATTATTGGAGATGTCCCAACTACCACAGTATATGAATTAATTCAAACTGAATATATTGAGGATGAGAATAGCATTACAACAAATAATGTTGTTGTTAAAAAGAGTGTAGAGGATATTGTTGCATTTAATACAAATTGGTGGCATGCACATTACTTCCTAATACCACCACTTAACTTATATGCAAGTTTTAAAAGTTTCGACACAAATGGTAAAGAGTTCGATTTATTGCAAGATGACATATCATCAATGATTATGGGCGCACAAGTTGGTATGTTAACCACAATTCAATTAGTTGGCCAACCTGATTTTACACAAGAATTTACACAAGAATATGTTGATAGTTTAATTGTGAACGTAACTGATCCAAATGCAATAGCAGCTTTTATCGGATATGTAGCGAGCACAACCTTAACAACTAGAAGAATTCCAAAAGTAATTTAGTCGAAAGACAGAAAGAGAGATAATATGAAATATATTGAAATGATGATTAATTTTATTATGAGTAATCCGTTGCTACAGGCAACAACTACAGTAATTCTTTTAATGATTGCTAACCAATTTATGGGAGTATCATTAGCTAAAATTACTGATGAATTTGATTGGAAAAAATTTAAAGATGGCTTGTTTAAGTATTTGACTTATATTATTTGTTGGTTGTTTACTGTATCTGCAGGTTTAATCAACCCTGATTTAATTGTAGTAGTAATTAACGGAGCAAATGTAACTATTATAGTGGCCCTTACTATGGTAACAACAGGTGGCAGTGTTTATTTCGGATATAAAGTAATCGATAAATTCGCAATATTGTTTGGAGGCAAATATAAGGTAGAAGAAATAAAGCCCGTTAACAATATTGAAGTGGCGGAAGATTATGTATCTAAATGATTTTGTAAACTTATATAAAAATAAGAAAAATATTGGCCAAGCTACAAGAAATATTTATCCTGGAGAATGTGTATCTTTGTTTAATAGATACGCTTGGGAAGTATTAGGAGTTGGTGTTAAGGATAGTGTTGGAGATATTGCATTTGGTGGTGGCAGAACTACTTTTCCTGGAGCGAAGCATTTTTGGCTAAACTTCGAAAAATCTGATTTACCAAAATGGTTTGATAAAGTTCTGTACAAAAAGGGAATGAAAATCCAAGTTGGAGATGTGTTTGTAGAAAATGGAAATTATGGTCATATAGGAATGGCTTTAGGTGGTTATGATAACAGTGGATTTGATGTAATTGACCAAAATGGCCAAACATCTAAAACTGTTAAGGTTTACAAGAGAACATACAAAAGCTATTTATTTGGCTTTCTTAGGCCCAAAGCCGAGTATTTGAAGAAGTTATACGCGGATCTACCTGAACCTATTGATAAAAACGTAGATGTGAATCAAATCAGCTGCGATGGCTCTAAAATTAATTGTAGAGTTAGCGGTGGATTAAAAGCGGATATAATAGGATATATGACGAAAGGGTTCTATAACGTCATTAGAACTGCAGAAGCAGATGGTTATAAGTGGTATGAAGTAGAATCTAACAAGTGGTGCGCACAAGTAAGTGGTGTAGTTTACTATCCAAAAGAAAATGAACTTGAAGAATTAAAGAAAGAGAATGAGATGCTTAAATCCATAATAGATGCAGCAACAATTTCTAGTAACAAAACTTCAAGTGTACTGGAATCTAAATAATGGAAACTGCTATTATTACAACGATGTTAACCTGTTGTGCCGGTATCATAGTAGCTTTAATTAATATGCGCTCTGCAATTAAAAAAAGCAGTGTAGAGACAAATAAAAAGATGATTTTAAATGAAAAAACAACTTATGAAAACAAGGAAGCGATCGAATCCTTAAAAAGACGATGCCCTTGTGATTTGGTAGTTAATCTTAGAGAAGCAATAGAAGAGCATCGAATTAGATTGGCAAAAGGTGATGTTGCATTCGCGCAATATGATAGAGATATCGAATATATTAAACAGAATACAGCAACTATTAAATCAGATTTAACATATATCCGAGAAAGAATTGATAAATTGAGTTAAGAGGGCGTTAGCCCTCTTTTTTCTTATACTTGTCCCTAGAGGATAGTAATAATTGTTGAATTTGTTGTATTATGTTAATATAAGTAATAAATGGATTTTCGGAGGTAATTATGGAATCAAGATACAAAGCTTTAGATATTGCAAAATATATAGTCCAATACTCTAACAAAGAAAAATATGAAATAAGCAATCTTAGATTACAAAAATTATTGTACTTTGTTCAAGGACAATTTATTTTAGAAAAGAGTAAATTTTGTTTCGAAGATGAATTGGAGGCTTGGAAATATGGTCCTGTTGTCCCTTCAGTTTATTCTTTCTATAAATATTATGGTAATTTTAGTATAGAAGAAAGGCCAGAGTATGCAATTGATTGGCAAACAGGAAAAATTCAAGATGTATATTTTGATGACAACAAAATAAGGGAAGAAGATAAATCAATAATAAATACAATAGTTAAGAACGCACAAGAATATAGTGTAAATCAACTCGTAAATATAACTCATCAGCAAAGTCCGTGGAAAGTAGCTGTAAAGACGGGTCTGAATTCAGTCATTACAAAAGAAAGTTTAAAAGATTTTTTTAATCAGGTAAATGATGGGGAAAAATAGTTTAAATTTGGGCGTAGATAATACTGAAATATATAATAAAACTGGTGAATATAAAAGTAAATATTGGTTTGAAATGAAGGAAAAATTTGATGATATAATTAAATTGATTCTTAAAAGTACTAATGATGAATGCTTAAATAAAGATTGTGTTGAGTGTGATACAAATACACCTAAAAATTGTATAAATGAAGAAATTTTTCGCAAAATAATTCAGTATCAAAAAATGTATCCAAAAATAGTTTACAGTGTGTTGAGCTCGTCTGTAGAAAGTTTGGAAGACGAAAAGAGAGCTATATTCACTAATAGAGTTTACAAGTGCATAGAGGTATTAGGGGATTGGGAAAGAAAAGAGAAGGATGCGGAATTAAACTCTGGGTATAAAAAAGTTCAGGAGTTTTTTATTAAAATCTTAGATCACTATGAACTGCTTTGCAATCAGAAACTAGAAAAATCTGGTATTAAAAGCTTAAATAAACTTACTAATGATAGAGCTTCTAAAATTGAAAAAAAGATGAATAAACTAGAAATCAGAACTCTAAATAGAATAAATGAAAAAATCAATGCATTACAAACTCAGATGATTTCAATAGTAAGTATATTTGTAACGATTTCTTTTGTTATGTTCGGGGGGATGAATTTATTCAATGGACTTTTTAGCAATTCATCTAATAGTATTTTTCACACCATTGCTTTAGGTAGTCTTTTTGGTATCGTTATGATAACTATGATCATAGTTTTTGTTATGCTGATTATGTATATTTCTGGTAATTATAAAAAAGAAGGTTTGAGGAAAACAACCAAAAAATTTGAGATAATAAAAATTTATTGTAGGAACACATTGATTTTTTTAGGAACAGTTTTTATATGCAGTTGTTTAGTTATGCATTTAGATGATTTAATAATTTTTATTAAAATGATATGCAATTGTTTTAGGTAAGATTTAGGTAAGAAAAGTTTGATATTCTACTTAAATATACCAATGATAGTATAAGTAAGCCCTTATAAATAAAGGTTAAAATCAACTTGGAAATATACGAAATATGCTAAAAATATTCCCGTACGGGTCACCAAGTGCAACAAATGCGAAAAATACGAGTTATT
>CAYJFQ010000014.1:0-31263 GCA_964369955.1 uncultured Erysipelotrichaceae bacterium | reverse complement strand
AGTTAAAAAGAGTCTCTATGAGGCTCTTTTTTTATGGAAAAGGGAAAGGTGTGCTATAATAAATTTATGAAAATTATCAGTAATGGTCCAAAAGAGACTCAGAAAATAGCTACTAGAATAGCGGAGCATTTAAAACCAAGCAGTTTAATTCTGCTAACAGGTGATTTAGGAGCTGGCAAAACAACATTTACACAAAGTCTAGGAAAAGCTTTAGGGATTACACGAATAATCAATTCACCGACATTCAATATTTTTAAAATCTATGATGAGGGTAGAATCCCTTTATACCATATTGACGCTTACCGATTGGAAGGCGCTAAACAAGATTTGGGTTTCGATGAGTACATTGATGGTGATGGTGTTTGTGTTATTGAATGGCCTAACTATATTCAATACTTATTACCAAATGAATATTTAAAGCTAGATATTTCTTGGGTTGATGAAAACACTCGAGAAATTAATATTGATTTTGTAGGTGACAAGTATCAACAGTTCAAGGAGGTATTATGATTACTTTATGTTTAGATACTTGTTTTTATCATTTAACAATTGCAATCATTAAAGATGATCAAATATTAGATAGTATATTTTTATTAAGTAATAAAAATCAATCAGAAATAATCTTTGAGAAAATAATTGGGTTATTTAAAAATAATAATTTGAGCCCAAAAGATGTTGAACAAGTAGTAGTGACATCAGGGCCTGGAAGTTATACAGGCAGTAGGATTGCTATGACTATTGCGAAGGTATTTACTTCGTCTAAGTCAATTGAGCTTTATACCATCCCAACACTTGCTTTGTATGCAGGTTTAAGTAAAGAAATTGTTATTATAGATGCCCGTGCAACGAGAAGTTATATCGGCATTTATAACCAGGGAAATAAAGTTATTGAGGACCAAGTTGTTGAGAATGAAAAATTATTAGAATTAATAAAAGATTATCCAGAGTATTCAATCTATGGAGATGGTCATTTAATAGATCTATCTGATAATTTTGCAGATATTAGCTCAAATTTTTTGAGCCTAAAAGATAGATGGGTTAAAGTTGATAATATTCACAGGCTACAACCTGAATATTTAAAAGATAATAATGCCTATGGCAACAATTAAAGAAGCTAATCTCAATGATCTAGATTCATTGTTAGAAATTGAATATTTAATATTTAATCCACCCTTTAAAAGAGAAGATTTAATTTATGAATTAACAGAGAATCCCTTCTCTAAAACTTTACTTTTGATTGACAATAAAAAAATAATTGGATTTGTTATCTATTGGACAACTTTTGAGCAAAGTCAAATTGTTCAAATAGGGATATTGCCAGAATGTCGCAAATTAGGATACGGACAACTGCTACTAGAAGAAGTGATTAAAAATTCACAAGCTGAAGGATGTGAGGTTATGACTTTAGAAGTCAGAATGTCAAACTACCAAGCTTATAATTTTTACTTAAAAAATAATTTTAAAGAAGTTTCAATTAGAAAGAACTATTATAGTCAACCTAGCGAAGACGCTAGAGTACTACTGAGGTATTTAATATGAAAGATATAATAATACTCGCAATTGAGTCAAGTTGTGATGAAACAGCTTGCGCAATTGTTAGAAATGGCAAGGATATTTTAAGCAATATAGTATCATCACAAATAAGCGTACATAAAGAGTTTGGCGGTGTTATCCCTGAGGTAGCTTCAAGGATTCATGTAGAGAACATTTCTTTTGTTATAGAAAGCGCAATCGAGCAAGCTAATGTGAGGTGGGAAGAAATAGATGCGATCGCTATAGCGAATGGGCCAGGATTAGTAGGCTGCCTACACATTGGATCACAAGCCGCTAAAACTCTTGCCTTCTTACATGATAAACCATTAATCAGTGTTCATCATATTGCTGGGCATATCTATGCCAATGGCTTTATTGAAGAGTTGGTTTACCCGATGATGGCTCTTGTAGTTTCTGGAGGACATAGTGAGCTTGTCTACTTAAAAGAAGCTAATTCATTCGAGGTAATTGGAAGCACTACTGACGATGCGATTGGTGAAGCTTATGATAAGGTTGCAAGATTACTGGGTCTAGGATATCCAGGTGGGCCAGTGATTGATAAACTAGCGAAAACTGGTAGCCCAATATATCCTTACCCGAAAGTTAAATCAGAGGGCAGATATAACTTTTCATTTAGCGGTTTAAAGTCTAGCACTTTACAATTAATTAATCGTTTAGAAAGAAATAGCCAAAGCTTTTTAAGCCAAGATATTGCGGCAAGTTTTCAAGAAGGGGCATTATCATTATTGATAGACAGAACTGAAAAATCACTAACTGATTATCAACCTAAAATGTTAGTTCTAGCTGGTGGAGTTGCAGCAAACAGTCGTCTACGTAGTTTGGTGTTAAATGATTTACAAGAAAAATTTCCAGAAATTAAAATGGTTGTGCCACCGTTATGGTGTTGTACAGATAATGCCGCAATGATTGCAGCAGCTGGCTATATCTCGTATCTTCAAAATAAGTTTACTGACTTTTCAGTGACTGCTCAACCAAATAAAGATTTAAATACTTACTAGTTGTTGATTTTTTAAATACTTATGTTATTATTATTTTACAAACAAAGAATTGAGAAGGTTTTAGGCTGTATTAAAAGCGATTCGGGGAGGGTGTAAGCCTGAAAATACAAAATAAAAATCGAACACTCGAGGAGTTAAGTGGGAGAATCAAGTAGACCACTTCGTCTGTGTGCGTTAAACACTTAAAGTACAAATCAGGATGGTACCGCGTAATAACGCTCCTTTGGAGCGTTTTTTATTTTACAGGAGGAGAGAAAAAATGTTTAAAACAGTAAGAGAATTATATGAGTTATGTTACAATGACAATCTACTAGAAATTGACCAAGAAGAATACTTAACTCTGCAGGGATGGGTGAGAACTAATCGTAATAATGGTTCAATTGGTTTTATCGAATTAAATGACGGAACTTATTTTAAGAATGCCCAATTGATTTATGATGAAAAACTACAAAACTTTAGTGATGTAGAAAAATATTTAACAGGAACAGCAGTTACCGTTACCGGTAAATTTATTCATACACCTGAAAATAAGCAACCATTTGAGTTACACTTAACAGAAGTTGTCTTAGAAGGAGAGTGTGATAGCACTTATCCGTTACAAAAGAAAAGACATAGCTTTGAATACTTAAGAGAAATAGCTCACCTTAGACCAAGATCTAATACTTTTAATGCAGTATTTAGAGTGAGAAGCGTTCTTTCGATGGCAATCCATGAATTTTTCCAAAATCAGGGATTTGTTTATGTGCATACACCAATAATTACCGGCTCTGATGCGGAGGGTGCTGGTGATTCATTCACAGTAACAACAATCAATAACGATAAGTATGAAGAAGATTTCTTTGGCAAGCACTCATCTTTAACAGTGTCAGGTCAATTACAAGCTGAGACATTTGCGCTAGCATTTAGAGACGTTTATACATTTGGACCAACATTTAGAGCTGAAAACAGTAATACTTCAAGACATGCAGCAGAGTTCTGGATGATTGAACCAGAAATTGCCTTTGCAGATTTAGCAGACAATATGGACTTGATAGAAGATATGATTAAATACTGTATCGATTATTGTTTAACAAATGCTCCTGAAGAAATGGAATTCTTCAATCAGTTTATTGATAAAGGTTTATTTGATCGTCTTTCGAAAATAGTCAATGCAGACTTTAAAAAGATGACATATACAGAAGCGATTGAAATTCTAGAAAAAAATAATAATAAATTTGAGTATCCTGTTAAATGGGGAAGTGATATTCAATCTGAACATGAGAGATTTTTATGTGAGAAGATTGTTGATGGACCACTTTTCTTGACTGACTACCCAAAAGAAATAAAAGCATTTTATATGCGTAGTAATGATGATGGTAAAACAGTGGCAGCTTGTGATTTATTGGTGCCAGGAGTTGGAGAGTTGGTAGGTGGATCACAACGTGAAGAACGTTTAGACCTATTAATTAAGCGTATGGAAGAAATGAATATTGATCGTGGTAGTTTAGAATGGTATTTAGATCTTAGAAGATACGGCGGAGTTAAACATGCAGGATTTGGATTAGGCTTTGAAAGAATGTTAATGTACATTACAGGAATAACTAATATTCGTGATGTTACACCATTCGCAAGAACTTCAAAGAACTTATTATTCTAATATGGAAGAATACATTTTAAAAGAAGAACCAAAAATAACGGTAGCTGATGTTCAAAAAGTCTTACTGTATATGATTGAAGAAATAGACAAAGTATGCCTTAAAAATGGGATTGATTATTGGCTTAATGGCGGCAGCGCTTTAGGCGCAATGCGTCATAAAGGTTTTATTCCTTGGGATGATGATTTAGATATTGCGATTAGTCAGAAACAATACACACAGTTTCTTAGTGCTTTAGAAAAAGATTTACCTGATAATTTCTATTTCCAATGCTTTGAAAATGATAGCTCTTATAATGTTTTAATTCCGACTATGAAAATTAGGTTGAAGGACACCTATATCAAAGAGGCTAACTATCTATTGAGAAATAAATGTAAAAGCGGTGATGGCTTATTTATTGATGTCTTTGTCTATCATAATTTCTCAGGAAATATTCAAAAGGATTACCGTTATCGCCTATGGTATTACTTAATGACACCAGCAATGGTAATATTAGATAATCTAGGAATTAACCCAAAAACTCTAAAATCTAAGTATATTAAAAGATTAGAAAAATATGATAAGATAAATAAAGGAAGTAAATTTATTGGTTTTGACTGGGTTTGGCGATCGATTAAAGTGCCATTTATCTTTGAAGAGGAAACAATCTTTCCAACTAAAAGAATTAAATTTGAAGATTTGAACCTTCCGGTCGCGAATAAAACAGAAAAGTTTCTCGATCTCGCAATCGCTAAGAGTTGGCGTGAACTTCCAAAAGAAAGCACAAGAGCTCCTAAACATATTGTAGAGATCGACCTGGGGGAATATTTATGGTCACAAGAAAAAAATTAAAACCCAAATGGGATCGTATATTAATAGCATTAGTAGGGCTGGTAACAGCCATTGGATGCTTTTATCTAATTATTAATTTCATTAGTGGTTTTTTTGATCCTAATGACAATTTATATTGTAGTAATAATAGTGTAAAAATTGCTAGAGAGTTAACATCTCAAAATATTATCTTAAAAGAAGATGTTGGCGATACTTTCTTTTATGGCGAATCGCTTATCTTAAACTCTAGTGAAGTTGAGTCAATTGGCCAATACAATAGTTATGACGGACTTGTGATAAGGCTTGTGAATATTTGTAACCAAAAAGAGTATAATTACACTTATAATGGTAAGTTAGACCAATTCATCAATGTGAGTGATTTACCAGTTGGAATTTATGAATTCTACTTAGTTAACGGAGAAAACAAAATTCGCTTAACTAGCGCTGAACCAATAGATACCACAATCTATACAGTTACAGATGGCGGAACAAACTATAAAGTTAATTTAATAGCGGATAAGAGTTATTTTAGTTTAATTGATGAAACATACTTATTGGATGATAACTACTTGTTTTTAGATATCAAAAAAGAGAAGGCTCCTGAGAATGTTTATGATGTGGTTGTTGACCCACAGTATAACGATGTTGGCGATTTAACTGAAAGCAATGATGTTGAAGTTCCTTCAAAAGAAGCTACTTTGCTGTTTGAGACAGCAGACAAACTAGCGAAAGAATTAGAAACAATGGGATATAAAGTGTATGTTACTCGTAAGAGTATTGAAGACCCTTTAGAAACATACGGAACTAATGGAAGGATTCATAAAACGATAACTTCTAACGCTAAATATTATATCGGTTTAACAATGACTGATAAGGAAAGTGCGGAAGACACAGGAGTGAAGGTTACAAGTTCATACTATGCTTCAACTAATTTCTCTACAACCATTATTGAACAGTTAAAAACAATAGATGGTTTAACCTTATATAATGATGGTATTGACATTCCGGAAACTATTCGAGATTATGATTCAGCTATTGATATCCGTGAAATGGGTGGACGAGCATTGCAAGCTGGAAGCTTCTCTGAGTTGACAATAACTGAGAACAAAGATTTTGCACTAACAGATTATGGCGTACAAGGGATTAGTGTTTCTTTAGGTTTTATTGATGGAACAACTGACTTTGATTTCATCGATGAAAATCAAACAAAAATTGTGAAGGCAATTGCGAATGGATTTGAAGTCTATTTAGAAGGTAGTGAATAATTATGTTGATAGAAATTAGAAACGGCACCAAGAGCTTTGGTGCCGATATTATATTAAAAGATATTAATCTCTCAATTAGTGAAAATGACCGAATTGCGTTAGTTGGTAGAAATGGTAGTGGTAAAACAACACTATTTAAAATCCTAACCAACCTAGAAAGTTTAGACTCAGGAACAATTCATGTGAATAATCGTGTCAAAGTTGGCTATCTCGCTCAAATCACTTTTCAAAATGAAGAGAACTTAGTTAAAGATGAACTATTAACTGTTTTTGACAATGTTTCAGTCATTGCCAATAAAATTGAAAAATTAACAACAGATTTAGCATTAGAATATGATGATGGCAAACTACAGGAACTCTCAAAAGCTCAAAGTCAATTTGAAGCACTTGATGGGTATACGCTAATGTATAAGATTGAAAATATCTTTACAAGATTTGGATTTGCAAAGGAAGACTTAGAAAGAAAACTTAAAACTTATTCAGGTGGACAAAAAACTAAAATTGCTTTAGTTAAAATGTTACTTAGTGAACCTGATTTACTATTGTTAGATGAGCCAACTAATCATTTAGATTTAGATGCCATTGAGTGGTTAGAAAATTATCTAAGTGAATATCCTAAGGCGATGGTCATTATTTCTCATGATCGTTTTTTTATTGACCGAATTTGCAAGATTACTTATGAGATAGAATTAACTAAGTTAACTAGGTATGGTGGTAACTATTCTTTCTTTCAAAAAGCTAAAGAAGCACAACTAGAACTAGAAAGAAAACTCTACAAAACTCAGCAAGAAGAAATCGCTAGACTTGAAGTTTTAATCGAGAAATTTAGATATAAAAAGAACAAAGCAGCTTTTGCACAGTCAAAGATTAAATACTTAGACCGTATGGATAAGATTGAAATAACTAAAACAGATACAAAAGCCTTTAAAGCAAACTTCACAACAGAAATCAAAGGCGGGAAAAATGTTTGTGCTATCAATGATTTAGTTATTGGTTATGATAAGCCATTAGCTAATCTTAAAATAGACATCACAAGAGGAGAGAGGATTGGAATTATTGGAATTAATGGTTGTGGTAAGTCAACACTTTTAAAAACACTAGCTGGCAGAGTGGAAAAGTTAGCTGGTGATATTAAATTTGGTCATCAAATTAAAGCATCTTACTTTGATCAAGGAATGGAAATTTTAGACCTTGACAACAATGTAGTTGAAGAGTTGTGGGAAGCTTACCCAGAATTAACAAGAACCCAAGTTCGCAGTATTCTTGGGCAATTTCTATTTAGCGAAGACGAAGTTTTAAAAGAAATAAGAGTTTTAAGCGGTGGAGAGAAGGTTCGATTATCCTTTGCAAAGTTAATGTTAGAAAAAGCTAACTTTTTATTGCTGGATGAACCTACAAACCATTTAGATGTTTCTTCCAAAGAAGTTTTGGAAAAAGCTTTAAAAGATTATCAAGGAACTTTATTATTAGTGTCTCATGATCGTTATTTTATTCAACAGGTTGCGACCAGTTTATTGGTGTATGAGAATGATAACTTTGTATATTACCCTTTGACTTATCAAGAATATAAAGACAAGGTTGTGCCTATCGTAGTTGAGAGCAAAATTGAGGAAGTAAATGAAAAGCCTAAAATAATTAATCGTGAGAAACAGTTAAAAAAGGTAGAAAAACAAATTGAAAAGAGTGAAAAAGCTTTAAAAGAATTAGAGGAGTTAAGCTTTCAGCCAGAATACTATGAGAATTTTATTATGATGGGTAAACTTCAAGAGGAAATTGACCAAGAAAGTGATAACCTTGCGAAACTGACAAGAGAATGGGAAGAATTAATGCTATAAATTACTGTATTTTTTTAGATGATATGGTAAAATAATAATGCTTAAAATAAAGGAGATTTCAAATGGGAAATTGTTTAGTAGCTCAATCAGGTGGACCTTCATCAGTTATCAATGCGACTATCGCAGGTGTAATTAAAGGTAATCAATTAAATCCAATTTACGATGCAGTATATGGTGGTTTACATGGTATTGAGGGGATTTTAAATGAAATGTTTGTGGATTTATCAAACATGAGTGGTTTGGAGAATAGAATTTTATGTCAAACTCCAGCGTCAGCTTTAGGTTCTTGTCGTTATAAATTAAAAAGAGATAATGTAGCTGATTTTGAAAAGTTATTTGCGATTTTAGAAAAATATAATATTGACACTATGTTCTATACTGGTGGAAATGATTCTATGGATACGGTTTATGCGTTGAGTGAGTATGCAGAAGCTAAAGGTATCACAAAACATCGTTTTGTTGGGTGTCCAAAAACTGTAGATAATGATTTAGTTATTACTGATCATTGCCCAGGTTATGGTAGTGCTGCAAAATTCATCAACACAGTAGTAACTACTACTTGGCTAGATTTCAATGTTTATACTCGTCAAGAAGTATTTGTGCTTGAGACTATGGGTAGAGATGCTGGTTGGTTAGCGGCTTCTGCTTGTGTTACTGGTAAAGTTGACATCTTATTATTACCTGAGGTTGCATTTGATAAAGAAGCATTCCTAGCGAAAGTGAGAGAGATTGTTGCGAAAACTAACAAATGTTATATTGTTGTATCTGAAGGTGTTAGATATCCAGATGGTACTTACTTAGCGGCTGGCGAAGCTAAAAACGATGGTTTCGGTCATGCGGTATTAGGAGGAGCTGGAAATGCAATTAAAAGTATTATTTTAGATAATAACGCAGCTGAAAGAGTTAAAGTTCAGGATTTATCTACAGCTCAAAGATGTGCTGCACAATCTCAATCATTAACTGACGTTCAAGAAAGTTTTAATTTAGGTTTATCTGCTCATACGCGTTCAGCTGACCCTACTTTCTCTGGTTATATGGTTGGTGTTGAAAGAAAAGAAGGAAGTATGTATGATGTTAATTATTTCGCGACTAAAGCAAGCAATGTTGCAAACCATGTCAAAAACTTCCCGCTTGAGTGGATGTTACCTAATATGAGCGGTATTACTCAAGAAGCTGTGAATTATATTGCGCCACTTATTCAAGGAGAACCTGATTTAATTTATACTAATGGTGTTCCTGCATATGCTGGTCCATATTATAAAAAATAATTAGTACTAACAAATTGAGTTCGCCCATTAATTGGGGAAATGAAATAATTCATATTGAAGGATTAAATTCTGTACTTAACAGAAGTTAATCCTTTTGTTTTGTTTTACTCCTTTTTGTTGTAATAAGTTATTTAATTGTTAACAATTATTACTAGTTATTTGTGTCCCTGTAAAATAATATGTAGTCAAATATTTTGATTTAGATTTTGATTACCAAATACTTGAGATAATCAGGTGGGTAAATAAATGAAAACAAATGAAACAAATAAACTCAATTAATTGAAAGTTTATAAAAAAGCTTGATTTGTGTTTCTTTTCCATTAACAGATTATTACTAACTACACTTCAGTCAATCATGAATATAAAAGCTATTTTTCTAATTATCTCAAATTTTTGATACAATTTAATCAAAAATTTTGTTATAATAGTGAAAAGTTTACATTTTTATTACTAACACAAGAATATCTTATTACTCTTTAAAATAAAGGTTTTTTAAAATAATTTGTAGAAAATATCAGTTTTATGAAAATATTTTCATAAGTTAATGAAAAAAATGTCAATTTTTTCTTGCGCTACACAACAATTCAATGTATAATTCTATTAAGAATTAAATTTTTAAAGAAAGAGGGACAAAAATGAAAAAGATTATTTTATTGGCGATCACTTCTTTACTTGCAATCAGTTTAGTAGGTTGTGGTAATGGGGGATCGGGTTCGTATGCTGGACCTACTGAGTGGACAGAAGCAACTTCTCGTGAAATCAGTAGTCTTGACTACGTAACTACTGCGTTAGCTACAAATCATGAAATTAACATGAACTTAGTTGACGGATTGCTAGAACATGATAACAAAGGAACATTAGTTCCATCTATTGCGGAATCATGGTCGGCAAATGATGACTCAAGTGTTTGGACTTTTAATATCAGACAAGGTGTTAAATGGGTAACTAATACCGGTGAAGAATATGGAGAAGTAACTGCTCATGACTTCGTAACTGGTTTAAGACACGGTGCTGAATTTAAATCTGGTACTGCTTGGTTATTCATGGGTGTAATCGAAGGTTATACTGAATATTTCAACTCTGATTACAGCGATGCTGAATTTGAAAAAGTAGGAGTTAAAGCTATTGATGACTACACTTTAGAATTCACAATGGAAATTAGAGCAGATGGAACTGGAACTCCAATTCCTTACTTTGATTCAATGGTAACATATGCAGTTGCATATCCAGTAAACAAAGAGTTCTTAGAATCTAGAGGTGCTGGTTGTACTTTAGGTGCTCCAGATACAAGTGATTGTTCATTTGGAACTACTGATTCTGACTCAATCCTTTACAATGGTGCTTATTTACTATCAACATTTGATGAAAAATCTCAAACTGTATTAGTTAAGAATCAAATGTACTGGGATGCTCCAGGTGTTTATTTAGAAAAAATTACTAGAATTTATGATGATGGATCTGATCCATATTCAGCTATTAACGGATTTGAGCAAGGAACTTATGTAGCTGCTGGTTTAGTGCCAACATGGGCTGACTATGCTGATTACGCTGAGAAATATGCTGACAATGCATACTTTACAATCCCTAACTCATATGTATTTGGTCTTATCTTTAACTTCAACCGTCAATCATTTGAACAAACAAATTATGCTGACGATTTAGATATGAGACAAGATACTCGTGATGCAATGTTAAATACTAACTTCCGTAAAGCATTACAATATTCTGTAGATAGAATCGCATATTTATCTACTCGTTCTCCAGAAGCTCTAGCTACAGCTACATTACGTAATATCGATAATATCGATGCTGCTGGTACTACTTCAGATGGTAAAGGTTATTACACACTAGTTGAAGAAGCTTATGCTGAAATGACTGGTGAAACAGTAAGTTTAGTAGATGGACAAACTCCATTCTATGATCCTGCTAAAGCTATGGAATACATCAATGCTGCTAAAGCTGAAGGTGTTAACTTCCCAATTCACTTAGATATGTTAGTACCAGAAACAAGTGATGCATTAGTTAAACAAGCTAACTCACTAAAACAATCAGTTGAAACTTCAACTGAAGGTAATATCATTATTGAATTAGTGTTAAGAAGTCAAGATACTGTAGAAGCTATCGCTTATGAAAATACAGATCCTGCTGGTTCTGATTATGATATCTCTAACTTCTCAGGATGGGGTCCAGACTATCAAGATCCAAAAACTTTCGTTGATATCTACTCTCCAACAACTGGTTACTACATGCATTCATGTGGTTTAGGAACTCTAAATGCTGATGGAACTGTTGCTGACGAAGCTATTAAAGAAACAGTAGGATTCATGCAGTATGAAGAATACTATCGTGCTGCTGATGCTATTGCTGACGATTTAGATGCACGTTACGCTACATTTGCTAAAGCTGATGCGTTCCTAATCGACAATGCTCTTTATATTCCAATGTCACAACAAACAAGAAGCCAACAAGTTTCTAGAATTGTACCATTCACAAGAATGTGGGCTCCAACAGGAACAGACAGTTATAAATATAAAGGTGTTAAACTACAAGAAGACATCGTAACTGCTGATCAGTATGCAAAAGCAGAAGCTGATTGGGCTAAATAATTATTTAGTTTTAAACTAAAAACTATTACAAGCATGGACTCTTTGCAGAGTCCATTCTTGTTTTATAAATAAAGGAGATAATCATGAAAAAATATATCTTAACAAGATTAATCAAATCGATATTCTCTATATTTATTGTCACTTCAATTGTTATCGTAATGGTTTATACGATGATTCCAACAAGTGTTGCTTTTCAAGGTGACTCTGGTTTCCAAAAATTATCTGGAAACGCAAAAATTGATTATATGTATAATAAATTAAGTGAATTGGGATATTTAGATTATGTAAATCTAAATGATATGTGTAAGGATTCTGATGATGTTGCTGCATGTATGACTTTAGGAAGTTCAGAAAATATAGCTGTTGTTGATAGTTACAGAGATAAAGGCTATACTGTTGAAACTTTCGCTAATGAAAACAATGTAGAGGGTCAGGATTACGCCTATCGCTATTATAATCCAATAGAGTTGCTATTTCGATTCTATTCAAACTTCTTGGTGATAGATACACCATTTGCTGTTCAGGACGCTGGGAATCCGGATTTATCTAGATCCTATAGTCTTGGTACAACTCCAACAGGGGGCCCTGCCCTATTATGTAGTGGTTGTACATCGAAATACCAAATCTATTTAAGTACAAGCTTCCCATTTGTTCACCAAAATATCGTTTCTTTAAATTTTGGTAAGTCATTCCCAACAAATCAAGGAATTGATACTTTGGAAGTTATTACTGCTGGACAAGGTACTTTTGTGCCAGTGGAACAAACATTCCCAACGGGCGTTACTCAAACTAGCCCTATTGATCAAGTAAGTTGTAAATACAAACCAACTGTTGATAATTTAGACAAAGCAAAATTTACAGATAATTATGCAGATTGTGATTTATACTACGAATCACCTTCAATGGTTGAAACTTCTTATATCTTTGGTGGTTTCTCAGTAATCTTAGGTTACCTAGTAGCTTTACCATTTGGTATAATGATGGCTCGTAAAAAAGGAAAATGGTTTGATAAGTTTGGAATGGTTTATATCAACTTGTTAATCGCTCTTCCTTCATTAGCATTTATCTTTATCATGAAATACTTTGGTTCATTCTTCTCATTACCTGATAAGTTTCCTCAGTATGGTTTTAATGATATTAGATCTTACATCCTGCCAATCATTATTTTAGGTTTATTAAATACTCCTAATATTATGACTTGGTTAAGACGATATATGGTTGACCAAGCTAATGCTGACTATGTTAAGTTTGCAAAAGCAAAAGGTTTAACTGAAAAAGAAATTTATCAAGATCATATCTTGAAAAATGCGATTATTCCAATCATTAACGGTATCCCTGCTGCAATTATTCTTGCGATTTCAGGTGCAGTAATCACTGAAACAGTGTTTGCGATTCCTGGTATGGGAAAAATGTTACCAGATGCAATTAAGGCTGCTAACAACAATATGGTTATTACTTTAACATTCATATTTACAGCGTTAGCTATCTTCTCAGTTTTTATTGGTGACATTCTAATGACTTTGGTTGACCCACGAATTAAATTGACTAAGAAGGAGAACGATTAATATGAGCGAAAATAAATTTATCTTTGAAAAAGCTGATGATAGTGTCTCTGAGAGAATAGCTTCTCCAACTTATTCATATTGGAAGAGTGTATTTAGAATTTTCTTCTCTTCAAAATTAGCGATTACAATGCTGGCAATCATTGCCTTTATTGTATTAATGTCAATTATTCAACCAATGATTTCTGGTTATGATAACTTATTAATGGAACATATTAATAATAAATCAATGCATTTTCTTCCACCTTCATTTGAGTATCCATTCGGTACTGATGATGTAGGTAGAAATATGTTTGACATGGTATGGGATGGTACTAAAAATAGTTTATTCATTGCCTTTATGTCAACTCTTATCACAACTTCACTAGGATTAGTGGTTGGTATGTTCTGGGGATTTTCAAAACGCATGGATGCTATAATGATCGAAGTATACAATGTAGTTTCTAACATTCCGTTTACTATGATTGCAATGATTTTATCATATGCATTAGGTTCTGGGGTATGGCAAATTATCTTCGCTTTATCTTGTACCACATGGGTGAGTGTTGCTTATATGATCAGGGTTCAAGTTATGATTATTCGCGATCGTGAATATAATATGGCTTCTCAATGTTTAGGCACTTCAACTCCTAAAATCATTTTCCACAACATTTTGCCATTCTTGGTATCAATTATTATGACTCAAGTTTCAAGAAATATTCCAACAATTATTTCATATGAAGTATTCTTAAGTTATATTGGTGTTGGTTTAAGTCAAGAATATTCTTCTTTAGGAAGAATTGTTAGAGAAAATGCTCAATATTTAAGTAGTGCATCTTATTTATTCGTTATTCCACTTGCGATTTCAGGAATCATTGCGGTTTCGTTATATATTGTTGGACAAAAACTTGCGGATGCTAGTGATCCTAGAACGCATATGCTATAGAAAGGGGTTTTATCAATGGAAAATAAAAATATCATTTTATCTGTTAAAGATCTTGAAGTTAAATTCAAAGTCCGCAACCGTGTTTTAACTGCTATTCGTAAAATCTCAATGGATTTTGAAGAAGGTAAGGTAGTAGCTATTGTTGGTGAATCAGGTTCTGGTAAATCAGTTTTTACTAAAACATTCTCAGGAATGTTAGATTTAAATGGTGAAGTCAGTAACGGTTCTATTATATTTGAAGGACAAGATTTAATTCAATTAAAAACTAATGAAGATTGGGTAAATATTCGTGGTGCTAAAATTGCCACTGTTTTCCAAGACCCAATGAGTTCATTAAATCCAGTTAGAACAATTGGATACCAAATATCTGAAGTAATTGTTAAACACCAAAATAAAACAAAAGAAGAAGCTAAGGCTCTTTCTATTGAATTGATGGAAAAAGTTGGAATTCGTGATGCTGAAAAACGTTTTAATGATTACCCATTTATGTATTCAGGTGGGATGAGACAACGTATTGTTATTGCGATCGCTCTTGCTTGTCAACCTAAAATATTAATTTGTGATGAACCTACAACTGCTCTTGATGTAACCATTCAAGCACAAATTATTGATTTAATTAAACAACTATCAAATGAATATGGATTTACAACTATCTATATTACTCATGACTTAGGAGTTGTGGCTAATGTTGCTGATCAAGTCGCAGTTATGTATGCTGGTCAGATTATCGAAGTTGGAAATGTTGAAGAGGTATTCTATAATCCTAAACACCCATATACTTGGGGTCTGCTGTCTTCATTGCCTCAGTTAGGTGAAAAAGGCGAAGATTTATTTGCGATCAGAGGAACACCTCCTAGTTTATTTGAAGAGATTGTTGGTGATGCTTTTGCGCCAAGAAGTGAATACTCTTTAAAAATTGATTTTGAAGAAGAACCACCAATGTTTAAAGTAAGTGAAACTCACTATGCTAAAACTTGGTTACTTGATAAGCGTGCTCCTAAAGTTGAGCCGCCAAAGGCGATAAGAAACTTACATGAGAAGATTGTTGCTTTAACTTCAGAAGGAGGAACTTATGGTGGTAGATAATCGTGAAGTCTTACTAGAGGTTAAAAATTTAGAAGTATCTTTTAAAATTAATCGTGGTAAAACATTTAGAGCTGTTAAGAATGCAAACTTTAAAATTTATAAGGGTGAAACATTTGCGTTAGTTGGAGAATCTGGAAGTGGTAAGACTACTATTGGACGTGCAATTATCCGTTTAAATGATACATCTGATGGAGAGATTTTATTTAAAGGTAAAAAGATTAATGGAAAACTTTCTAAAGAAGAAAAAACTAACGTTATTCGCAATATCCAAATGATCTTTCAAGATCCAGCATCTTCATTAAATGAACGTGCTAACATTGATTATGTTGTTGCTGAGGGGTTAGATAACTTTAAGTTATATAATTCACCTGAAGAGCGTCAAGCTAAGATTGATAACGCTTTAGAAACAGTAGGGTTACTACCTGAACATAAGTATCGCTATCCACATGAATTTTCAGGTGGACAGAGACAACGTATTGGTATTGCTCGTGCAATGATTATGGAACCTCAGTTCATTGTTGCCGATGAACCTATATCAGCATTAGATGTATCTATTCGTGCTCAGGTATTAAACTTGATGAACAAGTTTAAAGAAAAAGCAGGTCTAACTTATATGTTTATTGCTCATGATTTAAGTGTAGTTCGCTATTTCTCAGATCGCATTGCAGTAATCAATAAGGGTCGTATTGTAGAAATTGCTCCAACTGAAGAGTTGTTCGCTTACCCATTACACCCATACACACTTTCGTTATTACAAGCAGTACCTATGCCAGATCCAAAAGTCGAGAAGGCAAAAGAGCTAATTGTTTATGATGATAGCGATCGTGACCTTTCTGGAGAAAAACCAACTCTCCAAGAAATTAGGCCAGGACACTTTATTTTCGCAAATGCCCGTGAAATGGTAGAATACGAAGAAAAGCTTTCCGCTCTAGAAAAAAGAGATAAAAAAAATAAATAATTTAAAGCCAACTTATAGAGTTGGCTTTTTCTTTGAAAAAAAGACCTCAAAGAGATCTTTAGTTTATTAATAAATCAACGGCTTGTTGCATTTTACTTGCATTCATTTCTCCAACTCCACGAGCTATAATTTCGCCTATGTCATTAATAAGCCAAAGAGTTGGTAATGCGGTAACGTTATAAGTGATACTAGCCTGATATGTAGTGTCAAAATAAACAGGGAAGGTATAACCTTTTTCTTCAATCATCTTCACTACACTCTCAATTGATTCCTTTTCAGAATTTACTGACACTAACATAATTAAATTATACATATCCATATTATCATCATAGAATTCTTGATAGAAATCTAAACTTTTCATACAATAGTAACAAGTAGTTGACCAAAAATTTAAGAAGATTGGTTTCCCAGTAAAATCGCTAAGCATTACTTCTTGTCCGCTGACATCGATAAACGGTACATCTATCATCATAGAAGTTTCTACTTCTTGATTTGAACTGTATTGTTCCTTATTCTTTTGATAGAAATAACTCATTCCTATCACAACTAATACAACAGTTATCACAATAATAATTAATTTATTCTTTTTCATTTTTTACCTCATATTAATAATTTATTTAATTGCTCTATATACCCTAACATTACAGTTATGCCTAAAATAATTAAAAATATTCCAGAAATTAAACGAATAGTTTGGTAATTCTTTTTAATAAAACTAAATGTTCCTTTAAGTTGATCAATCAAATATGCACTAAGAATAAACGGAATGGCTAATCCTAGTGAGAATATCGCCAATAGCACTCCTCCTTCTAATGTAGAACTACTGGTGGCTGCCAATAATAATGCTGAACCGAGAAATGCACCTACACATGGTGACCAACTTACTGAGAAAACAATTCCTAAAATAAACGCATTAGTTGACTGGTGTTCAGTATTAAAATTAATAAACTTCAATTGAATTAAATCTAAATAACTTAAACCAAACATAATAATTAAAAGACCACTTACAATATTAACTACCTGACGATACTCAATTAAAAATTGACCTAAACTACCCGCAAGAACTCCTAAAGAAATAAAAGTTATAGAAAACCCTAAACAAAATAATAGAGATTTCCTAATTAATTTCTTTTGATTGCTATCCTCACCAATAATATAAGTAAAGTAAATTGGCAACATTGGTAATAAACAAGGCGAGATAAAGGTAATGACACCTTCAATAAAAGTAAGAGTGTATATCATACTTAAATATTAACAAATAAACATAACATACCACAAGAAATGTGACTTTATCAAAGAATTGCAAAGAATAGTAGAGACTTATTCTTGAATAGTGAAAAATATAGGAGTAAAATATAAAAGAAAAAGGAGTTTTTACTGTGGATAAATATGTACAACAACTAATTAAACTAGACGAAGAAACGAAAAGGAAAATTAAGAGTGTTGAAGAAAAGAGAGATTCTGTTAAACAAGTTATTCTTAAAGATAAGCAAGTTTTAGAAGCTGACCTTTTTAATCAAATGGATAAAAAATTAGCTGACCTAAAAAGAGAAATTGATTTAGTGATAGAAAAAGATGAATTAGATTTATCAAGAAGAATTCAAGATGGCAAAACCTTAGTAAAAAAGACTTATGAAAATAATCATTCAAAATGGGAAGAGGAGATTTTTAATCGTTGTGTAGGAAATTATGAACAATAATTCTAGTGCTATTTCTAGTAAAATTCGTGCCAAATTCGCAAAACATCTTAAGAAGAAAAATTATGAGGACTTGCTTTCGAAAAACGAACTTTCTGAGGTTGTCAATTATTTAAAAGACTCGACCTATTATAGTAAGTATATTCAAATAATCGGTGATGCAGAAATTAGAAGAGCGCAATTTGAGCGAATGTTAAGAGATTCGCTATTCACTAGATACAGTGAATTGCTTAAATATGTAGATAAAAAAACCTTAGGTTTTTACAATTACGAAATTATCTTAAGTGAAATAAAAGGCATCATTCAATATCTTCGTTTATTAAATAATCGAGATAGTGCGCTTAACTTAGAAATGGGAAGTTATCAACTAGGAAAGTATAGCAAAATCAATTTTTATGGATTAATGAAGGCAACTACTTATCATCAATTTATGGATGGACTATTAGGCACTCCTTACTACCCAATCTTTTCAAGATTTGTGCCGCTAGAAGGCGAAAATATTAATTATTCTTACATCGAAATCGCGCTTAATCAGCACTATCATCATGAAGTGAATAGACTAATTGAAGAATACTTTAAAGGAAAGGACGCTCAAGAAGTTCGAGAAATCTTTTTTACGAAAATTGAGATTGAAAATTTAATTAGAATCTATCGTTTAAAGAAATACTTTAACACTAGTCCTGCACAAGTTAAATTAGCTATTAATCCTTATTATCAAAGAATTTCAAAAATGAAATTAGATAAAATGATCGATGATTTAGATGCTGACCAATTTATTAAAGAATTAAACAACACATTATATGGCAAATATCTCAATGAGAACGAAAATAATATTGAAAAGATGTTGAAAAATATATTATTCGATATTTGTCGACACTATCTAAGTTTTTCTTCAAATTCAGCTGTTGTACTTATGAGTTACATGGAATTGAGTCAGATTGAGATTGAAAATATTATTGAAATTGCAGAAACAAAGCGTTACCATGCTAGCACGGAAAAAATTAAGGATCTAATAACTTATTAAGAGGAAATATGGCAATAATAAAAATGAAAATGGTTAAATTAACCGCAAACAAAGATCATTTCGAAGAAATAATCAAAACAATTAAAGATGTTGAATATTTTCACGGTGAATTAGCTAGTGATGTAATCAATTCAACTAACAACGGGTCATTGGTCGAAAAGGACAAATTTTATCTCCAAGCTCGCCAGTTCTTCCAAACAATAGCTCCTGTTTTTAAGTTGGAAGATAATGAAAAATTCGACGGCTCAACTTATCCTAAAGAGGAAATTACCCAGGAAATGGATAAAGTAAGCAAATATTACAAAGATATATCTGAACAAATAGCGAAGTATACTAGACTTAGCCAAGATGACTTAACAGCAATTAATCAGTTAAGACAATATAATATTGATGTACTAAATGGATTAGAGTTTTGTAACATCTTCTTCGGAAGAATACCGCATAAGAGTTATAAATTACTAGAAAACTCAGATTTGCGTTCGATGATTTATGACATTCTACACACTTGTAAAAACTATGATTACTTGCTTTGTGTCTCTAGCTCTAAAGATATTCAAGAGACAAGAGACTTACTTCAAGGTTTACTTTTTGAACCTATTGAGATACCGGCGATTGATGACCAACAAATAATTGCGGAATATCACCAAGAATTACAATCGATGTATAATTTCTTGATTGATCGAGGAGAAGTTTTAGATCGATATCAATACATTGTAAATTTTGATGGAACTTATACAATGACAGGATTTGTTGAATCTCAACATTTAGATGATTTAAAACATTTATTTAGTGATAATAAAAATGTGAAAGTTAAAGGATATACAGATTTTTTAAATGAAGGAATAATCCCGCCTACTGAATTAAAAAATGGATGGTTATCTAAACCTTTTGAGATGTTATTAGGAATGTATGGAACACCTAACTATTTAGATTTTGACCCTTCTGGGTTATTGGCCATTACCTATTGTTTGCTATTCGGGATAATGTTCGGAGATATTGGACAAGGCTTTGTTTTCTTTATTGGGGGCTTTATAGTCAATAAAATTAAGAAAAATAATATGGCCGAAATAATCTCAAGACTAGGAATATTCTCAATGGTTTTTGGATTTGTTTATGGGAGTATCTTTGGAATGGAGGATGTAATGCTTCCGTTTTATGAAATGTTTGGGATGTCAGGACCACCAATTCATGTTATGGACCCTGCTATGACAATGCCTTTGTTAATTGGGGCTTGTTCATTAGGCGGCTTTCTAATAGTGATTTCAATTTGTATTAATATCTATTTGAATATTAAGCGTAAGGATACTACTGACATTTGGTTTTCTCCAAATGGTGTAGCAGGGCTTGTTTTCTATTTTGGAATTATTGTCTTAATTATTTTATCGATGATCTTTGGGTTGGACGTTATGAAACCGGCTTTTATTATTCCGATTATTGTTATACCACTAATTTGCATGATGTTTAAACAACCGTTGGATAATTTAGTTCATGGACGACCTTTGCTTCAAGCTAAATTAGCTTATGAGTACAAAGGTAGCGATTATAATTTTAAAGATAGTTTTGGAGATTTGAAAAAAGAAGATTTAATCGCATTAGAAAAATTAAATAACTTTGATTTTGATTACTTCAATGAATTAGGATACTGTCATCATTTCTTAGTTAGGGTGGATAATTCTACTGTAAAGCGTTTTGAAGCTTTAAGAAGCGATAGCTTTGTGATTGAGGTACTTAATTCAAATTCACAATTTAATTGGGCAATTTGTTTTAGTAAAGATGATGAATACATGGAGAACGTCGGAAGTTTAAGATCACTATTTATTGAACCGATGGATTTACCGCATTTTAATGAGAGTTTTAGTCCAAGTACCTTCATAAAACAATTAAATGATTTTTTATTAAATGAAGATCCGGTTGAGAGAGTCAGTGTTAAACCACAACTTGCGAAGAGTTGGGGCGGATATATTGTCGAGAATTTCTTTGAGTTGTTTGAGACAGTTTTATCTTTTGTAACAAATACGATGTCTTTTTTAAGGGTTGCAGGTTTTATTTTGAGTCATGCTGGGATGATGTTAGTCGTTATGACTTTAAGGGATATGAGTGGTGATGCAGGATGGATTGTCTTGATTGCTGGAAATGTCTTTGTTATGGGTCTTGAAGGTTTGATTGTCGGCATTCAAACTCTAAGATTAGAGTATTATGAAATGTTCTCGCGCTACTTTATTGCAGGGGGCAAGAGTTTTATCCCGTTTTCGACGGTTGGAAATAAATAGGAGGAAGATATGTTAAATTTATTTGAAGTAGTTTTACCACTTGTTGGTGTTGGTTTATTGATTGCGCCTTTATATTTTATTGCTAGTAATAAAGGAAATGCAAAACAGTTAAAGAGTAGAATGGTTGGTCAAATTTGTGTATTCTTTGGAGCTTTTGCGTTAATAGTTGTATTCCAAATTAATAGTTTTGTGGTTTTTGCAGAAACTGCCACTACAACTGGTATCCAAGGAACAATGGCACAAGGGTTAGGGTTTATTGCGGCAGCTTTAGTTACTTTTGGGTCTACCATTGGTGCGGGTATTGCAGTTAGTTCAGCCGCAAGCGCTGCTATTGGCGCAATTAGTGAAAATGAAGAGAACTTTGGTAAGGCGATTATCTTTGTTGCGTTAGCAGAGGGCGTTGCGATTTATGGTCTATTAATTTCTATCTTAATTATTAATAAGTTGTAGCATGAAACTATTTGTAATTAGTGATAATACCGATACTTTAATGGGGCTTAGGTTAGCTGGTATTGAGGGAATTGTTGTTCACCAAAGAGATGAAATGTTAAAGGTTTTAGACCAATGTTTAAATGACCAAGAAATTGGGATTGTTTTGTGTACTACTAAGATTATGCAGTTATGTCCAGATGTTATAGCTGAATATAAATTGAAATTACAAAAGCCATTAATTTGTGAGATATCTGATCGTCATGGTTCTGCTAAAATTGGAGAGACTATTGACCGATACATATCTGAAGCTATTGGAATTAAACTATAGAGGGATTTTATGCGAAAAAGTGAGAGATTTGCGAGTTTAAAAAATGAGATTGAGATTGCAACACATGGTAAGATTGAGATTCTAGAAAGAGAATACCAATTGAAGTATGATACAGAGATGAAGCAGTTTAGAGAAAATTTAGAATATGAAATTCAAAATATTCTAGAAAAGAAAACTGCAGAATTAGTTAAGTACAAAACAAAAATTATATCTCAAAACAAAGTTAAATTAAGACAAGAGCTAATAGAATATCGCGAGAGTTTAGTGCAAGAACTCTTTAAAAATGTTGAAGATAGAATTAGAGAATATGTAAAAACAAGTGAGTATCAAAATTGGTTAAAAAACAAGTTAGTGCTCATCTTAACTGATAAAGAATTTATTGGCGGAGAAATTGTCGCTAGCGAACAAGATATCATTGTTTTAAATAGTGAGATTAAAAAGGGTTTACTAACTTGTGATGTCAGAGATTTTAGGTTAGGTGGCTTTGTAGTTCACAATAAGGATAATACTAAGGAATTTAACAATACTTTTGGTGTTATTTTGGATTCTTTAAGAGAATGGTTTAGTTTAAATAGTGATTTTACTATTTTTGAGGTTGATGAATGAAAAATTTAGTTTATTCGATTAATGGTCCTGTTGTCAAAGTCAAAGATACTAAAGACTTTTCCATGATGGAAATGGTTTATGTTGGCGAATCTAGAATAATGGGTGAAGTTATTGCGATTAATGAACACTTTACTACTATTCAAGTTTATGAGACTACTACTGGTTTGAAGGTAGGTAGTGAAGTTGTTGGTAGTGGTGAGTTATTGTGTGCTAGTTTAGGACCTGGTATCTTAAAGAATATTTATGATGGTATATTGCGCCCTTTAAAAGAGATCCAAAAGGTTGATGGAGCGTTTATTCATAGTGGTAGCTCAATTTTTTCTTTAGATGAAGAGAAGCTTTGGGATGTAGAAATCACTGTTAAAGTTGGTGATTTAGTTAGTGGTGGTATGGTTTATGCAATACTGCCTGAGACCGAATTGATAGAGCATCGTTGTATGGTGCCTATTGGTGTTAGTGGTGAAGTTGTAGAGATTAGTGATTTAACAAAGTTTAAAGTAAAAGACTTTGTGGCTAGAGTTAAAAATGAAGATGGAGAAATCACTAATTTAACCTTGGTTCAAAAGTGGCCTATTAGAAAGCCACGTCTTGTCAAACAAAGAATGAGTATTGGCAAGCCATTAATGACAGGCCAGAGAATTATTGACACTTTTTTTCCGATTGGAAAGGGTGGAGCTGCGGCTATTCCTGGAGGATTTGGAACTGGAAAAACAATGACTCAACATCAGTTGGCTAAGTGGTGTGATGCGGATATTATTGTCTATGTTGGTTGTGGTGAACGTGGCAACGAAATGACTCAAGTATTAGAGGAGTTTTCTGAGTTGATTGACCCTAAGAGTAATAAGTCATTATTAGAGAGAACAGTGTTGATTGCCAACACTTCTAATATGCCGGTGGCAGCTCGTGAGGCTAGCATTTATACTGGTGTTACCTTGGCAGAGTATTATCGTGATATGGGATATCATGTGGCTCTGATGGCAGATTCCACTTCCCGTTGGGCTGAGGCTTTAAGAGAGATTAGTGGTCGCTTAGAAGAAATGCCTGCAGAAGAGGGGTTTCCCGCTTACTTACCTTCTCGCATTTCACAGTTTTATGAGCGAAGTGGCTATATTAAAACATTTAATGGTCGTGAAGGTTCAGTTTCTTTAATTGGAGCTGTATCTCCAGCTGGTGATGATTTTAGTGAACCAGTTACTCAAAATACTAAGCGTTTTGTTAGAACTTTCTGGGCTTTAGATAAGACTTTAGCTTATGCTCGTCATTATCCAGCGATCAATTGGATGGATTCTTATAGTGAATATTTATCTGATTTAACTAATTGGTTTGACCAACATGTATCTAGAGACTTTAACGAACTAAGAATTAGTAGCATGCAGATACTTCAAAAAGAAAATCAATTGAATGAAATCGTTAAGCTTATTGGTTCTGATGTTTTACCTGATGATCAAAAGTTAACTTTAGAGATTGCAAGAGTTTTAAGAGTTGGATTCCTTCAACAAAATTGTTTCCACCCAGAAGATACTTATGTAAATTATGAAAAACAAAGATTAATGTTAAAAGTAATTAACTACTTAAATGATGAATGTATTAAATACATCAACAAGAAGATTCCGATTAGTTTAATTATTAAAACCGGAGTTTTTGAGTTAGTAATTAAAATGAAGTATGAAGTACCAAATAATAAGTTGGTAAAATTTGAAGAGTATTTTACTACAATCGATCAAATGTTAAGAAGCATCCAATAAGGAGGACCTATGGCAAAACAATATTTAGGATTAAAAGAAATTAATGGATCACTAGTTGTTTTAGACAATGTTGACGATGCCTTCTTTGAGGAAATGATTGAATTTTCTTTAGATGATAATACAAAGCGTCAAGGTAGAATCATCATGATGGAAGACAAGAAATGTGTAGTTCAAGTTTTTGAAGGTACAAGTGAAATGTCACAAACAAACGTTAAATCTAAACTAAAAGGACGCCCAATGGAATTACCTGTCTCAAAAGAAATTCTTGGTCGTGTTTTTTCTGGTTCTGGTAAACCGATCGACGGACTAGGTCCGGTCTTTGCGAAAAAATTAGAAGATGTTAATGGGTTGCCATTGAACCCTGTCGCAAGACAGTATCCAAGAGCTTATATCAATACTGGAATCTCTTCAATCGATGGATTAAACACCTTGATTCGCGGTCAAAAACTTCCAATCTTTTCAGGGTCTGGATTACCACATAATGAATTAGCGGCCCAAATAGTAAGGCAGGCAAAAATTTCAGATAACGATGAAGATAAATTTGCGGTAGTCTTTGCGGCAATGGGAGTGAAGAACGATGTAGCTGATTACTTCAAGAAATCTTTTGCGGAAGCAGGAGTTATGGAAAAAGTGACGATGTTTGTCAATCTTGCCAATGATCCAATAATTGAAAGAATTTTAACTCCAAGATGCGCTCTAACAGCGGCTGAATACTTAGCTTTTGAATGTGGGATGCATGTTTTAGTTATAATGACAGATGTTACAGCTTATTGCGAAGCGCTAAGAGAATTCAGTAGTTCAAAAGGTGAGATACCTGGACGTAAAGGATATCCGGGATACTTATATTCTGACCTTGCCTCTCTTTATGAGAGGGCAGGAATTATCGAAGGGAAAGAAGGGTCATTAACCCAACTTCCAATTTTGACAATGCCTAATGATGATATTACACATCCGGTTCCAGATTTAACCGGATATATTACTGAGGGTCAAATAAGTTTAGACCGCAATCTTCATAAGTTAAGCATTTTTCCACCTGTAGCTGTCTTACCTTCTTTATCAAGGTTAATGAAGGACGGGATTGGTGAAGGCTATACAAGGGCTGATCATGCACCGTTGGCTAATCAGTTATTTGCAACTTATGCAAGGGTTCAAGATGCTCGTAGTTTAGCGGGTGTTATCGGTGAAGATGAATTATCAGAAGCAGATCAAAAGTTAGTGGCCTTTGGTCGTATCTTTGAATCTGAGTATATTGGACAGGGCAGTCAAACTAACAGAACAATTATTGAGACTTTAAATTTAGGGTGGAATTTATTGTCCTTATTGCCGATAGAAATGCTAGATCGTTTGGAGCCTGAGATAATAACCAAGTATTATAATTCAACAAAAGCAATTGCTTATTTTGATAGTACACTGGTAGGTGGGACTCCAGACATCTTTAAAAAAGAGGAATTAGATGACAACTAAAGCTATCCCAACTAAAGGTAATCTGCTAGCCATCAAAAACTCTTTAAAGTTAGCTATAAATGGATATGAACTATTAGATCGTAAACGTAACATTTTAATTAAGGAAATGATGTCTTTAAATGCGAAAGTTACGATTCTTCGCGAAGAAATAGCAGATAAATACCAAGAAGCTTATCAACATCTCCAACTAGCTAATATCTCACTAGGAGTAATTAACGATATTGCCAACACTATTAGTGTTGAAGATTCGGTATCCATAACTTATCGAAGTATTATGGGGGTGGAAATTCCTAGTGTAAGTATTAAAGAAGTGAAGTTAAGGTTTGAATATGGCTTTGAACAAACTAACTCACAGTTAGATAAAACCTATATTCTCTTTAACCAAGTAAAGGTATTAACAGTAATGCTAGCCGAGATTGATAATTCAGTTTATCGTTTAGCTAATGCGATTAGAAAAACTCAAAAAAGAGCTAATGCCTTAAAGAATATTTCAATTCCAGAAATGGAAAGAAATATTAAGTTTATTGCGGACTCCCTTGAAGAAAAGGAACGAGAAGAGTTTGTAAGATTAAAAATGATTAAAAACAAAAACTAATTTTCTATCTAACTTAGGAATTTCCTTGTTTTATTGATATCAATAATTAAGGGGGAAATATCTATGTATAATGGGGAATTAAATTTTCCGCAAAAGGAATCTTTGTTAAAAGCATTATTCAGAATTGCGAGAAAACAGGAATTTTTTAAAGATACAAATATGGTTAAAAACGCTTTGGGTAAATACAACTTAATGTTGTTGTTAGAGTTTGCGCTAAATGAAATCGAAGAAGAAGACCGTAGAATCATTAACAACGATTTTAAAAAGGGTAAGCATGAAAATTGGTGGATTACTTATTATTCAAGATCTACCTATTATCGTGCAAAAGCACAAGCAATGACGAAGTTTTTAAACTATATTCATTATTAATATATAAATTAGGGGATAGAATTTAAGAATTAATTATTTTAGTGATAAACTTCTTTAATAGCTTATGCTAGGAAAATACTTTCCAAAAAAACTTGACTAAGAGATCTTAGTCTTTTTTTATCTTTAAAGGTATAATTTAAATTATACCTTGAAGGAAAAGAGCATTACTTTAACAGTTTTATCAATAATTAATGATGTTCTATGTTTTCCGTTATCAACACATATATTTAAGCGAAGTGCTGTATATGATTGATTAAATAATTTTAATCATTTTAGAGAAACTTGTTGTATAATTTAAAAACAAGGAGTAATGATGGAAAAAATAATAATATTTGATAATGATGGCGTTATAGTTGATACTGAACCTTATCACGAGATAATTACTTTAGCTTTTTTAAAAGAGTGTAAATATAAAATTACAGGGGTTGATTACCTCCAATTAGTTGGCGGAAATTTTAATATGACTTATAAATATATTAAAGATAATTATCCTGATTTTTATGCTAGTGTAGAGGATATGACTGAAGATTTTTTGGTTTATTTAGCTGGTTCTTATCCAAATTATTTAGAGATTAAGATGGATAATGTCCAGGAAACTGTTGAAATTTTGAGTAAAAAAGGTTATCGTTTATTTGTCGCATCTAGTGGTAGATATGAGAAAATTGAAGAGGTTTTAAGAACTTTAGGGATTAGAGATTATTTTGAGTTTATTGTGTCTGGCTATGATTTTAAGGAATCTAAGCCTAATCCGGAGATTTATCTTCATTGTGCACAGCGTATTGGGGTTAAGCCTGAAGATTGTTTTGTGATTGAGGATTCAACTTATGGAATAGCGGCGGCTAAGGCTGCAGGGATGAAGGTTATTGCCAAGCGTGATGAGCGTTATAACTTTAAACAAGATATAGCGGATTATTTAATTGATGATTTATCAGAGATAGTGGAGATTGTAGAAAAGTATGAGAGATAATAAAAAGATAGTTATTACTTATGGAACGTTTGATTTGTTGCATCAGGGGCATGTTAGAATTTTAAAGCGTGCTAAAGAATATGGTGATTATTTAATTGTTGTTGTTAGTTCTGATGAGTTTAATTGGAATGAGAAAAGCAAGAAGACTTATCATCCATATGAGGTTAGAAAAGAGATCTTAGAGGCGATTCAATATGTTGATGAGGTTATTCCTGAAAACAATTGGGAGCAGAAGATTCCTGATGTTGTGGATAATGATGTTGATGTTTTTGTGATGGGTGATGATTGGACTGGAAAATTCGATTTCCTAAAGGATTATTGCGAAGTTGTTTACTTACCTAGAACTGACGGTATTTCGACAACACAGATTAAAAATGACATGAAAAAATAGTTTAATTGTTACCTAATTTAGGTAACTTTTTTATTGGTTACTAGTTTAAATTAATGTTATAATTTTATGGAATAAAAGAGAGGGATTTTAATTATGATAAAAGGAATTGCTGCTAGTAGTGGTGTTGTTATTTCTAAGGTGTTCAAGTTAGAGCATCCAGTTGTAACTATTGTTAAAAAGACAGATGTCGTAGTTGAGGATGAAATTGCGAAATTAAAGGCTTCTATTGAGAAGACTTGTACTGATATCGAGACTATTAAGGCAAAGGCTGTCGGTAAATTGTCTGATGAAGAGTTAGCTATTTTTGATGCTCATTTAATGGTTGCTAATGATCCTGATTTCTTCAGTCAGGTTGAAGCTTCTATTTCTAATGATGGAGTTAATTCTGAGTATGCCCTTGAACAAGTTGCGAACATGTTTATTGGGATGTTTGAATCTATGGATGATGCTTATATGCGTGAAAGAGCTGCGGATATTAAGGATGTTACTTATCGTATTAAATGTCACTTATTAGGTGTTAAAACTCCTGATTTAACTTTAATTGATGAAGAGTGTGTTATTGTTGCACATGATTTAACTCCTAGTGATACTGCTCAGTTAAATAAAGATTTTACTAAAGGTTTTGCGACTGAAATTGGTGGTAGAACTTCTCATTCAGCAATCATGGCTAGATCTTTAGAGATTCCTGCTGTTGTTGGTTGTGGGGCTTTACTTGATAATTGCAATCAAGATGATGTTATTATTTTGGATGCTATTGATGGGGTTGTTATTATTAATCCTAGTGATGCAGAGATTAAAGAATACCAAGCTAAGGCTGAGGCTTTCTTAAATGAAAAAGAGGCTTTAAAAGTTTTAAAGGATCAAGCTAGTGTTACTGTTGATGGTAGACATGTTGAGTTAGTTGGTAATATTGGTACTCCTAAGGATGCTGTTGGTGTTTTAGAAAATGGTGGCGAAGGTGTTGGTTTATATCGTACTGAGTTCTTGTATATGGATGCGACTAGCTTACCTACTGAAGATGAGCAGTTTGAAGCTTACAAGAGTGTATTAGAATCTATGGGTGACCATCCTGTTGTTGTTCGTACTTTAGATATTGGTGGAGATAAGGAATTGCCTTATTTACCTTTCCCTAAAGAAATGAATCCTTTCTTGGGTTACCGTGCAATTAGATTATGTTTAGATCGTACAGATATCTTTAGAACTCAATTAAGAGCTTTAATTAGATCTTCTGTTTATGGTAAGTTATGTATCATGTTCCCGATGATTGCGACTGTTGATGAGTTTAATAGAGCTAAGGCTTTATTTAATGAAGAAAAAGAGAACTTAATTAATGAGGGTGTTAAGGTTTCTGATAGTATTGAGGTTGGAATGATGGTTGAGATTCCTGCGGCTGCAGTTTTAGCTGATCAGTTTGCGAAGGTTGCGGATTTCTTCTCTATTGGAACTAATGACTTAATTCAATATTCTATGGCTGCAGATAGAATGAGTGAAAATGTTGCTTATTTATATCAACCATATAATCCATCAATCTTACGTTTAGTTAAGATGACTATTGATGGTGCTCATAAAGAAGGTAAATGGTGTGGTATGTGTGGAGAAATGGCTGGTGAACCTATGGCTGTTGCGCTATTATTAGGTTTAGGTTTAGATGAGTTTTCAATGAGTGCTTCCTCTATTCTTAAAGCACGTAAAATCATTACTTCATTAAGTTATAAAGAAATGCAAGAAGTAGCTGAGAAAGCTTTAAATTGTTCTAGCAGTGAAGAAGTTATAACTTTATTAGAAGGTTTAGAACTTTAATAGTTAAATATATTAAAAACAAAGAGACGATGAAAATTGTCTCTTTTTTAATGGGGTTATTGTAATGAAAAACTTAAAAAGGTATTTTAACTTTTTAAATAATGTCAGTATTTTATACTAAAGCATCAAAGTGAAAATGTTAAAAAGTGGGATTTTGAAAGAGATTACAGAAAAGGCTAGAGCAAGATTCTAATCGTTTTGCATAAATAAAAAAACTGAATATCAATGAATGAAAATAGTTATAACAAATATGTTAAAAAATGATTAACGATTTAATATGAGATTAAGTTATGTTAAAAAAATAAAATTTTAACATGAGGTGATAACATGTATAAACTACCGTTAAAAATAGAACTATATGACATTGAAACATTAAAGATTCTTTCAGATGCAAATAATAAAATAGGGGGATTAAAAGGTGTGATAAATCAGTTGCCAAATCCAGAGATTATTTTAAATGCTATAACCTTAGGGGAAGCGAAAAGTTCTTCTGAAATTGAGAGTATTATTACAACTTACGATGAACTGTACAAAGAGATGGCTAGCACAAGATTAAAAGAGTTAGCTAAGAACAATTTCTTAGATATTAAGATTATAGGAAAGGAAACAATTTACACTAACAAAAGACTGATGCGATTAATGGAAAATTGGTAATCATATATAAGTGTCATGCCTGGATTACCAATTGTAATCAAGTGTAATGAAAAAAATAGAAAAACAATACATTGAGCCAGTATGGTGTTGCAATATCATAACTATCTTTAGTGATAGAGCATATTTGATGATATAGTTAAATTACTAAATTAGCTATATGCGTTGATGTTTTGAAATTCAATAGTTTTATAACAAAGCTGAGTAATTATAAACTCAGTTTTGTTGCTTTAAATAACAAGTAATTTTAATATGAATTCTATAAAAACAATAATTAATTGAACAAAAGAAAGTGTTTTGAAAGAAAAACAATAAGTAAATATTAGTAGTTTACACCACATTATTCATTGTATAATCAAAATAGTTAATTTTTTTAACTTTCTATGCAATAAAACAGACACTTAGAACGTTATCTATGTGAAG
>CAYJFQ010000013.1:0-31336 GCA_964369955.1 uncultured Erysipelotrichaceae bacterium | reverse complement strand
TTTGTGATTCTTATCTACCTTGGTTTAAACATTCAAATTTTTTGAATACTAATAATAGTAGATAAGATACAATTAGTAGAATTCCGAAAAAGCCAAATATTTGTAAAACAGAAAACAACAATGCTAAACCTGAACAAATTAATGAGGCAATTGGCATGGAAATCATTACCATAGATGAAACAGCACCACTAATACGTCCCATCATCTCTAAAGGTATATTCGCCATTAATGTACTACCGATAATTACATTGAGAATACCGCCCCCGAAACCAACAAAAAACATACAGATAAGGATAAGGATAAGTTTTACAATTTCAATAGAGATATATGGGAAAATGCTCAAACCTACAAGAGTTATTCCTATAAGAACACCAGAAAAAGCTGTTATGTGGGAGTTGCTCAATTTATTAATCTTAGGAACAATAAAAGAGCCCATCATCATTCCGGTAGTCAATGTAATACTTAAATATGAAAGAGCATTTGGTCCCATTTGCATATAACTTACTACATATGGAGTTAGAAAAACATTTAAAGGAACTACAGCAAAATTAATAAGTAATCCAATGACCCCAATACTTTTTACAAGATTACTTTTTGCTATAAATTTTACCCCTTCTTTAAAATCTGCAACAATTACCTTAATCTTTGTGTGTTGAACATCAAATCTATCTTTATATTTTATAGTCATAATAAACAATGCTGAAAGTAAAAATGTGATAGCATCAATAATAAGTGCTCCCTCAGAACCAATCCAGGTAATAATGCTTCCTGCTATAATAAAGCCTAGAAGTTCTGCAATTCTTGAAGTGGTATAAATGGCAGATTTACCTAATTTAAACATATCTTTCTTGAGTATCAAGGGCGTTATAGCACCACTTGCAGGAATTCGGAATGATTCAACTATTGAGGTAATAAGTGTCACAACAATAAGTAGTGCTGGATTGAGTATTTTATTAGCATAAAGAAAGACAACAAAAAACACTAAAAACATGCGTATCAAATCAGCAAAAATCATAATATTTTTCTTTGGTAGTCGCTCTATAATTGCGCCAGCGATTGGAGATAATAATACAGTTGGTAAAAAATTTAATCCGATGATAAAGGCCATTAATGATTCACTTCCTGTCACCTCATACATTATCCAAGAGTAAGCAATAGCATCAATAGAATCACCAAAACGACTAATAACATCTGCCGCCATAAGTTTTAAAAATTGCTTTTCTGTTTGCAAATTTATATATTTAGTTTGTTCCATAATTTATCACCTGTATAAATAACTTTTACATGCATTATAGCACAATCACTCTTTTTCAATATAGAATACTGATATAACATAAATATATATAGTTTGCTTAATAATGCATACACAAGGCTTAAAACATTTTATCGAAGATATAAAGAAAAAATGCACAGTCACTTATCTGAACTGTGCATTTTAATTAATTAGTTTTCTTTTTGTAAGAGTTTTTATTCTTTGTTTTATTAGATTGATTGTTTTCCCCTCTTTTAGAAGTTCCAGAACCTTTTGAATGGTTATCGGATCTTTTGTTTGAAGAAGTCTTTTTGGATTTTCCTTGTTTCTGACTTCTTGATGATCTCTTTTTATGTTTCCCACCTGGTTTAAGATTACTTGGTGTTAATTCTTCCATAGGATATTGATGTTCTTCAATTACTTTTATCTTTTTACCAATTAGTTTTTCGATATCTTTGAGGAATGACTTTTCATTGATATCGCAGAATGAAATTGATTTACCAGATAATCCAGCTCTTGCTGTACGTCCTATACGGTGAACATATGATTCTGGTTCATTTGGAATGTCAAAGTTAAAAACAAACTCTAATTCATTAACATCAATTCCCCTTGCTGCAATATCAGTAGCAACTAAAATTTGAATAGTACTCTTCTTAAAAGCTTTTAAAGCTCTTTGTCTTGCATTTTGTGATTTATCACCATGAATAGCATCTGCTATAACTCCATTATCATTAAGATATTTTGTTAATCGATCTGCACCCACTTTAGTTCTTGTGAAGACAAGTCCTGTAAAGACATTCTCAGATGCAATTAAGTCTACAAGCAATCTTTTTTTATTTGCTCTATCAACATAATAAAGAACCTGCTCTATATTGTCGGCAGTAGAAGAAACAGGAGCTACTTCAATGTTTACTGGATGTCTTAATAGACTATTTGCTAGTGTCGCAATTGCTGGGGGCATTGTTGCACTAAATAACATTGTTTGTTTTTCTTCAGGCATTTGGTCAATTATTTTTTTAACGTCAGGCAAGAATCCCATATCTAACATTCTATCTGCTTCATCTAAAACAAAGATTTCAATGTTTCTTAAGTCAACAATTCTTTGTTGAATCAAATCATTTAATCTTCCAGGAGTAGCAATAATAATATCTACTCCATTTTTAATTGATCTTCTTTGACTCCCTTGCTTAACCCCGCCGAATACACAAGTTGTTTTTAAGTTAAGCCTTCTGCCATAATTTTGAAAACTTTCTTGAATTTGTACAGCAAGCTCACGTGTGGGAGTTAATACTAGTGCACGTACATAATCTTTTTCTCTTTCTTCTAATAATTGAAGTGTTGGAATCGCAAAGGCTGCAGTCTTGCCAGTGCCGGTTTGAGCACATCCTAAAATATCTTTCCCTATCAACGCTGCTGGAATTGCTTGCTCTTGGATTGGTGACGCTTCTTTATATCCATTTTTATTTAATACAGTTAATATTTTTTCAGTTACATTTAATTCTTCAAATTTCATATTTCATCTCTTTCTTAGAAAAGAATCTTCTTTCCCAGGAAAGATTCATTTATCTCATTAAAACCAACTAATTATAGCACCATATTACTATAATTACATAGTTTTTTAATTTATCTTTAAATTAACTATTAAAGATATTTATTCATCAATTTGTCATATTGATTATTTTTGTTTATAAGAGTGTATTCTTAATAAATTTGTATTAAACTTAAGATAATAAAACTAAGAGGTAAATTATGAAACTAATTGAGAAGTTTAGGGGTGGCTTAATTGTTTCTTGTTACGCAGGACCAGATTTTAATCCGGAAATGGGTAAACCAGAAGTAATGGCATGTGTTGCTCAAAGTTGTGTAGCGGGTGGTGCAACAGCTATTCGCACTAATTATGATAATGTGCGGGCAATAAAAGCGACAGTAGATGTCCCAGTTATTGGCATCAAAAAAGTTTATCAAGGGACAGACCCATTAGGCACTAGCTTCAGAATAACGCCAACTTTAAAAGAAGTTCAAGAGTTAGTGGAAGCAGGAGCTGATGCAATCGCGATAGATGGCACTATTAGAGAAAGATATGATGAACTTACTCTAAAACAATTTATTCAAGAAATTAAAAATAATTTTGAGGTACTAGTAATAGCTGATATTTCAACTCTAGAAGAAGGAATAAAAGCCTGGGAGTATGGCGCTGATATGATAGGAACAACATTATCAGGATACACACCATATTCTAAAAATCCAATTGTATTTGGAACAGTACCGCTACCTGAACCTGATTATCAACTAATTAAAGAACTAAAAGAAAATGGAGTAGATAAAATAGTGGCTGAAGGCAGAATCACTAACGGCGAAAAAATGAAATTAGCATTAGAAGCCGGAGCATATTGTGTAGTTATCGGAACTTCGATAACTGAACCAAAGAAGATAGTAAAAACAATATTATATGAATGTACAAATAAGATAGGGGAAAATTAAAATGAAAGCATGGCAAAGATATTTTAAAACAATTAGTGAAGTAGTAGATAAAATTGAAGAAACTCAAGCTGATAATATAATGGCTGCCGCAAAGTTATGTGCAGATGCTGGAGAAAAAGACGGTCTAGTATATGCCTTTGGTTGTTGGCATTCACTACTAGTGGCCGAAGAGAATTATTATCGCGCAGCTTCTCCGGCAAACTATGTAGCAATTGCAGAATCTAGTTTGAATGGAACAATGGAAATGACTAAGTTAATGAATTTAGAGAGTTGTTATGGAATTGGTAATTCAATTGTTGATTATCATCGCATTGATCCAGAGAAAGATGTCTTAATTGTTATCTCAAATTCTGGAAACAATATTGTAACTGTAGATGCAGCTTTACGCGCAAAAGAAAAAGGGATACCAGTAATTGCTATTACATCACTTGATTATGGTGATACTTTGAATACTCGTCATACTAGTGGTAAAAAATTAAAAGATATTGCAGATGTTGTAATTGATAATCATTGTACTGTTGGAGATGCCGCTATCAACATTGAAGGCTTCCCAATGAAGGTAGGTCCTGTAAGTGGGATTCCAATGAACTACATTATGTCGGCAATGTTAGTACAGATGTCAGAGTTATTAGTACAAAGAGGAGTAGAACCAGAAATTTACTTTAATGGACATGTTCATCATATGAGTGATGAAGCTAAAAAAGAGTCTGGATGGATGGAAGGCACTAATTCAGTTAACCATAATCAAAAACTAATTGATAAGTATTTCTATCGTATCAAATCACTATAATTCTTAAATAAAACTAAAACACTAAGATGTTTTAGTTTTTTAATGTTAATTCCTGTTATTTTCTAGGTTTTATGTATATGATTGTGGTATTATAGGTAAGTTGTTTAGAAAGAAGAGATAAATATGGAATTTCAAAAAATTATAAATATTGCAGTTATTGCCCACGTCGATGCAGGAAAGTCTACTTTAGTAGATGCTTTCTTAAACCAATCACACGTTTTTAAAGAAAATCAACAACCAGTTGATTGTATTATGGACTCTAATGATTTAGAAAGAGAAAGAGGAATTACAATTTACTCAAAGAATTGTTCTATCACCTATCAAGACTATAAAATTAATATTGTCGATACTCCAGGACATGCGGACTTTTCAAGTGAAGTAGAAAGAATTATTAAAACTGTAGATACAGTTATCCTATTAGTAGATTCATCAGAAGGGCCAATGCCACAAACAAGATTTGTATTGAAGAAAAGTTTAGAGTGTGGACTAAAACCTATCCTATTAATTAATAAAATTGACAAGAAAGATGAGAGAGCTGTTGAAGTAGTTGATGAAGTATACGATCTATTTTTATCTTTAAATGCTACTAACGAGCAATTAGATTTCCCAATCCTATACGGAATCGCAAAAGAAGGTGTAGTTAAATACGAAATTGAAGACACCAATAAAGATATCGTGCCTTTATTTGAGACAATCATCAAACATACACATGTATACCCAGACGTAACAGAAAAACCACTTCAAATGCAGGTTTCATCACTAGCGTATGATGACTATATTGGAAGACTTGGAATTGGAAGAATCTTCTCAGGAAAAATCAAACAAGGAAGCTCATTAGTTGTTTGTGACCAAGATGGAAAAAATAAGAGAGTTAAATTAAACCAAATTTTCGTTAATAAAGGGCTAAGTAGAATATCAGTAGAAGAAGCACAATGTGGAGAAATAGTTGTTGTTTCAGGTATCAGTGATGTAAGTATTGGAGACACTCTTTGTGATCCAGATCACTTAATCCCACTACCATCAATTAAAATTGAAGAACCAACACTATCAATGAGTTTCATGGTAAACAATTCACCATTTGCAGGCAGATCTGGTAAATTTGTCACTTCAAGAAATATTAAAGAAAGATTAAATAAAGAGTTAGAAGTTAATGTTGGATTAATGGTTGAAGATACTGACTCAACAGATTGCTTCAAAGTTAGTGGAAGAGGAGAATTACATTTATCGATTTTACTAGAAAATATGCGTCGTGAAGGATATGAAATTGCAGTAAGTAAGCCTGAAGTTATCTTTAAAAGAGTTGGCGAAAAACTAATGGAACCAGTAGAGATTGTAAATTGTTCCGTACCTAATGATTATGTAGGAGCTGTAATTAATAAGTTAAACATTCGTAAAGGTAAAATGGTTAACATGGTTGATGAAAATGATTACACAACTATCGAGTATATCGTTCCAACTAGAGGATTATTGGGATATCGTAGTGAATTTATTAACGATACTAAAGGTGAAGGTACAATGGTAAGAAAGTTATCTGATTACCAAGAATATAGTGGAGAAATACCACAAAGAATTAATGGTGCCCTTATCTCAACTGAACAAGGTAAAGCAATGACTTATGCTTTATGGAATATTCAAGAGCGAGGACAATTATTTATTGGACCAGCTACTGAAGTTTATACAGGAATGATTATTGGGCAGTCAGCGCGCAACTTAGATATGGAAGTTAACCCAATTAAAAATAAGAAATTAACTTCAATTCGTTCAACAGGAGCTGACGACGCTATGAAACTTGTAACACCTCGCACATTCTCATTAGAAGAAGCACTTGAATTCATTAATGATGATGAACTAGTTGAAATTACTCCAACCGACATCAGAATTCGTAAAAGATATTTATCGGCTGTTGAAAGAAAACATGCAAGTCGTAATAAAAAAATAGAAACTGAATAATTAATTGAGATCAACATTTGTTGGTCTCTTTTTTATTCTTTTAAATATCAATAATTTGTTATAATAGTTGTTGAGGATGTGAAAAATTATGAAAAAACCATATTATATTTCAACAGCTATCGCATACACTTCAGGCAAACCGCACATTGGAAATGTCTATGAAATTATCTTAGCTGACAGTATTGCTAGATATCATCGTTTAATTGGAGATGATGTTTATTTTCAAACAGGAACAGATGAACATGGTCAAAAAATTGAAGACCGTGCTAAAGAACAGGGAAAGAATCCGCAACAATATGTTGATGAAATCGCCAATATTATTAGGGAACAATTTGACTTAGTAAATGTGTCTTATGATAAGTTTGTAAGAACCACAGACCCATATCACAAAACGCAAGTTCAAAAAATGTTTAAAAAACTATATCAACAAGGAGACATCTACAAAGGAGAATACGAAGGACTATACTGTAAGCCTTGTGAATCATTCTTTACAGAGGCTCAACTTGTAGAGGGTAAATGTCCGGACTGTGGTTCGGTGGTTGAGAAAACTAAAGAAGAAGCTTACTTCTTTAAAATGAGTAAATACCAAGACCGTTTAATTCAACACATCAAAGATAATCCGCATTTCATTCAACCTGAATCAAGAAAGAATGAAATGTTAAATAACTTTTTATTACCAGGACTCCAAGATTTATGTGTTTCTCGTACTTCTTTTAAATGGGGAATACCAGTAGATTTTGATGATAAACATGTTGTCTATGTTTGGATTGATGCTTTAAGTAATTATATTACAGGTATTGATTATGATGTAGATGGCAATAGTGGTGAAATGTATAAAAAATATTGGCCTGCAAATGTTCATTTAATTGGAAAAGATATATTGCGTTTCCACACTATTTACTGGCCAATTATGTTAATGGCTTTAGATATTCCACTGCCTAAACAAGTATTTGGACATCCATGGTTACTAGTTGGAGAAGGCAAGATGAGCAAATCTAAAGGTAACATGATTTATGCTGACGACTTAGTTAAACTGTTTGGGGTTGATGCAGTTCGTTATTTCTGCCTTCATGAAATGCCTTTTGGTAATGATGGAGTTATAACTTATGAACTGATGATTGAAAGAATTAATGCTGATTTATGTAATGTATTGGGCAACTTAGTAAAACGTACGATTTCAATGAGCAACAAATACTTTAATGGAAATGTTACAAATACTAAAGTTAATGAACCATTAGATTTAGAACTATCAGAGTTAGCACTAAAGACAAAAGAAACAGTAAATAAACTAATGGAAGAATTAAGGGTAGCTGATAGTATTACTGCCATTATTGATTACTTACGTCGTTTAAATAAATATGTAGATGAAACAGAACCTTGGATTCTTGGAAAAGAAGAAGAAAATCACCCAAGACTACAAACTGTTTTATATAATCTATTAGAAGGAATTAGATATAGTGCTGTCTTATTAACAGCATTTATTCCTGATACTACAGAAAAAATATTTAAGCAATTAAATACAATAGTAACTGACTATCAATCACTTTCAACGTTTGGAAACTTAGAAAGTCCAATTAAAGTTTGTGAAGACCCTGAAATTCTTTTCGCAAGAATTGACGCTGAAGAAATGTTGGCTAATCTAGCGCCGATCAAGCCAGTGGTTAACCATAAACCAGAAATTAGTTATGATGACTTCAGCAAGTTAGAATTAAGAGTTGGAAAAGTTTTAGAATGTAAGAAACATGATAAAGCAGACCGTTTATTAGTATTACAAGTAGATATTGGAGATAAAGTTGTTCAAATTGTAAGTAGTATTGCGGAATTCTTTAAACCTGAAGAATTAATAGGTAAAAAAATAACAGTGCTTGTGAATTTAGCACCAATGAAATTTAGAGGAATGTTATCACAAGGAATGTTAATAGCTGGAGAAGATCGATCGGGGCTAGAATTATTAGAACTTAAAAATCTTGCGGTAGGAACGGAGATTAATTAATGTATAAAGGACTTATAGCTTTAGATATGGATGGAACTCTTCTTCAAGAAGGATTCTATGTAGCTCAAAAAGAAATTGATGCTCTTAAAAAAGCAAGTGAAGAAGGATACTTAATTACAATTGCAACTGGTAGAAGTTGTTACGCAATTAAAAATAAACTTGAACAATTAAAATTAGATGGAATTGTAAAAGTAGTAATGGGTTGTAATGGAACAGAGTATATTGCAGTAGATGAAGAAGATGCAACAGTTATCGCCAATCTAACTAAAGAAAATATTGCAGAGGCAATAAAATTAGTGGGTGATGTTGAATATGGTTTCTCTTGGTATGAAAAAGATTTAATTCATAGTAATGAGAATAACCATTATGCAGATAACTTAATCCAACAAACAGGACTTCCAATTAAATATCATCCAAATGTAGTAGAAGCTTTCCCAGCTCAATGGAATAAAGCTATATTCTTTCTTAAAAGAGAAGAAGACAACTATGTTAAACAAATATTGGATGAAAAGATCACAGGAGATTTTAAAGCTGTTTTCTCTAGATCTACATTCATTGAACTAATTCCTTTTGGAGGCAGCAAAGCAAACTGTATTAAAGAAGTGTGTAAAAAATATGGGATTGACTTTAAGAACACCATGGGAGTTGGAGATAACGAAAATGATTTAGAAATGATTATGGAAACAGGGTTTGGAGTTGCGATGGGCAATGCTACTCAACAAATAAAAGATGTAGCTGATTATATCACTGCTCGCTTTGATGAAAATGGAGTTGCGCAAGCTGTTGAAGTATTTATGGAAAAGATGAAAAATAACTAAATAATAAATGCATTATCTATATCATCGGCTTTATTCTTAGGAAAAATAATTTCAAGAATCATTAATTATTCTGAGGCACTTCATTACTTGAATTCTCATAAGTAAGTCTACTACAAACTTGAGTATCTGTTTGTTGTAGGTTTACTTTTTAGTATATTAAAATAATCATTGTTTTTCCCAATTTAGGTATTCCATTTTGTTTGAATATATAATAGAATATCGTTAATAAATTTTTTGAAATAAAGAAGAGGAAGATAGAAAAAGATGAATAAATACCCATTTCCTAAAGTCGATTTGCATTGCCACTTGGATGGTTCATTAGTCCACGAATCAATTTACAACTTAGCAAAAGAGAGAAATATTGATGTTCCTGGTGAAACTCTTGAGGGTTTTATTGATTACATGGTTGCAACGGCTAATGTTAAAGATTTTTATGAATACCTGGAGAGATTTAATTTTCCAACTCTTGTTCTACAAGATAAAGAAGCTTTAGTAAAATCTACTTACGATCTTTTGGAAAGATTAGATAGTTTAGGCCTTGTTTATGCAGAGATAAGATTTGCACCACAATTACATACTAAAAAAGGTATGACAATGGATCAAGTTGTAGAGGCTGTATTAGAAGGTGTCGATCAAGCACAGAAGAACTTCAAAATTGAAGCCGGAATTATTCTATGTTGTATGAATTTTGGTGATAGTAAAGTCAATATTAAAGAAAATTTAGAGACGGTCGAATTGGTGAAAAAATATTTAGGAAAAGGTGTAGTGTTATTAGATTTAGCTGGTGCAGAAGGTACTAATGAAATGGAGGAATATCGTTATATCTTTGATAGAGCTACAGAGTTAGAATTACCATTCATTGTTCATGCTGGAGAAGGTGGAGGGAGCCAACATGTCGCTACTGCTTTAACATTTAATCCTTTAAGAATTGGACATGGTGCTAACTCAATTAAAGATCCAAAAGTCATGGAGGAAGTTATCGGTCGCAAAATTCCTTTAGAGGTGTGTATAACAAGCAACGTTCAATGTCATATATGTGATACCTATAGTGATCATCCAATTAAGAAACAATATGATATGGGAACAGTAATAACAATTAATACAGATAATATGTCAATGGCCACAACTACTTTAGATGATGAATACGATCATTTAATTAATGAATGTGGATTCACAGTTAAAGATATCGTTAAATGCAATATAAATAGTGTCAATGCTAGCAGAATGAGTGAAGATAAAAAAGCATATTGGATTAACGAATTAGAAAACTACTTAACTAGTCTATAAAGACTAGTTTTTTTATCCAAATTTTATTAGATGTAGTATAATATCTTAGATGATTGATGTAATAGTAGTAGGAGGCGGACACGCCGGAATAGAAGCAGCACTAGCAACAAGTAGAATGGGCAAGTCTACTGTTTTAATAACACTTACTAAAGATAGTATTGGAAGTATGCCATGCAATCCAAGTGTTGGAGGACCAGCTAAAGGAATTGTTGTTCGTGAGATAGATGCTTTAGGTGGGCAAATGGGAATTACCACTGATCAAACAGCATTACAATTTAAAATGTTAAACACTAATAAGGGACCTGGGGTACAAAGCCTCAGAGTTCAATCAGATAAAGATAAATATTCAGAACTAATGATTGATGTGTTAAGTAATACACCAAATCTAGAAATAGTTGAAGAAATGGTAACAGGGTTACTATGTGATAATAAAAAAGTTATTGGTATAAAAACTAATAACCGTAAGATCTTCTCAAAAATAGTTATCCTAACAACTGGAACATTTATGGATAGTAAGATTATGGTCTCAAGTGAAGTTATAAGTAGTGGACCTGATGGACTACCGACAACAAAGCTTTTAAGCCAATCATTAAACTCTTTAGGTATTCAAACTTTTAGATTAAAAACAGGAACTCCACCAAGAGTATTAACCAACAGTATAAATCACTCAGTTGTTGAACTACAACCAGGATCACAAGAGTTTCTGAGTTTCTCGTTTTTAACAACAGAAATAATTCCACCAAGTCAACAACTTCCGTGCTATCTAACTCATACAAATGGCCAAACTCATAAAATAATTAGAGATAACCTTAATAAATCAAGCATGTACTCAGGTGTAGTAAAAGGGGTAGGGCCTAGATATTGCCCATCAATAGAGGATAAATTAGTTCGCTTCGCAGATAAAGAGCGTCACCAAATATTTTTAGAACCAGAAACTGCAGATTATAGATTAACCTATGTTCAAGGTTTCTCAACTTCTTTACCTTATGATGTCCAAGATAAAATGTTAAGAACTATGGTTGGATTAGAGAATGCAATTATTGAGAAGTATGCTTACGCAATAGAGTATGACGCAATCAATCCTCTGCAACTAAAAAACAATCTAGAATTAAGAGATGTTGAGAATCTATTCTGTGCCGGACAAATTAATGGCACTAGTGGATATGAGGAAGCGGCTGGACAAGGATTAATGGCTGGAATTAATGCATCTTTAAAAATCGATGATAAAGAACCATTTGTCTTAGGAAGAGATGAAGCTTATATTGGAGTCATGATCGATGACTTAGTAACTAAAGGGACACAAGAACCATATCGACTACTAACCTCAAGAGCAGAATATCGACTACTATTAAGACATGACAATGCTGATCGTCGTTTAACAGAAAAAGGTTATCAAGTTGGATTAGTAAAAAAAGATAGATATGATATATATCTAAAAAAAATCGATTTAATTGAAAAAGCTCACCAAGATTTAACAGTATTAAAAGGCAGTGATCCTAGACTTCAAAAATATTGGGAAACATTTAATTGGGATAACTTGCCGAATGAATACAACTTAATCCAAGTCCTAAAAAGGCCACATGTGGAAGTTAAAAAGATTAAAGAGTTATTAGATTTAAACTATCCAGATGATGTATTAGTTCAAATAGATATCGCATGTAAGTATGAGGGATATATAGCTAAAGCAATTAAAGATGCGAATAAAGTAAGAGAGTTAGATAATCTAAAAATACCTCTAGACTTTGACTACCAAAGGGTAGAACACTTATCATTAGAATCTGCCTCAAAGTTAAAAGAAATTAGACCACAAACCTTAGGGCAAGCATCAAGAATTAGTGGAGTCAACCCTTCGGATATTGCGACACTGCTATTGTATTTAAAAAAGTAACATGAAAAAAGTAGGCAATGCCTACTTTTTCTAATGATTAATAATAGAGGAATTTATGAAAAAATATTATTAGTATGGATATATAATAATTTGTCAATGTGAAAACTGTGTGTAAAAAACAAAAATTTCTTATTATTTTGAAATAATTATCAAATAAATCGCATATAATGAAAAATTTCAACCATTAACTACATCTTTAAGGTTAGTGGCCTGTATAATTAATTGTAAAATTAAAGTGAGACTATTTATTAACACAAAAAAGCACATATAGTAAATAATCAAACAAATGTACGGTATTTTTACACATACATATATGATTTAATATAAATGTAATGATATAGTGTATTAAAACACATTTCTTAGAACTTAACACTATTACAAGTGGTTTAAAGTTCTAGATACAATTATTGCTAATAAATAATAAAGGCGGGGGTAAAATGAAAAAAATAATTAATACTATACTTTTTAGTTTAATAGTGTTATCACTTTTTGTTGGAACAGTAATAGCTCAAAATCCAGAAATGGTGAGAAGTTCAACGACTATTGGTTCTTCAGGAAATGGCGACCATTTAACTAACATGGACAAATATGTTGTTGGTCGTACTGCGATTGACAAATGGGAAGTAAATCTTACTTTCGAACCTATGGTAATTACGGAAGTTAAGCCAATAGATATCGCAATCGTTGTAGATACTTCTGGAAGTATGGCTCAAGACGATCGTTTAGTTAATATGAAAAATTCAGTTATAGATTTTGTGAATAACTTAAAACAAGCAAATCGTGACGTTAGAGTTTCTTTAGTACAATTCAATTCTGATGTTGGATCGTATGTAAATGGGAACGGAACTGAAATTTCTCATAACACAGCTAGCGGCACTAAAGTCTTAGTACCGATGGGCTTTAATAATTATGATAAAGTAATCTCTCAAACAAATGCTATAAAAGCAGGTGGGGGAACCAATACAGGAGAAGGTATTAGAGTGGGACAAAGCACGTTTGCTAATACACCATCTAATAGAGATAAAATCATGATTTTATTATCTGATGGTGAACCAACTCTTTATACTAATGAAGAAGGTAAGTGTGCAACTGATCTTGTAATAGGTGCTGGAAATAAAATGACTGATTTAATTAGACAAGATGCAATTGATGCATCTACAAGTGCTAAAAACTCAGGAATTGAAATCTATTCGGTAGGATTTGGAACAAAAGATGACCCAATCAACAAATTTGCATCTGATCCAAAATCACAATACTATATTCCGGTTGGAACTGACGGAATCAAATTACAAAACGTTTTTAGATACATTTTAAAAGATATATCTGGTGGTGGTTTACATGATGAAATGGGTCCTGAAGTAAATTATGTTGAAAATTCAGCAAATGTTACTGTAAGCGGCAGAAAGGTCGGAGTAACAACAGTATCAGAAGATGTTCTATCTTGGTTCAGTAATGACAGTTTAGAAAATAAAACTCATACAGTTTCTTATGAAGTAACACCGGATGGTGATTTACCTGCTGGTTTACATACAGATGTTTTAACTAATGGATTGACTCGTTATAAATATATGTATGATGGTCAATGGTATTATGAGGATTATGAAAGTCCAACAATTGAGTTCACAATAGCAGACGCAAATGTAATTTATTCAGGTCTACCTGAAGGAGCAACTCCTCCAACAATAATCTCTGATTCTAAAATTTATACAGGGTTTGATGAAACCACAATTGGAGGATCGGTTGATTTATTAGATAAATTTACTTTAAGTGCCGATATTACAATTGATGGAGTTGAATATTACCCAACAATAACTTATACAGCTGAAGGTAAAACTGGAGGTACTGTTAAAAACAACCTACCGATAGTTAAAAATGCGGATGGTACTTACTCTATTTCTGATAAAGATTTAGGTGGAGGAACATATACATTTGATGTTGTATATCAAACTAAAGATGTTGGAATTACTTATCACGCTAATAACACAGTTAATGCTAGCAAGCCAACTGTAACTTATACAATGAAAGATGGCTCTACTCATATTGTCAAAAATAATATGTTTATCCCAGAAGATACTTACAACTTCGTTGGTTGGAACACATCAGCTGAAGGAACAGGTGACAGTTACATTCAATATAATAGTATTAAAATTATTGAAAACATGGATTTGTATGCACAGTGGGAAGCTAAAACGTATCTAGATTTCACAGCTACTCCGTACATTGGTGTATACGATGGCGTTAGTCACAAATCGATGACAGTAAACATTGATGATAGTGTTGAAAATTTAAAATTAGAATATAGTACTGACGGTGTACAGTACTCAAACAAAATGCCGGATGTTAAAAATTTAGTAAATAATCAAGAAAATAATACCCCTTATTATGTTAGAGCTACTTCTGACAAACATTTACCAACAGTAAAAATGGTTTATCCACAAGTAACTCCAAGACCTGTTATTATTGAAGTAAATAACTCAGGCAAAGTAGTAAATACTAGTGATCCTGCAAATTATGGTGGATTTACTGTTGAGAGACAAAATGGTGACCGTGGAGTGGTTGCTGGTGAAGATTTAAATGTTAGAATCTCTAGACCAAGAAAAGGAATCGATGAAAGTGTTGATACTTATTTAAGAGCAATTACGGCATTAATCGGAGATGCTGATGTTGCTAAAAACTATGTTATCACTATCGAAAGAGGCGATTTTGTAATTACTGGATCAGATGAAATAATTGTGATTCCTCCAACAGAGGAGATACCTCCAGTTGAAGAAATACCTGATCTGCCACTAATCCCAACCGTTCCAACAGATAAAATTCCTGATAGACCTATAATTCCAGTACAACCTGGGGCAGGGGGTATCACAGGGGTAATTAATCTACAAACTGGTGCTGCATGGAGTTTATTCGATTTACTAATGACTTTATTAGTATCATTTGGAACAATATTCTATCTAACAAAAGGTAAATTCGATAAGAATAAAGATATGTCTAAAGAGGAAGAAGAATTTATTAATAAATTACATAGTAAATATGCAAGAATGAAAGTATTAATGGTTATTGAGACTATCTTAATCATCATCTTATTACTTATCACTCAAGATTTTACATTACCTATGACTATCTTCGATATTTGGAGTATTGTGTTCTTTATTCTATTTGTTATCTTTGTAGTGTTCCTTATCTTAGGAAAAAAGAAAAGATATAATAAAGAAAAAGAAGAAGTAAAATAATTAATACAAAGAGTTCTAGTTAATCATCTGGAACTCTTTTTTAATCAAAACATTAGTTGTTTTAAATATGTTTCTGTATTCAAATTTTCACTTAATAATTAAATAGTGTTAATAATTAGGGATGCTAAATAGTCGAGATTGTACTTTTATAATTATTATAGTACACTAAATAAAAGTGTTTAAAATAAGTATATTTTGACTATTATAAATTAAATAGTGAATATCATATTGTTTAATGATAAAAAACATTAATGAGGTAATGAACTCAAAGCGTCGGAGGTTATAATGATTAAAAGAATTCAAAGGTTATTATTGATAATAACTATGTTGTTAGCTTTATCACCTACTATGGTAATAGCTAGTGAACCAAATGTAATACTTAATAACATTGATGAAAATTCAATCAATATTAACACAAGTGCAGAAATAGAGATAGTTGGTAATGTTATCTATGCTAATGGTGGAAGATTAACAATACTAGATGGAGATGTAGCAGGAGAAACTAGAATTGAGCTAAATGGAGTTCTGTTTGATTTTTCTTCTAGTGGGGCAGGTCTAAATTCATATGACCTTTCTGAATATACAATTTTTGGAGGCTCTAGAAACAATTCCTATAACGGAGACACTCATATAATAGTTAAGGGCGGAGAAGTAGCATCAATTTATGGCGGAAACCATAATACTATGTATGCTGATAATGATGCTGAGCTGACTAATATGACAGGAAATACATACATCATTATTGAAGGAGGAACTGTTTCTAATCACATCAATAGTATTGGACATGATGTTGTTGGAGGAGGATTAAACTCAAGTGTAATTGGCAATACGAACATAATTCTAAGAGGTGGTGACGTCGCGACAAATATATATGGTGGCGGTGAAATTAGTAATAATGATTATTCTCCACCATCAACTGGAATATTGGAAAATTTAAGTTTATCAGCTAATGTATCTGGTAAAGCAACAATTAATTTAATAAACACTAAACAAATAATTGATGTTGTTGGCGGTGGCATCATACGAGGTAATTTGGAAGTTGAAAATTTAACAGCAACAGTAGGCTCAACAGAGATAAATTTTTATGGAAATGCAGAAATCGATAATATAATCGGTGCCGGGAAAATATTCAATGACAATCTAATTATCGATAATTTTATTGGGAATGTAACTGTAGATAGTGTAGATATCAATATCACAAATACCGTTGATTTAAGTTCAGCAAACATCTATGGAGGATCTTCAATTTTTATTGAAAATAAAGAGCCTTTAAATTATGACATCAAAGCAGGTGTTACTAAAAATGTTGATATTTATATTTACGAAGCAAGTTTAAATAATATTTATGGTGGCACAAAAGTAGAAGTTGATTATATTTACTCCACAACAAGTTATCAAAACATTTCAGCAGACGTTGGAAGTGTTGAAATAGAAATATTAAAGGCTAAAGTAAGTAATGTTTTTGGAGCAGGACACCTAGCTTCTAACAATCCAAACACAAACTCGAATGTAATTAATGATGCAAACATTTATGTTAATTCCTTAGTTACAAATGCTTCTGAATCAAGCTCAATTTACGGGACAGGTTTTAACAATTTTAATTCTTCATCAAATTTCAATGTTAAAAAGAATGTAAATATTAAAGTAAAAAATTCAAACCATGTTAATGTCTTAGGAAGTGACGGATATACTAATATTGAAGGAAATTTGGATATCAGATTATTTAACAGTAACGGCAGTCCAAAAGTAAGCACTATTACTCTAGCCAAAACTGAAATTCCGATGCATGATTTGGAAACGGGATTTACTAAAACAATAGGAGGCGATATTTTTGTCTTTGTAGATGAAAACATAGAAATAACTAATAGTATTCTTACATATGTTATAGATGGTGAAAAATATCCAGCATCATTCAAAGGAGAGGCTACCTTAGTTTTAAATAATACGACAACATCCGTAGGTGAGCGCATCGAAGGTATTGAGCTTGTAAGTAGTTCACTTACCGGAAACAGACCAATAAGTTCGGATATCGACAATATATTAATGCTTGAACAAAGAACATCTTGGACTATGCCTCATTGGGTAATAAGGGGGAATATTGTATTACCAGCAGAAGTATCTGATGCTATTGAGATAAAAAAATCTCAAGAACTATATATGCCAAACGATACCTCTTTAGTTGTGGAAAATCAATCAGATGGAAGCCCTGGAATTTTCACAAATGCGGGTTACATCATTACAGAAATCCCAACTTTGGATCCTTCTATTGAGAAAAATAATATAGCAGGAAAAACAAATATTGCCTCAAGAATTTATCGTAATGACTTTGAAGCAACGATAGATTTAAAGGATGCTCAATATGAACTAAATCAAAATTCAAAACCTTTAGTAGCGGTCCCTGTTTCTAAATTAGGCGAGTTTCTTAATATAACAGACAATAACCCTACAGTCCATAACAAAGGATATTATAATATTGAGGGTTATTCGTGGATAATAAATAATATAACAAAACTAGAGAATTACCCTAATTTTTACAAACCGAGTACTAACAAATTGGGAGTAACAACATATCGAGTAACAAATACGATATTTCCGAATTTTGAATCAACACCAGAAAATTCAATGAGCTCACTTACATTTAGTGATGTCGCAACTATCAAAGTCTTTAATAAAGTGATAGAAGATTCTACAAATAAACCAAACGAGGATAGTTTATCAATTTTACCACTAGATCCAACGCATCCTTCTGATCCTGGAGATTCTAATAAGCCAATGGTATTTCATGCACCAGTTATATTGGAAAGTGACCAAGTAGTGTTTGAAAACAATTTACCAAAAACAGTAGCCGACTCAGTTTTGGTAGGACTAGAAGATGGGCAGCATTTATTTGAATACTTACATGAAGCTAGAGATTGGTACGAATCAAAAGTAATTGTTGAAGAGGGTGAAACAACTCATGTTGGAAATTTCACAATAAAAATAGGAGTTGACCCTGAAAGCCAGTTTAATCTCTTTAGCAATGGCTTTGATTGGAGTATATTCAACATGGTTATCACTTTATTTATAATTGTTTATACTGGATTATGCTTATATAATGATAGAATTGATTTTGAAAACAATGAACAAGTTCTTAGAAAAACTACAAAACTAGTTTTAATTGGATCTTCACTAATATCAATGTTATTGTTGTTTCTTACTCAAGACTTTATTTATGGAGTTTCAATGTTTGATGAATGGAGCATTACATTTGCGGGATTATTCACCCTGGTTGTAATAGTATCTCTAACGGATAAAGGCAACATTACCGAAACAGAAGAACAAAATAATTAATTAGCTAAAACCTTCAACATTTGTTGAAGGTTTTTAATTAGGATTTAAGTAATATTGCAATTACAGTTTCCTAAAAAAGTATAATTTAATAATTAAGTGATAGTAATTGACTTAATTATTAAAAAAAGCAAATATCAAACAAAAGTACGGTATTATTCAAATTATAAATATGGTTTAATATTAGTATAAAGTACATAGAGTACATTAATTTGTAATATAGCATTAAAAACTACTTCTAGTATTATATAGTATTTTATATTGAGTTTAGAATTAATTGCAAGACATTACACAAAATAGGCGGGGGGGCCATATGAAAATAAAAAGTATATTTCAACCTTTTTTAGTAGCGCTAATGTTAATGGCTCTATTTACAAGTGTTGTCGTTACAGCTGAGAATGATAGAATAGCAAGTATCGATGAACATTTTGGAGTTATGATTTTTTCTTATGTTGATCCACATAAAGCTTCAGTTGAAGACGGTTATGATAATAGCTTTATTACATCGTTACCATATAGAGTGGGTGCAGGAGATATAAAACCTATAGTGGATATTTCCGCTCCAATATATGGGTGGAGTATATTTGATGCAGTTGTAACAATTTTTATAACTTTAGCTTCAATTTTATTGTTTAATAGGAACAGAATATTTCGTGGAACGAGTATTGAAAATAAAGAATTTCCAAAGAAAGGAACTACTGATTATCGATATATAAAATTATCTTTAACAGTGCAAACAATATTAGCTTCATCTTTATTCTTTTATACCCAGGATTTCAATTCAAATATTCAATTGTTTGGAGAGTACAGTATACTATATGCAATACTATTAATAATATTTGGCATTAGCACACATAGAATCAAAAGTACCAAAAAATTAGTAAGAGGAACCAACAAATTGCATGGGATTTAGCCAACAAAGTGTGTAATCAAAGAGAGCGATGAAGCTCTCTTTTTTATGAATTATGCTTTAGATAGTTGATTATCTCTGTTATCGTTAGCAATACTAATAAGTGCAGACATTACATTATTTAACTCTCAAAAATGAAATTTAAATTTAAATATCTAAAAGATGTGTTTCTATATGTCATTAGTTTTAAATAATAATAAATGGTATAATACACTATATGAAAATAAGTGAATTTAAAGATAAACTAAGCGAACACAATATCAATCTAAACAACGAACAATTAGAGATGTTTAAGAAGTATTCAAACTTTCTTAGAGAGTATAATCAGAAGGTTAACTTAACAGCTATTACTGAAGAGCGAGAGATTTATAGCAAACATTTTTATGATAGTGCATTAGTCTTATTTGACAAGGAATTTGAAGGCTCATTAATCGATGTAGGAACTGGGGCAGGCTTTCCGGGAGTAGTTCTTAAAATATTAAAACCTAATTTATCAGTTACACTATTAGAACCTATTGGTAAAAGAGCGGTATTTTTAAATGAATTAACTAAATTGCTAGAATTAGATATTGAGGTAGTATCCTTACGAGCTGAAGAATATGTCAAAGATAAGCGTGAAACTTTTGATTTTGTAGTAAGTCGAGCTGTCGCAAACTTGCCAGTATTATCTGAGTTATGCCTGCCTTTAGTGAAAATAGGTGGATATTTTTGCGCCTTAAAGGGCAAGAACGTAGACCAAGAACTTGTGTTAGCAAAAAAAGCTATTGAAACTCTTGGTGGAGAATACCAAGAACAATTCCACCACACTTATGATGATCAAACCAGATATAATTTATTTATTAAAAAAATTAATAAAACTAATGATAAATATCCTCGAAATTATGGGGCAATTAAGAAAAAACCATTATAATAAGTAAATAAAAATTATGGTACAATAGGAATACTGAAAAGGAGTTATATGAATAGAGTCTTAAGTATTAAAATATCAAAAATCCAAACTAATCCTCTTCAGCCACGAAGATACTTTGATGAGAATAGCATTGATGAACTAGCACAGTCGATTAAAAACAATGGACTAATCCAACCAATAGTTGTAAGACCGATTCTTAATGGATATAGTTTAATTGCAGGTGAAAGACGACTAAGAGCATTTATTAAATTAAATTATGAAGAAATACCTGCATATATAATTGAGGTAAGTGAGAATCAAGCAGAGAATTTTGCACTGATCGAGAACATTCAGAGGATGGACCTTTCACCAATTGAAGAAGCTTTAGCTTATCAAACTTTAATTGCTAGCCAAAAAATTACACAACAAGAACTAGCAAATAAAATTGGCAAATCACAATCAGCAGTAGCAAACAAACTAAGATTACTACAATTAGACAAAGAAGTATTAACCGCAGTAGCTGAAAGAAAAATTACTGAAAGACATGGACGTTGTTTATTAAGTGTTGAACCTGAAAAGCAAAAAGAATATTTAAAAAAGATTATTAATGAAAAACTAAATGTTGCACAAACAGAAGGTTTGGTAAAAACTGGAGATGTAGCTAAATCAACTCTTGATAAGAACAAGGTAAGTGGTAGGGCTACGCAAATACAATTAGGAATTAATACAATTAATGAAGCTATTAAAATGGTAGAAACGATTGGAATTAATGTTGAAGTTCTTAGTGAAGAAAACGACAACGAATATAGAATGATTATAAAATTTAAAAAGTAGGTGAAATAGTGGGAAAAATTATTGCAATTGCAAATCAAAAAGGTGGAGTAGGCAAAACTACAACTACCGTGAACTTATCTGCTGGATTGGCTTATTTAGGTCAAAAGGTTTTAGTTATTGACTTTGATCCACAGGGAAACGCAACAACTGGTATCGGCGCAAGTAAAGCAAAAAAAGTAGTAACAATTAATGAGTTACTATTCCAAGAGATTCCTTTTGAATCAGCTGTACAAACATTACATTCTCCACCAATGGATATTATTCCAGCTTCTGTGGAATTAGCTGGCGCAAATATTGAGATGATGGAATATAAAGCGGGTAAAGAAAAATTACTGAAGAAGCGCCTAGATGAAATTAAAGATAAGTATGATTATATATTGATTGATTGTCCACCCTCTTTAGGGTTATTAAATACCAATGCTTTAACTGCGTGTGATAGTGTTTTAATTCCTATTCAGTGTGAATTCTATGCGTTAGAGGGATTAACTCAATTATTATCAACTATTCGTTTAGTTCAAAAACTGTTCAATAAGGATATTAAGATTGAAGGAGTTGTCTTAACAATGTTTGATAGTCGTACTAAATTAAGTTTAGAAGTCCAACAGGAAGTAAGAAAATACTTCAAAGATAAAGTGTTTAATACTTATATCAAAAGAAGTGTAAGAATTTCAGAAGCACCTAGTTATGGTAAATCAATATTTGATTATGATGCGAATTCTGATGGGGCGAAAGCCTATGCTGCATTAGCTAAGGAGCTAATGAATAATAAAGGATAGTTATGACAAAGAAAAAAAGTTTAGGAAAAGGATTAGCAAATATCTATGGTGATGAACTGTATGATGTAATTGATGAGATTGAGAAAACAGGTCCATCTTCAGAGATAGCCATCTCAGAAATAAGAACAAACCCTTATCAACCACGTAAAACCTTTAATGATGAAGGGCTTCAAGAATTAGCAAGCTCAATTAATACTCATGGACTATTTACACCAATATTAGTTAGAAAGAGTATTGGTGGTTATGAGTTAATTGCTGGTGAACGTCGATTAAGGGCTTGTAAGTTGAATAATATGGAGACTATCTCTGCGATAGTTGTTGATTTTAATGATCAACAAATGATGGAGATTTCTTTACTTGAGAATATTCAAAGAGAGAATTTAAATGCAATTGAAGAAGCTATTGCTTATGAAAAGATGATAGAGAGCCTTGGTTATACTCAAGAGTTATTAGCTGAGAGAATTAATAAATCAAGAACTTATGTAACTAATATATTACGTTTATTAAAACTTCCTAAAGGAGTTCAAAATCTTGTTGTTGAAGGAAAACTATCAATGGGTCATGTTCGCCCACTGATCACCGTTAAAGATGATCAAATGGCACTAGATTTAGCCCAAAAAATTATTAGTGAAGGGTTAAGCGTAAGACAAGTAGAAGCATTAACCAAAGAAGAATCAACTCCTAAAACAGGGACTACAAGCTCAAGAAATCAATTTAAATATGCGGAAGAGTTATTAACTAAAAAACTTCAAACATCAGTTAAGATAAATGATAAACAAATCACCATTAAATACCAAGGTGAAGAAGATCTTAATAGAATCTTAGAAGTGATAGATTGTTTAGAGGATTAAAGATATCACTTTGTGATATCTTTTTAGAAAAATTATGATAAAAGACACAATAGTAGCCCTAAGCGGCCATTCAAATCAAGCTATAAATATTATCAGGATTAGTGGAGACCAAGCAAAACAAATCGCTAATCAAGTTTTAAAGTATGACATCACAAAACAACTAAGCCACACAATTAAATACAACTTTGTAGTAGAAGAAAATCAGATAGTTGATGAAGTAATGGTCAGTTATTTTCAAGCACCAAAAAGCTACACAGGCGATGAAATGGTAGAAATCAATGTTCATGGCTCATATATGCTAGGTAATAAAATTTTAAGTCTACTAATAGGTAAAGGCGCAAGAGCAGCGCTACCAGGAGAATTTACTTCAATAGCTTATTTAAATAAACGCATTGACTTAACTCAAGCTGAAGCAATTAATGATTTAGTTAACGCTCAAACAAGTTACCAAGCCTCAGAAGCTATTAATAAAGTTGTAGGAAAAGTAAAAGAATTAATAACGCCAATGTTATCAGATATGTTAGAAGTAATGGCTAACATTGAAGTAAATATTGACTACCCTGAATATGATGATGTTGAAGTTATAACGGATGAAATTTTAAAACCAAGAGTTAAAAGATGGATTGATAAATTAAATAATATCATCAAAGTTAGCGAAAACAATTTACTAATTAAACAAGGCATCACCACTGCCATTATTGGTGAACCTAATGTCGGTAAGTCAAGTTTACTAAATTCTTTAATCAGTGAAGATAAGGCATTAGTCTCAAATATTGCAGGAACAACTAGAGATTATGTTGAGGGTGAAGTAGTAATTGATAACATCCATCTTAAGTTGATTGATACAGCTGGACTAAGAGATAGTGAAGACCTCTTAGAAAATATGGGAATGAAAAAAACTGAACTAGTAGTTAGTAAAGCGGAATTAGTAATTCTGGTCTTAACTAACGAAGATAGCGACACTCAAGAATATTTAAAAGATTTAATTAAAGATAAAAAACATATTATTGTCTATAATAAGTCAGATCTTTATGGTCATGTAGAAGGTTTAAATATTAGTGCTCTTAATAATGATATTGATCCGCTAATTAATAGAATTAAAGAAATGTACTACAACCAAGAAATAAATAACGACATTACCCTAGGCAATACTCGTCAAATCGGCTTAGCTAAAAAAGCTCTAAACTCTTTAACAAGTGCTTATAGCGCTTTAGAAAGTTATCAGGAAGTAGATTTAATTGCTATTGATATTAACAGTGCATACCAACACTTATCAGATATCCTAGGGCAGTACCATCGTGCTGACTTACTAGATAGCATTTTTTCTAATTTCTGTTTAGGTAAATAATTATGGGATATATTGACTCACATGCACATTTAACTGATAGTAGACTTTTAGAAATTCATCAGCAATTAAAAGATGATTTTATTGTTAATGATATCGAAAGGGTCTTAATTATTTGTTGTGATAAAGAAGATTATCTACAAGCAATTCCACTTGCGGACAACTGCAAGCTTTTTGATATTGCTGTTGGATTGCATCCAGAATCAGCAAACACCTACACAAAAGAAGATCTTGAGGTCTTAGAAGCACAAATTCAAGAAAAAAGAATTGTTGCAATCGGAGAAATAGGACTTGATTACTATTGGGTTAAAGACAATAAACAAGCTCAAAAAGAATTATTCATTAAGCAAATTGAGCTAGCCAATAAATACAACCTACCAATCATCATTCATAATCGCGATGCCAGTGAAGACACTTACCAAATCTTAAAAGAATATCCGGTAAAAAAAGGTGGAGTAATGCACTGCTATTCAGGTAGTGTTGAAACTAGTAAAAGATTTATTGAATTAGGGTACTATATTTCATTAGCAGGACCTGTAACTTTTAAGAATGCTCGTCATAGTCTAGATGTCGCAAAAGAAGTGGATTTGCAATACCTAATGTATGAGACTGATTGTCCATATTTAACCCCAGAACCATTTAGAGGTAAACTTAATAACCCTAACTTAGTATGCTTTGTTGCTAATAAGATTGCAGAAATTAGAGGGATAGAAGTCGAAGAATTAAACAAACAAGTTAGACTTAATTATCAGAGGTTGTTTAATAATGATTAAATACCGCAAGTATATAATTATTTGGATACTTATTATTAGTTTCGGGTTATTTTATGATAATTCCGAATTTTTTGGTATTGAAAAAGATAGGTATCTTTACCAAGAAAAAATTCTCTATCTAAATGAGTATGATATATCTACTGAGCCGAATACTGTGACTGTTAAAAATGATAACCTATCAAGCGATGAACAAAGTTGGATTACTAATTATGCATTTGATGGCAGTCCAAGTTACGATGTTAGTCAATATAAGGTAAGTTATGATATTACTAATCGATATCCGATTGATTATAGTTTAATTTATAAAAAGTATGATGGAATTAAAATGGTTCCTAATACTTATGTTAAAGGTGGAGAAATTAAAGAAGGATCATTCTTTTATCCTAGCATGTCTAGATACGGTGTAAATTGTGTTACTTGTAGTGGAGAGTTTTCAGGTCATGGGAACTTTTCAGTAGGAATTGGAGCTGATGTAGATAGGGGAGTTCGTCAATACGATGGAGAATATGAAGAAGGAATTAAGTTTGAAGATTATTATATTATTGCAACAGATTCAGACATTCCACTTTGCACAATTGTAAGATTTGATGAGCATAATTATGAAGGGCAAGGAATTAAAGAAGGAGTTCCTTTTTATGCAGTTGTTTTAGATCGTGGCGGAGCAATTCAGGATAATCGTGTTGATTTCTATATTGGTGATGAGCGTATTTATAATGATGTTGTTTGGTATACTGGTAGTCGTAAAACCAAAATAACAATTGTTGATTTTGGATATCGTAGTACAGATGCTTCAGGTCAGCGTTCTTGCAAAGTGCCTAAATTATCAGAGGTTAAAGCTAATGATAAATATTAAGGAGTGGTTAGTTGTTGAAGGTAAGCATGATAGTGCTAATATTTTAAAATATTTCAAGGTTAATATTATTGAGACTAGTGGCACTGGTTTAAATAAAAAAACAAAAGAATTGATTAAGAAGGTTTCTGAAAATAACGAAATAATTGTATTTACAGATCCTGATAGTGCAGGGCAAAGAATAAGAACTGCAGTAGAAAAAATAGTTCCTAAGTGTAAACACGCCTTTATTTCAAGTGATAGTTGTCAACATCATGGAAAAGTTGGTATCGAATTTGCTGGTGAAGAAGATTTAAAACACGCTTTAAAGAATGTTGTGAGTTTAGAGGATATTAATACTGGCTGGACTATTGAAGATTTAATTGATTTAAGAATTATTGGTGATAAGACAAAAAGAAAAACAATTGGAGATGAATTTAAGTTAGGCGATTGTTATAATAATAAGGTATTATTAAAGCGTTTAAATGGCTTTAAAATCGATAGAGAAGATGTTAAGAAGGTACTAAATGTTAAAGACTAATGAACTAATGAAGAAATATGGAATTACAGCTAAAAAGAACTTTGGTCAAAATTTTATCATGGACCAGAACATTATTAATAAACTAGTATCTTTAAGTATGGTCAATGATAACTCAACGGTAATAGAAATAGGGCCTGGACTAGGAATTTTGACAGCACAATTAGCAAAAACAGCAAAAAAAGTTATTGCCTATGAAATAGATGATCGCCTAGTTAAGGTATTGCCTGAAATACTTCAAGAATTTGACAATGTAACAATTAACCATCGTGATTTTCTTGAGGTTAATATTGATCAAGAATTAGGAAATTATAGTAGCGAAGAATTAGTGGTATGTGCCAACCTTCCATATTATATTACAACTCCAATTCTCTTTAAAATATTTGAAGCAAATTTAAAAATTAAATATATCAGTGTTATGATGCAAAAGGAAGTAGCTGACCGTTTTAATGCAGAAGTTAATTCTAAAGACTATAATGCATTAAGTGTTATTACTAGTTATAAGTATGAGAGTAAAATGATTTTAAAGATCCCTAGAACTGTCTTTAATCCTGCGCCTAATGTAGATAGTGCGGTAGTATTATTCACTAGAAAAGAAGCTAATCAAGATGTTTCAGAAGTAGAATTTTTTAAGTTTGTGAAAGTTTGTTTTAAACAAAGGAGAAAAACCCTTTATAATAACCTTAGAGAGATAGCGAGTGCACAACTAATTAATGATTTATTAGAAGATTCTAATATTAATTTAAAGGCCCGTGCGCAAGAACTAACTTTAGAAGATTTTATAGGACTATTTAAAAATTATGAAAAAAAGAGCATACGCAAAAATTAATTTATCTTTAGATGTCATTGGCAAAAGAGAAGATGGTTATCATGATCTTGAAATGGTAATGGTTCCTCTACAGCTCCATGATTTAGTAGAAATTACAATTGATAAGGAAGATAGTTTTACTTCAAACATCAGTTATTTAAAGTATGATAGTGAGAATACTATCTATAAAGTTATTCAACTAATGAGAGAAAAATATGATTTTAAAGAACATTTTAAAATTCACTTAAATAAAATTATCCCAACTCAAGCAGGACTTGCGGGAGGAAGTAGTGATGGAGCAGCTACTATCCATTTAATTAATGATTTACTTAAATTAAACTTAAGCATTCAAGAAATGGAAGAAATTGCGGATAAGATAGGTAAAGATGTTGTCTTCTGTCTTCATCAGAAGAGTGCGCTTGTGACAGGTGCTGGTGAAAACATTGAGTTTGTCACTAATAACTTAGACTGTCATGTTGTCTTAGTTAAGCCCAAGGGTGGAGTGTCAACTAAGTTAGCTTATGGTAACCTTACAAACTACCAATTAGAACATTTCCAAAGCGATAATGTTTTAACAGCACTAAAGAATAATGATTTTAACTTACTATGTCAATATTTAGGAAACACTTTTGAGCCGATAGCCTTTGACATTGTGCCAGAAATTAGTAAAATAAAAAGAGCTTTATTAGAAATGGGTTTTTCAGGAGTATTGATGTCGGGTAGTGGATCTTGTGTCTTTGCGTTGACTCTTGATGAAAACTTAGCCAATGAAGCGGTGAAGAAAATGAGAAAGAAGTATCCTTTTGCATGGACAACAAGGATAATGAGGGATAACAATGAAGGCTAGTGCAATCATCCTTGCGGCAGGCAAAGGAACCAGAATGAAAAGTGAACAATCTAAATGCATGCAGTTAGTTATGGGGCAACCGATACTTAGACACATTGTTGATAACTTAAAAGCTGCCGGCATTGAAGATATTGTTATAGTAATTGGTCATCAAGGCGAAAGTATTATTGACTATTTTAAAGATGAAGTTACTTATGCTTGGCAAAAAACACAATTAGGAACAGGTCATGCTGTATTACAAGCAAGTTCTCTAAAGAATAATGATGGTAAAACAATAATAATTAATGGCGATGTACCACTTGTAAAGATGGAAACATTCAAAGAATTAATTAATGATCAAGATAGTGAAGATTTAGTATTATTATCTACAATTATGAAAGACCCTGCTAAGTATGGAAGGATTATTCGTGAGAACGGAAAATTTGTAAGAATTACTGAAGCTAAAGACTGTACAGTTGATCAGTTAAAGATTGATGAGATAAACGGAGCTATTTACTGTTGTGATAATCAAAAACTATGGGAATGCTTACCATTAATTCAAAATAACAATAAACAACAAGAATATTACTTAACAGATGTGGTAGAATTATTTATATCAAAAAACTATTCAGTGCAAGCAAAAGTAGTGGCTGATAGTGATGAGATTATGGGTGTTGATCATCGTTTAGGACAACAACAAGCTAATAAGGCAATGCAAACTAGAATTAATCGTCAACACATGGAAAATGGTGTCTTTATTATGGACTGTGATAACACTTATATTGAAAGTGGTGTTATTATCGGAACTGATGTACAAATTCAACCCAATGTCCATTTAAAAGGAAAGACAATTATCAATTCAAACAGTGTAATCACCAGTGGAAGTGTCATTGATAATAGCATTATTGGTGAAGGCTCAACAATTGAGAATTCAAAGATTATCAACAGTAATGTTGGCGCGAAATCTTCAATAGGACCGATGGCCCACATTCGTGAGTATTGTGAAATTGGTACTAATTGCCGCATCGGCAACTTTGTAGAAATGAAAAAAGCATTTTTTGGCGACGGAAGTAAGTGCGCTCACTTAACATATCTAGGTGACTGTGAAGTTGGTAAGAATGTAAATATAGGTTGTGGAGTGGTTACTGTTAATTACGACGGTAAGTTTAAATATCAAACTATTATTGGTGATAATGCCTTTATTGGTAGTAATTGTAACTTGATCGCACCAATCACAATAGGTGATAATGCATTGGTAGCAGCAGGATCAACTATTAATCAAGATGTTCCAAGCAATGATATGGGGATAGCTAGAGCTCGACAAATTAATAAAGAGGGCTATGGCATTAATTATAAAAACAAATAGAAAGAAGGACTATATGTCAAGAAAACCAGCAATTTTTTCATTATCTGCAAATAAAGAACTAGCTAAAGAAGTATCGTGTTATTTAAATTTACCTCTGACCAAGGTTAGTGTAAAACACTTTAAAGATGGCGAAATTTTAGTTGAACCCGAAGAAACCATTCGTGGACTAGAGGTATTTATTATCCAATCTACATGTGGTCCAGTTTCAGAGAATTTAATGGAACTATTGATTGCAATTGATGCCTGTAAACGTGCATCAGCAAAATCTATTACAGCAGTAATCCCTTACTATGGATATGCGAGGCAAGATCGCAAGGCAAGACCTAGACAACCAATATCATCTAAATTAGTGGCAGACATGATTCAAGTTGCGGGAGCGAATCGAGTAGTTACTGTAGACTTACATGCCCCACAGATTCAAGGATTCTTTAATATACCAACCGATGACTTAACAGCAGTTAACTTAATAGGTAAGCACTTTAGAGACAAATATCGCAATAAAGATATTGTAGTAGTATCACCAGATCATGGTGGCGCAACTCGTGCTAGAAAACTAGCAGACATCCTTCATTGTTCAATCGCAATCGTGGATAAAAGAAGACCAGTAGAAAACCAAGTAGAAGTTATGAACTTAGTTGGTGAAGTTGATGGAAGACTTGCGATCATTGTTGATGATATTTGCGATACTGCAGGGTCGTTGCTAGCTAGTGTCGATATGTTATTGAGTAAAGGTGCAACAGAAGTTCACGCAGCAGTAACACATGGAGTGCTAAGTGATCCTGCACTAGATAATATTATGAACTCAAAAATCAAATCAGTCGCAATCACAAACACTATTCCTTTAAATAGAGAATGTAAAAAAATCTCTCAAATTTCAGTAGGACCAATGATTGCAGCTACTATCAAAGCTATCTATGAAGCAACACCTGTAAGTGCTGTCTATGAAATATTCATGGATGACCAAGATGAAAGTAACTAAACAATCGAGAAATCGATTGTTTTTCTTTTGTTCAAACTCTCAATGGCTTCTGTTTTTCTTGCATACTGAAATGCTTACAATATCATTAATCTTCAATAGTTTACATACAAACAAGCATTTATTGCAATTTTTTGAATATATTATGTAGAAAAATGACAAAAAAGATTAAGTTGTTTGACACCTTGTCTTTTTGGGTGTAGTATGTGGGTACATTAAGCGAATCATTAATAATAATTAAAAATAGGGAGCTATGTTTTAGTGCATTTATATCTTTTCTCTTTAAAATATGAAAGGAGGAGGTTGTGTGAAAAACAGTTTACTCGTAATTTTATCATTATTTATTGTTGGAGTATTTTATTTTCTAATTGGAACTGCTGATAACTCATTATATTTAAAACAAGCTACAGCTCAAGAGTTTGAATATGCTTATTCAGCTATTGAAACTACTTTAGATGGCAGGACATGTTTATTCTTGTATGATGCTGATGGTAACTTGTTAAAGACTTGCTGTGGCGGTGAACAAATAGAAAAACCTCCAATACCTTCAGAAAATTATGATGGGTCAAATACAATCATCACCAATTAGTAAAAACAAA
>CAYJFQ010000012.1:0-33069 GCA_964369955.1 uncultured Erysipelotrichaceae bacterium | reverse complement strand
ATCGGAATACTAATAGCACTATTAGTAATATTACTATTAATGGTAAAGAAAAAAGCATAATAATGTAAAACCTCTTGTTTAATGCAAGGGGTTTTTAATGTTGAACAAAACAAACTAAGTTGATAATTGTCAGAGAATAATTTGTGGTAGAATAAATAAGGAGAACTTATGATAGATAGATATAGTACAAAGCAAATGCGAGAGATTTGGGATTTAGAAAACAAGTTTTTAGCATATCTAGAAGTAGAAAAATTAGCTTGCAAAGCTTGGCATAAGCTTGGAGTTATTCCGAAAGTTGATCTTGCAAAAATCATGGAACTAAACAAAATTGATCTACAAAGAATAGAAGAATTAGAAAAAGATTTGAGGCATGATGTAATAGCCTTTACTCGGAGCCTTAGTGAAAATTTGGGTGAGGAAAAGAAATGGATACATTATGGATTAACTTCAACAGATGTTGTTGATACTGCATATGGATATTTATATAAACAAGCAAACACACTTATTGAAGAGGCGTTAATAAACTTGCTTACAACTATTAAAGAAATTGCAATTAGATATAAAGATGTTCCAACTATTGGAAGAACCCATGGAATTCATGCGGAAATCACAACTTTTGGTTTAAAGTTTGCATTATATTATGACGAAGGAATAAGGCATTTAAAAACTTTTAAAGATGCGCGTCAAACAATTGAAATTGGAAAAATTTCTGGAGCGGTAGGAACATTTGCCAATGCTCCTAGTTTCATTCAAGATGAAGTTTGTAAAGAGTTGGGAATTAACAGTGCCAATATTTCAACTCAAGTCTTAAGTCGAGATCGCCATGCTTATTATTATGGAGTTATTGCATTAATTGGCAGCTTTTTAGAAAAAATTGCAACTGAAATTAGACATCTCCAAAGAACAGAGGTTAATGAAGTGCGTGAAGGATTTGGCGCTAAACAAAAAGGAAGTAGTGCAATGCCGCATAAACGCAATCCAATTGGATGTGAAAATATTTGTGGATTGAGCCGTAACTTAAGAGGTAATATGATTGCTAGTTATGAAAATATTAACTTGTGGCATGAACGCGATATTTCACATTCTAGTAGTGAACGTATCTTATCGATGGACAGCACTTCTTTGATTGAGTATATGTTAATTAGAATGAATGGCATATTAACAAAATTGGAAGTGGATAGCCAACAAATGTTAAGAAATATCAATGGAACATATGGAGTTATTTTTTCTCAAAGATTCGTACTAAAGTTGGTTGAGAAAGGGATGAGTCGTGAAGAAGCTTATGACTTGGTTCAAAAACAAGCATTAAAAGCTTGGTCTGAAAGAATCCAATTCAAAGATTTAATGAAACAACAAGAATTTGTAGTTGATAATTTGGCTGAAGAAGATATTGAGGATTGTTTTGATTTTAGGTATCAACTAAAAGAAGTTGATAATATATACGAGAGGGTAGGTATCAAATAATGGCAGGATTAGTTGTAGTAGGGACTCAATGGGGTGATGAAGGTAAGGGCAAAATTGTAGACTTACTTGGAGAAAAAGTTGATTACGTTGTACGTTTTCAAGGTGGAAATAATGCCGGTCACACAGTAGTGGTTAATGACCAAAAAATTGTTTTACATCTCTTACCATCAGGGGCCTTACATCCGAATGCTAAGTGTATTATTGGTCCTGGGGTTGTTTTAGATCCTTTTGTCTTTCTTAAGGAAATTGAAGAGTTAGAGAGTCGTAATTTTAGCACTGATCATATTTTTATCAGTGATCGTACACATTTGATTATGCCTTATCATATTTTACTAGATGATTTACAAGAAAAGAGTAAGGGTGATAAAAAAATTGGAACTACTAAAAGGGGGATAGGTCCTTGTTATGCTGATAAGTATGAAAGAACTGGCTTAAGAGTTTGCGATTTAATTGACTTTGAGATTTTTAAAACAAAATTGGCAACTATCCTTAAAAGCAAAAACATCGTATTAGAGAATATTTATAATCATCAACCATATGACTACCAAGAACTAGTAAAAATGTTTAGTGATATTCGTGAGCGCTTAGTGAGTAGAGTTATCGATAGTGTGGCTGATGTTAATCAAGCATTAGTTGAAAATAAAACTGTGTTATTTGAGGGTGCACAAGCCGCAATGTTAGATGTTAACTATGGATCTTATCCATATGTCACTTCTTCATCACCTACCGCTGCTGGAGTTTGTACGGGTGCTGGAGTCAGTCCTAAGAGTTTAGATCGTATAATCGGTGTTGTCAAAGCTTATTCTACAAGAGTTGGAGAAGGACCATTTATTAGCGAGCTACATGATGAAATTGGTGAAAATATTCGTAAAGTGGGCAATGAATTCGGATCTACTACTGGTCGTCCTCGCCGCTGTGGATGGTTAGATCTAGTAGTGGTAAAGCACGCTTACTATTTAAATGGCTTAACAGACTTAGTGATTACGAAAACTGACGTCTTAACTGGAATCAAGAAGATTAAAGTTTGTGTGGGATATCTAATTAATGGTCAAATAGTGACAAATATGCCTGCTTCACTTGAAGCTCTTGACAACGCACAAGCTGTTTATCAAGAATTTGATGGTTGGAATGAAGATATTAGTGGTTGTCAAAGTTTTGAAGAACTACCAATTAATTGCCAAAAGTATCTAAATTTTATTCAGGAATATACAGGAGTTAAGATTGCGCTTATCTCAATTGGTCCTGAAAGGAACGAAAATATCATTACTAATACAATCATTTAAGGAATAGAAATATTCCTTTTTTAATACACAGTACTTGACATTACTTAGTAGTGTGATAGACTTAATTTAAGGAGGAGCCATGAACACACAATTTAAAAAAGGAGTTCTAGAACTAATTGTTTTGTTTTCAATTAAAGACTGTGATAAGTATGGCTACCAGCTAGTAAGTGATATAGGAGAAACCTTTAGAGTTAACGAGGGCACAATATACCCAATTCTTAAACGATTAACTTTAGAGAATTACTTGAAAACCTACTTAAGAGAATCTAATGAAGGTCCTAGCCGTAAGTATTACAGTGTAACCACTAGTGGATTAGAGTATTTAAAGAAGCTTAACAGTGATTGGAAAGAGTTTTCAGAAATTGTGAATAAGTTTTTACTAGAAGGAGACAGGAATGACTAAAAGAATATTTATTGAAAAATTAAGAAAAAATCTTGCAGTACTACAAGAAAATGAAATTAACGAAATTGTTGATGAGTATATCAATCACATAGATGAAAAGGTTAAATCAGGAAAGACTATTACTCAGGCGATATCTGAGTTTGGGGATATTGACGAGTTAACTAATGAAATACTTGCTGCATATCGAGTAAAACAACCAGGAAAGAAGTCAATGATTGACGACCTCATAAACAATCTAGTAAAATTTATCAGTGATTCATTGAATAAAATCTTAAACATGAACAGTGAAAATACGATCAATTTTATTGTAAAGGGTATTTTATTGCTATTGGCATTAGGGGCTATTAAGTGGATTTTATCTATTTTCTTAAATTTCGTCTTAAGCTTATTGGGTCTTTTATCATTTGGGCTATTTGTACCAGCAATTGCTTTGATTGCATTAATTTTTGAGGCATTATATTTAATTTGTAGCATTTATGTTTTATATCGTTTTGTAAAAATTCAATTGTCTGATGAAAAGAATAAGAATCAAAAAAAAGGAAATATGCCGGGAAAGTATGATTTGGCAGACAAATCTTTAAATAACATCATTAAACTAGCTGTTGTGTTATGTGTTTGGTTGCCATTATTAATTATTATATTGACATTAATTCCATGTTTTATTTATATTGTAGCGTTTAGCTTTAAGTATTATGCCGGATTTTGGGGAATATTTGTAGTTCTTGGTTTATTGTTAATGTCGTTAGCTTTCTTTATTCCAATCACAAAAATACTATGGAGAAAATTATGAAAAAATATGCATCAATGTTTTTAGTTGGATTTGGTTTTTTAATACTTGGAGTGATAATGTATTTATTAGATAATATTTCAGTTGCATTTGCGTTGCAAAACTTGTTTTAATTCTTTGAATAGCGGGTATTGAGTTTTTGTATGGCCTTTTTACCCTTATTAATTGATTTTTATTGTAGTTGTTGTATAATTATTTTGCACATAATAGGAGGAAATATTATTTATGTCAGTTAAAATTGCTATTAATGGTTTTGGTAGAATTGGTCGTTTAGCATTTAGACAAATGTTTGACAGTCCTGAGTTTGATATTGTTGCAATCAACGATTTAACTAACTCAAAAACTCTTGCTAACTTATTAAAGTATGATTCAGCACAAGGAAGCTACAAAACAGATGCTATTACTGCAACTGAAGATGGAATTGTTGTTGATGGTAAAGAGATTAAAGTTTATTCAGAAAAAGACCCTAATAATTTACCATGGGCTGCATTAGATGTTGATGTTGTTATTGAGTCTACAGGATTCTTTGCTTCTTTAGAAAAATCTACAGCTCATATCAATGCTGGTGCTAAAAAAGTTATTATTTCTGCTCCTGCAGGAAACGATTTAAAAACTATCGTATTCAACGTTAATCACCAAACTTTAGATGGTAGTGAAACAGTAATCTCAGCTGCAAGCTGTACAACTAACTGTTTAGCTCCAATGGCTCAAGCATTGAACGATGCTTTCACTATTGAGTATGGTATGATGACTACTATCCATGCATATACTAATGATCAAAATACATTAGATGCTCCTCATGCTAAAGGTGACTTAAGAAGAGGTCGTGCTGCTGCTGCTAGTATCGTTCCTAACACAACTGGTGCTGCTAAAGCGATCGGTTTAGTTATCCCTGAATTAAAAGGAAAATTAGATGGTGGTGCTCAACGTGTTCCTGTAATCACAGGTTCAGCTACTGAATTAACTGCTGTATTATCAAAAGTAGTAACTGTTGAAGAAATCAACGAAGTTATGAAAAAAGCTGCTAATGAGTCTTTCGGTTACACTGAAGATCAATTAGTATCTGTAGATATCATTGGATGTTCATATGGCTCATTATTTGACGCAACACAAACTAAAGTTGTTACTGTAGGTGACAAACAAATGGTTAAAGTTGTTGCTTGGTATGATAATGAAATGTCATATGTTAACCAAATGGTTAGAACTGCAAAATACTTAATTAACAAAGCTTAATTATTGCGGGTAAGGGCAACCTTATAAAGTAAATTAATACGGATGGTATCTTAGATAGCGTCCGTTTTTTTATTAACAATAACTTATGTTATAATCTTTAAGAAAAGAGGTAATTATGAATAACTATCAATTAGACCATATTAATTTAAAAGTAAAAGATTTAGAAAAAACAATCACTTATTATACAGATTTGTTAGGATTTGAGGTAAGTGCACGATTTATGGGTCCTAATCGTGAGTTTGTGTTTATCACTAATGGCGAAATAACTTATGAGCTATTGGAGTATCCAGATATCGAAGTAGGATTTGTTGACCATCTTGCATATATTTCAAAAGATATTAATAAAGATTACATGTATTTTAAGAAGTTAGGGCTAACTACTACAGAAGTTGGATTTATTGATTTTTTGTTTGATAAGGGAGTTAATTATTTCTTTATTGAAGGTACAAATGGTGAAAAGATAGAGTTTTGCGAGAGAGTAAAATAATGAATGAAATATTTACAAGAAGAAGCGTCAGAGCATATACCAATCAAGAAGTAGAAAGCGAAAAGATTGAATCGATCCTAAGAGCTGCTATGCAAGCACCGTCAGCTGGCAAGCAACTACCATGGGAATTTTTAGTAGTAAGTGGACAAGATAATCTTGAAACCTTATCCAAATACAATCCTTATGCTAGCTTTTTAAAAAATGCTAGCCATGCAATTATTGTGTTGGGTAATTTGCAACGAACAAGAATGGCTGAGTATCTTCAACAAGATTTAGGGGCGGTAACTCAAAATATTTTATTACAAGCAACTGCTTTAGGCTTGGGCACTTGTTGGTTTGGAACAATGCCGGAAAAAGATAGAATGCAATATATTACAGACTTATATGATTTAAGCGAGAATTTACTTCCTTATAGTGTTGTTTCTGTAGGTTATCCAGAAGATGGTGATGGCAATGTGTTTGTTGATAGATATGATGCTAGTAGAGTTAAGTATATAGATTAGAGGTGTCCTATGTGTGGTCGTTTTTTATTAAATAATAATGATAAGTTAGAACGTTTAATTGAAGACTTAAAGAAGTCTTATAGTGAACTTGAACTATCTAGTTTAAAGTTTGGGGAAATTTTTCCTTCTTTTGTAGTTCCTGTGGTAACAAAGCAGGGACCTAAATTAATGAAGTGGGGTTACAACAATAAAGAATTTAGTGGCTTGATTATTAATGCTCGTAATGAAACTATTAATATCAAACCTGCTTTTAAAAAAGATATTATTAATAATCGTTGTTTAATTCCAATTAATGGGTTTTTTGAATGGTTCCAGGATAAGTACTTAGTTAAGCTTAAGGATCATGATCTATTCTTTTTGGCCGGTTGCTATAAGGTTACCAAAGAGGGTTATAACGAGTTTGTAGTATTAACTAAACAGGCGAATGGACAGATGCTAAATATTCACCAGAGAGAGCCTGTGATCTTCACAATTATAAGTGGTGAGAGTTGGTTGAGTGGCGAGTTTGATTTAACTAATGAGAGTCATGATTTTGTGGTTGAGAAGCTGAGTGATAGTTAAAGAGTCAATGACTCTTTTTATTGGTTGTCTAGTGGTTGGTTATTTGTTATAATTTGATAAACTTTATGGAAATAGGAAAATCTTTGAGGTAATTATTAGCGAGAGCAGTTGGTGAAAGTGTTCAATTATTGAAGATTGGTGCGATTTTCTAGGGGCTAAGGCACGTTGATGGCGTTAACATTTAAAGGGAACTTTTAGTTAAGTAGAGTGGAACCGCGCAATAGCGTCTCTAGTGAGATGCTTTTTTTATGGAGGAAGACAGATGGATTTTAATAAATTTCAAGAACTAGCATTAAGAACAGCTAATAGACTTGATAATGATGGTTTAGTTTTAAATGGTGTTTTGGGGTTAGCTGGTGAGAGTGGTGAATGTGTGGATATAATGAAAAAACACATGTTTCAAGGTCATGATTTAGATACTGATAAGTTAAAGGATGAGTTAGGTGATGTGCTGTGGTATCTAGCGATTACTGCTAAGGGGCTAGGGTTAGATTTATCAGAAGTTGCTAGTCATAATGTTGAGAAATTAAAGAGACGCTATCCTGATGGTTTTCAGGCAGATAGGAGTATTAATAGAGATGAATAATTTTAATATATATAACAATAAGACTGGGGCTATTGAGCCTTTAAAGGTCATTACAGAGGGCAAAGTTAGTATGTATGTTTGTGGTCCCACTGTTTATAATTATGCCCATATCGGGAATGCTAGGCCTGTAGTAGTGTTTGATACATTACGTAGAACATTAGAAGCAGATGGTTATGAAGTGGAGTATATTTCTAATGTTACTGATGTTGATGATAAGATCATCAATAAGGCAATTGAAGAGAATGTAGATGAACGAGTAATAGCTCAAAGATACTTAGATGCATACTTAGATTTATGTGACAGACTTCATGTCTTAGAACTTGCTTATCGTCCTAAAGTAACAGATACTATGGATAGCATAATTGAGTTTATTGGTAAATTAATAGAATTAGGATATGCCTACAGTGTAGATGGAGATGTTTATTTCCGTGTAAATAAGATTAATAATTATGGAGAACACTCTAAACAGAACGTCGAAGAGTTGGAAATAGGTTCAAGAATTGAAGAGAACAGTTTAAAAGAAAATCCTTTAGATTTTGCTTTATGGAAAAAAACCGACAAAGGAATTAGTTGGGATAGTCCATTTGGAAAAGGGCGTCCAGGATGGCATACTGAATGTGTAGTAATGATTAATAATTACTTTAAGCGTAAAATAGACATTCATGGAGGGGGAATGGACTTAAAGTTCCCGCATCATGAAAATGAAATAGCCCAAGCACAAGCGTGTTATAACCATGGATTAGCAAACTATTGGATGTATAATGGGATGTTAAATATTGATGGACAAAAAATGAGTAAATCTATTGGTAATGTTTTATGGGCAAAAGATATAGTTCAACAAATTAAAGCTAATAATACTCGTTGGATGTTGTTGAGTGCTCATTATCGTGCACCACTTAATATCAATGATGAATTAGTTGATCAAGTAGAAGTGGAATTAAATAAGATTTATACCGCTTTAAAATTAGCGTGGGTTAAACTCAGTTTGAATAATTATAAGGGTGAGAAATGTCTTGAAAGTAGTTTCCAAGAATTTATTAAGTGGATGAATGATGACCTAAATACTCCAAATGCTTATAAAGTTATCTTTGAGATGGTTAAAGCCTTAAATAACAGTTTAAGACAACGTGAAGTAGATTTAAATAATGTTAGCCAAATTCTTAACAGTTTAGTTAAAGCCTTAGAAGTATTAGGCATTAGCTTTGAAGAGGTAGTCTTAAGTGAAGAGGATAAAGAAGTTTATAGCAGTTGGGTTAGTGCAAAAACTGAAAAAGATTTTGATAAAGCTGATGGTTATCGTAATATCTTAAGTCAAAGAGGAATAATTTAATGTTTGATCCTAATTTAGCAAATGGTAATAGTTTAGCTTATGTCGGCGATAGTGTAATGTCTTTAATGGTTCGTGAATATTTAGTAAAAAAAGGTATTACTAAGAGTAAGCAGTTACAAGAGTTATCAACAAACTATGTTAGCGCTAATGCGCAAGCAAAGTTAGCCTTAACTTTACTGGAAAGATCATGGTTCACTGAAAGAGAAGTTGAAATATATCATTTGGGCAGAAATTATAAAAGCGCTACTAAAGCAAAAAATACTGATGTTCAGACTTATAGAATTGCCAGTGGTTTTGAGGCTGTCTGGGGTTATTTGCATCTTAATGATAATCAACAGAGAATTTGTGAACTATGGGATGCATGTAGGACGATAGTGGAGGAAGAGTCATGTTAGAGTATGTTTATGGAAAGAACGTTGTGTTGCAGTTGATTAAAAATGAAAAACCAATTCTCCAACTCTATGTAACTGAAAATCTTTATAATCAACAATTTAGAGAATTAGTTAAAGTTAATAAAATTAATTATCAAATTGTTGGTAAGAAGAAACTTGAACAATTAGCAAAAACTGAAAACCATCAAGGAGTGGTAGCTGAGATTGAAGGATATAAGAGTTACCAGTTATCAGAGATAATAAGTAACTCAAACAATGGTTTAATTGTCATGTTAGATGGTTTAACTGACCCTCATAATTTAGGAGCTATCTTAAGAACTTGTGATGCAGTTAAGGCTGAGGGAGTGATAATTGGTAAACATCGCAGTGTCTCACTTAATTCAACAGTTGCGAAAGTCTCAACAGGAGCTATTGACACTGTAAAGGTGGCGATAGTAACTAATTTAGTTAATTCAATTAAAGAATTGAAAGAGAAGGGTTATTGGGTTGTAGGGTGTGATATGGGTGGTGATAGTTATTTCGCACCAAAGTATGATATGCCCATTTGTCTAGTAATTGGCTCTGAAGGATTTGGGATTTCACAACTTGTGAAAAAGAATTGTGATTTCTTTGTCAGTATTCCAATGTTGGGTAGTATTACTTCATTGAATGCGTCGGTAGCTACAGCTCTTGTGATGTATCAAATTCAACATAATCGTTCTTTGTTATAAGCAAAGGATGGGAAGTATGAGTTTCAATGATAATGAATTGTTGTACATGATTCATCAAAAAGATGAATTAGCATTAGGCTGTTTTATTACTAAGTATTTGAAGTTGGCTGAAAGTGTAATCTCTAAAGTAGTATACGATAAGAGAGTTTATCGCTCAGCTCATGATGATTTGTATCAAACTAGTTTAATTGTTTTAAATGATTGTGTTGATGCATTTAATAGTTTAAAGGCTACTAAATTTTCAACTTTCTATGTTCTTTGTTTGGAAAGAAAGATTAGAACTTTAGTTCAAGATCTTTACCGCAAAGCTGGATATGGTGGTATTTCAATATCTTTAGATTGGACGATAGATGAGTTTGGAGAATACACTTTAGGAGAAAGCATTGAGTCGGTAGACTATCAAATTCGTGGCGATTATATGTTTAATTATAAGCAATTAGAGAATCTAGTGAATGAAACTCTAAGTAATGAGAGTCCGCTGGAACAAAATATCTTCAAATTAAAGTTAGATGGTTATTCATATCAAGAAATAGCTAATATTTTGGGGTGTCCAAAGAAAAAGGTTGATAATTGTTTGCAGAAACTAAAAAGGAAACTTTTGACACATATAGGCGAATATGATAGAGTTATAAAGTAAAAAAAAGGATGTGGTGATAATGGGTGATAAAGTTATTCTTACATGTAGTCAATGTTTATCACGTAACTACACAACAACTAAGAATAAAAGCAACAGTAAAGAACGCTTAGAAGTTAAGAAGTTCTGTAAAAGATGTAACGCACACACAGTGCATAAAGAAACGAAGTAGGTGAGAATATGAAGTGGTTTAGTTTAAGTGGTATAGCAGAAGAAGCGAAAAGAATTAGATGGCCAAAGAAAGAAGATATGCTTGAGAGTTTTTCAACAGTACTTATCTTTGCATGTTTCTTTGGTGCGTTCTTTGTAATGTTTGATTTAATTACAGCGTTATTTCTACGCATGATTGGTGCAGGTGCTTAGTAATGGATGATATGTTCAAGACTGACATTGAAGAAGTAACTACTGACGGCCCAAGAAAAGAATGGTATGTAGTTAATGCTTACGCAGGACATGAGAATAGGGTTAAAGAAAATCTTTTAAGACGTGTTGAGACAATGGGTCTTGAGAATTACTTATTTAGAATTTTAGTAGCCGAAGAAGTTGAACTAGAATTTAAAAATGGTAAAAAAATTGAAAAGACAAAAAACTTATATCCAGGGTATTTGTTTGTAGAAATGATTATGACAGATGAAGCTTGGTATATTGTACGTAATACACCAGGAGTTACTGGATTTATCGGATCTAGTGGCGGTGGCGCTAAACCATTCCCAGTTTCAGAGAAAGAAATTGAGACTATCTTAAGAAGAATGGGTCTAAGTGATAAACGCATTGTTGTTGACTTTGCAGTTGGTGATCGTGTTAAAGTTGAGAATGGACCTTTCACTGGTCTTGATGGAATTGTTGAGAGTATGAGTGATGAATCACAAAGTGCAATTGTCTTAACAGTATTGTTTGGAAGAGAAACTCCAACCGAAATTAGTTATAATGATATTGTGAAATTATAGGATGCTAAGCATCCTATTTTTTTGTTTAAGTCATTTGACATTACCTAGGCTTTAAAGTATAATACTAAAGCATTGTGGAAGGACTGCAACTAGTCCATAGACCACATATCACAAAGGAGGAAAAATTGTGAGTAAAAGAGTTGCAAGAATATGTAAACTTCAATTCCAGGCTGGTTCTGCTAAACCTGGTCCAGCATTAGCATCTGCTGGTATTAATATGCCTCAGTTCTGTTCGGCATTCAATGATGCTACTAAAGATCGTGGTACTGATATCGTACCTGTAATCATTACAGCTTATGAAGATAAAAGTTTTGACTTTGTCTTAAAAACAACTCCTGCTGCAGCAATGTTATTAAAGGCTGCTGGTATTACTAAGGGTTCAGGAAGCTCTAAAACTACTAAAGTTGGTAAAATCACTAAAGAAGATGTTCAAAAAATTGCGGAATATAAAATGGTTGATTTAAACGCTAACGACATTGAAGCGGCAATTAAAATTATTGCTGGTACTGCTCGTAATATGGGTATTGAAGTAGAGGGGTTATAAGACATGGCTAAAGTTGGAAAAAAATACGCTGCTGCGTTAGGTAAAGTAGATACTAATAAGCAGTATGAAATCGCTGATGCGATCAAATTATTAAAAGATGTAAGTTTTGCGAACTTCGATGAGTCTATCGAACTTTCATTTAACTTAAATGTTGACCCGAGACATGCTGATCAACAAATCAGAGGTGCTATGGTATTACCTAATGGGACTGGTAAGTCTCAAAAAGTCTTAGTAGTAACTCAAGGTGCTAAAGAAAAAGAAGCTACTGAAGCTGGTGCTGATATCGTTGGTAATGCAGAAGTATTAGAAAAAATCAAAGGCGGATGGTTCGATTTCGATGTCATCGTTGCGACTCCTGATATGATGGGAGAATTAGGTAAATTAGGAAGAGTATTAGGTCCTAAAGGTTTAATGCCTAATCCTAAAACTGGAACAGTTACAATGGATTTAAAAACTGCTATCAGTGACATTAAAAAAGGTAAAATTGAATACCGTGTTGATAAAGAAGGGAATATTGGTTGTTTAATCGGAAAGAAATCTTTCACTAATGAACAAATCATTGAAAATTTCCAAGCTTTATATGATGTAATCTTAAAAGCTCGTCCATCTGCAGTTAAGGGTGGTTATATTAAAAATTGCGTTGTTTCTAGTACTATGGGTCCTGGAATCAAAGTGTTGACAAATTAATTTTATTATTTATAATTAGTAAAGTATCAATATACCATAGACAGTAACGGCGTAAGCTTAATAAGTTACCGAGGTAGAAAAACTTAAAAATTTTTCGTCCCGCTGTCTAGATAGCGGGATTTTATTTAGGTATATTGGCTTATATATAGAAGGAGGCTAATATGAATAAGAATGTTATAGCCGCTAAAGAAGCTCAAGTAAATGAGTTAAGTGAAAAGCTAACTAGTTCGGAATCAACAGTTGTTGTTGAATATCGTGGATTAACAGTTGCTCAAACAATGGAATTACGTAGAAACTTACGTGAAGAAAATGTAGAGTTCAAAATTTACAAAAACTCAATTTCTCAAAGAGCTGTTGAAAAAGCAGGAATCAAAGGATTAGATGAAAGTCTAACAGGTCCTAACGCTCTAGCTTTCTCAACTAATGATGCGGTGGCACCGAGTAGAGTTTTAGCAAAATTTGCTAAGAAAAATGATAAACTTGTTCTTAAAGCAGGAATTATCGAAGGTAAAGTAGTAGATGCTGATAAAATCAATGAAATTTCTAAATTACCTAACCGTGATGGTATGATTGCGATGATCTTAGGATGTTTCCAATCACCAATCCGTAACTTCGCATATGCTGTAAAAAGCATTGCTGAACAAAAAGCTGAATAATAACAAATAACAAAGGAGAATATTAAAATGGCAAAATTAGCTGCAAAAGATGTAATTGATGCATTGAAAGATATGACTATCTTAGAATTAAATGACTTAGTAAAAGCAATCGAAGAAGAATTTGGAGTAACTGCTGCTGCACCTGTAGCTGCTGCTGCTACTGAAGAAGCTGGTCCTGCTGCTGCAACTGAAGTAAGCGTAATCTTAAAAGAAGCTGGAGCAAGTAAAGTTGGAGTTATCAAAATCGTTAGAGAAATCACTGGATTAGGTTTAGTTGAAGCTAAAGGTTTAGTTGATAAAGCACCAAGCCCAATCAAAGAAAACATCAAACCAGAAGAAGCAGAAGAAATTAAGAAAAAATTAATGGATGCTGGCGCTGTTGTTGAAATTAACTAATTAAAAAGTAGATAAAATAAAGCCGGAATGACTTCCGGCTTTTAGTCTATATGAGTCATTACTATAAAAACGATGAGAATCTAGCTCATCAAGAAATAAAAATTAGATTTGATTACCAGGGTTTATGCTTAAAATTTCAAAGTGATTTAGGAGTTTTTAGTAAAGATAAAATTGATGAAGGAAGTAAAACTTTATTAGATTATCTAGTAAAATTAGATTTAAAAGGAAAACTGCTTGATGTTGGCTGTGGTTATGGATTATTAGGAGTTACTTTAGGTAAATTAGTTTCTGATTTGCAAATAACAATGGTAGATGTTAATCTAAGAGCAATAGAACTTAGTAAGTTAAATGCTGTAACAAATCAAGTAAATGTAGAAGTAAAGTTAAGTGATGGTTACCAAGAGATAAAAGATAACTATGATTTAATTATAAGCAATCCTCCAATTCGCGCAGGCAAAGCAGTAGTGACACGAATATTGGTTGAAGCTTTTGATCACTTAATGGTCGATGGTCAACTAATTGTGGTTATTCGTAAAAGTCATGGAGCTATGTCAGCATTAAAGCAATTGCAAACCACCTTTAGCAACGGTGAGATTGTCAAAAAGAATAAGGGCTACTATATCCTTAAAGCAATCAAAAAATAGTCATTGACCAATTGAATCATTGATGATAATATAATAAATTGCACAAGTAGTCTTTTGTAATGTTTTTTTGTTTTATGAAGTATACTGGAAAGGATGGCATTGATGGAAAATAAAAATTCGTACACTGAAATGAAAATCAGTAGTAAAACAGTTCGTCGTGACTATTCAAAAGTTAGTGGTAAATTGGACTTACCAAACTTGGTAGAAGTTCAAACTAATTCTTATGAATGGTTTAAAAGCGTTGGAATGAAAGAGGTTTTTGACGAAATTTATCCAATTGAAAATTATGGTAAAACAATTTCTTTAAATTTTAAAGGATATGAGTTTGCCCAACCTAAATACACTGCTGAAGAGTGTAAGTATCGTGAGACTAATTATTCAGCTCCGCTTCGTGCGAAAATGGAACTTTTGGTTCAAGATAGTAATACTGGTGAGCTAATCACTAAAGAAGAAGAGGTGTTTTTAGGTGATTTCCCTTTAATGACAAACACTGGAACATTTATTATAAATGGTGCAGAGAGAGTTATTGTTTCACAAATTGTAAGATCTCCTGGAGCGTACTATAAGATTGGCACTGAAGATAAGACAAGACGTGAAATTTATATGTCTGAAATTATTCCAAGTCGTGGTACTTGGTTAGAATACATGACTGACTCAAAGAAAGTAGCTTTGGGTAGAGTTGTGAATATGAGTATTGATAGAAAAAGAAAAGTGTTATCTACTGTTCTGTTTAAAGCATTAGGTATGTCATTAAATGCAGAAAAAACAGAAGATGCTTTTGATGTGGAAGGATTTAAGAGTTTCTTAAAGGCTTTAGGCCAACCTGTTTATTTAGACAGTATGGTTGAAGGGGCTGAAAGAGAATTTTTAAATTTATATATGTTGATGTACACTTCTTTCTTTGGTAATTACCAAGAAATCATTAATACATTAAATACTGATAAGATTAAAACTACTAATGAGGCTTTGTTGGCGGTTTATGAAAACCAAAGAGCTGATGAAATCCCTACATTAGATGGTGCTGTTAACTTAATTAATGCGAAGTTCTTTGATTCTCGCCGTTATGACTTGACTAGTGCTGGACGCTATAAAGTTGGCAAAAAACTAAATCTTGCAACTCGTTTAGAGGGCAATACTTTAGCTTGTGATTTATATAATAATAACGGCGAACTCTTATATAAAGAAGGAACTGAAATTGGTAAAGTTGAAAGAGAAGTATTAAAAGATGTTTATGCTAAAGGTGTTGGAATGACCGCTTGGCCTTACAACCCTTTATTTAGTGCTGCAGATACTTTTGAGGCAAGCATCGATTGTAATCAAGGTTTAATTGGTCGTTTGTTAGCTAGTGATTTAGATACTGCATATGGAATGTTGTATAAGGGTAGTGTTATAACTGCTAAAGAGTTAGAAATTATTAAAAAAGAGTTCAGCGTAGTTCCTATTTATGGAAGCGTTGCGTCTCGTAAGGTTACTTTAACTAAAGAAAACTTTAGGAGTGTTTTAAATTATGGTCATCGTCTATTTACATTAGGGCGTTTAGTTAATGCTGCTGGTGATGATGTTGTTTATGATGATGAAAATTTATTAGTTGGATTTATTAATGGTGTTGCTAATACTAAACTAAGTGTAGAAAAAGAAGAATACATTTCTACTTTACTTCAACAACAAGAGTTAACTCTTTATTTAGTCGGAGCTGCTGTTAGTGAGGTTGAAGTATATCCTGAGGGTAATGTAGATCATAAAGTTAAACTTGTTGGTCCAGATTTATTAACTCTTAAGAAAACGGTTTTAACTTCTGATATTTATGCAGGTTATAGTTACTTATTAAATATGATTGATGATTTAGGTGAAGAAGATGACATTGATCAATTGGGTAATCGTCGTATTCGTTCAGTTGGAGAATTGATCCAAAACCAATTTAGAATAGGTTTATCAAGAATGGAAAGAACAGTTAAAGAGAGAATGTCGATTACTGAAATAGCTTCTTTATCACCTAAGAGTTTATCAAATATTCGCCCCTTAACAGCTTCTATTAAAGAGTTCTTCTCTAATTCTCAATTATCACAATTTATGGATCAAACTAATCCATTAAGTGAGTTAACTAATAAACGTCGTATTTCTGCTTTAGGTCCAGGTGGTTTAACTCGTGAAAGAGCTGGATTTGAGGTAAGAGATGTTCATAATTCCCATTATGGTCGTATCTGTCCGATCGAAACTCCGGAGGGGCCTAATATCGGGTTGATTTCAAACTTAACGACTTATGCGAAAGTAAATGAGTATGGGTTTATTCAAACTCCATATCGTATTGTTGGTGAAGATTATTCAGTTACAGATGAAGTTGTTTATTTGTCTGCTGATGAAGAAAAAGATTATGTAATTGCCCAAGCCAATGAGGTTATTGATGGTAAATTAGTTAATCAAGAAGTAGTTGCCAGAGATAAGTGGGAAACAGTATTTGTTGATCGTAGTCAAGTTCAATTAGCCGATATTTCTCCGAAACAGATCGTTTCAGTTGCGACTGCTTGTATTCCTTTCTTAGAAAATGATGATGCTTCTCGTGCTTTAATGGGTGCCAACATGCAAAGACAAGCAATTCCTTTATTAAGAACTGCTGCTCCATATGTAGGTACTGGTATTGAACATCGTATCGCAAAAGATTCAGGTAGTGGAATTACTGCCTTCAAAGATGGTGTGGTTAGCTATGTTGATTCAACTAAAATTATTGTTGATGAAGCTGATGGTAGTCATACTTACAACTTATCGAAGTTCACAAGAAGTAACCAAGGGACTTGTGTTAACCAAAACGCAATTGTTAGTGTTGGTGAAAAAGTAGGAGCTGGAGACATTTTAGCTGACGGTCCAGCAATGGAAAATGGTGAGCTTGCGTTAGGACAAAACGTTACTATTGCCTTCATGACTTGGTATGGTTATAACTATGAAGATGCGATTATCATGTCTGAAAGATTAGTTAAAGATGATGTTTATACTTCTATTCACATTGAAGAATATGATATTGAAGTACGCTCTACTAAATTAGGACAAGAAGAATTAACAAGAGATATTCCTAATGTTTCTGAAGTTTCAACGCGTTTCTTAGATGAAAACGGAATTGTTATGGTTGGAGCCGAAGTTAAAGAGGGTGATATCTTAGTTGGTAAAGTTACACCTAAAGGACAAAGTGAAATGCCACCAGAAGATAAATTATTAAATGCAATCTTTGGTGAAAAGTCACGAGAAGTTAGAGATAACTCTTTAAAAGTTCCGCATGGTGGAGCTGGAATTGTTCAAGGTGTTAGAAGCTTCAAGCGTAAAGAAGGGTATGATTTACCGCCAAACGTTGAAGAAATTGTAAAAGTATATATCGTTCAAAAGCGTAAAATCTCTGAAGGAGATAAAATGGCAGGGCGTCATGGTAATAAAGGGGTTATCTCTAAAATTTTACCAGTTGAGGATATGCCATATATGCCAGATGGCACTCCTGTTGATATTATGTTAAATCCATTCGGGGTTCCTTCTCGTATGAATATTGGACAGGTATTGGAAATTCATTTAGGACTAGCGGCTAAAAAATTAGGATTAAAATATGCTACTCCTGTATTTGATGGAATCAATAATGATGAGTTAAAGAAAATCATGGAAGAAGCACAGTCATCTGAAGACGGTAAAACATTACTATATGATGGTAGAACTGGCGAACCATTTGACGAGAGAGTTTCTGTTGGGGTTATGTATATGATTAAGCTAGCTCATATGGTTGATGATAAATTACATGCTCGTGCTATTGGTCCTTACTCACTTGTTACTCAACAGCCATTAGGTGGTAAAGCGCAAAATGGTGGACAAAGATTTGGAGAAATGGAAGTTTGGGCACTTGAAGCTTATGGTGCTGCTCATACATTACAAGAAATCTTAACTATTAAATCTGATGATATTAATGGTAGAACAAAAACATATGAATCAATAATTAAAGGAAGACATGTTCCAGAAGCAGGCATTCCAGAATCATTTAGAGTATTAAAACATGAATTACAAGCTTTAGCTATTGATGTAAAGATGCTTGATGAAAATCATGAAGAAATCAATATGACTAAACAAGAATTAGATAAAGAACCTGTAAAATCTGAAAGCGAGTTTGTTGGTGAAATAGACTTTGCAGAAGAGTATGTTGCGGATGAAAAAGAAATTAATGATGGCTTTACTGATTTTGATCAGATAGAAAGCTTAGACTAGGAGGAAGTATGGGCGTAAATAATTTTGCTTCAATTCAAATTGGCTTAGCCTCTCCTGAAAGAATTAAAGACCAATGGTCATATGGAGAAGTTAAAAAACCAGAGACAATTAATTATCGTACACAAAAACCTGAAAAAGATGGATTATTCTGTGAAAAAATCTTTGGACCTTCTAAAGACTGGGAATGTAACTGTGGTAAATATAAAAAAGTTCGTTACCAAGGTGTAGTTTGTGATAAGTGTGGTGTTGAGATCACAAAAGCAAGTGTTAGACGTGAAAGGATGGGGCATATTGAATTAGCGGCTCCAATCGCACATATCTGGTATTTAAGAGGAATTCCTTCAAGAATGAGTTTACTTGTAGATATCCCACCTAAAACTTTAGAAGAAATTGTATATTTTGTTAACTGGGTTGTTGTTGATCCAGGAAATACTCCACTTAGTTATAAACAAGTATTAAGTGAGAGAGAATATCGTGAATTCACTTATATGCATGGTGTTGGTTCATTTAAAGCTGAAACAGGCGCAGAAGCTGTTCAAACTTTATTAGAAAAAATTAATATTGAAAGTGAACATAAACAAATTAAAGAATTATTAGTTGATGCACAAGGTGATCGCCGTAAGAAGTTAATCAAACGTTTAGAAACAGTTGAGGCTTTCTTATATTCAGATAATAAAGCAGAGTGGATGGTGTTAAATGTTTTACCAGTAATCCCGCCTGATTTAAGACCAATGCTTCAATTAGATGGTGGACGTTTTGCAACTAGTGATTTAAATGACTTATATCGTCGTGTTATCACTCGTAACAATCGTTTAAAGAAATTATTAGATTTAGGTACTCCAAGTATTATTGTTCGTAATGAAAAACGTATGTTACAGGAGGCTGTAGATGCTTTAATTGATAATGGTCGCCGTTCTAAACCTGTTGCCGGACCTGGTGGTAGAGCGTTAAAATCATTAAGTCATAGTTTAAAAGGTAAACAAGGTCGTTTCCGTCAAAACTTACTTGGTAAGCGTGTTGACTTCTCAGGACGTAGTGTTATCGCGGTGGGTCCAGATTTAAAGATGTATCAATGTGGTATTCCGCGTGAGATGGCATTACAATTATTTAAACCTTTTGTTATCAATGAAATCGTTAATCAACAAATCGCTAACAATCCTAAGCATGCAGAGAAATTAATCGAACGCTTAGATCCAAGAGTATGGGATGTTGTAGAAGATGTAATTACTAATCATCCAGTATTATTAAATCGTGCTCCGACACTGCATAGATTAGGCATCCAAGCTTTTAAACCTAAATTAGTAGAAGGACGCACAATCAGACTACATCCACTTGTAACACCTGCATTTAACGCTGATTTTGATGGTGACCAAATGGCAGTCCATGTACCATTAAGTGAAGAAGCAATCGCGGAAGCAGAAATCTTAATGTTGGGTTCTAATAATATCTTAGGCCCTAAAGATGGCAAACCTATCGTTACTCCTTCTCAGGATATGGTTCTTGGTAACTTCTATCTAACAATGGAAGAAACATCGGAAGAATATCTAGCGGCTGCAGCTAAAGCTCGTCAGTTAGGAGACTTAGTAATCGCTGAACAGTGGGAAAGAGTTGCTAGCAATGAAGGTCGAGTTTTTGGGAGTGTTGATGAAGTTATCTTAGCTTATGAAAATAAGGCAGTACACTTACATTCAAGAATTGCGATTCGTGCACGCTCTTTGAATAAAGATGGATTTACTGAAGAGCAAAATAATAAATATTTAGTTACAAGTGTTGGAAAAATTATTTATAATCAAATGTTCCCAAGTGATTTCCCGTTCATTAATGATGCAACTCCAGAGAGTTTTGTTGCAACTCCAGAAAAATATTTTGTACCGATGGGCACTAATGTTGTGGAACACATCAAGTCAAGTGAGTTAATTCAACCAATTAAGAAAAAAGAATTAGGAATAGTAATCTCTAAAGTCTTTGAAAAATATGGAACAGAAAATACTTCTGGTATCCTTGACCAAATCAAAGATTATGGATTTAAATATTCAACTGCGGCTGGTATGACAGTTTCGTTAGGAGATATTAATGTTGCTTCTAATAAAGAAGATGTTGTCCAAGTATGTAAAGAAAAAGCTGCTGTATTGCAAACTTTATTCAAAAAAGGTAAATTAACTAACCAAGAAAAAGAAAGACATCTATCTAAAATTTGGGAAGATGCAAAAAATGTAATTGGTGATACTTTAATGAAAGAACTACCAAGAAAAAATCCTATCAATATGATGGCTGTATCAGGTGCCAGAGGTAACAAACAACACTTTACGCAGTTAGCTGGTATGCGTGGGCTAATGGGTAGACCTACTCAATCTAAGTCTAAAAAAGAATATCAACCATCAATTATTGAGGTGCCAATTTATTCTTCATTCCGTGAAGGATTAAATGTATCAGAGTTCTTTATCTCTACGCATGGAGTTAGAAAAGGTCTGACAGATACTGCCTTAAAAACTGCAGAATCAGGATACTTAACAAGACGTCTTGTAGATGTTGCCCAAGATGTAGTTGTTATCGAAGATGACTGTGGTAGTGATGAAAAATACTTAGCAACTGAAGTTGTTAGCGTTAAAGATGGCACAGTTGTTCAAAAGTTATACGATCGCTTAGAAGGGCGTTTCTGTAAGGAAACAGTCATCCATCCTGAAACTGGCGAAATAATCGTTGATGAAGATGAATATATCACAGAAAAAATTGCTAATGATATCGTAGCTGCCGGTATTAAAGAAGTTATGATTCGTAACGTTTATACTTGTAAATCTAAGAATGGGGTTTGTAAGAAATGTTATGGAAAAAATATGGCAACAGGTAAGATTGTTGAATTAGCTGAAGCTGTAGGCATCATGGCTGCTCAATCAATTGGTGAGCCAGGTACACAGTTAACAATGAGAACTTTCCATACAGGTGGAGTTGCATCTGGTGAAAGTGGAGATATCACTCAAGGTTTACCTCGTGTTGAAGAACTATTTGAGGCAAGACATCCAAAACATGCATCAGTAATCGCGAAGATTTCCGGGGAAATAGTTGACATTTCAGAGATTGAAAATCAAGGTGGATATAACATCTTGGTTGCTAATTCAACTGAGACTATTGAACATAAGATTGATCCTGCAATGACGATTAGATCTTGGATGAAGATTGGAACATTTGTTAATGCTGGAGACAAATTAACTGAAGGACATGTTGACCCTAAAGAACTATTACAAGTAGCTGGTGTACTAGCTGTTCAAAACTATATCATTAAAGAGGTTAAAAAAGTTTACAACACTCAAGGTATCGATATTTCTGATAAACATATTGAAATTGTTGTTCGTCAAATGTTGAAGAAAGTTGTGGTTGTAAATGGTAATGATACCGACTTAACTACTGGTATGACTATTAGTTTAAATAAAATCACAGACATTAATACTAAAGCTTTAATTGAAGGTAAAATGCCAGCTCTATTCTCGGCTAACTTACTAGGTATTACCAAATCTTCTGTTGAAACAGATTCATTCTTATCAGCAGCAAGTTTCCAAGAAACTACAAAAGTTTTAACTGAGGCCGCTATTAAAGGTAGTATCGATAACCTAGAAGGGTTAAAAGAAAATGTAATCATTGGTAAGTTAATTCCTGCCGGTACTGGAGCTGATGTAGATCGTGAAATTTCTGAAGTTATTAAGGACAGAGTTGAAGAATTGATTTTAGATCGTGAAGATCGTAACTATGTTGAAGAGTTTGATGAATTACCAGAAGAAGTATTAAATAGCCGTCGTATCGATGAAGAAATCGAAGAAATTATTGATGAGGTTGAAGAAGAAATTCTAGAGACTTCTGAAGAAGTAATTGATGAAGAAACTTCAGTAGAATAAAACCAATTAATAGAAATCATTTGATTTCACTTTTACTAAAATATGTTTACAATTTATACTCAAAAGACTTGATTTTATCAAGATAATGAAGTATTATATTGTAGCATGTGTAAATAGGATCCCTTGAGGGTCCTAATTTACCAGAATTTGTGGCACACCCGGTATCGTGTGTGTGAAATAGAAGGAGATAAGAAATGCCAACAATTAATCAATTAGTTCGCGAAGGTCGTACTAATAAAGTTTGGAAGTCTAAATCACCAGCTCTAAATCGTGGTGTCAATACTCTTAAGAATAAGAATACTGACATTAGCTCACCGCAAAAGCGTGGAGTTTGTACACGTGTTGGAACAATGACGCCTAAAAAACCAAACTCAGCTTTAAGAAAGTATGCGAGAGTTCGTCTAAGTAATGGTATGGAAGTTACAGCTTACATTCCAGGAATTGGACATAACTTACAAGAGCATAGTGTGGTTATGATCAGAGGTGGAAGAGTTAAAGATTTACCTGGGGTTAGATACCACATCATTCGTGGAACATTAGACTGTGCGGGAGTTGAATCTCGTCGTCAAAGTCGTTCACTTTATGGGGCTAAAAGGCCTAAATAACCGTTGAAAGGAGACTATTGAAATGCCAAGAAAAGGACATATAGCAAAAAGAGATGTATTACAAGATCCTATTTACAATTCAAAATTGGTTACAAGATTGATAAATAAGGTCATGATCGACGGTAAAAGAGGTACTGCTCAAACAATACTTTATAATGCTTTCGATATCATCGAAGAAAAAACTCAAAAGAATCCAATGGAAGTTTTTGAGCAAGCGATGGAAAATATTATGCCGTTATTAGAATTAAAACTAAAACGTGTAGGAGGTGCAAACTATCAAGTACCTATCGAAGTTTCTTCTGAAAGAAGATTAACTCTAGGTTTACGTTGGTTAGTGAACTACTCTCGTTTAAGAAATGAAAAAACTATGGAATTACGCTTAGCTAATGAAATTATCGATGCTTCAAACGGTAGTGGAGCTTCTGTTAAAAAGAAAGAAGATACGCATAAAATGGCTGATGCTAATAAAGCTTTTGCGCATTATCGTTGGTAAGAGTAAATGGCTAGAGAGTTTAGTTTAAATAATACTCGTAATATCGGAATTATGGCTCATATCGATGCTGGTAAAACAACAACTACTGAGCGTATTCTTTATTACACAGGAAAAACTCATAAAATTGGGGAAACTCATGATGGGGCTAGTCAAATGGACTGGATGGCTCAAGAACAGGAAAGAGGTATTACAATTACTTCTGCAGCTACTACTGCTACTTGGGAAGGCTACAGAATTAATATTATCGATACTCCGGGACACGTTGACTTTACTGTTGAAGTTGAGCGTTCATTAAGAGTATTAGATGGAGCGGTTACTGTCTTAGATGCGAAGGCTGGTGTTGAGCCTCAAACTGAAACAGTTTGGCGTCAAGCTACTAAGTACAATGTTCCTAGAATCGTATTCTGTAATAAAATGGATGCGACTGGGGCTGATTTCCAAATGTCTATTGGAACAATCAAAAATCGTTTAGGGGCAAAAACTGCTGCTATTCAGTTACCTATTGGTGCTGAACAAGATTTCACTGGTATCTTAGATATCGTTGAAGAAAAAATGTATAACTTTAAGAATGACTTAGGTACTGATATTGAAGTTACTGATATTCCTGAGCAATACCATGCAGAGGTTGCGGCTGCAAGAGCTGATTTATTACAAGAAATCGCTGATTATGATGAAGATGTAATGATGTTAGTTCTTGAAGATCAAGAACCTTCAGTTGAGCAAGTTAAAAAAGCAATTAGAGCTGGTGTGTGTGATGGTTCATTCTTCCCAGTGCTTTGTGGTTCTGCATATAAAAATAAGGGTGTTCAATTAATGCTTAATGCAGTTATTGATTATTTGCCTTCACCATTAGATGTTCCTGCTATTAAAGGAATTAACCCTAATAATAATGAAGAGTGTGTTAGAGAAGCTGATGATTCTAAACCATTTGCAGCTTTAGCATTTAAAATTATGACAGACCCATTTGTAGGAAAATTAACTTACTTCCGTGTTTATTCTGGAACTGCTACTAGTGGTAGTTATGTATACAACTCTACTAAAGAGAAAAAAGAGCGTTTTGGACGTTTAATGCAAATGCATGCTAATAACCGTCAAGAAATCGCTGAAATCTATGCAGGGGATATTGCTGCTGCGGTAGGTCTTAAAGATACTACTACTGGTGATACTCTGTGTGATGAAAAAAACTTAGTTATTCTTGAATCTATGGTGTTCCCTGAGCCAGTTATTAATGTTGCTATCGAACCTAAGAGTAAGGGTGACCAAGATAAAATGTCTTTAGCTCTTGCTAAACTTGCTGAGGAAGATCCAACTTTCAGAACTTATACTGACCCTGAGAGTGGACAAACTATCATTGCTGGTATGGGTGAGTTACACTTAGATATCATCGTTGATAGAATGCGTCGTGAGTTTAAAGTTGAAGCTGGAGTTGGTGCTCCTCAAGTTGCGTACCGTGAGACTATCCGTGCTGCTGCTGAGTGTGAAGGAAAATTTGTACGCCAGTCAGGTGGTCGTGGACAATATGGTCATGTTTGGATCAAATTTGAGCCAAATGAAACTGGTGCTGGATTTGAGTGGGTTGATGCAATAGTTGGGGGAACTGTTCCTCGTGAATATATCAAACCAGCTATGGAAGGATTAACTGCTGCCTTAGATAATGGTTTAGTTGCTGGATATCCAGTAATTGATATAAAGGCTACACTATTTGATGGTTCTTATCATGATGTCGATTCTAGTGAAATGGCATATAAAATTGCTGCTAGTATGGCACTAAAAGAAGCTGCTAAAAAATGTAAGCCTGTATTATTAGAACCTATTATGTTAGTTGAAGTTGTTGCACCTAACGAATATGTAGGAAGTGTAATGGGAGATGTTTCTGGTCGTCGTGGTCAAATTACTGATCAAGAGGAAAGAGGAAACGCTACTGCTGTCAAGGCACATATCCCACTTTCTGAAATGTTTGGCTATGCAACTGACTTACGTTCTTTCACTCAAGGACGTGGAAACTATACAATGCACTTTGATCATTATTCGGATGTGCCTAAATCAATCGCTGAAAAAGTAGCTAAGAAAAACGCTAATAATTAAGATTGATTTTATAAAAAATATCATATAAAATGATATGTAGGTATTAGATTGTAAAAAACAATAAAAGGAGATAAATTAACAATGGCAAAAGCAAAATTTGACAGATCGAAAACTCATGTTAATATCGGTACAATTGGTCACGTTGACCACGGTAAAACTACTTTAACAGCTGCTATTACAAAATACTTAGCTGGTAAAGGTCAAGCTGAATTCAGAGATTACGATCAAATCGACGGTGCTCCAGAAGAAAAAGAACGTGGAATCACTATCAACACTGCTCACGTAGAGTATTCAACAGAAAAGCGTCACTACGCTCACGTTGACTGTCCGGGGCATGCTGACTACGTAAAAAACATGATTACTGGTGCAGCACAAATGGATGGGGCAATCTTAGTAGTTGCGGCTACTGATGGACCTATGCCTCAAACTCGTGAACATATTCTATTAGCTCGTCAAGTAGGTGTTCCTCACATCGTTGTATTCTTAAACAAATGCGACATGGTTGATGATGAAGAATTAATTGACTTAGTTGAAATGGAAGTTCGTGAATTATTATCAGAATACGGATTTGACGGAGACAATACTCCAGTTATCCGTGGATCAGCTTTAAAAGCTTTAGAAGGTGAAGGAGACTGGCCAGCAAGAATCCAAGAATTAATGGATGCTGTTGATAGCTATGTACCAGATCCAACTCGTGAAACTGACAAACCTTTCTTAATGTCTGTGGAAGATGTATTTACTATCACTGGACGTGGAACTGTTGCGACTGGACGCGTTGATCGTGGTGTTCTTAAACTTAATGAAGAAGTTGAAGTTGTTGGTATCAAAGATACTCGTAAAACTGTTGTTACTGGAATCGAAATGTTCCGTAAATTGTTAGATGAAGCATATGCTGGAGATAATGTTGGATGTCTATTACGTGGTGTTAACCGTGAAGAAATCGAACGTGGACAAGTTTTATGCAAACCTGGTTCAGTTAAGCCTCATACAAAATTTAAAGCGCAAGTATACGTATTAAGTAAAGAAGAAGGTGGTCGTCATACTCCATTTGTTAGTAACTACCGCCCTCAATTCTATTTCCGTACTACTGATGTTACTGGTGTTATCAAACTTCCTGAGGGAGTTGAAATGGTTATGCCTGGTGATAATATTGAGATGGAAGTTGAATTAATTGCGCCAATCGCAGTTGAACAAGGAACTAAATTCTCTATCCGTGAGGGTGGAAGAACTGTTGGTGCTGGTAACGTAACTGTTATTGAAAACTAATTAGTTAAACTAATAAAAATAAAGAGTTAATTCTATAGAATTAACTCTTTTTTAGTTATAATAAGAATACAAGGAGAATCATATGTCAAAAGTAATCACAATATTTGAAGTTATTCCAACAAAAGAAGGAAAAGAAAAATACCTAGAGTTAGCTAGTAATTTAAAACCCTTACTCCAAGAAGCGGAAGGTTTTATCGAAGCTGAAAGATTTCAAAGTTTAAATAACCCAAATAAAATACTATCAATCAATAGTTGGGAAAATGAAGAAGTTATGACAAACTGGAGAAATAAAACTGAGCATCGAATGAGTCAACTACAAGGAAGAACAGAACTATTTGAAAGTTATAAAATAACTGTTGTTTCAGTTATTAGAGAATACACTTTAAATGATCACAAGAATGCTCCAACAGATTCAAAAGAGTACTTTGACAAATGAAAATAATCCTATCCCCAGCTAAAACGATGATTGACAATACAGACTTCTTTACCGGTATTCAACAACCATTATTTATCGATAAAGCTGAACACTTAAAGCAATATCTTCAACAACTAACAAAAGAAGAGCTAAAGGATTTATTGAAGGCAAATGATCAAATTGTAGATTTAAATTATCAAAGGCTACATAGACAGCAAAATAATAATCATATGGCCATAATGTCCTATCAAGGCATTGCTTATCAACACCTAGCTCCCTCATTATTGACAAGTGAGGAGCTAGATTACTTAGAAAAACATCTATGTATCCTAAGTGCAATGTATGGAATTTTAAAACCATTTGATGCAATATCTCACTATCGCCTAGAAATGGCATCCTTGACCAAGCAACCAGGCTTTAAAAACTTATATGAATATTGGCAAAATGAATTTAATGATTTCTTTAATGATCAACTAGTAATAAACCTTGCGAGCAATGAGTATAGTAAACTAGTTAAAAGCAAAAATTTAATAAATATCCATTTTGTAGTACTAGTAGATGGTAAATACAAAACAAAAGCAACACTAGCAAAGATGGCTAGAGGGTCGATGGTTAGGTTTATGGCAATCAACAACATTACACAACCATCTCAACTCAAAGAATTCAATGAATTAGGATTCAGTTATTCTCTAGAACTATCAGATGAAAACAATTATTATTTTATAAAAAGTAAAGGATGTAATTATGAATAATCAAATAATTATCAAAGGAGCAAAGGAAAATAATCTAAAGAATATTTCAGTTGAACTCCCTAAATATAAATTAATAGCTATTACCGGAGTATCTGGAAGTGGAAAAAGTAGTTTTGTGATGGACATTCTTCAAAAAGAATGTCAAAGGCAATACCTAGAATCGATGGGAATGATTACTGATGGACTAAATAAACCAAAAGTTGACAGTATAATTGGATTATCTCCATCTATAGCGGTAGGGCAAAGAACATTATCAAATAATCCAAGGTCCACTGTAGGTACGTATACAGAAATCCATACTTATTTAAGGATTTTATATGCAAAAATTGGTACTCGAGTATGTCCGAATTGTCACAATAAAGTACCACCATCTTACCAAGATGTAGAAGAAATAGATTATACAGATACAATTTGTCCACATTGTAATTACAAGTTATCACCACTAACAATGGCTAATTTTTCATTTAATAAAACAGAAGGTGCTTGCTCTAAGTGTCATGGAATAGGTGAAATTATTAGTGCTGATTATTCAAAGTTAATAGATGAAAATAAAACAATCGCTGAAGGTGGTTTTTACCTTTGGAGCAATGAAGTATTTGGGAAGCACTATTCAGATACATTTGAGAAATGCGGACAACACTATGGCTTTAAATTTGATGTAAGTAAGAAAATCAAAGACTTCAATCAATTAGAGAAATTAGTATTCTTATATGGTGTAGATAGTCCAGAATTCATCAAACAATTCCCAAATATTAAGAAACCAAAAAGAGTAATGGATGGATATGTAGAAGGTGTTATCACTTTCATTGAAGCAAAAGTTGCTCAATCAAAGACAAAAAAACTAAATAGTCCTATATTAAATTCTGCTCTAATTAAAACAACATGTCCAGAATGCCACGGAACAAGGTTAGGAATAATAGGAAGAACAACAACTATTAACCAAAAAACTATTAGCGATATTTGTGCCTATACTATGAGCGAATTACAAAATTTTATCACTAATATTTTCAATCAAAGTAATCAAGAGATCACCTCAACAATAACAAGTGATATTTTGAAAAAGACTAAAAGTATCATCAAAATAGGACTATCATACTTAACAATTGATCGACCAGTATTCACTCTATCGGGCGGGGAAAGTCAAAGATTGAGATTAACTAGTATTTTAGATAGCGCTCTAACGGGAGTGCTCTATATTTTAGATGAACCAACAACTGGATTACATCCGCAAGATACAACTTTATTATTAAATGCAATAAAAAAACTCAGAGATTTAGGAAATACAGTTATTGTCATTGAGCACGATATGAGCTTTGTAAGAGAATGCGATTATTTAATTGACTTCGGAGTAGGAGCTGGTACATTAGGGGGAGAAGTTATTGTCAGCGGAACAATCGAAGAAGTTAAAACAAATACGAAATCTAAAACAGTTCCTTATTTAATTAATCCATCTATAGAATTAATGAATACAAATTCTGAAATAATTGATTATATTGAAGTGACCAATATTAACAAGCATAATTTGAAAAATCTTAACTTAAAGATCCCAACTAATAAATTGGTTTGTTTTATTGGAGTCTCAGGGAGCGGGAAATCAACCTTGGTTTCTGAGGTTATTGAACACGAAAAAAACAACATAATACAAAAATTTAAAAGCATTATCAAAATTGACCAAACACCAATAGGACGTCAATCAAGAAGCAATGTCGCGACCTATACAGAAGTATTCACGCAAATAAGAGAATTATATGCAAAACTACCTGAAGCTAAAAAAAATAAATTGAAGCCATCAGATTTCTCCTTCAATGTCAAAGGGGGAAGATGTGAAAAATGTGAAGGACTAGGTGTAATCCCTTTAGATATGCAGTTTTTAGAAGATATAGAAATAATCTGTCCAGTTTGTAAGGGGAAGAGATTTAAAAAGAAAATACTTGAAGTTAAATATAATAACCTCAGTATTTCTGATGTTCTAGATTCAACAGTTCACCAAAATCTTAATCATTTTTATAATAATCAAGAAATTCTAAAAAAACTAAGAACAATAAATGAAGTGGGGTTAGACTACCTAAAATTAGGGCAATCAACTAGAACACTTTCAGGTGGAGAATGTCAAAGACTGAAGTTATCCAAAGAACTTTCAAAAGGAATTGATGGCAAATCTTTATATTTACTTGATGAACCAACTACTGGATTGCATCCTAGTGATAGTGAAAAATTATTGAAGCTATTAAAAAAATTGATTAAACTAAAAAATACTGTTTTTGTAGTTGAGCACAATATTGACATAATATCCCAAAGCGATTATTTAATTGAATTAGGACCAAAAGGCGGCAATGAAGGTGGATACATTATCGCAGAAGGAACACCATTAGAGATAGCCAAGAATACTAACAGTATCACAGGTAGTTACTTAAAATAAATATCTAAACATTAAAAAGGTATAATTCATTGAATTATACCTTCATTTGTTTATAGCTAATTTGTATTACCGTAAGGATAGTTAAGCTTAGCACTCTCAGCAGCTTTCTCAGCATCTTTTGAGAAGCCATTATTCGCAAGAATTACTTGCAAATCAGATTTAGTTATATCTTGATCCGAATCTAAATAAGAAGTAGCTAATCTATAAGCCTCATCATACCAATCAGCACCACAATTATCAGCACCATAATAAGCGGTATTACTTGAAAATCCAACTTCAACCAATTCTTCATAAATACCAGAGTAAGAGTATGGATCAGATTTTAGCAATTCCTTAGCATATTCAACTGCACTACTTTTGCTAAATTCAGAAGGCTCTTTTATAGTATTATCAGGTTTGACAACATAACTTTTATCTTCACGATAATTAATGATATCTTCTGCAGTTATTCCTTCAAACTCATAGAAATCTAAATAATATTCTATAGTGTCAAGATCTTTTGTATCTTTAGCCATTATGTCTATGGAATCGCTAGCTTCGGCTAACCAATTGAGATTCGCATATTCCATAATCATTTCTATATCAGGATAAGAATATCCAAGTTCTAATAATTCTGAAGTAAACCTATGAGGCGTATTAAATGAAGCTAATAATAGAGGAGAAAGAATTCTATCTACATCATCCACTTCGATACTTAATGTATGAGCCTTAGTGTGAGCCTCAAGATACTCAGGAGATTCAGCCATCAACGAAAGCTCATTAACCATATCTACATCAAATCCATCACCTATCAACATTTTGTGCAAATATTCCTTAGACCTAGGTTCATCATGATACATAGTTACCTGCAATTCATATTCCACAATATCTCTAGCTTCAGAATACCAATCAACATTTATATTCTCAAACACATGCTTAATAACTAAATGCTGGTACCCATTCCTTTTTAAATGTAGTTCTAGATCTGTAATTGAAGCGTTTTCGGTTTCGATAAACTCTAACGCAATCGCAATTGCATCTTCTTTGTCTTCATCACTATAAAAATTTGAAGCGCAGCCAAAACTTAAGAATGTTAATCCAACAATTAGTAGAAATAATATAATTTTCTTTTTCATTTCCATCACCTAATTTCATTATAGCATTTAAATTTTAAACACAATAACTCTAATAATCAAAAAATGTCTACAATTATGATAGATTTAGACATTAAATACCTAAAAACAAGAGTGAATTTAGGTTCTACATAATTTTACCTATTGGCTTTTTTAATTGAGGTTACCTTAATTGATTAAAGACTTTGTTATAATTTAATAAATGGAGGACATGTTATGAAGAGAATTGGTTTTATTGGACTTGGCGCAATGGGTAGGGGGGCTTGTGATAATTTAGTTAAAAAAAGTGGGCTGCCTGTATTTGTTTATGACACTAATATTGAGAATATGAATTATTTTTTAGATAGGGCTATGCTTTGTCAATCAATTGAAGAAGTAAGAGATAACAGTGATATTGTTTTCTTGTCATTACCTAACTCAGATGTTGTTGAGAGTGTTTCAGAAGTTTTTCTTAAGGGCGATCCAAAGGATAAAGTCATTATTGATATGTCGACTAGTTTCCCAGCTTCTACTAAAAAACTATACAAGAACTTTAAAGAATTAGGCGGTGTATTTATTGACGCACCTATGATGGGTGGACCTAATGATACAGCTGAAGGAACTGCTCCGTGTATGATATCGGGCGATGAAGAGGAAGTTAATAAAATTAAAGATCTAATCAGTTACTTTGCAAGCCCAATTGATTATATGGGTGAAGCTGGCACTGCTCACACAGTTAAGATAGCTATGAACTTTACAGGATTAGGATATGCGACATTGATTGCTCAAATGTTTCCATTAATGGAAAAGATGGGTGTCGACACAAAGAATTTATTTAAGGTTATGAATGAAGGGCCATTTGGTAACTGGATGTTTGATTTCTATGGTCAAAAGACTGTCGACAAAAATTATCGTATGGATTTTGCGCTAGATTTAGGGTTGAAAGATATGACATATATGAAAAAAATGTATGATCAATATAATGTTCCAGCATTTATGTTAGATGGCATGTTGGATTTACTTAGAACAAGTTTAAAAGAAGGCAAAGGCTCTAAAGATTATAGCCAGTGCGCTGCAACAATGTATGAATATTTAGGGTTAGATCCTAACAAAATCAAAGACTAGTTTGCACTAGTCTTTTTTAGATATTTCTGAAATCTAAGTTGTCGAAGTTATGAGAATCTAACAAAAGATAAACATCATTCAAAGTTAATTTATTCCCAATAGCACAAATAAGAACTGCATCACGACTATTCTTACTATAAAGTTGATTATGCTTTGCGAGTGTTAATAGTCTATTTGTCTCTTCAAGATTACAGCCTAAGGCAATCGCAATCTGAAGAATATAATTACGACCTGGATTTTTCTTTCTTTTTTTATCGAAGATCTGATAGATGTAATTACGATCAATATAAGTATTCTTAGTTAGATATACTTTATTCTTATCTTTTTCTTTAAATAATTCTTCTAGGTAACCTATTAAGTTTCTCTCTTGAATATCATCAACTATTTCTTTTAAAGAATCAATTGGCGATGAAACCAGAACACTTTCTAGGTCTCTGGTATTTAATTGCTTTTT
>CAYJFQ010000011.1:0-45075 GCA_964369955.1 uncultured Erysipelotrichaceae bacterium | reverse complement strand
TATTGCCTGGATATAATGTGTTAGCCTTAATGAAATATTAAAAAAAGTACCAATTTATTGGTACTTTTTTCTTAAATAGATTTATTATTTCAATTATCTATAGGATTATTAGTTGTCATCCATAAACAAATAATAGTAACTGCAAGATAAATACTTACCGAAGGCGCTCCTAATACATGACCTGCAATTAATGAAATACCTAACTGCATCAAAATGATAAAGAAATAATTAAGAATATCTAAGTTAAATAAACGATGTTTAAAAATATTTTTAAATATTAGATAAAAAATTAAACCAAATGGTAAAAAATAAATAATAAAACCTATTAAGCCAAATCTAAATAATATATCAAAAATATCAATTTCAATTAGTTTATTAATATTCTTATTACCGAATAATTCAATATCACTAATACCAATACCAGTTAGTTGAATCGATAAATCAGAACTGCCATAGATTTTATAATTACTACAAATAAAATAATTTCTCCCACTAGTAATTTTGGCCAACAAATCATTGGTTTCGCAAAAATCAAAAATTGGAGTTGATTCAATATCATAATTAGGAATGCCAGAATCAGGATCTATATTTTCTAAACTATTAGGATTCTTTGTAGCTTCATTAGTTACATTTAATTGAATGTTTTTGATTGGTGCACTATTTATAATTAATAAAAAGCTAATTGGGAGAATGATTAAAAAATATTTTAATTTACTATTCTTGAAATTTAGTAAATTTATTCCAAAATGGAAAATCAAAATAAAAATAACTCCAAATAAAACTACTTTAGTGCCTATTTCTAAAGTTAAGAAAATCGCCATAGGAATAAATAAATAATTAGTTAGAGAATTATTCTTTTTTAATTGAGATAAAGCATGATTTAAAAGTAATAATAGTATTGCTCCAATTTCATTTGCAGAATAAAACCAACCAGAAGTTCCGATATTAGGTGAAATACGATACGAAGGAAAACCGGTATCTGTTATAAATGGAATAAGCATAATAATGATATAACAAATAAAAGTAACATTCATTACATTAATGAAATCAGTTAATCCAAATTTATTATATTTAACAAATAAATACATTAAAATTAAAGTAATTATAAAACTAAAGTATTTAAATACTAAAATTATCTCTGATATGATGTTAGAAAAAGTTAAATATTCAATTCTATTAAATAAAAAACAAAATAACCAAAATAAAAATAAAAGAAAATAAATAAAAGTCAATATCAGCAATCTTTTTTCACTCCCCTTAAATAAATGATAAATTACATAAATAAACAAATATGCTAAAAACATCCCCTTTATGATAATACCAATTGAAATTGGTGGAGCATAGAATCTAGTAATTAATGAAGTTAAAACATCAATAAAAGGGAATGATAATATAAATGCAACAAATATCTTTCGATTTATTTTTTTATTTTCAATTATTGAAATAATCATAATTAATCTCCTTATAAAACCATTAGTAAGTATAACATATTCCTAAATTAAACCTCAATGATGTTAAGTGAGATGTAGTTACTAATAGCTTTTTATATAAAATATTATTTTTCACCGATACTTGAATTTATGTTGATAAAAATCTATACTTTAAAGTGAAAAAAAGTAAAGGTGAGTAATGAAATCGGTAATAAATCAAGATAAATGTGCAAATTGTCGTGCGTGTTATAATAAATGTCCTAATCAAGCAATAGTTATGAAAGAGAATCATGAAGGATTTTTTATTGCGATAATCGATCAAAATAAATGTGTTGAATGTGGATTGTGTAGAAAAATCTGTCCAGTTATTAACGTAAAAGAAAAAACAGGGTATGGCGAAAAATTATGTCATGCAATTATTAATAGCAACAATGAAATTAAAATAAGAAGTTCTTCTGGCGGTGTTTTTGGAGCTTTAAGTAATTTTGTCTTAAAAAAAGATGGGATTGTTTGTGCACCCAGTTATGATGATGAATTTAAAGTTGCTCACATGTTTATTGATAATAGTGATGATTTGATAAAGGCGTTTGGTTCTAAATATGTTGAGAGTGATTTGGGAAATATTTTCAAAAAAATAAAACAAAAACTCGATGACAAACATTTGTTACTGTTTAGCGGAACCCCTTGTCAAGTTGCTGGATTGAAACAATATCTCAATGTTGACTATCAAAACTTAATAACATTAGATATTGTTTGTCATGGAGTTCCTACTCCGAAGTTATATAAAAAATATTTATCTACTTTTGGTGTTGATAAAATAAAAGGAATTAATTTTAGAGATAAAACAAATGGTTGGACTAATTACGGTATAAAAATAAAGTTAGAAAATTCTCAATATTTTAATGAATATTTTAATGATGACTATATGAAATTGTTTCTAAGCGATGTTGCACTTAAGAGTTCATGTTATACTTGTGCATTTAAAAATGGAAAATCATCTGCAGATATTACAATAGGAGATTTTTGGGGCATTAGTAAAGTTTTACCTGACGTTGATTACCGCAATGGGGTGACAATGGTAATTTCTAACACAAATAAGGGTGCAGATATTATTAATAGTTTTTTTAGTAAAGAAGAAATTTTAGGTCAGTGCAAAATTAAAGATGTTTGCATATTTAATAAGGCTCTAATTTTTGGAACAAAAAAACCGAAAGATCGTGATGAATTCTTTCTTGACTTAGATAATAAATCAGTAAAAGAGCTTTCAAAAAAATATGGAAAAAAAGAAAATAATCAAATAAAGATTAAAAGAGCTATTAAAAAACTCTTAAAAAGATAGGAACGGAAAAATGAAAAATAAAAAAGCATGTATTATTACATTATATGGAAATAATAATTATGGAAATAAACTTCAGAATTATGCCCTACAAACCACTCTTGAAAAAATAGGATTTGAAGTAAAAAGTTTAAGAAATGTAGTAAAAACAAATTTTTTAAAAGAAATCTATCATAATTTAAAAAATTTAACATCTAACCGTAAATTGAATCAGGAAAAAACAAAAAATTTCATAAATTTTAATCATGAATTTATGAATTATACTGATTACCTTATTAAAGGAGATCAAGGTTTTGAAAAAATAGAAAATTTTGATAAGTATGTTGTCGGTAGTGATCAAGTATGGAATCATTGGAATAAGGAAGTTCCTGCAGTTATGTTTGCACCTTTTGCAACAAAAGATAAAGTTTTGTCTTATAGTGCTAGTTTCGCAATTCCTAGTTTGGAAAGTAGATTTATTCCGCAATATAAAATAGGGTTAAGCAATTTTAGCCATATTTCTGTAAGGGAAGACGCTGGAGCAAAAATAGTTAAGGAAGTGATTGATAGAGAAGTACCAGTAACATTAGATCCAACATTGTTATTGACATCTAAAGACTGGGAAATTGTAGAAAAACCACTTGGCTTTGATTTACCAAAAAATTATTTAGTTTCATGTTTTATTGGAAACAGATCTCTTGAACAAACAAATAAGATTAATGAATATGCGAAGCAGGAAGGCTTAGAAGTTATTTACTTATATGATGCAAGTCATCCTAAATATTACACAATAGGACCTTCTGAGTTTTTATATTTATTCCATCATGCGAAGATGATTATGACCGATTCATTTCACGCTTGTGTATTTTCATACATTTATCAAGTCCCTTTTTTAGCATTTAATAGATTGGGTAGTTCAACTAATATGAATTCTAGAATCAATACTCTGTTGAGAGTCTTTGACTTAAATGAAAGACACATACTTAATTTAAATGAGATTGATCCAAAAAAATTCTCAAAATGTGATTTTACTAAAGCTAAAATAAATATAGAAAAACTACAAAAAGATTGCATTAATTACTTAACTAATGCTCTTGAATAGATAGGAGGCTCTATGAATAAAAAAATCAGTATATTAACTCCTTGTTATAACGGAGATAAATTTATATTTAGGTTATTTGATTCTTTATTACTTCAAACTTATAAAAACTTTGAAGTAATATTGGTTGATGACGGATCCACGGATAATACAAGAGAACTATGCAATAAGTATAAATCACTGTTTAATGAAGAAGGGATTGCATTTATTTATATTTATCAAGATAATGCTGGTCAAGCTGCTGCTGTTAATAATGGTTTGAAATATGTTACTGGGGATTATTTATATTGGGCTGATGCTGATGATTGGGTTGAATCAAATATTTTAGAAGTTCTTTCTAATGAATTATACAATAGTGATTATAAATCTGTTAGATGTAAAGCTACTACTTATGATGAAAAAACTCTACAAAAAACTGGTCTTTTAGAACCTAAAAATAAGGCTCAAGAAGATGTCTTCCTAGATTATTTATTAGTTGGAAAGAATACTCCTTGCTATATAGGGGTAATGATGTTTGATTTTTCATATTTTAAAGAAATGAATAGAGGTCTTGATATTTATATAAGCAATATTGGTCAAAACTGGCAGCTAACTCTACCGGTTCTTTATAAACAAAAAAGTAAATACTTAGATTTAGCCTTATATAATTATTTAGTTAGAGAGAATAGCCACTCACATAATAGATTAACTATTGAAAAACAAAAAAATAAGATAATTAATCAAGAAAAAACTCTTAATTTTATTTTAGATAAACTAGTTGAGGATGAAAAAGAAAAGAGAAATTATCAAAAACTCTTAAGAAAAAAATATAAAATTATTAAATTAAAAATATTAATTAAACAGTTATTCCCCTTCCTTAATAGAGGTAACTGATAATTGAAAATAGGAGAATAACTTGAAAAAAATTCTAAATAAATATCATTTATTATCAACCTTTGCTAAAGCTTCATTGTGGTTTACTTTTTGTTCGGTTTTACAGAAAAGTATTTCTCTTTTGACAATGCCAATATTTACAAGAATAATATCGACACAAGAATATGGTCAATATAGTGTATTTAATTCTTGGATGGAGATAGCTACAGTTTTTGTGACTTTCAAATTAACATCCGGTGTTTTTATGCAGGGTATGGTGAAATATGAAAAAGATGTACAGAATTATGAAACATCAATAAAGTCATTATTCTCTATTTTAATTCTTGGATGGACTATTTTATATTTATTGTTTAGTTCGTTTTTTAATAATTTGACTGGTTTGACTACTCTACAAACGTTGTTGATGTTTGTAATTATTTGGTCTGTTGGTAGTTATGATTTTTGGAGTATTAAAATGCGTATCAAAAATAAATATCAACTCATCATTATTGTAACGTTAATTGTGAATATCCTTATTCCTATTGTTTCGATAGTAGCTGTAATAATTGCAGAAGATAAAGTTCTAACTAGAATTTCTTGTATTGCGATTATTAGTTTTATTGGGTACGGATCGTTATATATATTTGACGCTATAAAGGCTAAGCAAATAATTAATTTTAAGTATTGGAAGTATGCTTTAACATTCGCTATCCCTTTAGTTCCTCACTATTTATCAATGTCTATTCTTAATGGCTCAGATCGCATTATGATTAATCATTTTGTAGGTAGTGACGCTGCAGGTATTTATGGACTTGCATACTCTTTATCAATGATTATGATGATATTTAATAGTTCTTTAATGGGAACATTGGAGCCTACTATCTATCAAGCGATTAAAAATCAAGACTTCAGCAAGATAGGCAAAACAACTTATCCAATGGTTATTCTTGTGGCAGTGGTTAATGTTTTATTAGTTGCATTTGCGCCCGAGATAATTCGAATATTTGCCCCAACTGAATATTATGCAGCTATTTGGATAATTCCTCCTGTCGCAATGAGTGTCTTTATTTTGTTTTTATGCCCTTTCTTCATAGCTTTTGAATTGTACTTTGAGAAGAAGAATTATATTTTAATATCTACTATTACAGCCACTTTATTAAATCTTATTCTTAATTTTATTTTTATCCAAAAGTTTGGATACATAGCTGCTGGTTACACTACTTTATTTTCATATATTACTTATGCATTAATGAATTATATTTGCTTTAGAAAAGTTTGTAAAGATTCATTAGGTAATGTTGAGATATTTAATTTGAAAATATTATTATTTATTACTTGTATATTTTTAGGTCTTGGCTTTATCTTGCTACTTACTTATAATTTTACTTATTTAAGATGCCTTATGATATTAATTATTATTGCTATTTGCTTAATTAACAGAAAGAAAATAACTAGTGAATTTAAAAACATTATTGCAATCAAAAAAAATAAGGAGTTTAATTAAATCTTATGAAAAAAATAGGAATATTGTGTTTACATCTAGGTTATGGCGGAGTTGAACAAGCAAGTGTAAATCTTGCAAATAGCTTATGTGAAGAATATCAAGTTGAACTTGTTTCCGCTTATAGAGTTGTTGATAAACCTCCTTTTTATATCGATCCAAGAGTTAGTGTTAATTTCCTTTCTAATTACAAACCTAATAAAAATGAAATTAAAGGTAGTTTAAAATCATTAGATGTTTTAAGTTTTGTTAAAGAAGTTTTTAAAGCATGCAAAATTTTTATTAGTAGAAAATCATTAATGAATAATTATGTTAAGAAATTTACTGGAGAAGTTTTGATTAGTACTAGATGGCATTATGCTAAATTGTTAAGAAAATCAAGTGATAAATGCTTAAGGATAGATATTGAACATGTTCATCATCATAATAATAAAAGGTATATTAAACGTTTGTTTAACGCTTTAAAAGGTGTTGATTATTTAGTTCCTGTTTCAAGAGAGTTAACTGATTATTATACGAAGAATAATAAAGACCATAATTTGAAAGTGGTTTATATTCCTAATTCACTTGATAAAAATGTTGGAAAGATATCAAATTTAAATCAAAAAAGAATTATCTCTGTAGGTCGAATTTCTCCGGAAAAAGGTTATTTAGATCTCATTAAAGTTTTTAAAGATATTCAAGTAAATCACCCTGATTGGAAACTAGATATAGTTGGTGATGGTGAGCAAACAAATGAACTAAAAACTTTAATTGCTAAGTTAAATTTAAATGACGTCGTTACTTTGCATGGTTATCAAGAAAAACAATATATATATAATTTGTTATCAAAATCTTCAATATATATTATGTGTTCTTATGAAGAGTCTTTCGGCATTGTTTTACTGGAAGCTTGTTCTGTGGGAGTTCCTGCAGTAGTTTTTGATAGTGCTCAAGGTGCAAAAGAAATTATTATTAATGATGTTAACGGGTATTTAATTAAAAATAGAAGTCAAAAAGATATTGTTGATAAGATTAATCAACTAATCGAATATCCGAAACTAAGATATCGATTAGGTAAAAGTGCCATAGAAACTGTTGATGAGTACTCTTTTACTAATGTTAAAGACATTTGGTTAAAGTTTATTAACGATGCATTGAATAAGAAATAGTTATTTCAATTATCGTTTTTAGCCTCAACAGTTTACTATAATAGGGTAAAAATGTATAATTTGATTGTTTGATATAGTAATCTTTTAGATTACTATTGTGAGTAGAAAGTTGGTAGATTGTTAAATGAGAGAAATGATTAAAAGAATTTATAATGATAGCTACTCAAATTATTTGCTGTATTTAAATGATGTAATAGCCACAAATCGTAAGTTATTTATTGTTACTGCTAATTCAGAGATATTAATGATGTCTGAAAATAATCCAGAAATTAAAGAAATACTTAGTCAACAAGACATCAGTATTGTTCCCGATGGAATAGCTGTTGTTAAAGCTGGGAAAATATTGGGTTATCATATTCAAGAAAGAATAACAGGAATTGATTTATCTTGGGAGTTATTGAAAAAGGCCGACCAAAATAAAATGAAACTGTTTCTTTTTGGAGGTTCTAAAAAAACTATTGATGATTGTCAAAAAGTTATAGCTAGAAATTATCCAAATATTATTTTATTAGGGGCGATAGATGGTTATGTTGCAGATAAAGATAAAGTTTTTGAGGATATTCTTAGACTTCAACCAGATATTTGTTTAATTGGTATGGGAGTACCAATGCAGGAAAAATTAATCTATAAACATATTGATAAATTTAGTAAAGGTATCTTTATTGGGGTCGGAGGATCACTTGATGTTATTAGTGGAAATAAAAAAAGGGCTCCAAAAATTTTTATTAATTTAAATCTAGAGTGGCTTTATCGTCTAGTTTCAGAGCCATCAAGAATTAAGAGGTTCTATAATAATAATATTAAATTTATTAACTCTGTATATAAAGAGAGTAAAGGAAATTATAAATGATTAAAGTAATGAGTATTTTCGGGACAAGGCCTGAAGCTATTAAAATGGCACCACTTGTTAAGGAGTTGGAGAAAAATAAATTTATTGATAGTTTAGTTTGTGTTACTGCTCAACATCGTGAAATGTTAGATCAAGTATTGAACACTTTTAATATAATCCCAGATTACGATTTAGATATTATGTTATCAGGGCAAACTTTAGTAGAAATAACTACTAGAACTCTTTTGGGTTTAGAAGAAATAATCAGAGAAGTTAAACCTAATCTTGTTTTAGTGCACGGAGACACTACATCTTCTTTCGCAGGTGCATTAGCAGCTTTTTATAATCATGTAGACATTGGTCATGTTGAAGCTGGCTTGAGAACTTGGGATAAGTATTCACCATGGCCAGAAGAGATAAATCGTCAGTGTGTTGATCGTATGAGTGATATGTTTTTTGCTCCTACTTCTGTTAGTAAAGATAATCTATTAAAAGAAGGTATTGATGAAAGCAAAATCTATGTAACTGGAAACACTGCTATAGACGCAATGTCAACTACTATTAGTGACCATTATACTAATGAAATATTTGATTGGATTGGCAGAGATAAAATGATTCTTTTAACTGCTCATCGTCGTGAAAACCTTGGAGAACCAATGCGACAAATTTTCACAGGAATTAAAAAGATATTAGATAAGCATGATGATGTTAAAATTGTATATCCAGTCCACCTAAATCCAAAAGTTATTGATGTAGCTAGCGAGGTGTTTAAAGGTTGTGAACGCATCAAACTGGTAAAACCTCTTGAGGTAGTTGATTTTCATAATTTTATAAATAAAGCATACATTGTTTTAACTGATAGTGGCGGTGTGCAAGAGGAGTCTCCTTCTTTAGGAAAACCAGTTTTGGTTTTAAGAGATACTACCGAAAGACCAGAGGGTGTAGCTGCGGGAACTTTAAAAGTTGTAGGTACAGATGAAGAAAGAATTTATCAGGAAATAGATCTTTTATTGTCAGATGATGATATGTACCAATCCATGAGCAAGACTTCTAATCCATATGGTGATGGATTTGCGAGTAGAAGAATAGTGGAAGCTATTATCGAAAAATATCATGAGAAATAAATTTGAAAATAAAGAGTTAAATCGAATGATTTAACTCTTTATTTTTATAATAAGTTAATGTTGTTTTCTTGACACTTTTCGATCATATCATCTGGCCAAATTGAAACTTGAACTTCTCCGATATGGGCTTTTTGTAGTAATAGCATACATATCCTACTTTGCCCTATTCCGCCTCCGATAGTTAGAGGCAATTGATTATTAATTAACATTGAGTGAAATGGTAGTTTTAATCTTTCGAGCGAATTTGATTTTGTTAGTTGTCGTTCTAAAGATTTAGGGTTAACTCTGATTCCCATACTTGAGATCTCAATAGCTTGATCAAGAATTTCTGAGTATATTAATAAATCTCCATTTAATTGCCAGTCGTCGTAATCTGGAGCTCTACCATCATGTGATTCTCCATTTGATAAGATATCACCGATTTGTTTAATAAATACAGTACCCTTTTCTTTGGTTATTTTGTATTCTCTTTCTTTGGAAGGGTCATTAGGATATTTATCTAGTAGTTCTTGACTTGTGATAAAGAATACCTGATCATTTATTACTGGTTTTAAAATAGGATATTTTCCCATAAGTTGATATTCTGTTGTCTTTAAAGCGTGTACAATTCTTGTTACAGTTTCTTCAAGATACTCTATAGTTCTTTGTTTATCGTTAATTACTTTTTCCCAATCCCATTGGTCTACATAAGATGAATGAAGATTATCTAAATCTTCGTCTCTTCTAATCGCATTCATATCAGTGTACAATCCGTTTCCTTCCCAGAATTCATAGTTTTTCAGGGCCAGTCTTTTCCATTTTGCTAATGAATGAACTACTTCTAATTGATCTTCTGGGATATTTTTTAAGTCAAAAGATACTGGTCTTTCATATCCATTAAGGTTATCGTTTAGTCCAGTGCTTTTTTTAACATATAGTGGAGCACTAACTCTTGAGAGGTTTAAATTTTTTGATAGCTGTTCTTGAAAACATTCTTTAACAAGTTTAATAGCTTTCTGAGTGTCAAAGACATCTAGTTTATTTGTGTAATTTTTTGGTATTATTAGCGCCATATTATTTCCCCTTTTTTTGAATATATATCGCTTATTATACACTATTTCTTAGTCATTTTTCTTTATTATCTGTTTATTTAGTTGTATCCTATAAATAGGAGGTAGAAACTATGAATGTTAGAAATAAAGTTTCAATCATTGGTGCAGGATTTGTAGGTAGTACTAGCGCTTACGCAATTATGCAAGAGGGTTCTGCCAGTGAAATAGTATTAATTGATATTAATAAAGAAAAAGCAACAGGAGAGGCTCTAGATTTGGCCCAAGGTGCTGCTTTTGTCAAGAATGTAGAAGTTTATGCAGGTGAGATGAAAGATCTTGCAAATAGTTCAGTAGTTGTAATAGCTGCAGGAGTAGGGCAAAAGCCTGGAGAAACTCGATTAGATATTTTGAAGAAGAATGAAGTTATCTTTAAATCAATTGTTGAGAATATTTTAAAATATGCACCTAAAGCAATTATCTTAGTAGTTTCAAACCCTGTGGATATTTTAACCTACTTAACTCTTAAACTATCTGGTTTACCAAAAAATCAAGTTATTGGTTCAGGCACTGTTTTAGATACAGCAAGATTTAAACATAGTCTTTCAAAACACTTTACAGTGGATCCTAGCAATGTTCATGGATATGTTATTGGAGAACATGGTGATAGTGAAATAGTAACTTGGAGCTTAAGCAAGATAGGGGCAATGGATGTTAATAGTTATTGTCATAATGTGTGCAAAGAATGTAGTAAAGATTTTAAAGAAGATTATAAAACTCAGATATCAGAACAAGTTAAAAATTCAGCTTATGAAATTATTGCCAATAAAGGTTATACAAATTATGCAGTAGGTTTAGCGGTTAGTAAAATTGTTCAAGCAATTTTGCGTGATGAAAACAAAATTTTAACTGTCTCAACTTTACTTGATGGCGAGTATGGAATTGAAGATATTTGTATTTCTGTACCTTGTCGAGTGAATAATACAGGAATTGATTTAATTTATGAAATTGATTTATCTTCTAAAGAATTAAATGATTTAGTAAAAAGTGCTAACTCCTTAAAGGATGCATTAACAGGTGTTTAATACACCTGTTTTTTTATGCTATAATTATACTGAGGTATTGTTTATATGAGAATGAGAAAAAAACCCTATCGCGATTTAGTGTTAGAAACTAGAACTGATTTATTAGTTAAAGAACCTAATGAATTACAAAATAAGTGGAAAGTATTATTGAATTGTGAAAAGTTACATGTTGAAATTGGTAGTGGAAAAGGTGACTACTGGCGTTTAATGTCTAATCTATATCCTGAAGAAGGGTGGGTAGGTATTGAGAGAAATCTTAATATTGCCTCTATTGCTTTAAACAAGACAGAAGAAAACAGTATTCCAAAAGGAAGATTTATTGCGGATAATGCAGAAAAGATTGATACTTGGTTTGGTTCAAACGAAATAGATTTTTTACATTTGAATTTTAGTGATCCATGGCCAAAAAAAGCGCATGGAAAAAGAAGGCTTACTCATAAGGGCTTCTTAGATTGTTATCGTAACCTTATAGTTGATGGCGGTTTAATTATTATGAAAACCGACAATCAATCATTAATGGAATTTTCTTTAGAATCGATGCAAGAAAACAATTTTGAATTAGTTGAATATTGGGATGATTATCGTTTAAATCAACATCCAGAAGATGCGATTACTGAATATGAGAGAAGATTTATGAATTTGGGGCAACCGATCTATAAGGCTATATGGAAGGTAAACAAATGAAATTATTGAAAGTGTTGATTATTTTGATAATCACATTAACTCTAGTTGGTTGTCAAAGTGAAGAAGACTATCTAAGTGTTATTACTGAGGTTGCAGAATATGGTAAAACATCAATAGTGTCAGAATATTCCAATATGGATAAAGGAACTTATAGTTACTATTTACCATTTGGAGTGGGTCGAATTATCTCCGATGAACTTTATAGTGTCTTTGAATACTACAATACTGAACTATTGATGATTGTTAATGTCCCGAATGTAATTAAAGATCGTTACTATATTACTGATGAGGAAATCGAGAATGTAGATTCAACTGTTGTTTTATCTTCATCATATTTAGATAAAAATAACTTTGAAGTTAACTATGACATAAAGGCTTTAGAGTTAGATGGTGATAATATTTATCTTGAATTGACAAGTCGTTATTTAACATTTTCATGCATCGTAGATAAGACAGTGGTAAAGCCGGTAATGAGTACAATGTTAGATATTTCTAAAACTGTTAATATTAAACATCAGTATATGGCTGAATATTTCAGTAACAAGGATGTTATTTCTGAGGAAACAATCCAACAGATCGAAATATTTCAACAAGATTTACCAAGTTCAGGATTTTTAACGGATCTTTTAAATCCGCAAAATCCTTTAGATAAAATCTTGGGAGAGGAAGAAAATGACTAGAGAAAGATTATTTTACAACCCTAATTTTAAGGGAGTATGGATGATAAAGATTAATGATAAAGATGTGACCTCTCTTGTAAATAAAGGTGATTTAGTTGTGCTTTATCATCAAAGTGAAATCGTTGGATATAACTTATTGAATATGTCTGAATTAAATAATGGGTTTAATTACTTCAACCAAGATAATTTAGATTTAATTAATGAAGTGTTAAAAAGTCATAATTATCAAAAAATTGAATATGTTGAAAATCCAACTGTTGTAGGATTGATTATTGAAAAAACTGACATTAAAGGAAAAGGGTTTTTATGTACTGTAGATATTTCTGATAAAACAATTCAAATAGTTACTAAAGCGACCAACATGAATGTAGGAGATAAGGTAGTGTGCGCTCTACCTAATAGTGTAATGGCTAATGGAGACTTAGTTAGTCATGGTAAAGTTTATGGACATCTTTCCGAGGGAATGTTTGGCTCAAAAAAATCACTTTTAAATAAGAACGAAGATATTGGTGATATAATGATTTTAATGAAAGATGCGGAAATAGGGAGTAAAGAATGGGAGACAAAAATTTATTCAAAAAGGTAAGTTCAATATTTTTCGATGAAATCGAAGAGGAAATTGAAGAAGAACCTATCACTCAAAAAATTGTTGTAAAAGAAATTCAAGAGGTAGAAATTCCTACAGTTAAAGAAAGTGGGATTTTTCAAACGATTGGGCCTAAAGCAAAAGAAGATTACCAATCAGAGATAACTATCACTAAAGAAGAAAAAAATGTAAAACTTGATTCAAGTTTTACAGGAGTAATCTCGCCAATATACGGAATGGTTAGTGACCCTCCTGAACAACCGATTATCAAGCAACAAAAAATTACTCCAATTAAAAAACATGGATTATTAAATACAGTGTTTTCTCCAATTTTTATTGACCAAGATGAAGTGATGAATAACTTGAAAAAAACTAAAATTCAAAAAGTTGAAAAAATAGAAGATGCAGTTATAGAAGAAGTAAAATCTGCTGAACCAATTTCAGCACCAATAGATAGACCTTTTGGAAATATACCAGTTGTTGAGAATGTGAGAAAAACTACTGAAACATTTGTTAAGGATATAGTAAGAGAGGTTGACAACTCTCAACCGCAATTAGTAGATGTTCCAATTGTTGAGCATAAAAATGTTCTATCAAGAAGAAATAAAATTAAAGAAGAAAGGAAGAATAATCTAAAAGATGTTTCTTTATTCGAGGATTTAGACAATGGTTTTCAAACCCAAGAATTTAATAAAATTGAAGATGATTTTGGCGAACAAGAAACCTATGTTAAATTAGGATTATTCGATTACGAAGATTAATGTATTATTTTATTGGAATTAAAGGGACTGGCATGGCTTCTCTTGCGAGTATTCTTCATGATTTAGGTCATAAAGTTGAAGGTTCAGATCTTAAGAAACACTTCTTCACTCAAGTTCCTTTAGATTTAAGAAATATTAGAATGTATGATTTTAACGAGGATAACATTAAAAATAATATGACTGTTATCATTGGTAATGCTTTTGGTGATGATTTTCCAGAGGTAAAAAAGGCTTTAGAAAATCCGACGGTTAAAACTTACCGTTATAATGAGTTTTTAGGTGAATTAATGAAGAATTATCAAAGTTTTTCAGTAGCTGGTAGTCATGGTAAAACAACTACTTCAACATTATTGACTAGCATGTTTAATGTTGAAGGTCCGTGTGGATTTTTAATAGGTGATGGCAGTGGTAATATACCTAAAGATGCTCAACGTTTTGTAGTTGAATCTTGTGAATTTAGAAGACATTTTTTAAGTTATTTCCCAGAATATGCAATTATTACTAATGTAGAGATTGACCATGTTGATTATTTTAAAAGTGTTGAGGATTATCAAAGTGCTTATGAAGAATTTGCGCTTAATGTTAAAAATAAGATTGTTGCTTTTGGTGATGATCCTGATATCAGGGGTTTAAAGATTAATCAAGATAAATTATTTTATTATGGTTTTGAAGATAATAATGATGTGCAGGCCGTGGAAATTGTGGAGAGAACTAATTCCACTGAATTTAAGGTAATGATTGATTCTAAATTATTTGGGAGTTTTGATTTGCCTATTGTTGGTAAACATATGGTTGCAGATTGTTTAGCTTGTATTGGTATTGGTTTTCTTGTAGGCATGAGCAGTGAAATGATGCAGTTAGGGCTTTCTAATTTTAAGGGTGCTAAGCGTCGTTATGTGATAAGTGAAGTTGGCGATAGTGTTTTTATTGATGATTATGCTCATCACCCTACTGAGATTGATGTAACTTTAAAGGCTACAAAAACACGTTATCCTGATAAAAAGATTGTGGCTATTTTCAAACCACATCGTGCCTCAAGAGTTAAAACTTTTGTCAATGAATTCACAACTGTCTTAAGTCAAGCTGACTATAGTGGAGTTTGTGAATTTACTAGTATTGATGATTTTGATGATGGGACTGAATTAAGTGTTAGCTATCTTACCGAAAGAATTGGTGAGTGTAGAGTTTTTAATGAAACTTCTAAGGACGCTGATTATTTAGCCAGTTTGGCTCCAGCTGTCTTTGTCTTTATGAGTTCTAAAGATATCTATGATTTTGCGGATATGGTTAAAGAAAGGGTGAAATGGTAATATGATTATTACAACAACAAACAGTATTGAAGGTAAAGAAATTATTGAGTATAAAGGACTTGTATTTGGTGAAGTGATTACCGGAATTAACTTGTTTAAAGATATTGGGGCTGGTTTAAGAAATGTTTTTGGTGGACGCAGTCAAGGTTATGAAGAAGAATTAACTAGCGCTAGAAATAATGCAATCAAGGAATTACAGGATAGAGCACTTGCATTAGGAGCTAATGCTGTTGTGGCGGTTGATGTTGATTATGAAGTATTGGGCGCTGACAATGGAATGTTGATGGTTAGTGTTTCAGGTACTGCAGTAATTTGCAAATAGTTTATAATTTTTAAAAAATGTAGCTATGTTGAAGTAGTTACATTTTTTAATTGTAGAAATTTTGTCGCTATTAATATAAAAATAAAAAAACAGCAATACTTAAGTATTGCTGTAATTTATTGTTATCTGTTGTAGAACTCAACTACTAATAGTTCATTAACTTCTTGGTTTAATTCAGATCTTTCTGGAAGTCTTACATATTCACCTTTTTTGTTTTTAGTATCAACTTTAACAAATGGTTGAGTGTGCATAGTAACTTCGATAGCTTCATTAACGATGTCTAAGTTATGAGAAGTTTCTTTGAATTCGATTTTTGATCCAACTTTAACATTGAATGATGGAATATCAACTTTTTTTCCATTAACTAATACATGTCCATGATTAACGATTTGTCTTGCTTGTCTTCTTGTTCTAGCAAATCCCATACGATATACAAGATTATCTAAACGAGATTCTAATAAGAACAATAAGTTGTGACCAGTTACTCCGCGCATTTTAGAAGCTTTAACGAAAGTGTTTGAGAATTGTTTTTCATTAACTCCGTATAAATGACGAATTCTTTGTTTTTCACGTAATTGTAAACCGTAGTTTGATAACTTAGTTCTTCTAGTTGGTCCATGTTGACCTGGAGCATAAGCTCTTTTTTGTAATTCTTCACCTGTTTCTAAGATAGAAAAGCCTAAACGTCTAGCTTTTTTATATACAGGTCCAGTGATGCGTGCCATATATTTCCTCCTTTATGGTGTTAACATAACAGGGACAAATTATTTATTAAAATGTGTTTATGCTCTTTCATTGCCTTCACTTTAGCAGCAAGCTACTAGACAACCCATAAGTTAACTTATGTCATAAACGCAATATTAACAACTTTGTCGGCTGCGATATTGACGCTTAATAATATTAACGATATTCCTTTAAAAAGTCAAGTTTTTATAATGTTAAATACTTAATTTGTCGCAGGAGTTAATGTGATATTAAAAATATCTCCATCAGCTATTGGTAAACTATCGATTCCGGGGCAATATCCTGCATCGATACAAGCTTGATTGTTATCTGAGGAATATAATAACCATGGTCCGGCAGGGTTGTAAATATCACCTTTAAGTCCTTTTATTTCATCTAAAGAGCGTCCCCACTCACCAGTAGATGTTACAACTGCTAACTCTTCTTGATATTCATCAAAAAACTCTCCTAATGTTAAAGTGTCTGTGTCAAATTCTTCTAGTTCTAGAACTATGACATTGTTAACATCATCTTTAATATTAAGAGTAATGATTTTTTCTCCAACTTCTTTTTGAAATAAATTACTATCTAATGTTAATACTAATAAAATCGCTGTTGCGACTACTCCTAAAATAATTCCGATTTTTTTATTCATATATTTTCCCTTTCTTTAGTAATGAAATAAATAAACTTTCAAACTTTTGATAGATAATCAAAATGGTTGTAAAACAAATAACAGCTTGGACAAGAGTGGTTTTAAACCCTAGTACAAGATAAATCAAAGTTAATTCCTTTGAGAAAAGAATGAAAGGTAAATCAATCAAATTACCTGCTAATAACGCAAAGGTAAAACCAGTTATAGCCACGTAGTATTCACTCTTTTTAATAATTTTTTTGGATACAGAAATTAAAAACGCAAATCCTGGATAAATAATTAAATACATTAAGCTCCAAAGATTAATTCCATAAACTAACCAAACTAAAATCACAAATGTTACAACAATTAAGATCGCATCTTTTCTTGGAACATTTAGTGAGATTAGAATAATACTAAAAGTTAAAAACTCTAAATAGAGAATTTGACTAAAAGTTAAATAAACCACAAATAATAATGATGCTAGTATTGCATTTAATGATAACTTTTTAATTGTCATATTCTAGCCTAATAAAATCTCGTTTTTTCATCTAATTCCTCCAGTCTATATAAAAAAACCTGCACACAAAGGCAGGTTTACACTTTTAACTTAAAAAGTATTACTCTGCCCAGGAGTGTTTTTAATTGATTAAGGCAGGTCTACCGACTTCACTTCATCCTTTGTTGCACCTTCCCGTTTTCACAGTGGTATATTACAACATCGTCCATTTCACGGTTGCTGGGACAGTTTAGGTTTTTCACCTAATTCCCTATTAAGTGTTATTCACACACCATTAATCATTTATGTAGTAATCCTAATATAGATACTTCTACTTGTCAATAAACCATTTGTTATCTTCTAAAAATAAGTACCTTTCTTGCCCTTTGATCATACAAGTATACCTAATACCAATTCCTCCTGATTTTAAAGAAGCGGCTGGTGTGATATATTTAATTTTATCAATCACAAAATGTTGATTATTAAAGATAATAGTCAAAGGAATAATTCTCCCTAATAAATCAAACTTTGTAAGAACTTCAACAAATGTCTTCATGCTTTCCATCCAATCGGAAAGATTACATGATCATCCTTAGGATTAAATTCTGTTAATTCGGGATTTAATTTAGTTAAGGCATAGTTTATTGAGTTGTAGCCAAATCTTTCTCTAATCTTATCAACAGTATCTTCAACAGCTCTTATTTTTTCTTTGTCTAACTTACTAAATAAATCTAGTTGTTGATGACTATCTTCGCTAATTAGTTTATTGACACTAACTCCTATTGAGCGAAGAGGGATATCTAAAAAATAGTTCTTTTTAACAAGTTCCATACTTTCATTAAGTATTTCTTGATAGAGATTAGTGGGATTAATTAAAGTTGTTTGCAGAGAAAAACTTTTTAATTCCTTAGTTCTTAATCCAACACTTATACATTTACCAGCCAATCCTTGTTGTTTTAATCTAGCGGCTACACTCTGTGAAAGAATACTTAGAACTAAGTATATATCTTGATATGTTGACATATCGGTGACAGTAGTAGTTGAGTTACCAATTGATTTAGCAACTCTACTATGGTCATATTTTGCAACTTCACTTAAGTCATGACCATTTGCATAATAATGTATAAGTTCTCCAGTTTTGCCTAAAACATTTTTTAAGTAACTAATTTCACTTTTTGCAATATCACCAATAGTGTGAATATTTAAAGCTTGTAGTTTCTCAAAAGTTGAATTCCCAACAAATAAAAGATCATTAGTTGGTAAAGGGTCAACGATTTTTTCTTTGTTTTCACGATTAATAATTGTAATAGCGTCATACTTTTGAATATCAGAAGCTAGTTTTGCGAATACTTTATTATAACTTATACCAACAGAAGCTGTTATTCCTAATTCATTTTTAATTCTTTCTTTAATTAGATAAGCTACACGGTAAGGTGTTCCAAATAAATGGTAACTATGAGTAATGTCAATCCAAGCTTCATCGATTCCGAAAGATTCAACTCTATCACTGTAATCAAGAAAGATATTCTTAACAAGTTTTGAGAATTTTAAATATTTGCTAAAATCAGGAGGATAAACTATAAGGTTAGGACATTTACTTTTGGCTTGCCAAATTGGTTCTGCAGTTTTTACTCCAAACTTTTTAGCTAATGCATTTTTAGTTAAAATTATTCCGTGTCTTTGTTCAACTGATCCACCAACTGCTATTGGTAGATGTCTTGTTTCTGGGTGGTATAGCATTTCCACACTAGCGTAGAAACTATTTAAGTCACAATGCAAAATGATTCTGTCCATATATTTCCTCTTTGTAGGATTATTTTACTTGAAAATAATTCAAGTTTCAAGGTATTACTTGAAAATAATTCAAGTTTATTTTATAATCATAATATGAGCTTTGCGAAAAATTTAAGAGAATTAAGAAAAAGCAATAAACATAGTCAACAATATCTGTCTGAATTATTGGGATATCGTTCTTTTACGACGATTCAAAAATGGGAAGATGGAAGTAGTATGCCCTCGTTTAAGGTTCTTTTACAGATTGCGGATATTTATAGTGTTGATGTTGAAAGTTTAGTTGAAAATAAAATTGTTAAACAAGCAATTCCAGTTTTAGGTTATGTTCAGGCAGGTGTTCCTATTACTGCTGTAGAAAATATTATTGATTATGAATATCTGGATTTAGATGGCATTAATCAAGAATATTTTTATCTAGAGGTTAAGGGTGATTCGATGAAAGACTTAAGAATTTTGCCTGGTGATAGGGTTTGTATTCGTAAACAGAATTACTTAAATAATAATGAAGTTGGGGTAGTTTTAATTAATGATGAAGCTACTTTAAAGCGCATTAAATATATAGAAGATAAAATTATTTTAGTCAGTGAAAATGAGGAATATGCAAATATGGAATACAATTATCAAGATAATGATATTATTATCTTAGGTAAATTAATTCATAATAAAATTAGATATTAATCAGCACTTAAAAGTTATATAATTAGTTAGTAATATAAGGAGACAATATAATGAAAAAAGTATTAGTAGAAGTTTCTGCACGTCATGTGCATGTTTCTAGAAATGATTTAGACAAGTTATTTGGTGAGGGTTACCAATTGACGATTAAAAAAGAGTTAAGTCAACCAGGGCAGTTTGCTTGTGAAGAGAGAGTTGATCTTGTTGGTCCTAAAGGAACTATCAAGGGAGTGAGCATTTTAGGTCCTGAACGCCCTAATACTCAAGTAGAAGTTTCGTTGACTGATGCTCGTAGTTTAGGTGTAGTAGCGCTTGTACGTGAGTCTGGCGATATTGCAGGTACTAATGGTTGTAAACTTGTTGGTCCTAAAGGTGAAGTTGAAATAACTGAGGGTGTTATTGCTGCAAAAAGACATATTCATATGACAGTTAGTGATGCAGCTGAACTTGGTTTAAATGATAAAGATACAATTGGAATTAAACTTGAAACTGATTCTCGTAGTTTAATCTTTAATGATGTAGTGGTTAGAGTTAGTGACAAATTCGCTACTGCTGTTCATCTTGATACAGATGAAGCTAATGCTGCTGGATTTAGATCGGGTGAGGGTGAAATAGTTAAATAATCAGTACTATGTACTGATTATTTCTTTTCTTATTTATATGAATAACTTTCTACCAATCAACAAAAAAGATATTGAGGAAAGAGGATGGAGTGAAGTTGACTTTGTGCTAGTAACTGGGGATGCTTATGTAGATCATCCTTCTTTTGGTGCAGCTATTATTTCTCGCGTTTTAGAGAGTAGGGGCTATAAAGTTGCGATCTTATCACAACCAGACTGGAACGATGATAGTTGCTGGCAAGAATTTGGACGTCCAAAACTTGGTTTCTTAGTTACTGGTGGAAATATTGACTCAATGGTAAATCATTACAGTGTTAATAAGAAAAGAAGAGAAAAAGATCAATATACAAATGATGGAGTGATGGGGAAAAGACCGGATCGGGCAACAATTGTTTATTGTCAATGCATAAGACGTAATTATAAAGATGCACCGATTATCATCGGAGGGATAGAAGCTTCACTAAGAAAGTTTGCTCATTATGATTATTGGGATAATAAAATAAGGCCTTCAATCTTATATCAATCAAGTGCTGATTTACTAGTTTACGGAATGGCTGAACGAAGTATTGTCGCAATAGCCGAAGGATTAGAGAGTGGATTAAGTATTAAAGATTTAACCTATGTTGAAGGCACTGTTTATAAAACTAAAGAATTAGATCATTTATATGATTACATAACTTTGCCGAGTTTTAGGGAAGTTTGTGAAAACAAATTTGATTATGTAAAAAGCACCAATCTACAGTATGCCAATACTGATAGTGTAACCGCAAAAGTGTTAGTAGAAGAATATCAAGATAATTGGTATATAGTCGCAAATATTCCAAGTGAACCATTAAGTGAAAAAGAAATGGATGAAGTTTATAGTTTAGACTATTGTCGAAATTTTCATCCTACATATCATTATATTCCAGCTATTGAGGAAGTGCAGTTTAGTATAATTGCGAATCGTGGTTGTTTTGGAAGTTGCGCTTTCTGCGCACTTACTTTGCATCAAGGAAGAGTTATTAGTTCACGTTCAGTAGATTCTGTTGTTTCAGAAGCTAAAAAAATAACTCTATCTCCTAACTTTAAAGGATATATTCATGATATTGGTGGACCTACTGCTAATTTCTTAGAAAAAGCTTGTACAAAACAACAACACTCAGGAGTTTGTCAAGAACGATTATGTTTAACTCCAAAACCATGTCCTAATTTAAGTGTTTCGCACACTAAGTTATTGAAGATGTTAAATGAAGTTAAAGCTTTGCCAAAGGTTAAAAAAGTCTTTGTTAGATCAGGTGTCAGATTTGATTATGCACTTTTAGATAAGAGTGGAGAATTCCTTGATCAATTAGTTAAAGACCATGTCTCAGGACAATTAAAAGTTGCACCTGAACACTGTAGTAATAATGTTTTAAGATATATGCATAAACCTGAATTTAAAGTATATTCTAATTTCTGTGATGTCTATGAAAAATTAAATAAGAAACATAATAAGAATCAGTTTTTAGTTCCTTACTTAATGAGTAGTCATCCAGGGTGCGATATTAAGGATGCAATTGAGCTAGCAGGTTATTTAAAATCTATTAAACACACACCGCAACAAGTTCAAGATTTCTATCCAACTCCTGGAACAATCTCTACTTGTATGTATTACACAGAATTAGATCCTAAAACTTTAAAAAAAGTCTATGTTGCTAAAGATTATCATAGTAAAATTAAACAGAGAGCTTTAATTCAATATAGCTATCCTAAGAATCAAAGAATTATCTATCAAGCTTTAAAGGATGCTAATCGTTTAGATTTGGTAGGACTATCAGCTAAATGTTTAATTAGACCAATAGAATTTAATAAGAATAAAAAGAATGGAAATAGAGGTAAAAGAAATGATTATTCAAAGTAAAAGAGTTTGGATTGCAGAGCAATTCATTCCAGCGCAATTAGAAGTAAAAGACAAAAAAATTATCGGAATTTATGCCTACGATAGTAAAAAAGTAGATGTAGATTACCAAGAAGATCGTATTGTACCAGGTTTTATTGATGTTCATACTCATGGAGCTTATGGTTTTGATACAAACGATGCAAGTGAAGAAGGGTTAAAAGATTGGGTTAAAAGATTGCCTGCAGATGAAGGTACTTGTGCAATTTTAGCTACTACTGTTACTCAAAGTGAAGAAGTTTTAACCGGAGCTTTAGAGAATGTTGCTAAAGTTATCGAGAGTGAATATCAAGGTGCTGAAATCTTAGGTGTACATTTTGAGGGTCCTTACTTAAATCTTTCAAACAAAGGCGCTCAACCAGAGGAATACATCCTATCGACTGATGTAGAACAATTTAAACGTTACCAAACGGCCGCTAAAGGCCATATTAAATATGTTACTATGGCAGCTGAATCTGATAAAGATCATCAATTAATTAAATATTGTAATAGTACAGGAGTTGTTGTTAGTTTAGGCCATGCTTCTGCTAGTTATGATGAAGTACTGCTTGCTTATGCAGATGGAGCGAAATGTATGACACATGTTCATAATGGTATGCCTATTTATCATCATCGTGAGCCTTCTATGGCTGGAGCTGCTTATCGTTTAAGAAGTATGTATGGGGAAATCGTTTGTGATATGAACCATGTTCATCCTGCGGTACTAAACAATTATTTTACAATCAAAGGTGATCATGCAATTATGATTTCTGATTCATTAAATGCAAAAGGGTGCCCTAAAGGTATCTTTAAATTAGGTGGTAATGAATTTGAGATTAGAGAAAATGGTTCTGCTTATTTATTTAAAACAGGTGGATTAGCAGGGTCAACAATGAAAATGAATGAGGGAATTCGCAATTTGGTAGAAAAGTGTGATGTGCCATTTAAAAACGCTTTAAAAGCATGCACTATTAATGCTGCAACTTTATTAGGTATTAATAATCGTAAAGGTGATTTCATTGTTGGTAAAGATGCTGATATTGTAGTTCTAGCAAATAACTATGATGTTGTTCAAACTTATTGCAAAGGAACTCCTGCTAAGTAATGCAACACATATTTATAATTAATCCAGTTGCTGGCAGAGGGCGTTCACTTAAAGCTCGTAAAATTATTAAGAGCTATTGCCAAAAACACGTAATTGATTATTTGTTAATTGATACTAAATACCCTAACCAAGCTAAAGAAATTGCAGCCAACTACTATTTTAATGATGATGTTTGTCTATATGCAGTTGGTGGTGACGGAACAGCTAATGAAGTTATGAATGGACTAAATGACAAAGTACAGATGGCAATCATTCCAGCTGGTTCAGGCAATGACTTTTTTGGAAGTTTGACCGAAGAAAATATTGATCTAGAAAAGTTAATTGAAGAGACGATTTCTGGTGTAGTTACTAAGGTTGATTACGGACTTGTTAACAACAAACGTTTTATGAATTTTGTTTCTATCGGTTTTGATGCAGAAGTAAATCATACTGTTAATACAAAAACAAAGAACAATAAATTAATCCCTTTAAAAGTAATCTACTACTATACTGCAATTTCAATGGCGGCTAAACCACAACCTTTCAATTTAAGATATATTGTGGATGGTGTTGAATACAATCAAAATTGCTTATTGTTTTTAGTGGCTAATGGAATTAGATATGGCGGAGGATTCCATCCAGCCCCTATGGCAAAAATTAATGATGGATTATTAAATATTTGTGCAATTGATTACATTAAATTTAGGCAAATACTAAGATTGTTACCAGTTTATAAAGTTGGGAAACATGTTGGTTTAGAAATTGCTAAAATGAGAACTGCAAAAGAAATTGAATTGTTCTGCGATAAAACTATGAACATAAGTATTGACGGAGAAATAATTAGTGGTAACAAAGTAAGAATAAGTCTTCAAGAGGGAATATTGAACTTACGTGTTCCTAAATGGATTAAGGAGAAATTAGAATGCGAATAAGTAATGAATATGTAACGGTGTGCTTTGAGTCAACAGGTGCACAAATAACTAGTTTTAAGAAAAATGCTTGCGAAATTGAATATATGTGGCAAGGTGATGAAAAATATTGGAAAGGAAAAAATCCAATATTATTTCCAATTGTTGGCAATACTTACACAAAAAATTACCAAATTGATGGAATAACTTACGCAATGGGGAACCATGGTTTAGTGCGCAATAAAGAGTTTGAAGTAGTGAGTCATAGTGCTAATGAGATTATTTTTAAAACCACTTCTAACCAAGAAACTTTAAAACAATATCCATTTAATTGGGAGTTAGAAGTTGTCTATCATTTGGATGGAACAAAATTAAATATTGACTATGTTATTACTAATAATAATCAAAAAACTATGCCATTCACTTTTGGATTACATCCAGCATTTAATTGCCCTTTAACTGATGATAAATTTAATGATTATAAGATTATTTTTGAAAAAGAAGAGGCACCCATTAGTATTTATACCGATGACAGCCGTGTACAAGAAGAGGCGTTTCAGGAATTCAATTTAGATTACAATGTCTTTAAAGAAAGACCAACTATCATTTATCAAGGATTAAAGAGTGATTACCTCACATTAACCAATGGTGAAAATGGTCTGAAAATAGGCATTAAAAACTATCCGTATCTAGCATTTTGGTGCGGAGAAAGTGCTCCGTTTATTTGTGTTGAGCCTTGGTATGGATTGGGTGATTTTGTTAAAAATGAGGTAGCATTTGAAGATCGTTTAGGAATGATGAGACTTGAATCTGGGCAACGATTCTTAAGTAATTATTTTATTGAATTATTATAATAGTGTGATAGAATAGCGAATGTAAGGAGAATTAATATGTTTAAAATTATTGTAAAATCAAATTATGAAGAGGTTAGCGCAGAAGCTAATAAGTATGTAAGAGAATTATTAATTAAAAAGCCAAATGCAGTATTAGGATTAGCAACTGGTTCTAGTCCTGTAGGTTTATATAAATGCATGATTACGGACAATAAAGATGGAATCACTAATTTTGAAGATGTAGTCACTTTCAATTTAGATGAATACATTGGTATTCCTCAAGATCATTCGCAATCTTATTACACATTTATGTATGAGAATTTATTTTCACAGATAAATATTAAAGATGAAAATGTACATTTACCACATGCAAATAATGATACCGATACTGTAGCTTGTGATAAATATGAGGAGTTAATGGCTAAATACGAAGTTGATATTCAAGTATTAGGAATAGGTTCTAATGCCCATATCGGTTTTAATGAACCTGGGACTAAGTTTAATAGTACTACTCATATTGTGGAATTAACTAAAAGAACAAGACTAGATAATCAAAGATTCTTTGACTCTTTAGAAGAAGTCCCTACTCATTCAATTACTATGGGGATCGCTTCTATCACTAGAGCTAAACAAATTGTAATGGTAGCTGTTGGAGCTAATAAAGCACAAGCGGTTTATGATATGATCAATGGAACTATGAATGAAAGTGTACCTGCTAGTGTCTTACAACAACATCAAGATGTTATTGTAATTTTAGATGAGGAAGCAAGCAGTAAATTATAATGAAAAATTTAAAGTCTAGCAACTTTAATCAAACAATTAAAAAAGGTCGAGTTTTAGTCGACTTTTTTGGTATTTGGTGTGGTCCTTGTGAAATGCTAGAATCTGTCTTAAATGAATTAGATAATGAATTTCCTGACATTGATTTTTATACTTGTAATGTGGATACTGAAGTAGAAGCGGTTAAAGAATACAAGGTAATGTCAGTTCCTAGCCTTTTATTTTTTGTTGATGGTAAACTAGTGAAAACAATCAATGGTTTTCAACCTAAAGAAACATTAAGGAGATTTTTAGATTATTATGGTAAAAAAGAAGCGTCGTAAACTGAAAATTGGGAGACTAGTATTTGTATTATTGCTTTTTATTATATTAGTTTTAGGATTTGTAGGATTTGTAGGTTACAACTACATCATGTATAAAGTGGATAGCGTAGGGACTACAAATTTAATGATTTTGGGTTTAGATCTTGAAAATGATAATACTCAAAGAAATGATGCTATTATGTTGGCAACTATTGTCCCAAAGGAGGGTGAGATTAGCTTACTTTCAATTCCTCGTGATAGTTATCTACCAGTTCCGTGTTTAAATAATGAATATGATAAGATAACACATGCGTTTGCATTTGGGAGTAAAGCTTGTACTATTGAGGCAGTTAGTAACTTATTTGAAATTGAACTAATTGATAAATATGTAACTTTAGATTTTAACCAAATGATAAGTTTGATTGATACTATGGGTGGGATCACTATCAGTCCTAGTAAGACTTTTTGTCAAAAAGGAGTCAGTCCTGACTCTACGATGTATTGTTTTACTGAAGGTGTTCCAGTTGAGGTTAATGGTGCTGGAGCGCTAGCTTATAGTCGTCAGAGAAATGTTGATAGTGATATTTATCGTGCTATGCGTCAACAAGAAATTATTTTTGCAATGATTGAGAAAGTTAAGAGTTTGGATATCCTTGAAGTGATTAGTCTATTAGAAGATGGGTTAGAAATTGTTGATACAAATTTAACATTCTTAGAACTTGCAGCTTTCTACAAGACTAGTACTCATGAAGATTTTATAATTAACAGAGTTGAATTATTGGGCAGTGATTCTTATCAATATTCAGCTGGAAACAAAACAATTTCTTATGTTTATGAAATTGATGATAATTGGTTAGATGACTACCAGTATCGACTTAAATTACTCTTGGAGAAATAAAAATCAAAATCAGATAGAAATATCTGATTTTTTTATTAAAAAGTATTGCGAATATTTTTTAATTATGTATAATAAATTAGTGTTTATTAAAAATTACTATTTTGTTTAGTTAAAGTAAACAGGAGTGAAAAAATGGATATCGGTGAAAGAATAAGAGACTTGCGAATTAGAAATGGTTTAACTCTTGAAGAGTTAGCTAGTAGAAGTGAACTAACTAAAGGGTTTCTCTCCCAATTGGAGAATGATTTAAATACTCCTTCAATCCCTACGTTAATTGATATATGTGAGGTATTAGGAGTTTCGATGTCAGAGTTTTTTACAGAAGATAAAGTTGAACAGTTAGTGTTTACTGATGAGGACTTCTTTATTGATGAAAAAGAAAAACAAACTATTAAGTGGATAGTTCCTAATGCTCAAAGTAATGAGATGGAACCAATTCTAGTTAAATTAGAACCAGAAGGTCAAACACAGCACGTTAGTCCACATGAAGGTGAGGAGTTTGGTTATATTATTAAGGGCAAAGTTAGCTTAATGATTGGTGATCGTAAATTAGTTGTTAAAAAAGGCCAATCATTTTATTTAAAAGGTGATAAAGAACATTACTTTGTTAATGATTCTAGTAATTTAGTTGAATTTATATGGGTTAGTACACCACCATTATTCTAGAGGGAGAAGAAATGAAAACAATTATTCAGTTTAAAAATATTACTAAAGAGTTTGATGGTTCGTTAGTTTTAAAGGGTCTGAATTTAGATATTAATGAAAATGAATTTGTGACCTTACTTGGACCTTCTGGTTGTGGCAAAACAACCTTGTTAAGAATCTTGGGTGGATTTATCGAGCAAAGTGAGGGACAAGTATATTTCGATGGTATTGAAATTAGTAAGTTACCTCCATATAAAAGAGAGGTAAACACAGTTTTTCAACGTTATGCTTTATTTCCACATATGGATGTCTATGACAATGTAGCTTATGGTTTAAGAATTAAGAAAGAATCAGAGAGTATTGTTGAACAAAAAGTTAATAAAATGTTGAAGTTAGTTAACCTAATCGGATTTGAACATAAATCGGTTACACTACTTTCTGGTGGCCAACAACAAAGAGTTGCGATTGCTAGAGCGCTTGTTAATGAGCCGATGGTATTGTTGCTAGATGAGCCTCTAGGTGCTTTAGATTTAAAATTACGTAAAGAAATGCAACATGAACTTAAAAAGATTCAACAAGAAGTAGGAATTACATTTATTTATGTAACTCATGACCAAGAAGAAGCCTTAACAATGAGTGATAAGATAGTTGTTCTAAATGAGGGTGAGATTCAACAAATTGGTGGCCCTACAGATATTTATAATGAGCCTGAGAATCGTTTCGTTGCCAATTTCATTGGTGACTCAAATATAATTGAGGGTAAATTTATTGATGATTATTTAGTTGAGTTTGATGGCGAGGAGTTCAAGTGTGTGGATTATGGATTTGAGCCTAATGAAGATATTGATATTGTAATTAGACCTGAAGATATTGATATTGTTGATGTTGATAAGGCTAAACTAACTGGAATTGTGACTGACTCTATCTTTAAGGGAGTGCATTATGAAATTACAGTCAAAACTCTTTATCGTGAGTTGATTATTCATACTACTGATAATTCAGAAATAGATACAGAAGTAGGATTACACTTCTTCCCAGAAGATATTCATGTAATGAGTAAGTTGGAGTCCTACTAATGAAGATATTTGGAAAATTAATTAAACCATATGTATTCTTCGCGAGTATCTTTATCTTAGTGCCAATGTTGTTGATTGTCTTCTATGCTTTTACAGTTTCTACTAATGAGGTTACAACATTTTCATTTACTTTAGATAATTTCTTAAAGTTTATTGATCCGGTTTTTATTAAAGTTTTACTTAAAAGTTTACAGGTTGCGATTGTAACGACAATCATTTGTTTGATAATTGGATATCCAGTAGCTTATGTTATCGCGAATATTGCGCCAAAACAAGGTGTGTTTCTAATTTTATTATTAACTTTCCCGATGTGGATTAACATGTTAGTTAGAACTTATGCTTGGATGGGAATCTTATCTAATGATGGATTAATTAATAGTTTTCTTGGACTGTTTGGAATTGGTCCACTAGATATGATGTATACGGATTTTGCTGTTATGCTTGGTATGGTTTATAACTCGTTACCGTTTATGATATTACAGATCTACAATTCTTTGAATAAGATGGATCGCGCTGTTATTAATGCTAGTTATGATTTAGGTGCTAATAGATTTAAAACTTTTACTAAAGTTATCTTTCCATTATCGTTGCCAGGGGTTATCTCAGGTATTACTTTAGTATTCTTGCCTTCTGTTTCTTCGTTTATTATTCCGAAGTTATTGGGTGGTGGACAGTATATGTTGATAGGAAACTTAATTGAGAATCAATTCATTGGAGTTGGTGAATGGAATTTCGGTAGTGCAATTTCCTTAATTATGGCTCTGATTATTATGGGTTCTATGTACTTAACAAAGAAATTTGACAAAAGTGATAATACTTCTGTGAAAGGAGCCAAGTTATGGTAGGTAATAAAAAGAATAAGTTTCTATATTGGTTGATTATTGGATCGGTATTAGTGTTTTTCTATTTACCAATAGTGACAATGATTGTCTTCTCATTTAATGAGAGTCGTTCTTTAACAAATTGGACAGGTTTTTCATTGGAATGGTATACTCGTTTATTTAATGATAGTGAAATGTTAGATGCGATTTACAATACTGTATTAATTGCGGTTATATCAACTGGAATTTCAACCTTTCTTGGAACTATTGCAGCGATTGGTTTGTCTCATTCGAAGAAAATTATTAGAGATTTAGTACTATTAGTTAATGATTTACCAATCTTAAATCCCGAGATTGTTACTGCAATTGGGATGATGTTATTTTTCTCAGCTATCTCGATCCCTAAGGGAATGTGGACTATGTTGTTGGCACATATTGCGTTTTGTACACCGTATGTAATATTGAGTGTTTTACCCAAGTTAAGGTCTTTAGACCCTAATGTAGCTGAGGCCGCTTTGGATTTAGGTTCCACACCTTGGCAGGCTCTCACTAAAATAATAGTGCCTCAAATAACTACGGGCATTATTGCAGGGGCTTTAATTGCCTTTACAATGAGTTTTGACGATTTTGTGATTTCGTATTTCGTTACTGGGAATGGCTTTAATAATATTTCGATTATGGTTTATACGATGTCAAAAAGAATTAATCCTACCATAAATGCATTATCTTCAATTATGGTAGCAGTTATTACAATTACATTGATAATTGTTAATGTTGTTCCAGTGCTGAAAAACCGCACTAAGAATAAAATAAGTAGAGAGGAATATATATGAAAAAAATTATAGCTTTATTATTAGTATCTTTATTAGTATTAGCTGGTTGTAGTTCAGAACCTGCAAACCCAAACAATTACTCATGTTCAACTTTAAAAGTTTATAACACAGGAGTATATATTGGAACAGAAGTAAAAAGTAATTTTGAGAAAGAATTTGGAGTTAAAGTAATTTATGATCAATTTGCGTCTAATGAAGAAATGTATACTAAATTACAAGGTGGAGAAACTTATGACGTTTTATATCCATCTGATTACATGATTGAAAGACTTATCGCTGAAGATTATTTAATGCCAATCGATAAGACTCAAATTCCTAATTTTGAGAATTTAATGGAAGAAACATTAAACTGGGATTATGATCCAGGCAATGTTTACTCAACTCCTTATTTTTGGGGTAATGTAGGTATTACTTACAATAAAAATAATGTAAGCTTATCCGATTTAGAAGCTAAAGGATTTAACATTATGACAGATCCAGCTTATGCTGGAAAAATCTATACATATGATTCTGAGAGAGATATGTTTATGATGGCTTTAAAAGCTTTAGGTTATTCTATGAATACTACTAATGAGACAGAATTACAAGAAGCTTATGATTGGTTAATCAATCAAAAGAATACAATGGATGCAATCTTAGTAACTGATGAAGTAATTGACAACATGATTAGTGGACATAAAGATCTAGCACTTATGTATTCAGGTGATGCTGTATATGTAATGATGGAAAATGAAGATATGGGATTCTATGTACCAGAAACTGGAACTAACTTATGGCTAGATGCAATGGTGATTCCTGCTAATTCTGAATGTACTGATTTAGCTTATGAGTGGATCAACTATCAATTAGATTATGATGTAGCTTATGAGAATACGGCTGAAGTTTGTTATACTACACCAGTTGAGGCATTATACAATGATATGATTGCAGAAGGTGGAGATTTTGCGGATTATACTGATTCTTATATCGTAGATACAGTTAATCCTAATCATGAAATCTTTAGATTTAATGATGATGTGAAAAAGATTATGGCTGATCTTTGGACGAGAGTTAAAGCTGCTTAATTATTAAAGGGAGTGAAAACTCTCTTTTTTTGTAGTGTAATCTTGGTATTAAATAATTAATATGTTAAAATTATTATGATTAAAAAAGGTAAATAATATGTTAGATGAATACTTAAAAATATTAAACAATCCATTTGTCATTATTGGAGTTGGCGGTTTGATTATAACCCTGACTGTTTTTTTAGTTTATCGCAATACTTTAAAAAAGAAATATCGAAATGCGATTGATGAATTAGAGAAAGATTATAATTTAATGCGTACAAGCGCATTATCGTATAATGTTAACAAAGCAGTAGCGTTAGCACAAATGAGTAGTGAACTTAAAGAAGTAGTAAATGACGCAAAAAAAAATTCAGTTGAAGTTGAAACAGATTTAAAAAACTTAAACTATAAAATAGTTGATTTAGAGGATGATTTAGAATTAGGCAAGTTTTCAGCGGTAAAAAAAGATTTAGAATTAGTGAGAACTTTTAAAGACGCGATCAATGCGAAAATTAATAAAGTTAATCAAGATCTTGCGATTATCTTGGAACAAGAATCTCAATTGCGTTTAAGAGTTAATAAGCTTAAAGATATATTTAGAGATGTTAAACAAGTGTTTAAAAATGAAAAGAGTAACTTAGTTGGTAGTTATGATTTAATTTATGAAAAAATAAGAAGTGTTGAATTGTTGTTTGAAGAGTTTGAGAATGCGATGTCATTATCTGAATTTAATCATTCAAATGAGTTAATTGAAAGTATCGGCAAAGAGATTAAAAATGTTAAGGGATTTATTACAAAAACCCCTGAACACCTACATAATGCTCGTAATGTAATACCACGTCATATTCGCACTGTGGAAGAATCTTATAAGAAGGCAATTTCTGAGGGGTGTTATTTAGCTGGACTTCAAGTAGAATCGACATTAATGTTGATTAAGGAAAAACTTAGTGCAGATGTTGAATTGATTAAAACTGTTAATTCATCAGAGATTGAAGAGCACTTCAATGATTATAATACTCAACTTTCAGCCATTAGTACTTTAATTCAGAAAGAGTATTATGCGACATTAGAGGTTAAAGAATCATTTTTAAATATGACCCAATTACTAAAGAGTGCAGAGCTTGCGATTCAAAATAATGAGTTGTTATCTGAAAGAGTTTATAGTCGTTATGGTCAAGCTAATTATTTAGCTGATTTACAACAAGAAAAAAATAATTTGGCTCTTTATAAGAAAATGTTAGAAAATTTAGAGGGTGAATTAACTAGTCAAACTGCACTTGCAAGTTCAATTTTATTAAGAATTAAAGAATTAGAAATAACATTTAATCAATATTTATCTGAGTTACAAAGAATTGCTAGTAATCTTACTGATATTTGTAGAGATGAAGATAATGCTCGTGAACAGTTGATTAAGTTAGATGTTGTTATTAATCAAGTTCTAGTTTCGATTGTTAAAAATAATCTACCTTCAATATCTGAGACTTTTGAGGATGACTTACTTTCAGCGCGTGCAAGGATTTCAAGTACAGCTGAGATTTTGGAACAAGAGAATTTAGATGTAGATAATCTGAATTTAGTGATGAAGGATACAACAGATTTTATCTATCGTTTTTATAATGATGTTAATCATATAGTTGGACTATCTAAGATGGCGGAGGATACAATTGTTTTCTGCAATCGTTTCCGTTCAACGTATTCAGATATTGATTCTGATTTATCAAAGGCTGAAATTTATTTCTCTAATGGTGAATATTCTAATTCATTAGGATTATCACTACCAATTGCTCAAAAGATTTATCCAGACACGTATGCTGCATTGATTAAAAGGTTTAGTAATTAATGAAAGTATATTTAGATAATGCCGCAACAACACCTCTGTATCCAGAGGTTTTAAATAGTTTAAATGATTTGTTAAAAAGTCAGTATATTAATGCGGATTCTTTATACCAAGAAGCTGCAAAAATTAAAGAGCTTTTAGAGAAATCAAGAAGTTATGTTAGCTCTTTTTTAGGAGTGAAAAGTGATGAGATTATTTTTACTTCGGGTGCTAGCGAAGGAAATAACTTAATTATTCGTGGAGTTGTTGATTATTATCGCAATAATCGTAAGCATTTAATTACGACAAATATTGAACATTCAAGTGTTAAAAGTATTTTCAATTATTTAGAAAGTATTGGTTATCAGGTTGATAGGATTAATATTGATAAGCATGGTAACTTTGATTTCAAAACGTTTAAAGAAGTATTGAGAAAAGATACACTACTTGTTTCGATAATGAGTGTTAATAACGAAGTGGGAACTATCTTACCAATTTTCGAAATCTTTAAATATACCAAAGAGAATTCACAAGCATTTACTCATACTGATGCGACTCAGTCGTTGACTAAAATAAAATTTGATCAACAGTATCTAGATTTTGCAAGCTTTTCTGCTCATAAATTTGGAGGACTAAAGGGTAGTGGTTTTATCTATAAACGCAATGGTACAAATCTTTTGCCACTAATTATAGGCGGGCAGCAAGAGTTTGGTTATCGAGCAGGAACTAGCAATTACCATTATCATATTTTACTAGCTAAAACTTTGAGGTTGGCTAATAGTGAAGATGATCAAAAAATAGTTGAACTTAATAATTTGTTGAGGAAGGAACTTTCAAAAATTGAAGAAGTTAGTATTAATAGTTATAATGGTAGTCCTTACATCACTAATTTTTATGTTGATGGATTGGGTTCTCAAATTTTAATTAATGCTTTAGATAAAAAAGGATTTATGATTAGTGGTCAATCTACGTGTTCCACTAGGAGACATGAATATTCTGAAGTTTTAGTAAATATGGGGTTTTCGATGTTGGAAGCTTCTAATAGTATCAGAGTTAGTTTTTGGCACCAAAATAAGAGAGAAGAAGTCTTGGAGTTTATTAAGGCTTTAAAAGAGGTAATTAAAGAGTATGGTAAATAATTATGATGCAGTAGTAATCCGTTACGGAGAGATGATATTGAAGGGTAACAATAAAAAAGATTTTATTAAAAAGTTAGCCAACAATTTAAAAGTGGCACTTAAAGAACATCGTAGCTTAGTTTATAGTGTTGAGCATGATCGTATTTATATTGAGTTAAATGGTACAAGCCCAGATTCAATTAGAAGTATCCTTAGAACAATCTTTGGAATTAGTAGTTTTTCTTTTGCGGTTAAAGTTGAAAATGATTTAGAGAAAATGGCTAATAAAAGTTTGGAATTGGTTAAAGATTCAAACTTTAAAACATTTAAAGTTAAAGCGCATCGTAGCTATAAAAACTTTCCTCATATTAGTGATGAAATAAACCGTGTGATAGCTACTAAAATATTAAAAAATACGGAGATAAAAGTTGATGTTCATAATCCTGATTTAATGTTATTGGTTGAAGTTCGTGAGAAGTTTACTTATCTTATGGATAATAAAATTGGTGGAGCTCAAGGTTTTCCGGTTGGTTCTAGTAGTAAGGTTTTACTTTTATTATCTGGTGGTATTGATTCTGTTGTGGCGGGTTATTTAGCTCAAAAGCGTGGTTTAAAGTTAGAGTGCATTCATTTTGAGTCTGCACCTTACACTTCGGCGCAAGCTTTACAAAAGGTTAAGGATTTGGCTGGTAAGTTGAGTATTTATCAAAATCGTATTAAGTTACACATTATCCCTTTTACAAAAATGCAGATGGCGATTAATGAAAGTTTACCTGAAAGTTATAACATCACTGTTATGCGTCGTATGATGATGAGAATTGCTGAGCGCGTAGCTCTTGAGAATAAGTGTTTAGCTATTGTAAATGGAGAGAGTGTTGGACAGGTTGCTTCTCAAACTATCGAGAGTATGAATGCAATAGGTGAGGTTGTTAAAATGCCGATTATTAGACCAGTTGTGACTTATGATAAGCTTGAGATTATCAATGTTGCGAGGTTTATTGATACGTATAAAATCTCTACTCTACCTTATGAAGATTGTTGCACAATTTTTACGCCTAAAAATCCAACAACTAGACCTAATGTTGAGAAGTGCTTACGTTTTGAGTCATTCTTTAACTATCAAGATTTGATTGAAGAATGTATAATTAATAAGGTTAGTGAAGTTATTGATTTATCTGATGATATTGATTTATTTTAAGGGAGGATGTTTAAATGGCATTTGATAATTTAAGTTTAAAAATTAATCGTACATTAAAGAATATTGCTGGTAAGGGTAAGTTATCTGAACGTAATATGAATGAAATGTTAGATGATATTAAAGTGGCGTTAATTGAGGCGGATGTTAATTATAAAGTTGTTCAATTATTTTTAGAGAACATTAAGGAACGTTTCCTTGGTAATGAAGTAAGTATGGCGTTAGACCCATCACAAATGGTTTTAAAGATTGTTAATGATGAGTTGGTTAATTTATTAGGTGATGATTCTAATGAGTTACAGTTCAATTTAAATGGCATCTCAACTATTATGATGGTTGGTTTACAAGGAACTGGAAAAACAACTGCTAGTGCTAAACTTGCTAATCTTTTAAATAAAAAACAAAGTAAAAAAGTAATGTTAATAGCAGCTGATATTATCAGACCGGCAGCTATTGAACAACTTCAAGTACTAGGTAAACAAGCTGGTGTTGAAGTTTTTACTATGGGAACTAGCACAAAAGCTAGTGAAACTGTTACTAAGGGTTTAATTTATGCTAAAGAAAAAGGTTATGACACAGTAATTATTGATACTGCCGGACGTTTACATATTGATCTTGAGTTAATGGATGAACTAAAGGATCTACAAAAAATCTCAAAACCTACTGAAGTCTTACTAACAGCTGATGCAATGAGTGGGCAAGATATCGTAAATGTTGCGAAAGAGTTCAATGATCAGTTAAATATTTCAGGAATCGTTGCCACAAAATTCGATGGTGATAGTCGTGGTGGTGGAATTCTATCAGTTAAAGCGGTTACTGGTGTTCCAATTAAATTAGTATCATCTGGAGAAAAGATAGAAGATATTGATATATTCTACCCAACAAGAATGGCTGAGCGTATTCTTGGAATGGGTGATATGATGACATTGATTGAACAGGCTGAAGAAAAACTAGATGCACAAGCTAATCAAAGAAGTTTAGAAAGAATGATGAATGGTCAATTTACTCTGCAAGATATGTTGGACCAATTTATGCAAGTGAGAAAAATGGGTCCCATTAGTGGAATTATGAAGATGCTACCAGGAATGGGTGAGATGTCTAGCCAAATTAATGATCAAAAGGCTGAAAGTGATATGAAGAAACAAATCGCAATTATTCAAAGTATGACAGCCGAAGAAAGAGAAGACCCAGAGATTTTAAGGATGTCTCGTAAAAGTCGTATTGCTAATGGCAGTGGAACCAAAGTTGAAGATGTTAACAGATTAATTAAGACTTATGAAAAAACAAAAAAGCAAATGGATATGGTTTCTAGAATGGCTAAAAGCGGTTCTTTACCAGATTTCTCAAATATTTTTAAAAAATAACATGACTGTCAAGTAAAAATACTTGACAGTTCTTTTTTATGTGATAAGATATTAGAGTAATTATTATTGGAGGAAAAATATATGGCAGTTAAATTGCGTTTAAAAAGAATGGGTTCTAAGAAAGCACCTTTTTACCGTATTGTAGCGGCTGATTCACGTTATCCACGTGATGGTCGTTTTATTGAAACTTTAGGATACTATAATCCATTGACAAATCCTATTGATTTAAAGGTTAATGAAGAATCGACTTTAAAATGGTTAAACAATGGAGCTATTCCATCTGATACTGTAAAAGGCTTATTATCTACAGCGGGTGTTTTAAAGAAATTCCATGATAACAAAGTAGCTAATAAAAAACCTTTTGCAAAAAAGGCTCCAGCTAAAAAAGAAGCTACAACTGAAGAAGTAAAAAAACCAGCAGCAAAAAAACCAGCAACAAAAAAGACAACTAAGAAAACTGAAGAATAATGATTAATTTTGAGCAAGTTTTACTAGATATTGTTAAACCAATGGTTGATGATGCTGATAGTGTTAGTGTAAAAGAAATGGCTAGTCTTGAAGAAAATGAGATTATCCTTTATGTTTATGCGAAAAATAATGACATTGCGCGTTTAATTGGTAAACAAGGAGTTATGGCTAGTGCAATCAGAAATGTAATGGCTATAGGTTCTCGTAAAGTAGATAAACGTATTAGTGTTAAGTTTGAATCTTATTAGGGTGCTATGCATCCTTTTTAGTAGGTGAAATATGATACAAGTAGGAAAAATAGTTAATACTTTTGGTCTTAAGGGAGAATTAAAAATTTTAATTAATCCATTATACCTGGATCTTAAGTTAAGAAAAAATAGTGTGGCAGTTGTTAAGAATGCTGAATATAAAATAAGTAAAGTAAGAACAAATGGTAATCTATGGTTTGTTTCTTTTGAAGATAGAGCTGATATTAATTTAGTTGAATTTTTAAAGGGTGAATTATTTTATTTAGATGATATTTATTTTGTAAAACCTGAAAAGGGTTATTATCGTTATCAGTTAAGTGATTTTGAAGTAATTGATCAAGACGGTAATATTATTGGTTTAATTAAAGAAGTTGAAACTACTGGCTACCAAGATTTAATGAGAATTAAAACATCGAGTAAAGATGTGTTAATTCCAATGGTTGATGCTTTTGTTAAGAATATTGATTTTAGTAGTAAAAAAGTTACTGTTCAGGTAATTGAAGGATTAGTATGAAAGTAACAATTTTAACTTTATTTCCTGAAATGTTTGATGGAGTTTTAAATCAATCAATCATCAAAAGAGCAATTAATAATAATAAAATAGAGGTAAAGCTTGTGAATATTCGTGACTTTGCAATTAATAAGCATAATCAAGTTGATGATTATCCGTTTGGTGGTGGGGCTGGTATGTTATTAATGATTGAACCGGTTGTAAAAGCTTTAAATAGCGTAAAAACAGATGACTCATTTGTGATACTTACAAGTGCTCAAGGAAAAGTGTATGATCAACAATTAGCACATAACTTTTCTAAGAAGAAAGATTTGATTATTATTTGCGGTCATTATGAAGGTATTGATAGCAGAATTGAAGAGTATATAGATTTAGAAGTTTGCATTGGTGAGTATATTTTAACTGGTGGAGAAATTCCAGCAATGATAATCACTGATAGTGTTACTCGTTTAATTAGTGAAGTAATTAGTGAAGAATCACTAAATCATGAATCTTTTAATGATTATTTACTCGAAGGTCCACAATATACTAGACCGGTTGAGTATGATGGATTAAGGGTTCCTGATGTTTTAATTAGCGGACATCATAAAAATATTGCTAAGTTTCAATTGGATAGTTCTATTGAGACAACTAAAAAGAAAAGACCTGATTTATATCAGAGGTACTTAAATGAAAATAAAAAAGTGTAAGTATTCAAAAAAATGTGGTGGGTGTGAGTTTATTAATACATTTTATCCTAAACAGTTGGAATTAAAGCAAGTTGATTGTAAGAATCTTCTTGGTAGATTTGGAAAGATTGAAAAGATAATTGGTATGGATAGTCCTTATTACTATCGTAATAAAGTTAATCGTTGTTTCCAGTCTACTAAGCACCATAAAACAATATCGGGGTTATTTAAGGTCTCAACCCATGAATTGGTGGTAGTTGAAAAATGTTTAATTCATGATGAAACTGCCGACAAAATAATTAATAAGATTCAAGAATTAATAGTAAGATACAAGTTAATTCCTTTTAATGAAAAGACTCTAAAAGGTTTTTTAAGATATGTTTTAGTAAGAGTTGGTAAAACAACTAATCAAGTACTAGTAACACTGGTAGTTGGTAATAAAATCTTTCCTAAGAAAAAAGAATTTATTGAGGAATTAGTTAGAGAATTCCCAATGATTAAGTCTATTGTAGTGAATCATAACAACCGTTTCACAAGCATGATTTTAGGAAGAGATGAAACAGTGATTTATGGCGAGGGATACATAATCGATGAATTACTTGGATACAAATTTAAGATTTCAAGCAAATCATTTTATCAAGTAAATTCAGAACAAACTGCAAAACTTTACCAGAAGGCAATAGAATTAGCGAACCTGAAAAAAACAGATACTTTATTAGATGCTTATTCTGGTATTGGGACAATTGGAATCATTGCCTCTAAGCATGTTAATAATGTACTTGCGTTTGAGAATAATAAAGATGCAAATCAAGATGCAATAACTAACACAAAGTTAAACAAGGTTAAAAATATCAGATTCTATTTAAGTGATGATGATGATTTCTTTAGAAAAAACAATCAAAATATTGATGTTGTAATCATGGATCCGCCTAGAACTGGAAGTTCAATTAAGTTTATTAATTATCTATTTAAATCTAAACCAAAAAGAATAGTCTATATTTCTTGTAATCCTGTAACTCTAAAAAGAGATCTTCACATGTTATCAAAAGAGTATAATGTTAAAACAATAGTTCCTGTTGATATGTTTCCTCATACTAGACATGTGGAGAGTGTTGTGTTGATGTCACGCGTTAGCAATGAGCCACGCAATGAAAGAGTATAATGTGCAAAGAGAGCTTGCTCTCGACTGAGCAATTATGCACTTGAAATTACACGGCGAATGACGTGGATGAACGGAGTCGTAAAAGCGACGAAGTGAATCAAGCGTGGCGAAATTAAAAAGCCTTATTTACTGGGCTTTTCTTCATATACGCGATATAATGATAATAAGTAGATTGTTAGAAAACAAGAAAAGTTTAGTAAGCGGAAACTTATCTAGAGCAAAAAAATAGGCCGAAAATGCGTCAGGTCGTAATGCCCATTTAGATAACAAGCGCTGTTAGGTGTGTTTTGATGTTTGAAGGTTTGGGCTCGTAAGGTACGGATTGATGTAGGAAATATGTAACTTAAGAGGAGGTCTCCTGTGACATTAAAAGGAATTGGTATTGTTGTGTTTTTTGCAAGTCAATCACCTAATGATTATCAACAGAAATTTTTCAATTTCCAAGAGCTACTCGAATTTGCGTACATTTTTCAATATGAAGGTGTTTCAGCAGGTTCAATCCAGGATATTCTAGGATGCAGCAAAAAAAACTGCTACTGATTTGCAGACAGGAATAGCTAGATTAGAACCATTCCAAGTTGTTGCTAGAAGTAGCGAAAAAACGGAAGACTTTGTTAAATTTAACGCTGAAGCCTTCTATAAAAACTATTGATAGGAGGATTTAGTATGGCTACATTAGGGAAAATAGAAAAGATAGATGATTTAAGAAGTGTCTGGCCTCATGAGGCATTAGATTTTTCTAAGTGGTTGTCACAAGAAGAAAATCTGGCGCTTCTAAGTGATTCAATAGGAATAGATATTGTTCTTGAGGAACTAGAGTCTCCTGTTGGTGGTTTTAGTGTAGATCTATATGCTGCCGAAGAAGGAACTGGTAGAAAGATAATAATTGAAAACCAACTAGAAGATACCAATCATGACCATCTAGGAAAAATAATAACTTATGCTTCTGGTAAAGGAGCGGAGGTTGTTGTTTGGGTTGTACGAAGAGCTAGAGACGAACATAAACAAGCTGTGGAATGGTTGAACCAACACACAGATGAAAATATCGGTTTCTTTCTTCTAGAAATTGAGTTGTGGAAGATTAATGATTCATTACCAGCGCCAAAATTCAATGTGGTAGAGCGTCCTAACGATTGGGCCAAAACAATGAAGGCAGTAGAAGGATTATCAGATACAAAGAAATTACAGCTAGAATTTTGGCAGGCATTTAATGACTATGCTTTTGGTAAACCTGAGTTTAAGAGTGTTTTTTCAAAAAGAAAACCACAGCCACAACATTGGTATGATTTGACTGTGGGAAGTTCTATTTATCGTGTAGGTCTGACTGTAAATACTCAAAAAAGAAAGCTTGGTACAGAGATTTATATTAGTGATGATAAGCTTATGTTTGAAAAATTCAAAGCACAAAAGGATTTAATTGAAGCAGAACTTGGTGTTCAGCTTGATTGGCGTATAGCAACTAAAGATTGCCGAATACTTGCACTTAATAATGGTGATATCAAAAAGGGTGAAGCTGCATGGCCAGAGTATTATGAATGGTACTGCGCTATGGCGTTGAAACTTAGAGATGTTCTGAAAAAGTATGATGTTTAATATTTTTGAGTGGTAACTGAAGGAGGAATTATGCAAAAGATAGATGCTGCCATAGCAGTTATTGATAAAAAAATATGCAAAAACATTGATAAATTTGATTCCTCTGAACGAGGATTGTTATCTCAAAACATTCTATCAGATCTACGTGATTTAGTAGAACATGTTTCTTTTAAAGCATTTACTCAAGGCAAGAATATTGATCTAACTTATGATAATATTCAAAAAGCTAATGCGTATGTTAAAACAAAAAGCCATTTGAATTTTTTATATAAGTTTCATCAGTTTTTACAAATATCAACGTCACATTATACTTTAGACGAAGGAAATTCAGAGAGGTTAATGTTGAAGTATTATGAGTATTTGCTTAAAATTAAGCTTTTCTTGTCAGATACATATCAAATAGAAGTTTTGAGCAATATTGAAGAATTTCCTATAGACTTGGACACTAATATGAAAGAGTACTATGAGAAAATCGCAGCTAAAATTTCGGGGTATATTCCGGATGGGCGACAAAGTCAGTATAATGATAGATACTATATCCAAAAAATAAAGCCATTCTTTGTAGAACATAAAGTATATTACGAAGTAACCTTTACAATTGCAAATGAGAAAGCTAGTAAATTTGATAGAGCCATAGCCTTTACGAATATCGATATGATAAGAAATTATGCTGTGAAACTTTGGGTTAGAAGTGAATATATAAGCGTTTTAGGTAAAGAAATGCCTATTCTTATAATTGATAATTATGATATTTCTATCAGACCTTGCGAATTAAATAATTATGGTAAAATTGTTGGTTTTGACATGAATGTATCCACCAACCATGAAAGTTATCGTTCCCTTATGAAATTTTTGATTAATTCAGGAATGAGCCTAAGCGATTATGTTGTATCAGATTCATTCTATTATAATAATATTAAATCGGAAGCACTTCAAAAAGCGAAGAATATAGATATATTTCTAATGTTGGATAAAAGCAGAGAAATAATTACTAGAAGTCAAGCGGGTTCTAATATTTTAAAATACTTATTATTAAGACTTAATAACAAGATTATTAGAAATCAATTTAATTACCAACAATGTGGTTTGCTTTCAAATCTTAATTTACAATATGGGTGCATTCCTTTTGATCAGATGCCATTTAACTCGTCGCCAATTGGACATAATCCAAGACTTTCGGATATATTTGATTGTATTGATTATAAAGGTCGAGAACACGAACTGTTAGCAAGGAAAATAAGAAATAATACAGAAATTTCAGGCCAGTTATATACGGATAGAAAAGATCTTGAGGAGTTTGATAATCTCGACCAGTTAATTGTTAAATATAATTCTAAATTATATCGTAAAAAACACGCGGATAGACAAATTTTGACTTATGGAAGCAGTCTATTCATCGAAAGCCATGAAAATGATTGTGTTAAAATAATTAATGATATTAGAGCATTATCAGAGGAAGGAATCAATGGATACAAGAATTTGGTTAACTTTTGGTTACAGGAAAATCCGAAAATTGTCGACTCGCCAGAAAAAGCTAGTGCATTAAGTGAGTTGTTTGAAAATTCAACAGTTGCACTTATTTATGGAGCAGCTGGAACCGGAAAAACCACTATGATTGATCATATTTCGTCATTTTTCAATGATGAGAAAAAGATTTATTTAGCAAATACCAATCCAGCTGTAGATAATTTAAAACAAAAGGTACATGCTTCAAATTGTGATTATTATACGATTGCAAAATTTAAAAGTTATTCACATCATGACACTGAGTGTGAAATATTAATTATTGATGAATGTAGTACTGTTAGTAATGCTGATATGCGTATGATTTTAAATAAAGCTTCTTTTAATCTACTAATACTTGTGGGCGATGTGTTTCAGATAGAATCAATTACATTCGGTAATTGGTTTGATTTAGCTAGAGCGTTTATACCCAAAACGTCTGTTTTTGAATTGGAACATCCGTACAGAAGTAAAAATAAAGAGCTTTTAAACGTATGGAATAAGGTACGGAATTTAGATGATGATATATTGGAATACTTTGAAAGGAATGATTATTCGATAAATTTAGATGGTTCAATATTTCAGCATTCAGATAATGATGAGATTATTTTGTGCCTAAACTATGATGGACTTTATGGTATAAATAACATAAATAAATTTTTGCAAGGGAATAATCCTAATAGGGCTGTTCAATGGGGCGTGCAGATATATAAAGTTGGAGATCCTATATTGTTTAATGAGTCAAACAGATTTCATCCGCTAATTTATAATAATTCAAAAGGTAAAATTGTTGGAATTGATGGTGAGCGGGGAAAAATATTTTTTGAGATTGAATTAGACAGACCGCTCAATGAATGGCAAGCTCGTGGATATGATTTTGAATTGATTAATTATGAGGACTCTCCTAATTCTACTATTAGATTTTACGTGAATAAATATAAAAGCACTGATGACGATGATGATGGAACTTCAGAAGCAATTGTTCCTTTTCAAATTGCCTATGCCATTTCAATACATAAAGCACAGGGTCTAGAATATGATTCGGTAAAAATTGTGATTACGAATGAAGTTGACGAATTAGTGACACATAACATTTTCTACACTGCAATAACAAGAGCGAAAAATAATTTAAAAATATATTGGACTCCAGAAACTGAAAACAAGATATTAAAAAGTTTTTCTAAGAAAACTATGGGAAAAGATGTAGCTATTTTATCATCTAAACATAATATTAAAAGAGTAAAGTGATTTATAAATATAGAGGCTTGAGAGGTTGTTATTCCAGCTCGAAAGCGCGGCAGTTTAACTGAAAATAGTGTAAATCTACATTTAATCAAGATTAAAAGCGTGGCATTGATTATCTTGCTATATATAGTAGATTGTTGTCTTGAGCTGTTCCCTATCACCACGAACACTAAAACCAATGAAAATTGGATACATTTCCACGAACAAGCGGGCGTAGTTGATATGTTCCCTGGAACAGTAAAAAAGTGTAGATAAGTTTCCGCGAACTGACTAGAGTTGAGACATTAATTGGCAAATATCGTGCCATGTTGAAAGCATAGTATTACTACATCGTGTTGTTTAGCTCTTAAACCCTTTAT
>CAYJFQ010000010.1:40504-49484 GCA_964369955.1 uncultured Erysipelotrichaceae bacterium | reverse complement strand
TCTTTTGCAAGTTGTTGCATAATCGCTAGTACTTCTCCTACCATTTCTGGATCTAGTGCTGATGTTGGTTCATCAAACAATAGGATTTTAGGGTCCATACAAAGACTTCTTGCAATAGCTACTCTTTGTTTCTGCCCTCCGCTTAATCGTTTAGCAGGGGCATTAATAAAGTCTTTAAGACCAACTTTAGTTAAGTAGTAGATTGCTTTTTCTTCAGCTTCTTTCTTACTTCTTTTTAGAACCTTAGTTTGACCAATAGTACAATTACCTAAGGCAGTCATATTCTCAAATAGATTAAATTGTTGGAACACCATTCCTACATGTGAACGATATTGGTTAATATCCATCTTATCTTTTAAGATATTTTCACCATTAACAATAATATCACCAGCTTCTGGCCACTCAAGTAAATTAACACATCTTAATAGTGTAGACTTACCACTACCAGAAGAACCAATTAAACATACAACTTCTTTTTCTTTCATTGTGAAATTAATAGACTTTAATACTTCTAGTTGTCCAAAACTCTTCTTTAGGTTTTTTATTTCTAAAATATTCATCACTTCTCACCTCTAAGTGTCAATGCCTCTGGCACAGTTTGTGAACCGGTAAAGTTTGTAGGCATATCTAAACGTTTTTCAATTAAAGCTAATATTCTAGTTGTGATAAAAGTTAAAGTTAGGTAAATCATCGCCGCAATAAAGAAAGCTTCTTCATACTTATAAAAAGTGCCGGCTACTGAACTTGCTTGGAAGAAAATCTCAGTAACAGAAATAACATTTAATACACAAGAATCTTTAATATTTACTACAAACTCATTACCAATTGCTGGGAATGCATTTCTAATTGCCTGAGGTAAGATAACATATAGCATCGATTGCCAACCGGTCATACCTAAAGTCAATGCCGCTTCACTTTGGCCACTAGGGACTGATTGAATACCAGCCCTAATAATCTCCGCCATATAAGCTCCTGTATTTACTGAAACAACAAAGATGCCTGCAAATAAGACATTACCTCCAAAAAATGGTCTCATTGAATAGTAGATAAATAGTGCCTGCACCATCATTGGAGTGCCTCTGAACACTTCAACATAAATCGAAGTAACAAATCTTGATAGACGTTTAGAAATCTTTGTCATTAATGAATCACTAGGATTCATCTTGATAGCCCTAATAGCCCCAACAAATAGTCCAATAATAATCCCGAATATTGTACCGGTAAAAGCAATTAATAAAGTAAATTTTATCCCATTAAGAAATAATGGGAAATAATCAACAAACAAATAAATAACCCAATCGAAGAAATTATCAGTAACAGGTCTACTAACTTCAAAGAAATTCATAATTATTCAGGTTGACGTCCTAAAGCGTCTGACATCATTTGTGTACGATCATCTGTAGTGATAGTATCTAAAGCAGTTTGAACTTCATTTAAGAAATCAGTATTACCTTTTTTAACAGCAACTGAAACAGTAGCATCTTCACCAGCATCAAATCCGTTCTCAGGAGCAAACTCAATATAAGTTAAATCAGGATTAGATTTAACAATCGACATAGCAACTGGTAGCTCAGAAACCATAGCATCAGCATCACCACTACTAATTGCAACAGCTAATAATGGGAATGTTTTTAATGGAGTACCATGTTCAACCCCGTTAATTTGTTCAATAATATTATCATGGAAAGTATTTAACTGAGCAACAACTTTAGCCCCGGAAAAATCTTGAATACTTGTAGCGTTAGCATAAGCAGAATCACTTCTTACAATTAATACCATTTCTGATTCATAATATGGAGTAGTGAAATCTAAACTTACACGACGCTCTTCATTATCAGTCATCCCAGCAATAATCATATCAATTTCATCATTGTTTACAGCGATCGGTAAACCATCCCACTCAATTTTTTTAACAACTAATTCTTTACCCATTTCATCAGCAATCGCTTGAGCAATAGCGATATCGTAACCATCACAGTAACCTGCTTGGCCACCATCAATTAGTACTGCATTATCATTAGCATCTAATTGAGTCCAGTTAAATGGAGCATAATTACATTCCATTCCAACAGTAACAACATTATCATTTTCTTCAGCTGGCGCACCACATCCAACTACTAACAATAATACAAGTGCAATTGTTAAGATTTTTTTCATTTCTTTTCCCTCTTCCTCTTAAACATAAAAATGAACTGTGGCCTTCACAGTTCATTGATTAATCAACTCATTGTTTAGCGCCTCTTCTTAATTGAAGGAGTGTCATAGGTCTTACCTATAACCCCATATAAATTGTTTGCCAACATTTTATATTCGGCGATGATTGCCTTTTGTTATCTTCATTGTCTGCCGACTCCGATAACTACTCTTCTGCATCGCTACCTCTATTCACTTTTATGTTTAAAATAATACCTAATAATAAATTCAATGTCAATACTAAATTTTTCTAATTATTACAAATGGTGTTAATTCATCATCTTGACCAGCAGGATTATCAATCATTGTCTTTAAATATAAATCTTTATCCAATAAGTCACTAGCACCCAATAACTCTTGTCCATAATCATTTGCGTCAACAATTGCGCTAACAATCTTTAAATCTTTATACAGATCATTACAAACTTTATTCGGATTCTTTGGATTTAAAATCGCGATTCGATGATAGATTTCAAAAGAACTTCTAAAATAAAAACCATCAATACCTGCAATCTCATGACCGGCTACAGTATAAAACCATCCTCTTTTTCCTAATAACTTACCAATACCACCACAAAAAACTGCAAATAAGATTCTTGGCAATCCCGCCAGATTAATTGCTAGTTGTAGTTTATACGGCTCATCCATACCAACACCAGCATCATTACTAGTGGCTAGTTTACTTAAATTCTTTGCCCACCAACCTAACTTAACATCTTCCATATCTACAATGTTGTTTTGGCACAGTGATACTATTTTCTCACTAACCGATAAAATATCATTTTCTTGGTAGATAGGAGTGACATACTTTTGGCATAATGCTGTATAGTCTTCTCCTCTTTCTATAAAGTGTGTATGAATAGCAATTCTTTGGTAGGTATTATTGCCTACTTGAATATCATCTCTTTTAAATGTTGTAATTCCTTTAATTACTTCTTTGATTGAACTAACGTTTTTATTATCTCCATGTTTTGCCATATTTTTTACCTCACCTAATTATAGATTTTTTAGTTGTTGGTTGCAAATTTATCCTTTAAGTAATTAATGTAATAATCAGGATTGAATTTTTCTCCTGTAACAGAAAAAATTATTTCTTCAGGGGTATAAATGCCGCCATCTCTATGAATTTTTTCTTTTAACCAAGCATTAATTTCTTCAAATCTATTTTCCTTTAATAGCTTACTTAATTCTAGATCTTTCTTTATTTGATGTAAGAACTGAGCGCCATAAGCAGAACCTAAAGCATAAGTAGGGAAGTATCCAAATGAACATCCTGACCAATGGATATCTTGAAGAATTCCATCAGCATCAGAAATATTCTCAAAACCAAAATATTCTTGATATTTTTGATTCCATACTTTATCTAGTCCTTTGGTAGTGTAAGTGCCATCAAATAAACCTTTTTCAATCTCATAACGAATTAGAATATGTAATGAATAACTCAATTCATCAGCTTCCACTCTTATTAAAGAAGGGTGAGCGTAATTAATATAAGCAATAAAATCTTCTAATTCCACACCAGCTAATTCTTCTTTGTAGATTTCTTTTATTTTAGGATAATTAACTTCCCAGAACCCTGTAGAGCGTGCTAAATAATTCTCAAAGAAGCGTGATTGACTCTCATGCATTCCGGAACTCATATTATTAGCAATATACATTCCTTGGTATTTAAGGTCTACCTGTGAATTGTATGTTGCATGTCCTAATTCATGGATTAATGAGAATATTGAAGAAGCAAAATCATTCTCAAAATAACGATTAGTAATTCTGGCGTCTTGAATTGAGAAGGTAGATGAGAATGGGTGCAAGCTCTCTCCTATATATAGCGAATCGCGGTCAAACTTTAAATAATCAACCAAAACTTCAATAACTTGTTTCTGTTTATCAATAGAGAAAGTTTTATTTGCCCAAGGAAATTTCTGAGTTTTTTGTTGTTTCAAAAGTGGCACTAATTCACTTTTAATCTTGCTAAAGAAGGAATCATAGAATTCAATAGTGCTCCCTCTTTCATAATCATCTAGCATTTCATTATATAATGGTTGATTAGTTTGACGATAACTGTAAATTTCTTTAGATATTTCAACTATTTCATTAAGAGTAGGTTCAAAGATTGAATAATCATTTTTTTCTTTAGCCTCAGCCCAGACATCTTGTCCACTACTCATTATAAGACTGTAAGCAATATAACGATCTTTTGGAATAGACTTAAATTTTGTGACATCTTCTAAACGGTAAGTTATTTCTCTTTCTAAATCAAAAGGTAACTCTTCTTCACTTAGCGCCTTTAATAATCCAACAGTTTCATCACAATACAATGTTTCAAAGTATTCACCAGCCAAGTATGAGATATTTTCATTTCGATAGCTGCTACCATTCTTTGGTCCAATTGTTGAACTATCATAACTAATTGAAGTTATCGCTAAATCTAAAGCATTAAGCCTTTTTAGCAACTGTTTATATTTTTCGATATTATTCATAATGTATCCCCCTGTTAATCATTTTAGCATAGTTTACAGGAGATCATTATTTTAAGGTAAAAAAATATGTAATCGCTTTCACTTTTTTGTTGATTTATAGTTTTCTTTATAGTAAAATCAAATTATAGAAAACGTTTTCTTAAATGAAAACCGTGAGGGGACAAATGAAAAAATTTTTTAAACTAGTTTTTGCTCTAGTGTTGATGACTTCGCTAGTAGCATGTTCTCCTACTGGTGAAGCGGGACCAACTGGACCTGTTTCTTTAAAAGTATGGGGTTCACAAGATGACCAAGCAATGTTAGGGACAATGATTGAAGAATTCGTTGCTGCTAATCCTGAAATTGAATGGGATATCACATTAGGTGTAGTTAGTGAAGCGGATGCTAAAACTAAATATTTAGAAGACCCTGCTGCTGCAGCTGATGTATTTGCATTTGCTAATGACCAATTAAGAGATTTGGTTAATGCTGGTTCATTATACAAGATTACTCGTAATACAGAAGATTTTGATTCAATTTATGCACCTGGCACTATTGATGCAGCTACATTAAATGATACATTATATGCTTATCCAATGACTGCTGATAACGGATACTTTATGTATTATGATTCAACTGTATTTACTCCGGAAGATGTAGAGTCTTTTGAAAAGATGTTAGATGTAGCTGATGCAGCTGGTAAAAAAGTGTTTATGGATATTTCTAATGGGTGGTATATTGCATCATTCTTCTTAGGAAATGGTGGAACTTTATCTTTAGATGCTGATGGAAATCAAGTAACTGACTTCAATAATGAAGCTGGTGTTGCAGCTGGTGAAGCGATTAAAGCGATCACTGCTCATCCTGCGTTCATCACTGGTGATGACTCAGTATTAATTGCTGGATTAACTGATGGTTCTATCGCAGCTGGTGTATCTGGAACTTGGAATGCTAGTTCGGTTGAAGAAGCTTTAGGTGAAGGATATAATGCTAGCAAATTACCTACATATAACACGGCTGATGGAGCTGTACAAATGGGATCATTCACTGGTTATAAATTAGTAGGTGTTAGTTCACAAACTGAATTCCCAGTTCAAGCAATGGATTTAGCTGCGTGGTTAACTAACGAAGAAAACCAAGCTACAAGATTCGAAGTTCGTCAAATGGGGCCTGCTAATATTAATGTAGCAAACTCAGATGCTGTCAAAGCAAACGCTGCTTTATCAGCTTTAGCTCAACAATCACAATTCGGAACATCTCAAAAAGATGTAACTGGTTCTTATTGGTCACCTGCTGAAGCGTTCGGAACAACTTTAGAAGGTAAAGACTATTCAAAAACTGTTAAAGAATTATTAGATGATATGGTTGAACAAATACAAACGCCTCAAAGTTAATCAAGGTATGTATATCTAAGGGCAAATAGTTAATATTTGCCCTTTATAATTTTGGGGGATAATATGAAAAAAAATATAGAGAGAATTAACAAGAGTTTTAAAAAAATATACATTGGATTTTTAAACTTCTTTATTAATTTTAAAAATGGAGACTTAAATACTAAACTTAGTTATTTTATTATGGGTTTTGGAATGTTTGCTCACAAACAAATCGTTAGAGGCTTTATTTATCTATCGATTCAAATTTCTTATATCATTTTTATGATTACTCAAGGAGTTTACTATTTATCGATGTTACCAACCTTAGGAACTAAACAGCAAGGTGAAGTATGGAATGAAGCTTTGCAAATATTTGAGGTACAAAAAGGTGACAACTCAATGTTACTTCTGTTATTTGGTGTAAGCACCGTTTTGATTACTTTGATTTTTATCGGAATTTATGTAATTAGTGTTAAAAATGCCTATAAAAACCAATTAGTAATTAATGAAGGAAAAAAGGTAAATACATTTAAAGAAGATATTAACGAACTGTTAGATTCAAAATTTCATTTCACAGTTTTATCGGTACCAATTACCTTAACCTTCTTATTTACAGTAGTACCATTAATCTTTATGATATTAATGGCCTTTACAAATTATGACAAACTTCATCAACCTCCAGGAAACTTGTTTACTTGGGTAGGTTTTGAGAATTTCTCTCAAGTTTTATACCAAAATCCATTATGGGCAGAAACATTTGCTAGTTTATTTGTTTGGACGATTATCTGGGCGATATTTGCGACATTCTTAAATTATATATTTGGAATGCTGTTGGCAATACTTATCAATAAAAAAGGGATTAAACTTAAAAAGATGTGGAGAACAATATTTGTAATCACCATCGCAGTCCCACAGTTTGTAAGTTTGCTATTAATGAGTAAATTGTTAGCAGATACAGGAGCGATAAACAATATTTTATTATCATTAGGATTAACCTCAGAAAGTATACCATTTTTAACAAACGGTAATATTGCGAAAATTGTGGTAATAGTTGTTAATCTATGGGTAGGGGTTCCATACACTATGCTAATCACAAGCGGGATCTTGATGAATATCCCTAAAGATTTATATGAAGCTAGTAAGATCGATGGTGCTAGCTCGTTTAGACAGTTTACTTCAATCACACTTCCTTATATGTTACATGTAACAACACCTTACTTAATTACGCAGTTCATTGGAAATATTAATAATTTCAATGTAATATACTTATTAACAGGCGGAGGTCCGCTATCATTAGATTTGTATCAAGCAGGAGAAACTGACCTATTAGTTACTTGGCTATACAAATTAACAGTAAATGAACAAAATTACGCTCTAGCAAGCACAATTGGAATCATTATCTTCGTTATTCTTGCTTTTGTTTCTTTGGTAGCTTATAACAATTCTAAAGCGGTTAAAGGTGAGGGGGATTTCCAATAATGAAAGTTAGAAAAAATAAAAAAACGAATATCTTAAGTTATGCTTTCTTAACAATCTTAAGTGCAATTTGGTTGTTTCCGATTGCTTGGTTGATTATGCAGTCATTTAGAGGTGAACAAGGAGCGTTCACAAATTATATAATTCCAAAAGAATGGACTTTGGATAACTATATTAATTTATTTACAGAAACTACTTTATTTAATTTTCCAAGATGGTTTGTTAATACTTTATTAGTTGCGATTGCAAGTTGCGTCATTAGTACCATCTTAGTTTTATTAACTTCATATGCATTCTCGCGGCTTAGATTTAAAGCAAGAAAACCTTTGATGAATGTCATTTTAATCTTAGGAATGTTTCCAGGGTTTATGGCGATGATTGCTATTTATCACATTTTAAAAACTGTGGGACTGGCGCAATCGTTAGTATCATTAGTTCTTGTTTATTCCGGCGGCGCGACAATGGGATATTATATTGCTAAAGGTTTCTTTGACACAATTCCGAAATCGATAGATGAAGCTGCCTTAATTGATGGAGCAACAAAAAATCAAGTATTCTGGAAAATAATTTTACCAATGTCAAAACCGATAGTGGTTTATACTATTTTGACATCTTTTATTGCGCCTTGGGTAGATTTTATCTTTGTTTCGGTAATTATGAAAGATAATTATAATAACTATACAGTAGCCCTTGGCTTATTCCAAATGTTATCAAGGGAAAATATCCAAGTATACTTTACTCAGTTTTGTGCCGGCGCCGTTTTAATTGCAATACCTATAACTTTATTATTTATTAAAATGCAAAAATATTATGTTGGTGGAGTTACTGCTGGCGGAGCAAAAGGATAATGATAAGGAGAATTATATTAATAGTTTGTTTACTTATTTTAGCGATTGGTTGTAGTTCTAATAATGTAAAATTTGAAAACAATGATAATAGTTCTGTTTACTATCAGATTTTTGTTGGGTCTTTTGCAGATAGTAATGATGATGGTGTTGGTGATATTAGAGGAATAATTGAAAAACTTGATTATTTAGAAAGTCTAAATATTAAGGGCATTTGGCTAACACCCGTCCATCCATCAGATACATATCATAAATATGATGTTAAAGACTATTATGATATTGATCAAGAGTTTGGAACTTTAGAAGATTTTGAAGAATTATTAATTGAAACAGAAAAAAGAAATATCGAAATCATTATGGATTTGGTGCTAAATCATTCATCGGATCAACATCAATGGTTTATTGACGCAAAAACAAATATTTTAAATGACTCATGTGATAAACAAGATAGTTTTTGCGACTACTATACTTTCTATGATGAATTTACCAATAATTCTGCTAAGTTAAATGAAGATATTTATTATGAAGCTTCTTTTACTGGGAATATGCCAGATTTGAATTTAGATAATCCTAAAGTTATAGCAGAAATAGAAAATGTTGTGAAATACTGGCTAGATAAAGGTGTTGATGGATTTAG
>CAYJFQ010000010.1:0-40404 GCA_964369955.1 uncultured Erysipelotrichaceae bacterium | reverse complement strand
TATCTATATGGTTTTGATGAAAAACAATTTGTTTTAACTAATGCAATACTATTAGCTCCAGGAAGAGTGTATATTTATTATGGGCAAGAACTTGGGATGTTGGGTAGTGGAATTGATGAAAACAAACGTTTAGCAATGCCTTGGGGTGACAAGTATACTGCTAATAATCCTAATAATTCCGACTATGATAATATTGACTCAACAGTTGTAAATCAAAACAAGGATAAGAGCTCGCTACTTAACCAGTATCGTGAGTTAATTTTCATAAGAGGAAAATACCAAGTGTTTGAAAAAGGTCTATTAACAAGCCTAGAAACTAATGATAAAGCAATCTATGCTATGCTTTATGAAGGTGAAGAAACTATAATTGTGCTTCATAATTTTTCTGGTGAAGTAGTTAAATTCACCATTGAATATGAAATAGAATCTTATGACAAAGTTGATTATATGGAAGAGTCAGAAATTGATGGGAAGATTGCAAGCATCGCCCCATATTCATCAATTGTGATTAAAATAAAGGAGAGCTAAAATGCGAAAAGCAGGAATATTAATGCCGGTAGCTTCATTACCTTCTAACTATGGTATTGGAGATTTTGGTAAAACAAGTTATGAATTTATTGATTTGTGCAAAAAAACAAATATAAAAATATGGCAAATATTACCCCTAAATCCATTAGGCTATGGGAATTCTCCATATCAACCATACTCTTCATATGCGATGGACGAGTTATATATTGGATTAGATTTATTGGTAAAAAAAGGATATCTAGAATCAGTTAAACCTTACTACACAAACAGTAGAAAAATACACTATGATAAAGTAAGAAAATACAAAGAAAAATACTTAAAGAAAGCTTACTTAAGCTTTGATTCAAACTGTCAAGATTACCAAGAGTTCATTAAACTTCCATGGGTCTATGACTATGCAGTGTTTATTACCTTTAAAAAAGAAAATAGTTTAAAGTTATGGAACACATGGCCTAAATTCTATAAACAATGGATCGAAAATAAAAGTGATGATTTAAGTAAGTTTAAAAATAAAATTAATTATGAGTTATTTATCCAATATATTTTATATAAACAATGGATGAAGTTAAAAACTTATGCTAATAATAATGGCATCGAAATAATGGGGGATATCCCTATTTATGTTGGAATTGACTCATTAGATGTTTGGTCATACCAAAAAGGCTTCTTATTAAACAAAGAAGGAGAACCCAATTTTATTGCAGGGTGTCCACCAGATTTCTTTAGTGAAGACGGGCAAAGATGGGGTAATCCTATCTATGATTGGCAACAACTAGAAAAAGACGGTTTCAAATTTTGGTTAGATCGTCTAAATTATTGTGATTCTTTATTCGATATCACAAGAATCGATCACTTTAGAGCTTTCGATACTTATTGGAAAATTCCGGCAAGTTGCCCAACTGCAAAAGTTGGAGATTGGATAGAAGCACCAGGTTACGCTTTATTTGAAAGAATATTTGAAGTATACCCAAATATTAGAATAGTTGTTGAAGATTTAGGTGATTTAAGACCTGAAGTTCTAATGTTAAGAGACCATTTCAATTTAATAGGGATGAGAATTGTTCAACACTCTTTTGACCCGGTTAATGAAATGTTAGATATAGAAAGAGTATTAGCCTATACTGGTACACATGACAACGAAACAATCAAATTTTGGTATCGTAATTTAGATAAGGATTATAAGACTAAAATGCGTAATTTTTTTAAGAGGGAGAAGATAACTAATAAAGGGATAGTTGATAAAATGATGCAATACTCCTTAAACACTAAAGCATGTATGGTTATCTTGCCAATGTCAGATATTTTACAAAAAGATGATAAATCAAGAATTAATTTCCCCGGGACTGTAGGAACACCTAACTGGGAATGGAAAATCAACTCCTATAAAGAATTTGAAGACAGAATTGAAACATTAAAAGAAATGATACTTCAATCAAATAGATAGAATATTTAATACATCAAAAAAGTTGATACTAAACTAAGTATCAACTTTTTTATTTTAACTTCCAAATATCTCTATTATATTCCTTTATTGTGCGATCACTTGAGAAAAATCCAGCTTTGGCAATATTAACCAACATCATTTTTTCCCATCTTTCTTTATCTTCATAATCCTTGATCATTTGATCTTTTGTTTTAATATAATCTTCCAAATCAAGCAATGTCATAAACCAGTCTTTATTTAATAATTCATTATATAAAGCAGTTAAAGTTTCGACATCTCCAATTGCCTTTAACTCCTTAGAAATAATAAAGTCTAGAACTGCTTTAATTGAATTGCTGTTGGTGTAATATTCTTTACTTATATAATCTTTATTTTCGTAATGTTTAATTACTTGTTCGGCTTTCTCGCCAAATAAATAGATATTATCTTCCACTAGTTCACTAATTTCAACATTAGCTCCATCTAAGGTTCCTAAAGTTACGGCACCATTTAACATAAACTTCATATTACCAGTACCGCTAGCTTCTTTTGAAGCTAAAGATATTTGTTCAGAAATATCAGCTGCAGTAATTAATTTTTCAGCATAAGTAACATTGTAGTTTTCTACCATTACAACATTTAAATATTTAGAAACTTCTACATCATCTCTTATTAATTTGCTTAACGAAAGTAACAAATGGATAATATTTTTTGCCATGTAATATGCAGGTGCAGCCTTAGCGCCAAATATCATAGTTATTGGTCTAGTAGGAATAATGCCTTTTTTAATTTCAAGATATTTATAAATAATGTATAGAGCGTTCATTTGTTGACGCTTATATTCATGTAATCTTTTAATTTGAATAGATATTACTGAATTAGGATCAATCGTAATATTTTCTTTTTCTAAAATAACTTTAGCTAGTTGTTGTTTTTTAAGGTGTTTAATTTGATAAATATCATTTAAGACTTTCTTGTCATTTTTATAAACTAGTAATTTTTCTAATTCATCTGCATTTGTTTTAAAGCCATCGCCTATTAATGAAGCTATGTAGTTAGTCAACTCAGGATTAGAGTGCAATAACCAACGTCTGAAGGTAATCCCGTTAGTTTTATTGTTGAATTTAGTAGGATAAATTTTATTAAATTGTTTTAGTTCGGTATTCTTTAAAATATCAGTATGAATTGCGGCTACTCCGTTTACTGAGAAACAATAATGGATGTCTAAGCGCGCCATGTGAACTAAGCTATTTTTGTCGATAATGTGTAAGTTTTCATCTCTGTAGATAGCTTTTATTTTTTTGTCTAAATAGTCGATGATATCCATTAATAGCGGAGTAACTTGCTGCAAGTATTTATAAGGCCATTTTTCAAGCGCTTCTTGAAGGATAGTGTGATTAGTATAGGCGCATGTTTTAGAAACTATTTCAGTTGCCTGTTGCATGCTTATCCCTTCTGCCATTAATAGTCTGATTAATTCAGGAATAACTAAAGAAGGATGAGTGTCATTTATTTGAATGACAACATACTTGTCCATTTCTTTTAATGGTTTACTTTCTTTTTTCAATTCATTAATTATATATTGAGCACTACAACTTACTAAGAAATATTGTTGATAGATTCTCAATAGATGTCCGTTCTCGTCACTATCATCTGGATATAAAAACAATGTTAAGTTCTTTTCAATTGCGGTTTTATCAAAGCTAATGTTTTCTTTAACAATTGATTCATCAATTGTTTCAACGTCAAATAAGTGTAATTTGTTTTTATTATTGTGGTAACCTATTACATCGATATCATATAACTTAGCTTTTAAATCAAAGTTTTTGAAAGGGACAACAAATGATGATTCAGTATCAATTAACCAAGAGTCATTTGTGATCCAATCATTTTTAATTTCAATTTGTTTGTTGTTTTCAAATAATTGCTTGAATAGACCAAAATGATAATTTAATCCCATGCCATCACCATTTAATCCCAGTGTTGAAATTGAATCTAAGAAACATGCAGCCAATCTTCCAAGACCACCATTTCCTAGTGAAGGCTCTAACTCAACTTCTTCAATTTCATTTAAATCTTTTCCGTTGCTTTTTAATAGTTCGGATACATCTTCTCTAATGCCTAAGTTAATCAAATTATTTGAAAGTAGTTTACCAATTAGAAACTCTGCACTGATGTAATATAATTTTCTATTGCCTGAGTTATGCTCCACTGTTTTACTAACATCTTTTATATAGTTAAGTAAAGCTACATACAACTCTTCATTGCTAGATACGTTGATAGGCTTACTAAGATAATTCTCTAAATTAATTTTGTAGTTCATAGTGTTTTACCTCACAATGTTACATTAGCATAGGAAAACGTTTTCCACAAGTAAAAAGTATCTTTTTAAGTAATAATATCTTGATACTTAAGAGTAGTAACCTCGTAAGGCAAAAGGACTGCTTTACCCACATCTCCATCTAGTAGGTGCGCTATTTCTTCAACGGCACAACGAGCTATTTCATAAAAGTCTTGACGACAAGTATATACTTCCTGTCCAACATAGGCCATTAATGTGATTCCATCGTAACCACAACATTTTTTATAGATGTTTAAATGCTTTAAGGCATTGATTACACCAATCGCCATTAGATCTGAAGCGCAAACAATGGTGTCATAATTTTTGCCTCTACTAACTGTAATATCATAAGCTTTTTTCTCGCTGAAATCGGCATGCAATATATCTAGTTGGAATTTGTACTTTTTTTGTAGTTTTTTAATACCATCAATTCTTATATCGGTTACATAACCGTTTTTCTTGCCAGCTAAGTAAAGCATCTTTTTACAACCGTCTTCAGCAATTAGTTTTTCTGCGACGTCGTATTGACCATTTTTATGATCTACCATTACACTTGAAGTTCTAGTATTATGAATTGGAGCATCAATTACGGTGATGAAAAATTTTTGTTCATCGATAAGCGATAGGATAGTTGAGTCTTCCTTGTTTAAGCCGCAAACAATTAAGGCATTAATTCCTTGTGATATTAAATAACCAGTTAGTTCACTGGCTGTGTAGTGAGTAACACTTTGGTTAAAGATGGTTACAATTTCGATGTTTAGAGCATTGCTTTTGCTGAAAGCTCCTAAGATGTATTGCATATTTATTTCATCAACTGCTTGTTTTTGGTCATTAATATAAACATATAATGCCACTTTAGTATTATTCTTACTCGACAGGCCTGATGCATAGAAGTTTGGAATATAGTTGAGTTCTTTTACTGCAGCTAAAACTTTTTCTTTAGTGGAGTCTGAGATGTTGTCGTAGTTTTTTAAAACCTTTGTTACTGTGCTCGGGACTACACCAGCTAGTTTAGCAACATCTTTTATTGTAGCTTTCATATTTATACCTCTTGTTAAATTTTAACAAAAATCTATAGCTATTAAAAGATAATATTGTTTGTGATTATTAATGATTTCTTCATTGAAAAGTGATAGGTGATAACTTGTATAAATTGTTAATTTTAAATATTTAATTATTTGAGATAGTATTAATTGACATCTATATTAATTAATGTATAATGTGAGTAACAACACAATAGAGTGTAAATCTTATTAGTTCAATAGTTAAAATGAAGAGGTGATTCTTATGAAAAGAGAATATATTTTCACATCTGCTGATAGCGATAGACTAGTTCCCATAATTCTTATAGCTTTTGTAGTAGGTGTGACGATTTATAATTATTTTAATTAACATTAAGGCAAATCTTGATGATAAGCATGGATTAAGTGCTTTAATATAAAGAGCAATCTTTAATATAGAAATAGGAGGTAAAAGTAAATGCCACCAGGATTGACAATTATTTAGAAGTATCTTACTTAATAAGTAAGGATAACTTGGATGTTTCAACATAAAGAGCAATCTTTAATATAGAAATAGGAGGTAAAAGTAAATGCCACCAAAAATAATAGAGTTCTATCAAAGTTTGTTAATAATTAAGCATATTATATAGAAAGGACTATAAATAAAGATTTAAAAATCATAGGTTAACAAATTTTGAGATTAAGTATTATGTTTATAGTGATCTTTGATATTAACAGCCAGAAGTCCAATCGGCAGCTGCAAGTATTATAGTTAATGTTTTATTATAATATTATTTGTTGTATTATTGTGATTATGACTAACTTATTTAGATGTTATGTATTAATGATAGAAGTTTAAGTGAGTTGTTCTTAATTTTAATAGTTAATAATTATTTATTGATTGGGTCGGTTGTTAAATATAGAAAATATAATTAGAATTAGAATTGAAAAGGGAATCTGCAGATTCCCTTTTTGTTTGTAACTGTGATGGTTAAATTGAGTGATAAATAGTAGTTTTATTAAGAAATTTATTTATTTATTTTTTCTTTAAAAAAGTGTTGATTTATTAAGATATTTCTTATATAATACATTTTGCATCCGTGTAGAACTGCGAGGTTGCTGACACGCTGAAAGTCGTTGTCATGGGCGTAGTCGGGGTATTCGTATGGGAGCGGGTCTATCATGAATAGACAAGGAGGAATTATCATGGCAAAAAATATTGTTCGTATCAGATTAAAAGCTTATGAACATCGTATCTTAGATGCAAGTGCAGAGAAGATTGTTAAAGCGGCTTTAGATCATGGAGCAAAAAAGATCGTTGGTCCAGTACCACTACCAACTGAAAAACAAGTGGTAACAGTTATTAGAGCTGTTCATAAGTATAAGGATTCTCGTGAGCAGTTTGAAATGCGTACGCATAAACGTTTGATTGAGATTATCGGACCTTCTGCGCAAACTATTGACGCTTTAAGTCGTTTAGATTTGCCAAGTGGTGTAGATATCGAAATCAAGCTGTAAGGGAGGTTCAATTATGAAAGGAATTTTAGGACGTAAATTAGGAATGACTCAAGTATTCACTAATGATGGTGTTTTGATCCCTGTAACTGTTGTTGAAGCTACTCCCAATGTTGTATTACAAAAGAAGAGTGTTGAGAATGATGGTTATGTTGCAGTTCAATTAGGACTAGAAGACATAAGTGAAAAAAGAGCTAACAAACCTTTAATGGGTCATGTTAAAAAAGCTAACACTGCTCCAAAACGTTATATTAAAGAAATTAGATCTAACGAAATGGCTGAGCAATTAGAAGTTGGAAATGAAGTAAAGGTTGATATCTTTACAGCTGGTGAATTTGTAGATGTTTGTGGAACTTCAAAAGGTAAAGGATTTATGGGTGCTGTTTATCGTAACAACCAACATTTAGGTCCTGCATCACATGGTTCGGGACATCACCGTGGATTAGGTTCATTAGCAACTATCGGACGTAATAACGGGGTTATTAATAAAGGTAGAGCAATGGCTGGTCAAGAAGGTGGTTTAACTACTACAAACCAAAGATTAGAAGTAATTAAAGTAGATGTTGAAAATAACTACATCTTAATTAAAGGAAATGTTCCAGGACCTAAAAGAGGTCTTGTGATTGTAACTTCAACTGTTAAGAAGGTTAAAGGCATTAATCCTAAATCATTAGTGTCTTATGTTGAAGAAGCGGTTGTTGAAACTGCTACTGAAGAAGCGAAAGGAGAATAATCGATGCCTAAATTAGATATTTTAAGTCAAGAAGGCGCTAAAGTTGGATCAATTGATTTAGCTGATGAAATTTTTGGGATTACTCCTAATAAACAAGTTATGTTTGATGCAGTAGTTATGCAAAAAGCTTGTGAGCGTCAAGGTACAGCTGATACTAAGAACCGTAGCGAAGTAAGAGGTGGCGGACGTAAGCCTTACCGTCAAAAAGGTACAGGTCGTGCTCGTCAAGGTTCTACTAGAGCTGTTCAATGGAGAGGTGGAGGAGTTGCCTTCGGTCCTACTCCAAGAAGTTATGCTTATCGTTTAAATAAAAAAGTTAGACGATTAGCAATTAAAAGTGTATTAAGTCAGAAAGTTTTAGATAATGGGTTAATTGTTGTTGACAAGTTCACAATGGAAACTCCTAAAACTAAAGATTTTGTAAAAGTAATGGAAAATTTAAAGTTAGCTCGTAAGACATTATTCGTAGTTTCTTATGCAGAAAATTTTGAAAATACTTGGTTATCATTACGTAACATTCCTAATGCAGCTATGTTGTCTGTAGAAGGTGTGAATGTTTATGATGTAATGAATGCTGAAAATGTAGTATTTACAGAAGCAGCAGCTAAGTTAGCTATGGAGGTGTTTGCCTAATGTCTAATGCAAGAGATATTATCTTACGTCCTATCGTAACTGAAAAAAGCATGAAGGCTTACGATAATGAGGGAAAAGTTACATTTGCAGTTGCTAAAGGTGTTAACAAAACTCAAGTAAGACAAGCTATTGAAGAAATCTACGGCGTTAAAGTTGAGAAAGTTAACATGATTAATGTTTCTCCTAAGAAGCGTAGAATTGGTCGTTATGCTGGTACAACAAATGCTATCTATAAAGCAATTGTTAAATTGGCTGAGGGTCAAGAAATTAAATTATTTGATTAATAATTAGTAAAATATCGGAAGAGAACACTATTTCCGGAAAATTGTGTAGGAGGAAAATTAAAAATGGCAATTAAAAAGTATAAGCCAACCACTCCTGGACGCCGTGGAATGACTACATTAGTCAACGAAGAAATTACGGCTAGTTCCCCAGAAAAGTCATTGACTGTTTCTTTTGGGAAAACAGGTGGTAGAAATAATCGTGGTTGTATTACTACTCGTCACATTGGTGGCGGTCACAAAAGGCTATATCGTATTATCGATTTCAAAAGAAATAAAGATAACATCGATGCTAAAGTAGCTACAATTGAGTACGATCCAAATCGTTCAGCAAATATTGCGTTATTACATTATGTAGATGGTGAAAAACGTTATATCATTGCTCCAAAAGATTTAAAGGTCGGACAAGTAATCGTATCTGGCACTAAAACAGATGTTAAAATCGGAAATGCTTGTGAATTAAAAAACATGCCTGAAGGTACTGTTGTTCACAACATTGAATTAAAACCTGGTAAAGGTGGACAGTTAGCAAGAAGTGCTGGTGTGTCTGCTCAAATCTTAGGTATTGAAGAGCGTTATGTAACTATAAGATTGGGTTCTGGTGAAGTTCGTAAAATCTTAGGTAACTGTCGTGCAACAATCGGACAAGTTGGTAATGAAGATTACAACTTAGTTAATATTGGTAAAGCGGGAAGAAATCGTTGGAAGGGTATTAAGCCTACTGTCAGAGGTTCTGTAATGAATCCTAATGACCATCCTCATGGTGGGGGTGAAGGTAGATCACCAATCGGACGCAAGTCTCCAATGACTCCTTGGGGCAAAAAAGCTCTTGGGGTTAAAACTCGTGATAGTAAGAAGAAGTCTACAAAACTAATCGTACGTAGACGCACTAAATAGAAGGGAGTTTTAGTAAAATGAGTAGAAGTTTGAAAAAAGGCCCATTTTGTGACTCACATTTGATGAAAAAAGTTGAGGCATTAAATGCGGCTGGTAAAAAAGAAGTGATCAAAACTTGGTCACGCCGTTCAACAATTTTCCCTGATTTTATGGAACATACCTTCGCGGTATACAATGGGAAAGAACATGTTCCAGTATTTGTAACTGAGGATATGGTTGGTCATAAATTAGGTGAATTCGTACCAACACGTCGCGCCGGCGGACATGGCGATGATAAGAGATAGGCTAAGGAGAATAGGAAATGGAAGTTAAAGCAATAGCAAAGACTGTTAGAGTTCCTGCTCGTAAGGCTAGATTAGTATTAGACTTAATCCGCGGGAAAGACATTAAAGAAGCAGCAGCAATTTTACAATTCACACCTAACTACGCAGCTAGCGTAACGGGTAAAGTTTTAAAATCTGCTGTGAGCAATGCAACTCATAATAATGGGTTAGATGAAGAAAAATTGTTTGTTAAAGCATGTTATGCAGACGACAGCACAATTATTAAAAGATGGATGCCAAGAGCGAAAGGTCAAGCTTCGCCAATCCACAAAAGAACATCACACATCACTGTGATTGTTGCAGAAAGATAGAAGGAGAAATCATATGGGTCAAAAAGTAAGTCCAATAGGAATGCGTGTAGGCGTTATTCGTGATTGGGAATCAAAGTGGTATGCTGGCAAAGATTTCGCCGATCTATTGTTAGAAGATATTAAAATTCGTGAATATGTTTTAGGACAACTTAAAGCTGCTTATGTAGCAAGAGTTGAAATTGAAAGAGTTAAAAATCATGTAGATGTAGTAGTATTCACTGCTCGTCCAGGTGTTGTTATTGGTACTAATGGTGAGAATGTTGAAAAACTTACTAAAAAGTTAACTAAAATGACTAATGGTAAAACTGTTAATTTAAGAGTTGTAGAATTACAAAATCCTGATTTAAGTGCTCAATTAGTTGCTCGTGGTATTGCTGAGCAATTGGAACAAAGAGCTTCTTTTAGAACTGTTCAAAAAAGAGCGATTCAAAAAACTATGCGCGCAGGAGCTAAAGGGATTAAAACATTAATTTCTGGACGTTTAGGTGGTGCGGATATGGCACGTAGTGAAGGATATAGCGAAGGCGTTGTTCCTCTACACACTATTCGTGCTGATATTGATTATGCATGGGTTGAGGCTGCTACGACTTATGGTCGTTTAGGAGTTAAAGTTTGGATTTGTCGTGGTGAAGTATTGAATGGTGAAATGGTTAAAGATCCTGCTGCGCCTAGAATCCCTATGCGTGATGATCGTCGCAACCGTCGTCCATATAATAATGATCGTCGTCAAAACAACTCACAACCTAACACAAAGAAAGATGGGGGAGGTAATTAATTATGTTGATGCCAAAAAGAACGAAATATCGTCGTCCACATCGTTTGAGTTATGAAGGAAAATCTAAAGGTGGTCGTTCGGTTGTCTTTGGAGAATATGGAATTGTGGCTGAAAAAGGTGGATATATTAGTAGTCAGCAAATCGAGTCTGCTCGTATTGCGATCACTCGTAGTATGAACCGTCAAGGTAATGTATGGATTAAAATATTCCCACATTTAGCAATTACTAAAAAACCGCTTGAAGTTCGTATGGGTTCTGGTAAAGGGGCTCCTGAAGGATGGGTAGCGGTAGTAAAAGCTGGTAGAGTAATGTTTGAAGTGTCTGGTGTTTCTGAAGAAATAGCTAAAGAAGCATTAAGATTAGGTTCACATAAATTACCTGTAAAATGTAGATTTGTTAGGAAAGGTGAAGAGGAACTATGAAGGCAAGTGAAATAAGAGAAAAAAGCAATGCTGAATTAGCTACAGAGATTGATTCTCTTAAAAAAGAATTGTTCAATTTACGCTTTCAACAAGCTACTGGGCAATTAGAGAATTCTGCTAAGTTAAGAGCATTAAAGAAAGATATCGCAAGAATCAAGACCATTTTGACTGAAAGAGAAATGGCTGAAGCTAAATAGGAGGTAAATGATGGAAAGAGCAAAACGTAAAGTTTATCGCGGTGTAGTTGTATCGGATAAAATGGATAAGACAATAACTGTCATGGTTTCTACTTCGAAACGTCATCCTCTATATGGCAAAAAAGTTAAATATTCGAAGAAGTATAAAGCACATGACGAAAACAACATCGCTTGCAAAGGTGATATTGTTGAAATTATGGAGACTCGCCCACTATCAGCTACTAAGTGTTTCCGCTTATTAGAGGTAGTGCAAAAGGCTGTAGTTCTTTAGTGAAAGGAGATCAGAAAAAATGATACAAAACGAAAGTAGATGTAAAGTTGCTGATAACACTGGAGCTAAAGAAGTATTGGTAATCCGTTGTTTAGGAGGATCAAGAAGAAGAAGTGCTAATATCGGCGACATTGTTGTAGTAACAGTTAAACAGGCCTCTCCTGGTGGTTCTGTTAAAAAAGGTGATGTATGTCATGCGGTAGTTGTTAGAACTAAGTATGGTGTATCACGTGCTTCAGGAGATTATATTAAGTTCGATGATAATGCAGTAGTATTATTAAAAGACGATAATACTCCAAGAGGAACAAGAATTTTCGGGCCAGTGGCTCGTGAATTAAGAAGTGTTAAGGGACAAGATTTTATGAAGATTGTTTCATTAGCACCGGAAGTACTATAGGCGGAGGTGTCAGATGAAGATTAAAAAAGGTGATCAAGTTAAGGTTATTACTGGTTCTTCTAAAGGCGTTGTAGCCAAGGTTACAAAAGTATTTCCTAAAGAAGACAAAATAATCGTAGAAGGTGTTAACATTGTGAAGAAGCATTTAAAGCCAAGCCAAGTTAACCCAGATGGTGGAATTATTGAAAAAGAACTTCCAATCCATGTATCAAATGTTATGGCTTATGATGCAAAAGCGAAAGCTCCAAGCAAATTAGGTTATAAAGAAGAGAAAGGTAAAAAAGTGCGTTACTACAAGCGTAGTGGCAACACTCTTAAGGACGGTAAATAATGAGTAGATTACGTGAAACTTATACTAAAGATGTTGTTCCAGCATTGATGAAAAAATTCAGCTACACTTCTGTAATGCAAGTACCTAAAGTTGAAAAAATAGTAATCAATATTGGCCTTGGTGAAGCTATTGCAAACCCTAAAGCATTAGAAGATGCAGTTGCTGAGTTAACTCAAATCGCTGGTCAAAAACCAATTATTACTAAAGCGAAAAAATCAATCGCCAACTTCAAATTAAGAGAAGGAATGGAAATTGGTTGTAAAGTAACTTTAAGACAAGAGAAAATGTATGATTTCTTAGACAAATTAGTATCGATTGCATTACCACGTGTACGTGACTTTAGAGGCGTTTCTAATCAAGCGTTCGATGGTAGAGGTAACTATACACTAGGTGTTAAAGAGCAAATCATTTTCCCTGAAATTAACTTCGACAAAATTGGAAAAATCAGAGGTATGGATATTGTTATCGTAACTTCTGCAATTAACAATGAAGAAGGAAGAGAATTACTAAGTGGCTTAGGAATGCCATTTACTAAATAGGAGGAATAAGATGGCTAAAAAATCAATGGTCGTAAAGGCAAGTCGTACTCCTAAATTTAGTACGAGAGCATACACACGTTGTCAACGTTGTGGAAGACCACATTCAGTATTGCGTAAATATAAATTGTGTCGTATTTGTTTCAGAGAATTAGCATATAAAGGGCAAATTCCTGGAGTTAGAAAGGCAAGTTGGTAAGGAGGTAAGTAAGTAATGGCAATGACAGATACAATCGCGGATATGCTTACTCGCATCCGTAACGCTAATCAAGCGCGTCACGAAAGTGTAGCAATTCCTGCAAGTAAGGAAAAAGTTGAGATCGCTAGAATTCTTAAAGAAGAAGGCTATATCACTGACTACAAAGTAAGCGGAGAATTAAAAAAGACTATTACAGTTGAATTAAAATATACAGCTGATAACACTAAAATTATCACTGGTATCAAACGTATTTCTAAGCCTGGCTTAAGAGTATACGCAAAAGTAGATTCTATCCCTAGAGTTTTGAACGGTTTAGGGGTGGCAATTATTTCTACTTCTGCTGGTATCATGACTGATAAATCAGCTAGAGCAAAACGTGTAGGCGGCGAAGTAATCGCTTATATTTGGTAGAAGGAGAAACCATGTCACGTATCGGAAATAAAACGATTACCGTTCCAGCAGGCGTTGAAGTAACAATTGCAGCTGATAACGAAGTGAGCGTTAAAGGTCCTAAAGGAACATTAGCGCGAAAATTCTCAAGTCTATTAAAGATTGAGAATAATGAAGGAATTATCACTGTTTCAAGAAGCAATGAAGAAAAGCATACGAAACAGTTACACGGAACTACTAGAGCTTTATTGAATAATATGGTTGTAGGAGTTAGTGAAGGTTATAAAATTACTCTTGAAATTGTTGGTATTGGTTACCGTGCTGCAATGGAAGGAAAACAATTAAAAATGAATGTTGGGTATTCTCATCCAATTGAATTAACAATCGAAGATGGCGTAGCTGTAACATGCCCTTCTACTACTGAGGTTGTTGTTGAAGGTATTGACAAACAACGTGTAGGAGAAGTTGCTGCGAATATTAGATCTTATCGTAAACCAGAACCATATAAAGGTAAAGGTATTCGTTACAAAGGTGAAAATATTCGTCGTAAAGAAGGAAAGACAGCAGCTAAGAAAGGCTAAGAGAGGAGGACATAAATTATGGCAAAAGTTATATCAAGAAACGATGAAAGAATTCGTCGTCATAAAAGAATTCGTGCTAAAATTAGTGGCACTGCAGATTGTCCTCGTTTGTCGGTTTTTCGTTCAAACAAGAACATTAGCGCACAAATCATTGATGATGTTAATGGTGTTACACTAGTATCAGCTAGTTCAGGAAACCTGAAGTTAGCTAATGGAAGTAACATTGAAGCTGCTAAAGCAGTTGGAACTGAAATTGCAAAATTAGCAATTGCTAAAAATATTTCAAACATTAAGTTTGATCGCGGTGGATACATCTATCACGGACGTGTTAAAGCATTAGCTGAAGCAGCAAGAGAAGAAGGGTTAAAATTCTAAGAGGAGGAGACACATGGAAAAGAATCTAGTTCAAGAACAAGCAAATGTTGTGGCTACTCCAGTAGAAGCTACACCTACAGAAGTTAAAACTACTGAAAATACAGTAGAAAATAAAAAACCTGTACGTCGTGACAACGGTAGACGTAACGATCGTAGACCACGTCGTAACGATCGTAATGCAGAGAAAGAATTTGAAGAACGCGTAGTTGTTATCAATCGTGTTACTAAAGTTGTTAAGGGTGGTAGAAGATTCCGCTTTGCAGCATTAGTGGTAGTTGGTGACAAAAAAGGTCGTGTTGGTATGGGAACTGGTAAAGCAAATGAAGTACCTGATGCAATTAAAAAGGCTATTGAAGATGCTAAGAAAAATCTTATCAGAGTACCTATCGTCGGAACTACATTGCCTCATACTGTAACAGGACGTTACGGTGCTGGTGAAGTATTCCTAAAACCTGCTTCGGAAGGTACTGGTGTTATCGCTGGTGGACCTGTTCGTGCAGTGTTAGAACTAGCTGGTGTGCAAGATGTTCTATCTAAATGTATTGGATCAAGAACTCCTGTTAACATGGTTAGAGCTACAATCGCTGGGTTACAGTCGTTAAAAACTTTAAATTCAGTGGCAAGGCTAAGAAACATCAAGCCTGAAGATGTAAGAAAGTAGAGGATTGAGCAATGAAATTACATGAATTACAATATACAGAAGGTGCTCGCCGCAATTCTTTTCGCATCGGTAGAGGACATGGTAGTGGAAACGGGAAAACAGCTGGTAAAGGTCACAAAGGGCAAAATGCTCGTAGTGGCGGTGGAGTTCGTCCAGGATTTGAAGGGGGACAAACACCTTTATTTAGAAGAATCCCAAAAAGAGGATTTACTAACTTCACACGTAAAGTGTACGGAATTGTTAACATTTCAGAGTTAGAAAAATTTGACAATGGAACTGAAATTAATCCAACTCTATTATTAGAGACTGGGCTTGTTAAAAAAGAATTAAATGGAATCAAAGTGTTAGGCAATGGGAAACTAACTAAGAAGTTGACTGTTAAAGCACATAAATTCTCAACTTCGGCAGAAAAAGCAATTACTGAAGCTGGAGGAACTGTTGAGGTAATTTAATTATGTTTAATAAATTCATCGATCTATTTAAACATAAAGAAATTCGTAACAGAATTCTGTTTACTCTTGCAATGTTCTTCATATATCGATTAGGAGCAGCTTTGTCTGTTCCTTCAGTCGATAATGAGTTATTGATGCAAGGTATGGCTGATAATGGAATCTTAGGAATGATGAACCTTTTAGGAGGTGGGGCATTACAACAATTCTCAATCTTCGCGATGGGTATTGGTCCATATATCACAGCTAGTATCATTATTCAATTAATGTCAATGGATGTTATTCCTTACTTAACTGATCTTGCAAGATCAGGTGGAGCCGAAGGCAAAAAGAAAATTGACAGAATCACTCGTTATTTCGCGGTAATTCTAGCCTTCTTCCAAGCTTACACAATGACTTATGCATTTGATATCAGTTATGGCATCTTAATAAATAACGATATCTCAACATTTTTATATGTAGCCACTATCCTAACAGCGGGAACTATGTTCTTGTTATGGATGGCTGACCGTATTTCTTCGCATGGAGTGGGTAACGGAATTTCAATGATTATCTTTGCAGGTATCGTCGCTAACTACCCAAGTAACTTTAGTTCAGCTTATAGTACTCTAGTGAGTGGTGGAGCTGATGCTAGCGCAACTTTTAATGGAATGTTAGCTTTTGCAGGATATGTTATTATTAATTTGGCGATTATTGCATTAGTTATCTTTATGAACAATGCTGTTCGTAAAATACCTATTCAATATACAACCAGTTCTTTAGCACAAACTAAAAAGAATATTAACTATCTTCCTTTAAAAATTAACTCTGCAAGTGTAATCCCAATCATTTTCGCTTCTGCGATTATGACCGCACCTTTAACGGTGTTAAGCTTTTTCCCACAAACTGACTTTACAATCACGTTATCTAAGATACTTGATATTGGTCAACCGGTTGGATTAGGCATCTATGTAGTTCTTGTTATTCTCTTCACATTCTTCTATACTTCACTTCAAGTGGACCCAGAAAAAATTGCTGAGAATTTAGGAAAAAGTGGTAGTTATATTCCAGGTATCCGTCCGGGTATCGAAACTCAAGAGTATATTAATCGTGTATTAAAGCGCATCACTGTATTAGGGGCATTATTTATTGCCTTCATCGGTGCATTACCTTATTTAATTCCAATGTTTACAAGTTTACCTTCATCTTTCGGTTTAGGCGGAACTGGTATTATCATTGTTGTAGGGGTAGCTCAAGAAACGATTAAAGACCTAGTTGGTCAATTAACTCAAAAAAATTACAAAGGTTTTAAAAGAACATTCTAAGGAGACTTAAATGCAATTAGTAATTATCGGAGCTGCTGGTGCTGGTAAAGGTACATTAGCAGAAAAAATCAAAAGATCATATAACCTGGCTCATATTTCAACTGGGGACATGTTTCGCAGTGAAATGGCTAGTGGAAGTGAACTTGGTTTATTAGCAAAGAAATACATTGATGAAGGACATTTAGTACCTGATGAAGTAACGATTAAAATGGTATCAAAGAGACTTCAAAATGATGATTGCAAAGAAGGTTTCTTATTGGATGGGTTTCCAAGAACCTTAAATCAAGCTGTGACATTAGATTCTGAATTAAGTAAAACTAATCAAGATCTACAATTAGTAATTAATTTAAGTATTGATAGTCAAAGTTTGAAAAAGCGAATAACTGGTAGAAGAGTTTGTCCGACGTGTCAGTCTATCTATCATATTGATTATTCGCCTTCACAAGTTGCTGGAATCTGTGATAGTTGCGGAAGTAAATTAATACAACGCAGTGATGATACAGAAGAAAGGCTCAATGTTAGATTAGAAGATTTCTACAATCTAACAAGTCCGGTTTTAGCACACTATCGTGAAAAACGTCTTGTGGTAGATTTAGATGCTACTCAACTACCTGAAAGTGTTTGGGACGAAGTATACCCATTCCTTAGAGATTTAAAATGATTACTACTAAGTCAAAAAGAGAAATCGAATTGATGAGAGAGGCTGGTAGGATAGTTGCGACTGTTTTAATGGAAGTTGAAAAACTAGTGAAACCTGGTGTTTCGACTAAAGAATTAGATGATGTTGCATATAATATTATTAAGGAGGCTGGAGCTACTCCATCCTTCCTTAATTATCATGGCTTTCCTGCGAGTATTTGTGCAAGTATTAATGATACTTTAGTGCATGGTATTCCTGATTCTAAGACTGTCTTAAAAAATGGAGATATCATTTCTATTGATGTTGGAGCAAAGTATAAAGGGTATCATGGCGATGCCGCTAGGACCTTCCCTGTTGGTGAGGTCAGTGCAGATGCTTTAAAGTTGATAGAGGTCACTAAAGAAAGTTTCTATCAAGGTGTTGGTTTAATCAAACCTGATGTAATGTTAAATGTTGTTTGTGGAACAATAGGTGATTATGTAGAGAGCTTTGGATATAGTGTCCCTCTAGAGTATACGGGGCATGGCATCGGAAGTAGTTTACATGAAGATCCTTCAATTCCAAACTATCGTACTTATGAAAAAAATGTTAAACTAAGGGTTGGGATGGCACTTGCTATTGAGCCAATGGTTCATTTAGGTAAGTGTGAAACTAAAGTACTAAATGATGGGTGGACTGTTAAAACCAAAGATGGTAGTTTATCCGCTCATTACGAGAATACAATAGTTGTAACCGAAGATGGGTATGAGATTTTAACTAAATTATAAAAATTAGGAGGAAGAGTATTTGGCAAAACAAGATGTTATTGAAATCGAAGGTATAGTAGAAGATACTTTGCCTAATGCGATGTTCAAAGTGAAATTGGAAAACGGGCATGTTATTTTAGCTCACGTTTCTGGTAAAATCCGCATGCATTACATTCGCATTTTACCAGGTGACCGTGTTACCGTGGAAATTTCGCCTTATGATTTAACACGTGGGCGTATTACATTTAGACAAAAATAAAAATTAGGAGGAAAAACACATGAAAGTAAGACCATCTGTCAAACCGATCTGTGATAAGTGTCGTGTCATTAAACGCAAAGGCGTTGTAATGATTATTTGTGAAAATCCTAAACACAAACAAAGACAAGGAAACTAGAAGGAGAACATATAATGGCTCGTATTGCTGGAATTGACATCCCACGCGACAAGCGTGTAGTTGTGTCATTAACTTATATTTATGGTATTGGTCGTTCAACGGCTGCTAAGATTTTAAAAGACAATAATATCAGTGAAGATATCCGTACAAAGGATTTAACTGATGATCAAGTTAATTTAATTCGTCAATCTATCGACTCAATTAAAGTCGAGGGAGATTTAAGAAGAGAAGTAACTTTAAACATTAAGAGATTAATGGAAATCGGTTGTTACCGCGGTTTAAGACATCGTAGAGGGTTACCTGTACGTGGTCAAAGAACTCGTACAAACGCAAGAACTCGTAAAGGTCCAAGAAGAACTGTTGCGAATAAGAAGAAATAGGAGGTACTAGATAATGGCAAGTGCTAAAAAAACGACTCGTAAACGTCGTGTCAAAAAGAATGTTGCTAAGGGTGTTGCTCATATCCATTCAACCTTCAATAATACAATTGTTACAATTACAGATGAGCATGGAAATGTAATTGCATGGTCAAGTGCAGGAGCACTAGGATTCAAAGGTTCACGTAAATCTACACCTTATGCTGCACAACAAGCTGCTGAAGCTGCTAGTAAAGCAGCTATTGATAATGGTATGAAAACTGTTGAAGTTAATGTTAAAGGTCCTGGACATGGTAGAGAAGCTGCTGTGCGTAGCTTACAAGTAGCAGGATTAGAAATTACAGTAATTAACGACGTAACTCCAATTCCTCATAATGGATGTCGTCCACCAAAACAACCACGCGGTTAGAAATAAAAGGAGGATTGTAAATGAACAAATTCGAATGCGCGAATTTTAAAATTAAGGATTATAGTGAAGCTGATAACTATGGTAAATTCGTTATTGAACCACTTGAAAGAGGCTTCGGAACAACTATTGGTAATGCTTTAAGACGTGTTTTACTTTCTTCCCTTCCGGGTGCTGCAGTTTATTCGATTAAAATGGAAGGTGTCTTCCACGAATTTACTCCTCTACCAGGAGTGCAAGAAGATGTTACTGCAATGATATTAAACTTGAAAGAATTAGTAATGAACATTTCTGATGATGAAACTCACACTTTAAGAATTTCTGCTAAAGGCCCTAAAGTAGTTACGGCTGCTGACATCATTTGTGATGAAGGAGTAGAAATTGTGAATGGTGATTTAGTTATCGCTAATGTTGCAGCTGATGGTGTATTAGAAGTTGAATTAAAAGCAAAAAATGGAAGAGGTTATGTAGGTGCTGATATCAACAAAACTATCTACCAAAATTCAACCCAAGGTCATGGAACAATATTCACTGACTCAATCTTTACACCAATTAAGAAAGTTTCATATGAAGTAGAACCAACTAGAGTTGGACAAAACACAAAATATGATCGCTTAACAATGGAAGTGTGGACTGATAGTTCAGTAACTCCTAGTGAATCAATTTCTTTAGCTGCGAAAATATTAACTGATCATTTAGCTATCTTCGAGGAAGTTAGTGAAATTACTGCAGGTATGGATTCAGTAATGAAATCTACTAGCAGTGAAACTAACAGTAAAGGTATGACTATGATGATTGAAGATTTAGATCTATCTGTTCGTTCATATAATTGTTTAAAAAGAGCTAACATTCAAACTGTTGAAGAGTTAACTATGAAAAGTGAAGATGATATGATGAGAGTTAGAAACTTAGGTAAAAAATCATTAAAAGAAGTAAGAGAAAAATTAGCTGAATTAGAATTAGGCTTTAAATCTTATAAATAAAGTAAAGGAGAAGTTTTATGTGGAATCGTAAATTAGGCCGTACTGCTGATCATCGTAAAGCATTACTTAGAAACATGGCTACAGATTTAATCAAATATGGTGAAATCGAAACAACTGAAATGAAAGCTAAAGAACTAAGAAGTGTTATCGATAAACTAATCACTTACGGAAAAAAAGGAGATTTGCACGCAAGAAGACTAGCTGCTAGCTATGTTCGTGACGTGTATGTTGATAAAGATAATAAGCAAACAGCTTTACAAAAGTTGTTTTCTGAAATCGCTCCTAAATATCAAGATCGTAATGGTGGGTACACTACTATTCTTAAAACTAGAGTGCGCAAAGGTGATGCTGCACCTATGGCTATCATTAAATTAATCTAAAAGAGCGTATTGCGCTCTTTTTTAAACTATGGAACTAAAACAATACGCAAAAGAAAATAACATCCCAATAATTATGGATGAAGGACTAGAATTCATTGTGAATTTCATTGAAGCAAATAATATTGAAAGTATCTTAGAAATTGGAACTGCCATTGGGTATAGTGCGCTAATGTGGGCTAATTGCCCAACTATTAAACGAGTTGTAACAATCGAGAGAAACAAAGAACTTCACCAACAAGCCATAGTCAACTGTCAAAATCAGAACAAGATTGAATTGATTTATGCTGATGCTTTAAAATATCAAACAACCGAAAAATTTGATTTATTATTTATAGACGGTGCAAAATCTAAGTATTCTGACTTTTTTAAAAATTTCTATGGTAATTGTCAATATGCAATTTGTGATAACATTGATTTTCATGGAATTGTTGACGACCCATCGTTAACTAAGAGCAGAAGAACTAAAGCATTAGTTAAGAAAATTAGAATTTTTAGAGAAGAACTTGAATCAAGAGATGAAATTATAGTTAATTATCATAATTCTGGAGATGGATTATTAGTTATTAAACGTAAGTAGGTAAAATAATACCTACTTTTTATTATTTGAGATTGCTGCTTTGATTATTGTAATAACAAATATGGGTATGTTATAATTTTTTTATTAAGGAGTCATTATGAAAAAAATACTTGGTAAAGTTATATTAGGAGCTGCAGCTGGTGCTGCATATTATATTTATAAAAACAGAGAAGTAATAGAAGAGAAGTTAGAAGATGAAAAGGTAGTTCACTTAATTAATGAAGTTAAAGATAATAGTCAAAAAATCATCAATTCAGTAAGTGAACAATTCCACGACATTAAAGAAACTGTTAGTGATAAGATTGAGAAGATGGATGTGGATCATAAGGTACAAGAGCTTAAAAATAAGGTAGTAACTGTTAGTGATGAAATCAATAAGCAAGTTAAATCTGTTATGAAAGATACTAAAGTAATTAAGATTTCAGCTTACAATCAAAGTGTCGAAAATGTGACCATTCCCAAAACAGAGGTTGTAAAGATAAAACCAATCAATGAACCTATAAACAAGCAAGATATCCTTCAATCTTCAACAAATGTTGAAACACTAGAGCAAGTTATTGAAGATAAAGCCAATTTTAAAGATGATAAATTAGAAAATGAAAAGTTTGAATTCACAGCTACAATCGAAGAAATTGAAGAGCAACAAGATGAGGTGAAAGTTAAGAATGAAATACCATCTATTAACACCAGCGCCGAGGAAGTTCAACCTATTCTGGTGAATGAAGAAGTTGAAATGAGCGCTCCTGTAGTTGAAAGCTTTGATAGTGGTATTAGTATTGATGATCTCTTTAAATCACTGGATGAGAATCTAATTAATCAAACAGATTCAGGAGATATTTTTGAAAGTATAAATTCACAACCTGAGTCAATTGTTGAAATTGGCGATGAAACTAAAGAAGTTGATGATGTGACAATAGTTGAGGTTAGTGAAAAGCTCGAATCACAACAACCAGTTGTTTATGAGATAAATAATGAAGAAATTGTTGGACCAGTTATTGAGGAAACGCAAGAATCGCTACCTGTAGTTGAAGAAGAAGCTGTTTCTAAAATAAAAGAGAGCAAATCATTATTTGGAGGGTTGTTCAATAAAACAAAGAATCCTAACAAAGAATATCTAAAGAGATATCCTTCCTTAGATATGGATATTATTGAGAGAATTATTGGTCAAGTGGATGATTTATTATCAAATGTTGGTGAGGTTACAGACTTCAAGCTAATTCAAACTGTATTAATTAGTGAACCAAAAAGAATAAAACATTTCAAAAAAGACTTGGACGATAGTTATGCTGTAAGTGAAATGGAAGATGGTTCCATTGATGTTAGTTTAGTAGTGACAATTGACAGAGAATTAATTATCGATGCTTTGATGGATGTGTTGGATTGTGCATTGTATAATGTTGTCCAATATCGCGGATGGCGTGTAGAATTAATTTAAACCCGTGTGTCTACGGGTTTTTTCATTGATTAATACCAATTATTAAATATAAGTGCTATAATAATCAAGCGTAAATTATATGAATATATTAGAGATAAAAAATTTAAAATTTAGTTATGAAGAAAACCAAAATGTCATAAATGATGTTTCTTTTATCTTGAAGAAAGGACAGTACATCTGTTTAATTGGTCCTAATGGATCTGGTAAATCTACAATTGCCAAATTAATTCTCGGTCTTTTAGAAAAAAAATCAGGAGATATAGCAGTGTGTGGACTACCATTAAACTTTGAAAACATTATAGAAATAAGAAAAAAAGTAGGAATTGTTTTTCAAAATCCCGACAATCAATTTATTGGCTCAACAGTTGAAGATGACATAGCCTTTGGTTTAGAAAATCATTTAGTAGCCAGCGAAGATATGCCAAAAATAATATCTAAATTCTCCCAAGAGGTCGGAATGTCAGAATTCTTAAAAAGTGAGCCTAGTAAACTATCTGGCGGCCAAAAACAAAGAGTGGCAATTGCTGGTGTTTTGGCTATGGAGCCGGATTTGATTATCTTTGACGAAGCTACTTCAATGCTAGATCCAAAAGGGAAAAGAGAAATTATTGATATTACTAAAAAATTACATCGAGAAAAAGAAAAGACTATTTTGTCGATAACTCATGATATGCAAGAAGTTCTTAATAGTGATTATGTCTTAGTTTTAAATCATGGGAAAATAATTTTGCAAGGAACTCCATTTGAAATATTTAATCACCAAAGTGAATTAGAAAATGCGAAGATGGAACTACCTTTCATTATGGATTTAAAAAATGAATTAATAAATTTAGGAATTGATCTTGGTGAAATTATCAGCGAAGAAGAAATGGTGGAAAAATTATGGCAATTAAGTTTATAGATTTAATGCATCAATATTCAAAAGATACTCCACTAGCATTAACGGCTATTAGTGATATAAATCTAGATATAACAAAAGGTAAAATAACTGCAATTATTGGCTCAACCGGAAGTGGGAAATCCACTCTAGTTCAGCATTTAAACGCTTTATTGATGCCAACAAATGGTGAAGTTGTTATTGATGACTGGAAAATTACAGCAGATAGAAAAAGCAAAGACTTAAAAACTTTAAGAAAACATGTAGGTCTAGTTTTTCAATTTCCAGAGTACCAATTATTCGAAGAAACGGTAGAAAAAGATGTTATTTTTGGACCGTGTAATTTTGGAGTTAGTGAACAAGATGCAAAAACAATGGCATCTAAAGTCATTAAACTAGTCGGACTGGAAGAAAGCATTTTGGAAAAGTCACCATTAGAATTGTCGGGTGGACAAAAACGTCGCGTTGCAATCGCTGGCATTCTCGCTATGGAGCCAGAGGTCATAGTCTTAGATGAACCAACTGCTGGATTAGATCCACACGGAAGCAGTGAGATTGTTAGTTTACTAAAAAAATTAAACAAGGAAGATAAGAAAACAATTGTAATTGTCACTCATGACTTGAATCAATTATTAAAATATTGTGACGAAGTTGTGATTCTGAATAAAGGAAAATTATTGGGTAAATATTTAGTTAACGAGCTATTTAATGATGATAAGTTAATGGATAGCTTGGATATTGAAAAACCAAATATTATTAAATTCCAAATTGCGCTCGCAAATAAAGGACTTAAATTAAATAAGAGATATTTTGAGGTTAATGATTTAGCCGAAGAATTAAGCAGGAGAATTAAATGAATAATATCGTTCTAGGAAGATACTTGCCTTATAATTCATTTATTCATAGTTTAGATCCACGAACAAAAATCTGGGCAATGATAATATTGTTGGTGGCTATATTTATACCGGCTGGGTTCATCGGTTATTTGGTTGTTGGTTTTTTTGTTGGGTTAGTAATAATTATAAGCAAGGTGCCAATTAAAAGTGTTATGTCTGGATTCAGGCCAATGTTATTTATGCTGGTGTTTTTACTGATTATCAATGCTTTAGTAATTAAAACTGGGATTGCTTTATTCACAATATTTGGATTCACATTATATAGTGGCGCATTGATTCAAACGTTGTATATCGTTATTCGTTTAGTTTTGATGATATCAGTAACAACCATTTTAACCGCAACCACAAAGCCCTTAGATATGACATTAGGAATTGAAGACTTACTAAAGCCGTTTAAGAGATTTAAAGTTCCGACTCATGAGATTTCAATGATGATTTCAATTGCCTTAAGATTCATTCCTACTATTCTTGAGGAAGCTTATAGAATAATGAAAGCTCAACAATCAAGAGGAATTGATTTAGAAGAAGGTAAAATAAATGAGAAATTAAAAGCAGTATTGGCACTAATTATTCCGCTATTTCTTTGTGCTTTTCAAAGAGCAGAAGATTTAGCTAATGCTATGGAAGCCAGAGGTTACAACCCTTCTGCTAAGCGTACAAGATTTAAAAACCTTAAGTATCGATTAAGTGATTTAGTTGCCATGGTAATAGTTGTTGGAGTATTTCTAGTTAATTTAGGTATTGGATTTCTAATATGAAAAGATACTTAGCAATTTGTAGCTATGATGGAACAAATTATGAGGGTTGGCAAATCCAAAAAGGAAAATCAACAATTGCCGGGGAAATAATGAAAGCTTTACAAGCTTTTCATAAAGAGACGATGTTTGTTATTGGATCCTCAAGGACTGACAAAGGTGTACATGCCCATGGCCAAGCGTTCTGTTTTGATTCAAATATAAAAATGACTCCCTTGAAATTTAAGGGAGCTATCAATGCCTTCTTACCAGAGGATATACATGTCACCGAAGTAAAAGAAGTGGATGATCAGTTTCATGCTCGTTATCATGCTATTGGTAAACACTATCGTTATATTATTAATAACGGAAATTATAATCCCGTCTTGAGAAATAGTGAATATTATGTTAGAGAAAAATTAGACTTTTCTTTAATGGTTGAAGCTAGCAAGATTTTCATTGGAGAACATGATTTTAGTACTTTCTGTGTAAATAAAAAAGATGAGAGTAAAAATCAAGTACGAAAAATTGATAAAATTGAGCTTTCGAAAAATAATGACCAAATAATTATTGATTATTATGGTAAAGGATTTTTAAGGTATATGGTTAGAATGTTGACTGCTACTTTAGTGGAAGTAGGCAAAGGAAATTTTACAGTTTCTCAAGTTAAAGAATTATTAGAGCTTAAAGATAAAGATGGATGTAAGTATAAAGCTCCGGCATCAGGGCTTTACTTAATGGAGGTGTTTTATGGAAAAGACTAATTATCATACGCATACTACTAGATGTAACCATGCCTACGGCACAGATGAAGAGTATGTAATTAAGGCTATTGAAGGGGGTTATAAAGTTTTAGGTTTTAGTGACCATGCACCAATCCCGATTTATAGCTTTGAGAATGAACGAATTAGAATGAAAAAAAATGAGATGCAGGAATATGTGGATAGCATTCTTGCATTAAAAGAAAAATATAAGAATCAGATTGAGATTTATGTCGGATTAGAATGCGAATATTTTCCTGATCGGGTTGAGTGGTTTAAGAAGTTAAAGGAAGATTATAAACTTGATTATTTAATTTTAGGGAATCACTTTCACCGTTTTTGCGTTTCTGAAACTTACTATGGAAATTTTTCTTATTGTAACGATCAAGTAATTGAATTTTATTTGGATGATTTGCACCAAGGGATAAAATCTGGCATTTATGATATGGTGGCTCATCCTGACTTGTTTATGCGCAGCTATCGTCGTAATGATGAAAAAGCTTTTGCGGCTTTTGAACAAATATGTTTGTGGAGCATAGAGTATGATATTCCACTTGAGTATAATTTAAACGGATTAAAGATTTCTTCTTTTTATCCTAATGAAGAGCTCTTTAAGATTGCTGGTAAGCATGGTTGTAAAGTTATCATGAATGGAGATACTCATAATCCTGAAGATTTTACGGATTTTGAATTGTATAATGAAGGACTTAATAATTTAATGAGTTATGGTTGCAATGTTATAGAAAGATTGTTTTAGGAGTAAGCTTATGAATATTTTAGATTATGCGATTTTGTTTTTTGTGATTATGGAGAGTGCCAATGTTATTATTCTTTATTTTACTCCTGATTCTCGTTTAGGAAATGGGGTTGCTGTGTTTAATCCATGGTTTAAATTAAAAGGAAGTGGTGCTAACGAGTTATTTGTTCGTTACTTGGTTAATTGGGTAGCGGGTGTTAAGTTAATATTTATTGTTTTATTGATTGCGATATTGCTGTTTGGTAATGAGGTTGTTAAAGTTTGGAGTGTTGTCGCGATGATATTGTCAATTGCTACATATTTCTTTCGATTAAATCCTTTGATTAAAATGATGGATCAAATGGATGAGATAACTCCTAATGGTTATTCAAAGATTTTGTTCTGGATGATTATTGGTTTTATGTTAATGTTTAGTGGTGCTTTAGTTTATTATTTAGTATTCTAACATAGAGGTCCAGATATTGCATTTAAATTGAGAGGGATTTATTATTTTATATTTTCTTCTTCAAGAGATTGTTTTTCATAATGTAAATTAACCAAATAAAAAGTAAACATATTGCGTGTTTGCTTTTTTATTACACCTTATGAGAACTATCATTATTTATAAAAAAGGATAATAAACAATGATAGTTTTACTTTAATTACTTATTTACTTTGGTTGATATTTTACTTGCAAAAGAAGTTGATTAGTTTTAAAATATAAGTAAGATTAATACACAATAAAGAAAGAAGTTGATGAATATGCACAGAGTGTATACAGTTTTTGACAACCGTATTGTTACAGGGGTTTTGTCTAATACAAGATGTAATTTTGAATTTCTTTTTGAGTGTGAAGATAGCTATTAGGCTGTCTTTTTTTGTTGGAGATATAGGAGGAACTCATTATGGACGACAACAACAAATTATTAAAAGAAGCTACTGAGTGTGGTGATTTTGCGAAAGTAGTGTCTGCAGTAAAGGCTGGGGCTGATGTGAATTTTACTGGTAAGGATCAAAGGACAATGTTAATTAAGGCTGCGAAGCGTGGTTACTATGACATTGTTAGTTTCTTAATTGACAATAAGGCTGATGTTAATATCGCTGATTGTGACAAGAAAACTCCTTTAATGGCAGCTGCTAAGAAAGGAAACTTAAAGATTTGTAAATTGTTAATCGCTTGTAATGCTGATGTTAATGCTGTTGATGCTAAGGGTAGGGGAGCATTGATTAGAGCTGCTTTTTTAGGACATCAGGAAGTTGTGGAATTATTAATTAAAAAAGGTGCAGATGTTAATGTGGCTGATGAAATGGGAAGAACCCCTTTAATGGAGGCTTGTTTAGCTTCTAAGAAGGATGTTATTAATACTTTATTGGTTGCTAGAGCTGATATTAATGCTCAGGATTCTTATGGTTGTACAACGTTGATGAAAGCGGCTTACAGTGGTTATCGTGAGTTGGTAGAGTATCTTTTAGAAGAAGGTGCTGATAAAGAAATTTGTGATAATGATGGCAATAAGGCTATTCATTATGTTCGACGTGAATGTTTGGATGATCTAAAAGATCTGTTAAAGTAAGGGGATAGAATATGAAAGATTATTTAGCAAGTGATGTTAGAAATGTAGTTGTCTTAGGGCATTCTGGCAGTGGTAAGAGTGCAATTTGTGAGGCGATGTTATACCAGACTAAAGTTGTTAATCGCTTAGGAAAGGCTGGAGATGGTTCTAGTGAAATAGATTATGATCCTGAGGAGAAGAAAAGAAATATGTCGGTTTATTTAAGTGTTGTACCTATTGAATGGAAAAACACTAAAATAAATTTTATCGACACTCCAGGATACCTAGATTTTGCGGCAGAAGTAAGTTCGGGGATTAGTGCAGCAGATAATGGACTTGTCGTTGTTAGTGCTAAGGATGGAGTAGAACCTGGAACTATTAATGCATTTAAAGAAATTAGCAAACGTAAATTACCATCTATCTTCTTCATTAACAAAATCGATGAAGATAATACCTCATTTGATGACACATACAACCAATTAAGAGACAACTTCGGTAAAAGTGTTATTCCATTCGAAGTGCCTATTAAAGAGAATGGAATAGTTGTAGGAAGTGTTAATATCTTAAAGAAGAAAGCTTGGTACTATAATGATGCAAGCAATGCGAAAGATGTTCCAACTGATTTAATTGACATCGTTGACACATATTACGAACAAGTAAAAGAAGTAGTAGCTATGGGTGATGATGAGTTAATGGAAAAATTTTTTAGTGGCGAAGAATTTACTGATCATGAGTTCATGCGCGGGTTAAGAATTGGAGTTAGAAGTGGTGAAATAAGACCAGTATATTGTGGTAGTGCTACTAATTTAACAGGAATCGAGAGACTTTTAGATTTAGTTGGTGAATACCTTCCAAGTTATGCAGAAAAAGGCGTAGTAGAAGCTAATGATGAAAAAGGTGAGACAGTAATACTTGAGACTAATGAAAAAGAAAAATTGTCAGCGTTTGTCTTTAAAACTATCATGGATCCATTTGTTGGTCGAATCACTTACTTAAAGGTTATGAGTGGTGTCTTATCCACTGATGCTCAACTATATAATGCAAATGCAGAAAAAAGCGAAAAGATTAATCAAATATTTGCACTAAGAGGTAAAAATCAAATTGCAGTAGGTAAGTTATTCACTGGTGATATCGGAGCGGTTGTTAAACTACAGTATACAAAGACTAATGATACTTTATGCACTAAAGATAAAATTGTGAAATTTGACCCAATTGAGTTCCCAGAACCAATGTTAGCAATGGCTATTTGGCCTAAGACTAAAAATGATGAAGATAAGTTAAGTCAGTCGATCCAAAAAATTGAAGAAGAAGACATGGCTTGTCGTGTTATTAATAATGGGGAAACTCGCGAACTGGTATTATATGGCGTCGGTGATCAACACATTGATGTTATCTTAAATAAATTAAAAGATCGTTACAAAGTAGAAGTTAACTTAACTGAACCTAAAGTTCCTTATCGTGAAACTATTAGAGGCAAAGCTAGCGGCGAAGGACGCCATAAAAAACAATCAGGAGGAGCAGGACAATTCGGACATGTATTTGTAGAGTTTGAGGCTTGTGATTCAGATGATTTAGTGTTTGAAGAAAAAGTGTTTGGTGGAGCAGTACCAAGACAATTCTTCCCAGCTGTTGAGGCGGGGTTAAGAGAATGTATGGTAAAAGGTTTATTGGCTGGTTATCGAGTGGTAGGTGTTAAGGCAACACTATATGATGGAAAGTATCATGATGTAGATTCAAAAGAGATTGCCTTTAAATCAGCAGCTCATCTAGCGTTTAAAGACGGCATCCCAAAAGCAAAACCGGTATTACTTGAACCAATTGTTAAAGTTTCGGTATTCTGTCCAGATGGTTATCAAGGGACGATTGTTGGAGACTTCAATAAGCGTCGCGGAATTATTTTAAGTATGGATGCTCACGATGATGAACAGTCAGTGGTAGCAGAAGTTCCGCTGGCTGAAGTTCAAAGATATGCGACTGAGTTACGTTCATTTACTCAAGGTCGTGGACGATATACTCAAGAGTTTGTGAGATATGACGTTATTCCAAGTCAAATTGCGGACCGCATTATCGCAAATGCGGAGAAACAAAAAAACGAAGATTAAGTGAGGAAGACCACCTAGGTGGTCTTTTTTATTCAGTTAATTGTTAATATGTAGTATAATGAATAAGATATGAAATTAGAAATTGGGCAAGAAATATTTATTCAAAGCTTTAAACATGACGGTTCTTTGCATAGAACTTGGGCAAAGGGATTTGTGATTGAAGTAACTAATAAACAACTAGTAGTAGTGACTAATCAAAGTACTGTCACAGAAGCGGATGGACGGCGTTGGATTACTCGCGAACCAGCTATTTGTTATTTTTATCCTGACCGTTTCTATAATGTTATTTGCATGATTAGAAAAACAGGTGTTTATTATTATTGTAATTTGGCTAGTCCATGTATTTATGATGGAGAGGCATTAAAAAATATTGATTATGATCTAGATGTTAAAGTTTTTCCTGAAGGTAACTATAAAATTCTTGATGAGAATGAGTACGCTTTACATCAAGAGGAGATGAATTATCCTGATGAATTAAAGATAAAAATTGCTAGAACTTTGGATAAATTAATATCTGATATTACAGAATGTAATTCCCCCTTTTTAGAGTCAGAGGTTAATCGTCAATATCTAAAATATTTAAATATCATAGAGGAATGCTAAAAATAGCATTTTTTTATTTTTTTATTGTTTATATGGTTGTTTAAGAATTTTATTTTTACTATAATAGTGGTGGGTAAAATCCCGCGGAGGAAAAGATTTAATGAAAAAATTATTGGTTTTGTTAATGGCATTACTTCTAGTTGTTGGATGTTCTACTGCTCCTGCAGCTGATGATGGTGTTATCGAGAATTTATCTATTCAGTTTGTTCCTAGTCGTGATGTAGCTGATATTGTTACAGTTACAGACCCTTTAAAAGCTATGTTGACTGATTCTTTAGCTGCTAAAGGTTATGAAGTAAAAAATATTGATATTACTGTTGGTGCAGATTACAATGCTGCTGGTGAAGCTTTAGCTACAGGTGCTGTTGATTTAGCTTTCGTTCCAGCTGGTACTTATGTTTTATACCATGAAGATGGTGCTGAATTATTATTAGCTGCTACTCGCGCTGGTTTAAGCAAAGATTCTGAAAATGCTAAAGACTGGAATGATGGTTTAGCTACTGAAGGTGATTCAAGCAATCAAGTTGCTTATTACCGTTCAATCGCTGTTGCTGGACCTTCTGTAAAAGGTCGTGAATTAGCTGCAAAAGTTAATGCTGGTGAAGCTTTAACTTGGGAAGATGTAAATAGTGCTGTTTGGGCTGTAAGTGCATCAACTACTTCAAGTGCTGGTTATATCTATCCAACTATTTGGTTAATGGATAACTTTGGTAAGAAAATTTCTGATTTAGAGAATGCTATTCCTACTGATGGATATAGTGATGCTGCTGCTAGATTAGCTTCTATGCAAGCTGACATCGCTGTTGGTTATGCTGATTTCCGTCGTGATTATGCAGATGCTTGGACTACTGACTTTGGTAGAGCAAACACTGTTTGGGAAGAAACAGATGTAGTTGCTGTTACTCCTGGTGTTATGAATGATACTATTTCATATTCTGCAAATTCTGATATTATGACTCCTGGTTTTGTTAAAGCGTTACAAGATGCATTTATTGAAATCGCTCAAACTCCAGAAGGAAAAGAAGTTATTGCTATCTATAGCCATGAAGGTTATAAAGTTGTGACTGATGAAGATTACGATTCTTCTCGTCAAGCTCAAGAAATCGTTGCTGGTAACTAATTTATTACTAATTAATTTATTAAGATAAGGCAGTAATCTGCCTTATCTTTCATTTTTTATGAAAGAGGAAAGACATGATTGAATTTAAAAATGTATCGAAAGTTTATAACAATGGAGTTCGTGCTTTAAACGGTGTAAGCCTACAAATCCAGCAGGGTGAATTTGTGGCGATTATTGGTTTGTCTGGTGCCGGTAAAAGTACTTTATTAAGAGCGATTAATAAAATGCATCCAATTACAAGTGGGGAATTATTTGTAAACGGGGTAGATGTTGCTAAATTAAAGGGTAAAGCATTAAGAAGATTTAGAAGAAAAATTGGAATGGTTTTTCAATCTTTTAATTTAGTAAAAAGAACAAGTGTTATTAATAATGTATTAACATCAAAGGTTGCTGATATGAATTTCATTCAATCCCTAGTGGGCATCTACTCCAAAGCGGACAAAATTTCAGCTTTGGAAGCTTTGGATAAAGTTGATATTTTGGAGAAAGCTTATATTCGTGCTGACCAGTTGTCTGGTGGCCAACAGCAAAGGGTAGCTCTTGCGCGTACAATTGCACAAAACCCAGATATTATCTTAGCTGATGAGCCTGTTGCTTCATTAGATCCAATTATGGCATCTTCAGTTATGGAAGACTTTAAAAAAATAAATAAAGAAATGAATATTTCTATCATCATTAATATTCACCATGTAGATTTAGCTTTGAAGTATGCTGATCGTGTCATCGGCATTAAAGATGGCGTTATTGTTTATGATGGCCTTACTGAGGGGATTGATAGTGAAGTGTTAAAGACGATCTATGGACGTGAATTAAGTGATGATGAATTCATGGAGAAAAATAATGCTAGCTAAATTAAAATCATTATTTGTTTCCGAGACTTTTACTTTGTCTAATGGTAAGGTTGTCAAGGAAAAATTTAATCCGACAGTTTATATCGTTATTGCAACAGTCGTTGTTATCTGGTTGACTGCTGATTTTACAGGTTTTGATATAATGGTATTAATTGAAAGGGGTCATTATTTCTGGGATATTTTAATTGGAATGTTCCCTCCTAATGTTGATTATTTTTCTAAATTAGCTGGTCCATTACTTGATACTTTAACAATGTCGGTAGTTGGTACTTTAGTTGGCGCTGTTTTGGCCTTGCCAATGGCTTTTGTAAACTCTACTAATATTATTAAGAATCGTTTTGTGATTACAACTCTAAGAACAATTCTTAGTTTGCTAAGAACAATTCCAGTTTTAGTTTATGCATTAATTGCTGTTTATATCTTTGGGATTGGAACTTTTGCTGGAACTTTAGCAATTTCGATTTTTACTTTTTCAATTGCTTCTAAGATGTTGTATGAACAAATTGAAACTGTAGACATGGGTCCATATGAGGCCTTGGAATCTACTGGTGCTAGCACTATCAAGTGTATTAGATGTGCTATTTATCCACAGATTAGGGCTTATTATTATTCGATGATTTTATATAATTTTGAAATGAATGTAAGAAGTGCTGCTATCTTAGGATATGTTGGCGCTGGCGGCATTGGTTTAATTTTAAGTGAAACTCTAGGGTGGCGACAATATCAAGATACAGGGATGGTTTTAATTTCTTTAATCGTTGTTGTTGTGATTATTGAATCTATCTCGCGTGCGATTAGAAGGAGATTGACATAATGAATACTTTAACAGTCTCTAGACAGTATGATCTAAGACCTAAGACATGGATAAGAGTAGTTGCTAGTATTATATTGCTTGGAATTATTATTGTACCTTCAGTGGCTAGTATTGACTACAACGGAATATCTGAAAACGGTGCATTAGTTGCAGAGAATATTATTAAAGGTATTTTAAACCCTTCAATGGATGTTGCTTTTAATTTTACAACATCTGGCTTAGCCTACTTGTTGCTAGAAACAGCTGCCATCGGGTTACTTGGCACTTTAATTGGGGCAATTATTTCTCTGCCTTTAGCTTTTATCTCTTCAAGAAATATTTCACCTAAGTGGTTGAGTGGTCTTGGAGTTCTAGTTATTACAATTCTTAGAACTTTCCCAGTTTTTGTTTATGGATTGATGTTTATTAGAGTTACAGGACCTGGAGCTTTTGCGGGGGTTTTAACTTTAGCTGCCACTTCAATTGGAATGTGTTCAAAACTTTTTATTGAAGTTATTGAAGATCTTGAGCCAGGTATTTCTGAAGCTTTAGATGCTTCTGGTTGTACTACTTTCCAAAAGATTCGTTTTGGAATATTGCCGCAGTTAATGTCAAATATTATTTCTATCGTTATTTATCGTTATGATATTAATGTTAAGAATGCTTCAGTGCTAGGTTTAGTTGGAGCTGGTGGTATTGGAGCTCCGTTGAAGTTTGCAATGAGTGCTGGTCGTTGGAATGATGTCGGGGTTTTATTGCTTGGTTTAATTATCTTAGTATTAATTATTGAGTTCTTCTCAACTAAGATTAGAGTTAAGTTAGCAAAGGGTTAGTGTTGTGAAGCTTAAGATATTTTTTACTTCTGATGTTCATGGTTATGTTAGTCCTTATCTTTATTCAAATGGGCAATTGGCTAATCAAGGATTGTCAAGGCTATCAAAGTTTATTCAAAAAAATCGCGATGCTAACAGCTTATTGATTGACAATGGAGATATTTTACAAGGAAGCGCTCTAACTTATTATCATCATTTATTTAAAGAGGATAAGATTAATCCTATGGCCACTTGTTTAAATTATTTAGAATATGATTACTATAATATTGGCAATCATGATTTTAACTACCATCAAGATGTTTTAAAGAAATACCTTAATGATTTAAATTCTCAGTGTGTTACTGGAAATATTAAGGGAAGTAAGGACTTTGAGTTTAATTACCAAATTAAAGAGATTGATGGATATAGGGTTGCGATAGTTGGGGCAACTAATGATTATATTCCCAATTGGGAGCATCCAGACAACATAAAAGATTTAACATTTATTAATGCTTATCAGTATTTAAAAGATGCTATTTTTAAGTTAAAAAGTGAAGAGTCTTATGACTATTTAGTTGTTGTTTATCATGGAGGCTTTGAGAAGATGTTTGATGGTAGTGATTTACCTAATGTTACTTATTGTGATCATGGATACAAGTTGTTGTTAGAACAGTTAGGTATTGATATCTTTTTAACGGGTCATCAACATCGTTCAATTTGCCAAGAAGTCTTGGGAACTTATGTTATCCAAACGGCAGCCAATGCCTCTGAGTTGGGTTATGTGGAAATTGACACAATAACAAAGGAAATTAGTGGAAAATTAGTTAAAGCTGATGGTGATATCGACAACCAAATGCTAGCTTTAATTGAAAGTGAAGAGAAAGCTTGTCAAAAATGGCTGGATCAGCCGATTGGCAGTTTAGTTAATGGTGACTGTCTGATTAGTGATGAGTTTAGGGCTAGACTTGATAAGGATAAGTGTGTTAGTTTTTTAAATCAAATTCAACTAGATCATTATCAAGCTGATATTTCTGCTTGTGCTTTGTTTAATGGTGTAGTTGGCTTTAATCAAGATATTACAATGAGAGATATAGTTTCTACTTATATCTATCCTAATAGTTTAGTAAAGATCGAGATTACTGGTCTTCAGTTAAAGAACTATCTTGAAAAGGCAGCTGAATATTTTACGGTTAAAGATAATCAGGTTGTTGTTTCTGATGGATATTGTAATCCCAAACCGATTCATTTTGAGTATGATATGTTAGACGGAATTGATTATTTAGTTAAAGCTAGTAATTCAATAGGATCTCGAATTATTGAACTTAAAAGAAATGGTGTCGATGTATTAGATAGCGATAATTATTCAATGGTTATTAGCAATTACCGTTATTCAGGCGGTGGAGATTACATGGTTTTAAAGGATTGTAAGGTCCTAGCTGATGACGGTAAAGATGTTGTTGAAATCATTGTTGAGTATATTATGAAAAATACACCTGTTGTCGTAGATGATAAAAGAAATTTTAGAGTAATTGTTTAAAAGCGCGGATGCGCTTTTTTTTATGTTTTAAACAAATTATCTTGAAACAAAGTTTCAAATCAAGTAAAATAAAATCAATAGAAAGCGATTACAAAATAATCGAGAGGTAATTTATGAAATTATTAAAGCTTTTCGTGTCTTTGTTATTAGTTGCAGCTGTTTTAACTGGTTGTAGTTCTAATGAAGACCAAAGAACTCTTGTTATCTATTCACCTAATTCTGATGGTGAAGTAGATAATATTATTCCAGCTTTTGAAGAAGCTACAGGAATTAATGTTGAATTATTGTCAATGGGGACAGGGGAATGTTTAACTAGATTAGATGCTGAAAAAGATAATCCTCAAGCAGATGTTATGTGGGGTGGTGTAAACTTAGGGACATTTACTCAATTCCCTCATTTATTTGAAGAGTATACTTCTGGTAATGAGGAATTAATTGATGAAGCTTACCGCAACACTACTGGATATTTCACTAACTATTTATTATCTGGTTCTGGAGCAATTATTATTAATAATAAATTAGCTGCTGAATTAGGGCTAACTGGTGAAATTAATGGTTATGCTGATTTATTAAATCCTGCATTAAAAGGTAAAATTGCGTCAGGTAATCCTGCAAAATCTTCAAGTGCTTTTGCGGAATTAACAAATATGCTATTAGTTATGGGTGATGAGCCTTATGATGAAAAAGCTTGGGATTATGTTGAAGATTTCGTTGAACAATTAGACGGAATTCAAATCGACAGCTCTTCTGCGATCTACAAAGGTGTAGCAGAAGGTGAATATGTTGTTGGTGTTTCTTATGAAGATCCTTGTATGGCTTTAGTAGAAGATGGTGCTGATGTAACTGTTATCTATCCTGAAGAAGGCGCTGTATGGTTACCATCTGCTTCTATGATCGTTGCTGGTGCTAAAAATTCTGATGAAGCTAAAGAATTCATCGATTTCTTAATTTCTGATGAGTGTCAAACTATTATTTCTGGTTTAACAGTACGTGGCACTAACTCAAGTATCGAAATTCAAAACCCAGTTATGAAACCTTTCAGTGAAATTAATGTAGTTTATGAAGATATTCCATATGTAGCTGAAAACAAAACTGCATGGCAAGAACGTTATGCTGATATCAAAGCTGAGGTTGATTCAAGATAATTTAAAAAAAGGGAGAAGTTTATGAGTGTCAATATTAAGATAACTGATGCCATCAAACGCTATGGAGATAACACGATTATTCCAGATCTTTCTTTAGATATCAAGGAGGGTGAGTTTTTCACCCTCCTTGGTCCTTCTGGATGTGGCAAAACTACATTATTAAGAATGATCGCAGGTTTTAATAGCATTGAGGGCGGAGATTTTTACTTTAATGATAAAAGGATTAATGATATGGATCCTTCAAAAAGAAATATTGGAATGGTATTTCAAAATTATGCAATATTCCCACACTTAACAGTTAGGGATAATGTTGCGTTTGGTTTAAAGAATCGCAAGTATCCTAAGGATGAAATGATTGTTGAGACGGATAAGTTTATGAAGTTAATGCATATTTATGATTATGCAGACCGTTCTCCAGATCGATTATCTGGCGGACAACAACAAAGGGTTGCGCTCGCAAGAGCATTAGTTATTAAACCTGATGTACTTTTAATGGATGAACCATTAAGTAACCTTGACGCGAAGTTAAGGGTTGAGATGAGAACGGTTATTAAGGAAATTCAAAATAGTGTAAATATTACAACTGTTTATGTAACTCATGATCAAGAAGAGGCGATGGCTGTTAGTGATCGTATCGCTGTTATGAAGGATGGCATTATTCAACATATCGGAACTCCTCAAGACTTATATCAAAGACCGGCTAATTTATTTGTTTCAAACTTTATTGGTAGGACAAATATTTTAGATGGTAAGTTAGAGATTGAAAAAGGGAAAGCAAGACTTTGTATAGATGGTAGTTATGCTATCACTTTAGAAAATGTGCTTGAAGATCAGATTAAAGAGCAAGATGTAATTGTTTCAATTAGACCTGAAGAGTTTGTGATCGATACACAAGGTAAAGAAGGTTTAGCAGCAACTGTGGATGATAGTGTTTTCCTAGGATTAAACACTCATTACTTTGTTCACTTGGATTCAGGGAATAAAGCTGAGATCATTCAAGAATCAAAAATTGGCGAAATTATTAAAAAAGGTGAGCGCATTATGTTAACACTTAAAAATGAAAAGATAAATGTTTTTACGGCTAATGGTGAAGATAATATCATTAAGGGTGTTAATAATGATGGCGATAAGTATAAGAAGTGAGTGTTTTAACTAAGCCGAAAAAAGCTAAGTTGGATATTTGGGTAATTATTTCACTAACTATATTTGCTGCTTATGGTTTGTTCCTACTTTATCCATTGTTGACAATTGTTAAACAATCAGTAATTTCTGAGGGAGTGTTTACTTTAGAGTATTTTAATAAGTTCTTTTCGAAGGCTACTTATGTAAAGGCCTTGTATAATTCTTTCTCAGTGACTTCTATTGCGACAGTATTAACGATGATAATCGGAATACCGATGGCATATTTCTACAATATGTATGAGATAAAAGGTAAGGGGTTTGTTCAGATGATTATCATCTTAGGTTCAATGTCTGCACCGTTTATTGGAGCATATTCTTGGATATTGTTGTTGGGTAGATCTGGTGTAATTACTGTCTTTGTTGAGAATTTTGTTCATAGTATTGGTTTTGAGGCTTTCAAGATGCCAAATATCTATGGATTCAATGGAATCTTGTTAGTTTTAACTTTACAGTTATTTCCACTTGTATTCTTGTATGTTTCTGGAGCTTTGAAGAATATTGATAATTCATTATTGGAGGCTTCAGATAATATGGGGTGCAGTGGTATTAAACGTTTCTTTAAAGTGGTAATCCCACTATCAATGCCAACTATTTTGGCAGCTGCTCTATTAGTCTTTATGAGAGCTTTTGCGGATTTTGGAACCCCGTTATTAATTGGTGAGGGTTACGAAACTTTTCCGGTACTAATATATAATCAGTATTTTGGAGAGGTTGGACAGGATAAGAACTTTGCGTCAGCGATAGCAGTTATTGCGATTGTTATTACAGCACTCATTTTCTTATTCCAAAAAGCTATTGCTAATCGTTTCAATTTTAAGATGAATGCATTACACCCAATTGAAAGAAAACAAGCTAAGGGTTTAAAAAATTTCTTAATGCACGCTTATATTTATATTATTACAGGTGTTGCATTCTTACCTCAGATTTATGTAATGTATACCTCATTTTTAAAGACTAGCGGAAAGATATTTGTTCCAGGTTATTCTTTTGATAGCTATATTAAAATTAAAGATGGATTAGTGAACTCGATTTCCAATACTTTCTTTATTGGAGGTGCAGCGTTAATTATTGTTATTGTTATGGCTATCTTAATTGCTTACTTAGTTGTAAGAAGAAGAAATAAATTAAATGATGCGATTGACACTTTCTCAATGTTACCTTATATTATCCCGGGTTCAGTTGTTGGTATTGCATTAGTTGTGGCATTTAATTCTAAGCCTTTAGTTTTAACAGGAACGACCACAATTATGATTATTGCCTTAGTTATTAGAAGACTACCTTATACCATTCGTTCTTCAATTGCGATTTTACAACAAATACCAATCACTGTTGAAGAAGCGGCTATATCTTTAGGTAGTTCTAAAATGGCAGCGTTCTTTAAGGTCACTACACCAATGATGGCTAATGGAATATTGTCAGGAGCTATTTTAAGTTGGGTAACAATTATTACTGAATTGTCAACGGCAATAATTCTTTACAACTTAAGCACAATAACGTTAACTATTTCTATCTATGCGCAGGTATCTCGAGGTTCTTACGGAACTGCAGCTGCTTATGCGACAGTGTTGAACGCTTTAACGATAGCGTCACTTTTAATATTTATGAAGGTCTCAAAATCGAAAGAGATTACCTTCTAGCATATTAAAATATATTATCTCAAAGGATCTCACTAGCAGATCCTTTTTTCTTAATAGTTAATAATTTTTATTACAAATAAATATTGGGTCAACATTGTTAAAAATAATGCAAACTATTGAAGTGATAATTTTGCCTATATATTATTAGAAATCCTTGTTTTAAAAGGTTTTAGAACTCATTAAATTGATTATAAAAATTTATTTAAAAAAGTTTTAAAAAAGTGTTGACACTAGGGGGTGGTAGTGATAATA
>CAYJFQ010000009.1:0-58740 GCA_964369955.1 uncultured Erysipelotrichaceae bacterium | reverse complement strand
ATTATGAGAGTTTTTACACTCTTGCCTATATTGATAAAATGTGGGGGATTATGAGGAAAGAAGCTTTCCCTAAGAAAATAGAACTATAGCATTGATTGACTATAAAATAATGAGTTGATAGTTTATAAATAACTATCAACTTTTATAATTAAGTATAATTAGTATATTCAATATTGTTAAAGAAGGTTCATAGATGATTGTTAATATATTGCCTAAATGATACAGGAATAGATCACAAAGTGAAAAAGATAGTTCTTACATAACACTATATAAAATAGAATATACTATAATTTCAGATGACCAATTATTTTTTCACCGGATTGTACAATATGGAATTCATACTAAATTCAATAAAATTGTTATCTTTGATCAATGAGAGTTTCTTCATAGAGTTAATTGAGGAAAAGTAAGGCAAGTATTTTGAATTATGGAAAGGCTCGCTTAACACTGTATATTATATGTTTCTTTGTTAGTTAATCTAGTGAGCTCTTTTATTAAAGATATTTGTCGTTTTAAAAACGACCACTACTAATATTATTAATAGTAATCTTTAAGTGTCAAAAGACTAAAGGAGATTACAATGAAAAAAAATTTAACAGAATTAGTATTTGTACTAGATAGAAGTGGTTCTATGGCAGGTTTAGAAAAAGATACAATTGGAGGGTTTAATTCAATGATCAAAAAACAGAAAAAAGAAAAAGGAGAGGCTATTATTACAACTGTTTTATTTGATCATGAAAACGATATTCTTCATGATCGTTTAGACATCAAGGGTATTAAGTTGCTTGATGAGAATGATTATTATGTTAATGGAAGCACAGCCCTATTAGATTGTTTAGGATTTACTATTTCTAAGACTTTAAAAGCTTATAAAAACACCATTGATGATCAAAGACCAGAAAAAGTTATCTTTGTGATTACAACTGATGGACAAGAAAACTCAAGCAAAGAATATGATTATAAAAAGGTTAAAACACTAATTGAAAGTGTTAAAAAAGAATATGCTTGGGAATTCATTTTTCTAGGCGCAAATATTGATGCGGAAGTGGAAGCGGAAAAGTTTGGGATTAATAAAGATAATGCAGTTAACTACATTAGTGATGCTAAGGGAACTAATCTTAACTATCAAGCTGTTAGCGATGCACTGAGTTGTTATCGTAGCGAAAAAGTACTAAGTAAAAAATGGCGAGAACAAATAGATATAGATTATAAAAATCGTAAGTAAGTTTCATTATAAAAATAAGCACCTTAGGGTGCTTATTTGTTGCGTAATGCCATAAAAGAATTGAAACTATCATACAGTGCATAAATCGCAACTGCATATAATACTAAGTTTTCTAGAATTTTTGTTGTATCAAATGGTAATGTTGTTATTACTAATAAAACTGCTAAGATAATGAAGGCAACTCCCCTTAATACAAGCATTCCTCTTTTTCCTTTCGCCAGTTCGTGGCGATGGTTGATTTGATCGTCTGGTTTATAGTTATCGATAATAATATAATATTTTTTTAAATTAAAATTATAGATTTCTAAAGTGATTGCTATAATAATTGCTGAAATAATCTCGATAATTAAAAACTCCGGCCAAAATGATGAAGATAAAATTAAAAAGATAATTGGAATTAATATTCTCATTTGCATAATTTGCCATCTTTTTAAGTCTTCATAAGGAATTACAATTCCTTGTTTTTTCCTTTTGTTAAAATAAATATATCTTTTGTTTTTATCCCTATAAATATTACGATGTCTTAAATCTTCGTTGTTTTCTTTAAACATAACAATCTCCCCTTAAATATTTCTTAGTATAGCATATTTTGATAAATGCAAATATAAAATTGAAAAATATAAAGAAAAAAATCTCTAGTTTAGTTATATTTATAGAGGAAAAGAGGTACATTATGTTAGGTTATTTAGAAAAGGAATTAGTTGATTTAAAAGGTTATAGTACTTTCAAAGAAATTAGTCAACAACCAACGACATGGTTAAAGACGGTTAATCAAATAAGTAATGAAAAAGCAAAATTAGAAGCTTTTATTAATCAAGTTGTAAAGGCTGAAGATTTTGACATTATTTTTACAGGAGCTGGAACAAGTGAATTCGTTGGGAATGCGTTATATTCAAGTTTAAATAAGAAATATAGTCATAAAGTAAAATCATATGCTACTACTGATATCGTAGCTGATCCTGAATTATTTATTTCTAAAGATAAGCCAACCCTACTTATTTCTTTTGGTAGATCAGGCAGTTCTCCTGAGTCAGTTGGAGCGATTGAAGCTGCGGATGCAGTTGGAAATAATGTTTACCATTTGTTTGTGACTTGTAATAAAAATGGGTCAATGGCTAATTGGGCTGATGGAGCTAATAATTGTTATGCGCTTATTTTAACTCCTGAGACTTGTGATGAAGGTTTTGCGATGACTTCTAGTTTTACTAATATGTTATTGGCTGCTTATTTATCATTAACTCTTGATCAAGATAATAGTGATTTAGTTAATCAATTAGTTGGCTCAACTACTAAATTGATTGATGAAGGCTATGTTTATTTCAATAAATTAGTAAATGACTTTAATTTCGGAAGAATTGTTTATTTAGGATCTAATGCATTAAAGGGTATTGCTCAAGAGAGTGCATTAAAAATGTTAGAATTAACTGCTGGTGAAATTGTGGTAATGCATGATAGTCCACTTGGTTTCCGCCACGGACCTAAGAGTATCATTGAAGATACAACTTTAACCGTTGTTTATTTAAGTGATAACCCTTATACTCGTCAGTATGAGTTTGACTTAATTAACGAAATGTCAAAACAAAGAAAAAATAATAAAATATTAGTGCTTGCAAATAAAGAAGATGATAAAATAAAAGAGTTAGTGGATTACTATTATGCATTCAATAATACTGATTGTTTGTCTAATATTTTATTTGGTTTAAACTGCATTGTTGTAGCACAAATTATTGCTTGTTACAAATCATTGAGTTTAAATATTACTCCTGATAATCCATGTCCAACAGGAGAAGTTAATAGAGTAGTTAAGGGTGTAACAATTTACCCATATAAGAAAGGTTAGGATTTAATAATGATAGGAATGATTTTAACAGGTCACGGAAACTTTGGAAGTGGCTTGTATAGTTCAGTAAAGTTAATTTCTGGTGAGAAAGAAAACTTTGTTGTATGTGATTTTGTAGAAGGTATGGGAGCTGATGAAGATCTAATGCCAATGTTAGAAAAAGCAGTAGCTGATTTATCTGCTACTTGTGATGGAGTTTTAATTTTTACAGATTTAAAAGGTGGCTCACCATTCCAAAAAGCTGTAACTGTAGCTTATGGAAAAGAAAATATTGAAGTTGTTGCTGGCAGCAACTTACCAATGATTCTTGAGGCATCAATGGCTAGAGAATTTATTGAAAGCCTTGAAGACTTAACTAATATGGCTATTTCTACTGGTAAAGACCAAGTTTATCGTTACGTTTATGAAGAACGTAAAGTAGCTTGTGAATGTGAGGATGGAATTTAATGGATTTTTTAGAGAATATTCTAACTACTAGCTTAGTCTTAGTTGGTTTTGCGGCAATCTTTGTAATTGCTAATTATTTCTTGAGTGCTAAATCATTAAGAAGAAGCCGTGAAAATATGAGAATTTTACAAGAAAATATTAAACCAGGAAAGAAAGTTTTATTTTCTGGAGGTTTGGTAGGTAGAATTGTTAAAGCTGGAGAAGAATATGTTGATGTGGAACTAAATAAAGGTATGATAATCACAATCTCTCGATTTGCAATTCAAGAAATAGTTGAATAAAATTATTAAACACAATTGAATTCAATTGTGTTTTTATCTATAAGGAGAACATAAATATGAAAAATAAATTAGTTGAAATCTTAAAGAATAGAAGTGTTAGTAACATTAAAGGAGTTTACTCTGCGTGCACTGCCAATGAAACAGTAATTGAGGCATGCATGGAAAAAAGTTTAGCCACTAACACTCCACTTGTTATTGAGGCAACATCTAATCAAGTAAATCAGTATGGTGGATACACATCAATGACACCAACAGATTATGTTAAATTCATCCAGAAAATTGCTGAGAAAGTAGGTTTTAATTGGAAAGATGTAATTCTTGGTGGAGACCATTTAGGACCACTAACATGGGCTACTCTTCCTGAAGAAGAAGCAATGAAAGAGGCGAAAGAGTTAGTGCGCTTATTTACTTTAGCTGGTTTTACTAAAATTCATTTAGATACAAGCATGCGTTTAAAAAGTGATGATCCTACTGAAATGTTAAAAACTGAAGTTATCGCAAGAAGAGGCGCAGAACTGGTGGAAGTAGCAGAAGCTGCTTATAAAGAATTATTAAAAACAGATCCAGAAGCTTTAGCTCCTTGCTACATTGTTGGAAGTGAAGTGCCAATTCCAGGTGGTGAACAAGAAGATACAGGGATTGTTGTTACAAAACCGGAAGACTTTAAAGAAACGGTGCAAATTTATACAGATATCTTTACTGAAAAAGGATTATCTGAAGCTTTAAAACGCGTAGTGGGGGTGGTTGTTCAACCTGGTGTAGAATTTGGTGATGAAACTATTCATGAATATAAAAGAACAGAAGCTGCGGAGTTAGTTGCGGCAATCAATGATTATCCTGATTTTGTATTTGAAGGTCATTCAACCGATTATCAAACTCCAACTTTATTAAAAGAAATGGTGGAAGATAATATTGCAATTTTAAAAGTTGGCCCTGGTTTAACTTTTGCTTATCGTGAAGGTTTGTTTGCGTTAGCAGGTATTGAGGCTGAAATGTTTGCGGGTGTTAAACCATTATCTAATTTAAAAGATATTTGTGAAGCTACAATGATGGTACAACCTAAGTATTGGGAAAAATATTACCATGGCGATGATGTTGCTAAGCGCATTGCGAGAAGATATTCGTTTAGTGATCGTATTCGTTATTATTTACCTTTTAGCGATATTGATAACAGTATTAAGAAATTATTTTCTAATTTTGATGGGGAAATGATTCCTTTAACACTTTTAAGTCAGTATATGCCAAGACAGTATGCAAGTGTAAGAGCGGGTACTTTAAAAAATGATGCATATTTATTAGTTAAAGATTTTATTGGATGTTGTATTGACGATTATTTATATGCAACAGTGGAGGGATAAGATGAAAAAAATAATAGTTTTATTATCTAGTTTACTATTGGTGGTTGGATGTCAATCTACTGCTGAAGAAGTAGCTGATATGTCAGCTTATGATATTGATGATGGTAACTTCCTAGTAGCTAATATGGCTGATAGTATAGAATTATTAACAAGTGGCGACAACATCGTTTATTTTGGTTTTGATGATTGCCCTTGGTGTATTGAGTTAATCTATGAGTTTGATAAAACTTTAGAAGAAAACAACTTAAAAGCTTACTATGTTAATGTTAAGGCTGATGGCGAAGAGGTTAGAGTTAAAGAGAATCCTGAATACTTAGACTTATTAGAAATTGTCGGAAGTTATGTTCGAACATTAGATGATGGAACTAAGCATATGTATGTACCAATGATTTTTATTGTAAAAGATGGTATTATTACTAAGGTGCATAATTCAACTGTTGAAGGGCATAATGCCAAAGAACGAAAGATGACTGAGGAAGAAGTCGAAGAGTTAAGGGGCCTTTTAACTGAATTAGTTTCTTAGTTAAACTGTAAGGAGATAGAATATGGAATATAATAAAAAAGCAAGTGATTTGCCCACAGGTAGATGTAAAGCCACAATCAAAAATCGTCCTATTAGTGCTTATATGGGTATGTTTATTTTTTCGATTGTTTTCTTCTTTACTGAGTATTGGTATTTTGGTTTAATAATTATAATAATGATTATTTTATCGTTTATGGTTACTAAAAACTATACAGCTTGTAAGATTTACGATGATATGATTGCTGTATATAATCCAGCTGATAGAACTCAGTTAATGTTTGTGAAATATGATGATATTCAAAGTTATGAGTTAGATGTTAAGGGTAGTGCTTTTGTAACCTTAAATCTTAAGCCGTTAGGAGATGATCCATTTGAATATGAAAGAGTTGGAATTCCAACATTTAAAGCAGGAAAATTAAGAAGAGAATTAATTAAAATTATTCCTGATAAAGATATTGCCAACATTAAGGCGAAAGAATTTAGAGATAATCGTTTATCGAATGCGGAAGCTAAAGCGAATCGTAAAGCTTTAAAAGAAGTTAAAAAGAAAAAAGTTGACAAAGAATAATTACTTAGTTAATATAAATGTAAGGCGTTGAATAGAAGAGTAAATTTGAGCTGCTTAATTAGAGAGTCCGGTGGGTGAAAAAGGATAAAGCTTAACAAATCGAAGATGGTCTAGGAGCTGAATATTCGATATTTAGAGTATTCCGGGTGCTACCGTTAAAAAGCTAGAGTATGATTGTACTTGAAATGAGGTAGAAGGAATTCTACAAAATTAGGTGGTAACGTGAGACAAATCTCGCCCTATGGGGTGAGATTTTTTTGTTTTAAAAAAAGAGGGGGTAATCATGATAGAAATCAAGAATCTATCTAAAACATTTGTAGGTAAAGAAAGAAAGATAGAAGCAGTAAATGATGTTACATTATCAATTAAAGAAGGCGAGATATTTGGAATCATTGGTTATTCAGGTGCTGGTAAAAGCACTTTAATTAGATTAATTAATAAACTTGAAAGTGCAGATAATGGCGATGTAGTAATAGAAGGAGTTAGCTTAAACTCATTATCAAATAAGCAACTTCGTAAACAAAGACAAAAGATTGGAATGATCTTCCAACACTTTAACTTATTGTGGTCTAAAACAGTTGAAAAAAATATTGAATTAGCTTTAGAGATTGCCAAAGTTCCGAAGAAAGAATCTAAGCAAAGGGTTAAAGAGTTAATTGATTTAGTGGGTCTACAAGGAAGAGAAAAAGCTTATCCAAGTGAATTATCCGGCGGACAAAAGCAAAGGGTAGGAATCGCAAGAGCCTTAGCTAACAATCCTTCAATTTTGTTGTCAGATGAAGCTACTAGTGCTCTTGACCCTAAGACAACTGAAGATATTCTTGATTTACTACAAGAGATTAATAAAAAACTGAATCTAACTATTATTATGATTACTCACCAAATGGAAGTGGTAAAAAAGATTTGTCATAGTGTTGCGGTTATGGAAGATGGTAAAGTTTGTGAATTAGGCTCTGTTAAAGATATCTTCAGCAACCCTAAAGAAGCAGTTACTAAAAAGTTTGTTCAAACTTTAGAAGATCCAGAAGTTTTAGAACTAAAAGAAGAACTTAAAAAGAAGTACTCGTCTGGCAAATTAATAAGACTCTATTTTTCAGCCGAAATATCTTCAAAACCAATATTGTATGAAGTGATCCAAAAAAGTGGAATCCAATTAAGTATTGTAAGTGCAAAAATTTTACATTCACAGGTTGGACCAACTGGTTCAATGTATGTGCATATTGATAGTTCGGATGAAAATGAATTAGTAAAATTATTAACTAAAGAAGGGGTTAAAGTAGAGGTGGTTGAATAATGGATTGGACAATGTTTGAAGTAGCGTTAGTTGAGACTCTATATATGACTTCTTTCTCGTTAGTGTTTGCGGTTATTATTGGTTTTATTATTGGGGTTTTGATTTATTTAACTAAAAAAGGTGGTCTTGTTGAGAATTTGATTATTAATCGTGTATTAGATGTAGTGGTAAATGTCTCAAGAGCAATTCCATTTATTATCTTATTATATTTATTGATTCCATTCACTAGAATGTTGGTTGGTACTATGATAGGTGATGATGCGGCATTGCCGGCTTTAATTGTTTCTGCTAGTCCGTTCTATGCAAGGATGACATTGTTGGCTTTAAATGAAGTTAGTAGTGGAACGATAGAAGCTTGTAAATCAATGGGTGCAAGTACTTATCAAATAGTTGTTAAGGCTTTAATACCTGAGGCTAAGCCAGCCCTTATTTCAGGTGTTGCAGTACTTTGTATTTCTTTGATTGGCTATGTAATGATGGCTGGTGCTATTGGAGCAGGCGGTTTGGGGAATTTAGCTTATTTATATGGAGCAGTTAGAAATGATAATTTTGTTTTATATCTAGCGACTCTATTAATAGTATTAATAGTATTTGCAGTACAGTATTTAGGTGATTTTGTAGTTAAGAAGATTGACAAGAGATAGGGGGAAAAGAAAATGAAAAAAATTATTCTATTGTTATCTTTATTATTAGTATTAGTTGGTTGTTCATCAAATGAGGAAAAAGGTTCAAGCACTTTAACAGTGTCATGTACGCTAGATCCACATTCAACAATCTTAGAATTTGTTAAACCAATCTTATCAGAAGATTATGGAGTTGAAATGGACATTGTTGTTTTAGATGATTATTACATCTTTAATCGTGCCTTAGCTGCTGGTGATGTAGATGCAAACTATTTCCAACATGTTCCTTTCTTTAATGGTGAAGTAGAAAGTCATGGCTATGATATTGTGAATGCTGCAGCAATTCATATTGAGCCATTTGGTATTTATTCAAAAGAGTATACATTAGAGACCATTCCAACAGGAGCTGAAGTAATTATTTCAAATAGTGTGAGTGATCATGGAAGAATTTTAAGAATTCTTGAGAGTTTTGGATTAATTGAGATTAAAGAGGGTGTAGACACTTTAGAAGTGACAACAGCCGATATTATCTCTAATCCTAAAGAATTAAAATTTACAGAAATAAAACCTGAGTTATTAGTAAAAGCTTACGAAGGTGGAGAAGGAGACTTAGTTGCAATTAATGGAAACTACGCTTTACAAGGAGGATTAACTCCAATTGAAGACTCTATCATGTTAGAACAAGCTAATGAAGATAATATTTATGTAAACATCATCGCAATAAAAGCAGGAACACAAGATCAAGAAAATATCAAAGCGCTTATTGAAGTTATGAACTCTCAAGAAGTTAAAGATTTTATTTCTAGTAACTGGTCTGATGGGGCAGTAATTCCGGTTAAATAATTGATAAACAACCATTTGTATAAGTGGTTGTTTTTTAAAATTAATCTATAACATTATAATTTTATTTAATAATAATATTTACTTTAAATGTTGCTTTGTTGTTAAGTGTAAATATTTGATATAATGAAATCAGTAATTACAAAATTTTTAAAATAATTATTTATTTTAGTTCAGTCTCAAGATTAGGGTATTAAGTCTATTTTTAGTATAAATAGACTATTTAAAACAAACTAGGAAGGACTTAAAAATGAAATATCAGTATGATATCGCTATTATTGGTGGCGGTAGTGGAGGGCTTGTCGTAGCTTCTGCAGCTGTCTCAATGGGCGCAAGAGTATTATTGGTAGAAAGTAGAAAAATGGGGGGCGATTGTTTAAATTATGGTTGTGTCCCAAGTAAGACCTTTCTAAAGTCTGCACATTTAGCACAAAAGATTATGAAATCTGATGATTATGGATTAATAGGTGTTAAAAATAAAGTTGATCTTAAAAAAATAATGAATAGAGTTAAAGAGGTGATTAAAGAAATAGCACCTCATGATTCAATCGAAAGATTCACTTCATTAGGAGTTGATGTAAAAATTGGTAAGGGAATTATCACTGATAAGAATGAAATAAGTGTTAATGGTGTGAAGTTTAAAGTTAAAAAAATAGTATTGGCAACTGGATCACACGCGACGATTCCAGCAATTGAAGGATTAAATTCTGTTGACTATTTAACTAATGAAACTGTTTTTGAACTTGAAGTTTTACCAAAAAGACTTGTAGTTTTAGGGGCTGGACCTATTGGTTTAGAACTTGGTCAAGGGTTTGCACATTTAGGAAGCAAAGTAACAATTATTGATCGATCAAAAACACTATTTGGAAAAGATGAACCAGAAACTAGCAAAATTATGGAAAAGGCATTATTGGCTGATAACGTTAATTTAATGTTAGATACTAATCCTGACAAAGTTGAAAAGATTGGTAATGAAATAGTCATCACAACTACAACGGCTGGAAAAACTAAGAAGATTGCTTGTGATTATTTGCTAGTGGCTTTAGGAAGAACTCCTAACACTAAAAACTTAGGACTTCAAGAAGTTGGGGTAAAGATAGATAAGCGTGGATTTATAGTAGTAAATAACAAACTACAAACCAATATTAAAAATATCTTTGCAGTAGGTGATGTTAAGGGTAAGTTTCTCTTTACTCATGCGGCCGGATATGAGGCTAGTGTAGTAGTTAAAAATGCTTTAATTATGCCAATCTTTAAAATAGATTATTCTAATATGCCTTGGACAACTTATACAGTTCCTGAGGTTGCACATGTAGGTTGTTTAGAGAGCGAAGCGAAAGAAAAAGGTATATTCGGTTCTAATTATATCATTCCAATTTCTGATAATGATCGTTCTAAAACTGAAGATGATAGAGCAGGATTTGTTAAGGTTATCTTAAATAAAAAAGGAATTTTAATCGGAGCAAGTATAGTTGGTGATAAAGCAGGAGAAATGTTGCCGATATTATCATTAATGGTTACTAAGAAAATGAAGCTTTCCGCATTAATGTCAGTAATCTTTCAGTATCCAATACAAGGAGAAATTTTTAAATCCTTGGCATTACAACAATTTAAAACAAATGTCAAAGCTTGGGAATTATCTTTATTAAAGTTCATTGTACGTCGTTAGATTAGATAGAGGGAGAATTTATGTTAGACACTAGATACCGTAATTATGTTCAAAAAGCTGTTGATAAGTTAGTAACTATTACAGGATTAGTTAAGTTACATCCCAATATGCTAACAACTATAGCTTTTATTGTTGGGGTTATTTCTGCCTTATTTATTGGATTAAATCAGTATTTTATAGCATTAATTTTGATGTGGTTGTCAGGGCTATTTGATGTAATTGATGGGACTGTGGCTCGCTTGACTAATAAAAGCTCAAAACTTGGCGCTTTTTTAGATATGATTTTTGATCGAATGGTTGAATCTTGTATTATTCTTGGTTTTTATTTTTCAAGACCTGAGTTTACTGTTTTGTATTTATTATTTTTTGTTTGTGTTTTATTTAATTTCAGCTCCTTTATGCTAGCAGCTACTTTATTTAAAAATGAAGGCCAAAAAAGTATGCATTATGATATCGGTTTAGTTGAAAGAACTGAAACGTTTCTGGTGTTTAGTAGTATGTTGCTATGGACAAATTATCTAGGATATATTTTAACTATCTTTATTATCTTAGTTTTCCTAACCGGGATAATTAGAATGTATCGCATTATAATACATCAGTTGAGCTATCCATCATGATTAAGAAAATAGGGGTAATAATAGCTATAATCGCTGTGTTGTTTTTGGTACAACACTATATTTCGGTAGATCAGCTACTATCTTTTATTGAGTCATTTAAAGCTAATCCCTTTGCACCGATTATTTTTATTGGAATCTATTTCTTTGCAGTAATATTTGCTGTTCCAGCTTCTGCATTAACTTTGATTTCTGCTCCATTGTTTGGATTTGTACCAGGGTTAATATATACGATAATAGCTTCCAATTTAGGGTGTTATATTCCATATTTTTTGGGTAAGATTTTAGGTGAGGATGTAATTGAAAAATATGTTAAAAAAGGGTCTTTTGTAAATGAGGCGCAAGTGAAAGCGAAGGAGAATGGTTTTGTTTTTATGATGTATGTTCGACTTATTCCTTTGTTTCCATTTTCTGCAGTAAATTATTTTTCTGGTGCACTAGGCATTAAGTATCGAGATTATGCTTTGGCATCCTTTCTAGGGATGCTTCCTGGTAGTGTAATTTATGTGTTTTTGGGTTATAGCGCAACTAGTGTTAATGATAATCCATTAGCATTGGTTGTTTCAGTAATTATTTTGGTTTTATTTACTTTAGTAGTTAGTTACTACAGAAAGAGAAGTAGTTCAATAAAAGAAAAAAATAGCTATTTATAGCTATTTTTTAGATTTATTTTTTTATTCTTTGAGAAGTACAGTCTAGTAACACGATTTGATAGCAGTGTTATTATTTCATAAACTATTGTATTTAGTTCACTAGCCATTTCCGTTAGTTTGATGTTAGGTCCAAATATCTCAACAATGTCATTTACTTTTGTTTTGGAATTTGCTTTTATCATACATTGATCCATACAAATTCTTCCGACTATTTCGACCTTTTCTTTGTTGAGGAAAACACTTCTGCCTTGGTTTGCTCTAACAAATCCATCGGCATATCCAATTGGGATTGTTGCAATTATTTCGTTTTCTTGTGCAGTATAGGTGCAACTATAGGAAACTGTATCTCCTTCTTTTAAGTAATTTAGATTTGTGATTTTTGTGTATAAAGCTAATGAAGGCAATAAGTCTTCATTAAACTTTGCGTATCCTATTAAAGCAATTCCTGATCTTACTGCATTTGAAATAGTGTCTTCTTTGTAGTTTATAGCAGCATCTGAATTACAAGTGTGAATCCATTTAAATTTATGATTACTGTTATCAATAAGTTCTTTGAAGTTTAAGTACTGTTTTTTGGTAATTATTTGATTTTCTTCATCACTGCTTGAATAGTGAGTGTAAGCTCCTTCTACTTTCACTTGTAGTTTTTTTAATAGAATTAGGGCTGTCATCCAATCTTCACTGTTTCTAATTCCTAAGCGATGCATGTTGGTATCAGCTTTGAGATGAACTCTTAGATTGATAGGATCTAATGATGATATTTCTTTGACCCAGTCAAGTGATGGAACAGTTAATGTAACATTATTTGTGATTGCATCTTTAATGAATTTTGAATCAGTGTAGCCAAGCACTAATATTTCCTTCTTAATCCCGTTCTTTCTTAAATACATAGCTTCATCCATTGATGAAACTGCTATCATTGCGATATTATTTGGGATTAAAATATTAGCCATAGCTATAGCACCAATGCCATAACCATTGGCTTTTATTACGGCAATTACTTCTTTGTCAGAGCGATACTTTACAGCTTTTAAATTATGGATAATTGCGTCTGTATTAATGTGAAGGGTAGTCTGACGATAATACACTAAATAATCCTACCACTGTTGTACGCAACATAAATTGCATAAACTCTAAATAGAAGACTTAAGATTGTTGACATAGATATTGATGCATAACTACTAAAAACAATGCCAAGCCCCGCAATCCAACTCTGTGGATAGAAAATAATTGATGGAAAGAAAGTGAATAAATCACCAAAAACAATGATTAAGAAACATAGTACTGCAGCTAAAACCGAGAATTTAGTTTGCACTCCTCTCCCTGTTGTTTTCACTACGTACCCAATTGCATATCCTAATAGAATAAAGATGATTGAGAATTCAACAGTTTTAAGCACATTATTAATTAAAACATAGACAGCCGTCAATCCAACTGCAGCTAGAATTCCAAATATTAGCGCTTTTTTGAATCTTTCATTTTGGGTTATTGCTGATTTATTATATATTTTTAACATTTTTTTACCTCGCTACTATAAGAAATTATAGCACACATAATTGTCTTTTATGGTATTATTAATGATATAGAAGGAACATTTTATCGGATGGAAAAAATAAATAATGGGGAATTTATATTTTTAGAGAACAACAAACTTAAAGTTGTTTTTTGTGATGTGGGGGCGAGTATAGTTTCTATCATCGTTAAAGAAAAGAATTTAGATGTAGTGCTGGGTTATAAAAATCCAGAAGATTATTATCAATATGGAACATATTTTGGGGCTGTTTGTGGCCTCTGTGCAAATAGAATTTCAAAAGGAAAGTTTAGTATAAAAGGGAAAGTATATTCTCTTGATATTAATAATGGACCTAATCATTTACATGGCGGGGAACATGGAATTAGTATTAAAAGATGGGACTATCAAATGTGTGAAAATCAAGTAGTATTCACTTTAAAAACTCTAGAAAAAGAGACAGGATACCCTGGTGATTCAGATTTAAAAGTAGTTTATAAATTAGATAATAATAAATTAATCGTTGATTACTATGGAACAAGTAGTGAAGATACAATATTTAACTTAACAAATCATAGTTACTTTAATTTAAACGGTCATGATAGTGGCAATGTTTTAAAACATCAATTAAAATTAAATGCGAGTCAGTTTGTACCTATTGATAAGAATGCTATTCCGTTAGGATATTATCAAGATGTGACTAATACACCATTTGATTTTACAAAGTTTAAAGAAATTGGAAGAGATATTAATAAAGATGATCTTCAAATAAAACATGGAACAGGATACGATCATAGTTTTTGTGTCGACAAGCATGTCGGAACTTTAGTTGGTGACCTTAGTGGAATTGTTTTAGATGTTTATACAACTTGTGTTGGAACCCAAGTCTATACGGGTAATTGGATATTTGATGTACCAGGAAAGGATTGTATTTATCAAAAGTATAGTGGAGTAGCGCTAGAAACTCAATTCCACCCTGATGCCATTAATCAAAAAAATTTCGATAAACCAATAGTTAAAAAGGGTAATGTTTATCATCAACAAAGCATTTTTGAATTTTCATGCAAATAGGAGGAAATATGGAAAAATCAAAAGTTTATTTTACCGATTTTCATGCAACAGGTGATGAAAATCTATTAGAGAAGTTAGAACGTTTAATTCGTACTGCAGGTATTAGTAAAATTGATTTTAAAAATCAATTTGCGGCTATTAAAATTCATTTTGGTGAACCGGGAAATTTAGCTTATTTACGTCCTAATTATTCAAAAGTTGTAGCTGATGTTGTTAAATCCTTAGGTGGTAAACCATTTTTAAGTGATTGTAACACTCTTTATGTAGGTAGAAGAAAAGATGCCTTAGAGCATATTGATTCTGCTTATGAGAATGGGTTTACTCCTTTTAGTACTGGATGTCATGTAATTATTGCTGATGGTTTAAAAGGAACTGATGAGACAGTTGTACCTATCAATAAAGAATATGTTCAAGAAGCTAAAATTGGTCGTGCATTTATGGATGCGGATATCTTTATTTCTTTAACTCACTTTAAAGGACATGAGGAAGCTGGTTTTGGTGGTGCAATTAAGAATATTGGAATGGGTTGTGGTTCCCGTGCTGGTAAAATGGAAATGCACTCAGAGGGTCGCCCTGTTGTAATGTATGATGATTGTGTTGGATGTCGTAAGTGTTTAAAAATATGTGCAAATGGTGCAATTGAGTTCGATGAAAAGGGTAAAATGGTGATTAATGATAATTGTGTCGGTTGTTGTCGTTGCATTGCTTACTGTAACTTTGATGCAATTAGAATGGGTAATGGTGCTCCTGAAATTATGAATTACAAAATGGCAGAGTATTCTTATGCAGTGTTGAAAGATCGTCCTCATTTTCATATAAGTTTGATTTGCGATGTTTCTCCTAACTGCGATTGTCATAGTGAAAATGATTTACCGATTATTCCAGATGTTGGAATGTTGGCTAGTTTTGACCCAATTGCTTTAGATCAAGCTTGTGCCGATTTAGCTAATAAAGCTGAACCAATGCCTAATTCAGTTTTAGGTAAAAAATGTGGATGTGGACATGATCACTTTAAAAGTATTCATCCATCTACTGATTGGCGAGCTCAAGTTAAACATGGTGAAAAATTAGGATTAGGAACTACTGAATACGAATTAATTGAAATATGAGTCTAGATAAATATAGTTTTACAACCCAACGCTTATCTTTAAAAGTAATGACACTTGATGATTTAGAAGGCTTGTATAAAGTTCTAAGTTTAGATGCAGTTGGTAAATGGTTATCAACAGGCAAAGGAAAAACTCTCAAAGAAACTGAAGCTAAAATTATTGAATATCGACAGGGATGGGAAAAATATGGTTATGGAGTATGGGGAATTTTTCACAAGGATCGTTTAATTGGTCAAGCAGGTCTTAATAATATTGGAAATGATGAAGTTGAAGTATTGTATGCATTGATTCCAGATAGCTGGGGTTATGGTTATGCTAGTGAGGTGGCTTGTTTTTGTTTGGAGTATGGTTTTGTCGATGTTGGATTAGAGACTATTTATGCTCTGTGTCGAGTTGATAATCTAGCTAGTAAAAATGTAATGAGTAAACGAGGCTTTACCTACCTTGAAGACAGAAGTTTTAAAGGAATGGAAGTTTCAAAATATAAATTAGATAAAAAGGATTGGTTGAATGAGCGTTAATTTAATAAATGATTTTGATAAGTTAAAAGATAATTTTAAAAAGAGTAAAAATACAATAAGTAGTCGCATTCTTGTGCTAAAGAAGTTAAAAGAAGTTTTAAATAAGAATGAGGGTAAGCTACTTGATGCTTTATACTTGGATTTAAGAAAATCTGCTTATGAGGGTTATTTGTCTGAGTTATCGATTGTTTATAAAGAATTAAATACTTTTCTTAAGAATCTCAAGAAGTGGAGCAAGCCTAAGTACAAATTAGATCTAGTGGGGATGATTGGTTATTTTAAATCAATCCATCGTCCGTATGGATTGGCCTTAATCATTACACCGTTTAATTATCCAGTATTTTTATCTTTAGTTCCGATGATTGGAGCTTTGGCTGCTGGTAATAATGTTGTTGTTCGTTACTCTTCTGACTCAAAAAATGTTGCTAGGTGTATGGAGTATTTAATTGAGTCAGGCGGCTTAGCTGATAAAGTTAAAATTTTAATTGGTAATGATGAAAATAAAGAGGTTATTGAGAAGTATCATTTTGACTATATTTTCTTTACTGGTAGTCAAAAAGTTGGGAAAATTATGATGCGTAAAGCTGCTAATGATTTAGTACCAATTACTTTAGAATTAGGTGGCAAAAGTCCTTGTATTGTTGACAAGGGTGTTAATTTAGAGGCTGTTGCAAAGCGTATTTTATTTGGTAAATTATTAAATGCAGGTCAAACTTGTATAGCGCCTGATTATTTAGTGGTTGCAAGTGAGATTGTTGATGAGTTGATTATTGCGATAAAGCGAGAGAAAGATTTAATTGTTGATGAGTTAAATGATAAAGACTGGCCTAAGATTGTTAATGATCAGCAGTTTTATCGATTAAAAAGTTATTTAGAAGATTGTAAGATTGTTTTTGGTGGCAAGAGTACATTGCGAGATTTGAAAATGCAGTTGACGCTTATTGTGTGTAATAGTTGGGAACATCCTGCCTTAAATAATGAAATATTCGGACCCATATTTCCAATTCTTAGTTATAGAAATCAAGATGAGTTAATGACGATTTTAAATCGTTATCCAGATCCATTGGCTTTCTATTTATTTACTAAGAATAAAATTCTAGCTAATGACTTATTTAATAGTGTAAGATTTGGAGGAGCTTGTTTAAACGACACATTATTACATGTCTCTACTAATAAGTTTCCGTTTGGTGGAGTTGGAGGGAGTGGTTTTGGTAGATACCATGGCTTGGCTTCTTATCAAACGTTCTCATATCAATCGACAATCTTAGTTAAGAAGTTTAATTTTGATTTAAGTATTCGTTTTCGTCCTTATGGGGATGATTACAATAAAATTAAGAAATATATAGGAGGAAGTAAATAATGGCTTTATTACATGTAACAGATGATGAATTTCAAAAGGTAATTAATGAAAATGATGTTGTTTTAGTAGATTTCTTTGCGAATTGGTGCGGTCCTTGTAAAATGATCGGACCTATCTTAGAAGAATTAGCAAACGATGGACATGTTATCGCGAAGATAGATGTCGATGCAAATCCAAAAGTTGCTGGGGAATTAGGTGTAGTTTCTATTCCTACTTTAGTGGTTTATAAAGACGGGAATATTTATAAAAAACATGTTGGTTTTGCGGCAAAACCACAAATATTAGAATTATTGAAGTAAGGGAGATTCAAAAAAATGAAATTATCAGAATTAAGGGGAAAGTTGACAAGAGGTGATTATAATCAACTATTAAGTGAGATTTATGTTACTGATATTAACAATCTAGGTAAGGTTGTAGATCGTTACCTAAAAGCATTAGATGGATACAATAATTTATTTGGAGATCAAGATGTTAGTATTTATTCAGCTCCAGGTAGAACAGAAGTTGGTGGAAATCATACAGATCATCAACATGGAAAAGTTTTAGCTGCTGCAGTGAATATGGACGCAATTGCGGTTGTTGGTAAAACTGACAATAGCATCATCAATTTACAATCAGAGGGATATGAAATCCCAACTGTTGACCTAAAACAATTAGAAGTTATCGAGATTGAAAAAAACACTACTGCATCTTTAATTAGAGGAGTTAGTGCTAAATTTAAACTAGATAAATATAACATTGGTGGATTTAATGGTTATTGTACTTCAAGTGTTTTAAAAGGTTCAGGTATTTCTTCTAGCGCTGCTTTTGAGGTTTTAGTTGGAGTTATTCTAAGCCATGAATATAATAATGGCGAAGTTAATGCGATAAAAATTGCTCAAATTGCACAATACGCTGAGAATGTTTTCTTCGGCAAACCTTGCGGACTTATGGATCAAATGGCTAGTAGTGTTGGTGGATTTGTAAATATTGATTTTGGTGATGTAAATAATCCGATTGTTAAGAAGGTTGATTTTGATATCGCTTCTACTGGACATAGCCTATGTTTGGTGGATACTGGTGGAAATCATGCAGATTTATCTGATGAGTATGGATTAATGGTTAGCGAAATGAAGAAAGTTTCGAAAGTGTTCGGTAAAGATTTCTTAATTGAGGTTAAGCCAAGTGATTTCTACAGTAATCTTGATAAGGTTCGCAATCAATGTAATGATCGTGCTATTTTGCGTGCTATTCATTTCTTTAATGATGATAATCGTGTAGATGTAATGGTAAAAGATTTAGAGAATAAAGATGTTGACAGTTTCTTTGAAACGGTTAAAGAATCAGGACGAAGCTCATTTATGTTTTTACAGAATGCCTTCTGTGTTAAAACTCCATTTGAACAAGGTATTCCTCTAGCTCTTGCGTTAAGTGAAAAAGTTTTAAAGAATCGTGGCGCATTTAGAGTGCATGGTGGTGGTTTAGCTGGAACCATTCAAGCTTATGTTCCTAATGATTTATTAGAAGAATATGTTACTACTTTAGAACAAGTATTTGGTGAAGGTAGTTGCCATGTTCTTGCAATTAGACCTTATGGTGGAATAAAAGTTATCTAATTTATTACCAGAATTTAATTAACAATATAAGATGGATAGTGTAACTATTCATCTTTTTATAAATTTAACCACAATAAAAGCTGTCATATAATTGACAGCTTTTATTGTTATGCGTCTTGTTTAGTGTCGGCAATTTGAATTTCTCTTAAGTTAACTCCTTGCGGCATTTCATAGGCGAATTTAATTGTATTTGCAATATCTTCGACAGTGATAGATCCAACCCCAACAGCCTCTTTCCATCCAAAATATGCATCTTTGATTTCTTGATTGGTTGTATGGTGTACAAGTTCAGTGTCTACTGCACCTGGACAAACTCTAATTACACGGACATTAGATGAAGATAATTCCATTCTTGCAACTTCTGATAATCCAACAACTCCATACTTACTTGCACAATATGCAGCATGGTTTCCAAACGGCTTAACTCCAGCGATTGAAGAAATATTGATGATTGTTCCACATTGTTTTTCTTTCATGTCATTACTAACAATTTGCATACCGTTCATAACACCCATCACATTGACATCTAGCATTGTTTGCCATTCTGTACGATCTTGATTTTCTAAGTTACCAAGTAACATAACTCCAGCGTTATTTACTAATAAATCTGTTTTACCATAAATAGTTTCCGCTTTTCTAACAGCATTTTCAAATGCTTGATAGTCAGTAACATCTACTTTTTCACAGATTGTATTTTCTAATTTTAATTCTTCTAATAATTCAATTCTTCTCGCTAATAAAAGCAATGGATAGCCTGCTTTATTGAAAGCTAAAGCTATAGCTTTACCAAATCCTGAACTTGCTCCAGTTATAACTACTAATTTTTTCATTTCTCCTCCTGTATATTGACATATTTCTTATTACAGTATAAAATACTGCAACAGTAAAAATTATATTGTGGATAATTATTATTGTCAATGAGGCACATTTAATTCACTTACTGTAACGGAGGTAACTATGAATAAAATAAATGTCGGATCAGAAATTGAAGTTACTATTAAAATGATTGGGGGAAAATGTAAACCATTAATTCTCTATATCTTAATTGAAGATGGCACTAAGAGATTTAAAGACTTATCTAAAGAGATAACTAACTTATCTCAAAAAACTTTAACTAATCAGTTAAGAGAGCTTCAAGAAGATGGCTTAATTATACGTAAAGCTTATAACGAGATCCCTCTTAGAGTTGAATACTCAATTACTGAAAAAGGCAGAAGTTTATTTCCTATTTTAGAATTAATGTGTAAATGGGGAGCTGATAATGTTGATGAAAGATTCATACTATCTAATCCATCTTGTCAATAATTCTACTTTAAATTGATTTAACTGTTATTGATGCTAAGGGTTAAGTGTGTTATCTAACAACATTCTACATTTTGTTGAATATTTTACTGTAAAGGTTAAGTGAGACATTGAAAAATTTTACTTGTCACTTTTGTTATGATTTTTTCTGATTTAATTTGAACAAATTATTCTCAAAAATATAGCGTCATTTGTTAATCTTAAATTTTGTATATGATATGATATTTATATCAAAATCACAAACTTCACAATTTTATTAGTATGTGTTGATTGAAATATTGCTTAGTGCAACAAATTTTATATTAGATCATAGCTAGCTATGAGAAGGAGTTTACAATATGTATATTTATAAGAAATTAACAGATATTTCCGATAGTATAATTGTAGAGTGTTTCAATCTATCTTTTTTTGATTATCTAATACCGGTCCAACTAACGGATGAACAATTCAAATCTTGGTTTACTATGAGTGGAGTTGATAAAAACTTATCTTTTGGAGCTTTTTATAATGCACAAATGGTTGGATTTATCTTCAATTCTTGCAATATATATAATGGAGATAAGGTTGTTTTTGATGTTGGCACTGGAGTTGTGCCACAACATCGCGGTAATAAGGTTTTTACAAACCTGTATAAGTTTGCGGAGCAGCAATTGAAAGCTAATAATATAGAAAAATATTACTTGGAAGTTTTGCAGCAAAATGATAAAGCGATACACTCATACAAAAAACAAGGTTTTAACATTATTAGAGAGTTTTCTGTTCTAAAAAAATCCGATTGTCTTAAAGAATATATAAATGAATGTGCGAAAGATACAAATCTTGTTGATTTTGATTTTAATAAAGTTAATCACTGTACTACTGTAAAACCAAGTTATGAACATTGTACAAGTGTATTGAAAGTAAATTCTAACCTATTCGCTGTTACATACATAGAAAAAAAGAATAAAATAACAGCATTTTGTATAACTTCAAAAGGTAGCGGAAGTATTATCCAGTTAGGCTATACAGATATAAATGACTTAAAAGAAATTATTCAATATTTGTGCTCAAAATTCAATGTTGTATCTGCTAAAAATATAGATATATCTTATATCAAAGTATTAGAAATGTTAATAGAATTAGGATTTTGCGAGATTACAAAGCAATATGAAATGGTAAAAAAATTAGTTTAGTAAATAGTGTTAGTATAAAACACGGTAAAAGTTATAAATGAATTATGAACAAAATTATATAATAGATGAGTGGAGAAAATAGAAATCAATGGATAAAATTATAAGGACAGAAAGATTAATAATCAAACCATATCGTAAAAAAGACAAAAGAAAACTGAAAGATATTCTATTGAATGATGAAATTAAAAAAACTTTTTTATTGCCAGATTTCGAAACAAAGAAGGCACTGAATGAGATGATTGAATCATTATATAGATTATCAATTAATGAAACAAGATTCGTTCGTGGAATATATTTGCTGGACAACTTGATTGGGTTTGTTGTTGATCAAAAAAATGAAAGAAATAGTGCTGAACTTGGTTACGTTATTCATCCGAACTATCACAATCAAGGGTATGCAACTGAAATGTTTAAGGCGGTTATACAAGCGTTTTTTAGAAATGGATATTTATCTATCATCGCGGGTGCATTTGAGGAAAATATTGCAAGTATAAAAGTAATGGTTAAAAGCGGGTTATGTAAAATTGATAAAGATAAAGACATCCTATATCGTGATAATTTACATCGCTGCGTGTATTATGAAATTCGTTGTTGCGAATAAAAAAGCATCTTTTCTTGCTGGCGCATTGATAATGATGAAAGATAAAGATTGCGTTATTTGATAGTTATGGGCTGTTTTATTCAAAAGAGCCAATTTATTATCATCTCATTGAATTAACAAAACATATTTTCACGATATTGGCTACTTATCTAATTATTATGGAGAACAATTATAAAAAACACACTGTTATCACTTGCAAAAAAACCTGCCTTATGGGAAAGAAGTGAAGAACTTTTTTGGGATGATGAACACATCTCAAAAGGGATGCTTGAAATGCATTTAAATCAAAACTTAGAGCTTGCAAGTCGCACATACGACACAATAGAGAAGTCTGTGCAATGGCTATCTACCGTCATAAAATCTAATGGGAAAATACTTGATTTAGGATGTGGATCCGGACTTTACAGTACTAGATTGTCTGATTTAGGATATGATGTCACTGGAATAGACTATTCAAAACGTTCCATAACTTATGCTAAAAAACAAGATAACAAAACAAAGTATATCTATCAAAATTATTTAGACATTGATTTCAACAGTGAATTTGATGCAGTTATATTAATCTACTGCGACTACGCAGCTCTTACAAGAGGTGAGAGAAAAACACTTCTTAGTAAAATACATAAGACATTAAGACCAAATAGGTTGTTCATTTTTGATGCATTTAGTATCTCATCATTTAAAAATGAGGATACTCAACCTACTTGGTCATTTCATGAAAATGGTGGATACTGGACTCCAAATGCCCATATTTGTTTGGAGTCCATTCACAAATATGAAAACAATACAATTTGTTTAAACCAATTTATCATTATTACTGATACCGAAATAAAAGAGTGTCTAATATGGAATACAATGTATAACATTGAAAGCTTATCAGAGGAAATGTTGGCAGGTAAATTTGATATAAAAGAGAAGTTTGATGATGTTTGTGGTAGTGCCTATACTGGAAACTCAGATACTATTTGCATAATTGCTTGTCCAAAGTAAAATTAGTACTACCTTATATAGGAAAATGGCAAAAAGTAAATTATATTTTATTAGTTTGGAGGAATTATTGTGGAAAAGTACATAGCGCTTTTACGAGGGGTAAATGTAGGTGGTAAAAATAAAATTTCAATGTCACTATTAAAAACTGCATTTGAAGATCATGGTTTTTCAGAGGTTAGCACGTATATAAATAGTGGAAATATAATTTTTAAAAGTAGTATTAAAGATATAAATGAGATTAAGATTCAATCTGAGAAGATTATAAAACAAAATTTTGACATAGATATTTTAGTTGTAATTGTGACAAAGAGTGAACTCAAAGATATGATGATGCATGCTCCTGTGTGGTGGGATGTGGAAAAAGAGGATAAGAATAATGCTATATTCGTAATTCCTCCTGCAACTGCTAATGATGTAATTTTAGAGGTTGGGAACATAAAACCTGAATATGAAAAAGTTTATAGCTATAAAAATTTGATATTTTGGACTGCGCCTAAAAAAACCTTTTCCAAAACTCGATGGGTAAAGATTTCAGGAACAAATATATACAGTAAGGTTACAATAAGAAATGCAAATACTGCAAAAAAACTACTTGCTTTATCTGAAGATGAAGCATAATTTTGTTGTAATCATCGATAGAAAATAGGTATATTTATAACTTCTAAGACAAAGATTATCAATGCAATGGCAGCATAAATTATGTTAAGTTATGAACTAAATTCATATAATGAATGGAGTGGGAATTATGAAAAAAATATATTTAATTTTAGTAGTAATCGAAACAGTTTTACCATATTGTTTTTAATTCATTTTATTGTAGAAAATGGATTTGAAATTGGTTTGTTGGGTCAGAGGCTATTTGTAAATTTTATCTCTACATTTTTTTGCAGTCGTCTCCTTGGTTTCTTGCTTTGTGTTTTTTGATATTTATGTTTAGTGAAGTAAAAGGGTATTCAATAAAAATATAAGAAGAATATTAACTAAGTTCTGGTTAATAATTAATGTCTTAACAACAATGTTATAATTGATTACTAGATAAAGAAACCTGTTGAGATAAGTGGTTAATTTTTTTATTTATCACCAATAAAAGTGTTGATATGGTATAATTTAACCATGCAAAAAAGTAATGAATATTTAAATAATTTAAATGAAAATCAGAAACTAGCTGTCACTTCAGATAAGCGACACATTAGAGTTGTAGCGGGTGCGGGTAGTGGAAAAACAAGAGTTTTAACAACAAGAATTTTACATTTAATCAATGAATTTAAAGTAGATAGTAAGGAAATTATTGCGATTACCTTCACTAATAAAGCAGCTAATGAAATGAAAGAACGTGTATTGAAGGAGATAAGAGATATAAAAAAAATGCCTCATATTTCAACAATTCACTCTTTTTGTGTTAGTGTCCTAAGACAGGACATTCCGCATTTTGGATATCCTCGTAATTTTACAGTAATTGATAGCGATGACCAAAAAACAATAATTAAGGAAGCTTTTAAAAAGTATGATATTTCAGCTAAAGAGATATCTCCTAGTAGTGTAATCAATTATATTAGTGGGCACAAGGTAGCAGAAATAAATCCTGCAGCAGCAAAATCAATGGCTGGTAGTTCGTATAATGAAGACTATTATCGTGCACTAACTTACGAGTATTATTTAGAGCGGCAAAAACAATTATATGCCTTAGATTTTGATGATCTTTTAATATGGGTTAAAAATTTATTTTTAACAAATCCAAGTGTTCTTGCGAAGTGGCAGTATAAGTTTAACTCAATTCTTGTAGATGAGTTTCAAGATGTAGATCATATTCAATTCCAGATTATCAAATCTCTTGTCGGAGAGAATAATGCATTATATGTGGTGGGTGACCCTGACCAAACGATTTATACATGGCGTGGTGCTGATGTCGATATTATTATGAGTTTAGAAAAGAAATATCCTGATTTACAAACTATTGTTTTAGACCAAAACTATCGCAGTTCTGAAATGATTCTCCAAGCTGCAAATAGTTTAATTAATAATAATAAGTATCGTGTTAAAAAAGAGTTAACTGCAGTTAATAGAGGCGGCGATGAGATTGTTTATTTTGGTGGTGCTAGCGATGAAGATGAGTCTTCTTGGGTTGCGTCTACAATCAACAATCTAAGAATTGTTAAAAAGATTGATTATCGTGATATTGGGATTTTATATCGAGCTAACTATTTATCACGTTCATTAGAAAAAGGTCTAATGAATTTAGGAATACCCTATACAATTTATGGCGGAATTAGATTCTATGACCGTAAAGAAATTAAAGATATACTCTGTTACTTGAGAATTCTATTAACCAATGATGATTTGGCTTTTAAAAGAATAGTTAACGTTCCATCACGTAAAATTGGACAAAAAACTGTTGATTCTATTCAAGAAGAAGCTCTCAAGAAAAATTGTTCAATGCTTGAGACATTAAGCGAACCTAGTTTTTTAAAGGGTAAGAATTTAACCACACTAAGTGATTTCTATAAAATGATCAACATTTTTAAATCGAAAGTTGAAGAATATAATTTAGTCGAGTTAGTTTCATATATCTTTGATAAATCAGGTTATAAATCAATGTTGGAAGAAACTAATGAGTATGAAAGGTTAGAGAATGTTAAAGAATTAATTGAAGATATTAATGAATTTACTAGTTCTTTTCCTGAGGCAGGATTAGATGAATATTTACAAATTGTAAGTCTTTATACGGATAAAGCTGATAAAAATACAAGTAGCGTAGTGAGTCTTATGACGGTTCATGCGGCTAAAGGGTTGGAGTTTGACAATGTTTTTGTAACTGGTTTAAATGAAAGTGTATTCCCTTCAGCTCGCTCTTTGGAAGACGGCATTAAAGGTTTAGAGGAAGAAAGAAGACTAGCCTATGTCGCCTTTACTAGAGCGAGAAAGAGATTGTTTTTAAGTGACTCAAATGGCTTTAGTTATATAGCAAGTGGAAACAAAAAAACCAGTCGTTTCATTGAAGAAATTGGAATTGAAAAGGTTAAAAATGCAGGACGCAGTTTTGACCCATACTATCAAACCAGTAGTGTAGTTGATAATAGAGTATTTGCGACAAGTGCTGTTAATAATACTAAATCAGTAGATGTTAATTACCGTACAAACGATAAGGTAATGCACGATGTCTACAAAGAGGGTTTAATTATTAAAGTTGATGGTAATGTTTTAGAGATAGCTTTTAGTTATCCTCATGGCATTAAGAAAATTGGAAAAACATTTAAGGGACTAAGAAAAATAAAATGATTAATAGAATTAATGAATTAAGAGAAATGCTTAATAAATATGCCCAAGCTTACTATAAGGATGATAATCCGCAAGTGAGTGATTTTGATTATGATGTTTTATATAATGAATTATTAGACTTAGAAAAGAGATATCCTGAATATTATGATCCTAATTCTATTACCCAAAGAGTTGGTGGAGAAGTTTTGGATGCCTTTGTCAAAGTTAAACACCCAAATGCGATGTATTCATTAGGTAATGCATATAACCTAGAAGACCTAAAAGCTTTTCAACAAAGAGTTGAAAATGAGGTTGGTAAATGTTTTTATTGTGCCGAGTTAAAAATAGATGGGTTAGCTATTTCGTTACATTATAAAGATGGTGTATTGATTCAAGCATTAACTAGAGGTGATGGAGAAGTTGGAGAAAATGTTACTAATAATGTTAAAACGATTAGAAGTTTACCCCTAATAATCGATGAAAAAAGAAACATCGAAATTAGAGGTGAAGTATTTTTAAGCAAAAGTCAACTTTTAAAGATCAATAAAAAAAGATTGCTAGAAGGTTTAGAAAAATTCGCTAACTGTCGTAATGCAGCTGCTGGTAGTATTCGTCAACTAGATAGTAAAGTAGCTGCTAGTCGTAGTTTAGATGGTTATTGGTATCAAGTAGTTAATCCCTTAGATTTATCACTGAAGCTACATAGTGAATCTTTGGAGTATCTAAATGAATTGGGTTTTAAGACTAATAAATTAAGATTAGTTAGTAAGGATATGGATGAAATATTTAAGTTTATTATGGATGTTGAAAGTAAACGTTCAGAACTAGATTATGATATTGATGGAGTAGTTGTTAAGGTTGATAGTTTAATCGCTCAAGAACAATTAGGACACACAATTAAAGTACCTAAGTGGGCAATAGCTTATAAGTTTAAAGCGGAAGAGGTGGAAAGTGAATTACTTGAAATATTTTTAACAGTTGGAAGAACTGGCAAAGTTACACCAAACGCTCGATTAAAAAATGTCTTTGTTGGTGGAACTAATGTTGGCTTTGCACAACTACATAATGAAGATTACATCAATGATAAAGATATTAGAGTTGGGGATACAGTTATTGTGCGAAAAGCCGGAGATATTATTCCGGAGGTCTATGCGATAGTAAAAGATAAACGAAAAGCTGACAGCATTAAGTGGAAGTTCCCTAAAAGGTGTCCCAACTGTGATAGTGAATTACATCGTTTAATGGGCGAAAGTGATACTTATTGTTTCAACCCTGATTGTAGTGCGAGGGTTGTGGAGTCGATTGTTCATTTTGCAAGTCGTGATTGTTTAAATATCGATGGCTTTGGTGAACAAACTGTAAAGAATTTTTATGAAATTGGTTGGATTAAAAAGATTGAAGATATCTTTCATCTTGAGAACTTTAAAGAAGAAATTATTAATACTAAAGGTTATGGTAAAAAGTCTTACCAACGGATGATTGATGGAGTTGAAGAGGCTAAAAAACAACCATTTGAGAAGTTGTTATGTGGTTTAGGTATTCGCCATATTGGTGAGAAGGCTAGTAGATTACTAGCGAATACCTTTATAGATATCGATAATTTAATGAAAGCTAGTGTTGAGGATATCGCAAATATTTATGAAATGGGTGAAGCTAAAGCATTGTCAGTAAATTATTTCTTTAAAGATTCTAAGAATCAAGAATTGATAGAGGAACTAAGATTGGTTGGTTGTAATTTAAAATCTGAGGTTAAAGAAATTAAAAAGTCTTATTTCACTGGCAAAAAAATAGTATTAACTGGCACTTTAACTACAATGAGTAGAAAAAATGCAGAAAAATTAATTATCGAGTTTGGCGGTAAGTGCACTAGTAGTGTTTCGAGGGAAACTGATTTAGTTATCTATGGTGAGTCAGCTGGTAGTAAGCTTGCAAAGGCTGAAGCTTTAGGAGTAAAATGTATTAATGAAATAGAATTTAATGGAATATTAGATGGTGGTAAATAATGGAAAAAATAGATTTTAAAAAATTAGCTAATGATTTAATGTTTGATTTATCGAAAGAAGAGTTAATTAGTATTGAGGATGACTTTGAACTTTTAATTCAACAATTAAGCTTTTTAGATAAAATTGACACTAATGGTGTCAAAGAGATGATTTATCCTTTTGAGGAAGAAACAAGTTTTATGCGTGATGATGAAGTGAGTGATGTTTTATCTGTTGAAGATGTTTTAGCGAATGCACATACAGTTAGAGATGGTATGGTTGTCGTGCCAAAGGTGATGTAGATGAATCAATTTAATAGTGTGAATGAAAAGTTAAAAGATATACAAGACAAGTTTAACCCGATTGTTTCTTTTTGTGATTTAGATAAACAATTAACTCAACAAGAGTTAAATGAGTATGATAAAGATAATTTCTTTTTTCAAAGAGTAATTTGTTTAAAGGATAATTTTAATTATGTAGGAAGCGTAACAAGTGCTTCTTCAAAGATTTTAAGTAATTATATCTCTCCTTATAATGCGACTGTTGTTGAGAAGTTAATTAAGGCTGGTGCTTTATTTGCGGCTAAAACTTCTTTAGATGAGTTTGGGATGGGTGGCACTAATAAAAGCGCCTTAACAGGACCTGTTTTAAACCCTTTTGACCCTAAAAGAATTAGTGGCGGTAGTAGTGGTGGTTCTGCTGTAGTTGTAGCTACTGAAGCTGTTAGTTTTGCATTGGGCTCTGATACAGGAGATTCAGTTAGAAAGCCTGCTAGTTATTGCGGGATAGTAGGTGTTAAACCTACCTATGGTAGAATTTCTCGTTTTGGAGTTATACCTTATGCCTCTAGTTTAGATCACGTTGGATATTTTACAAGCAATGTTAAAGATGCAGCATGCGCATTAACTACTCTTGCGGGTAGAGATAATAAAGATATGACTTCATTAGATGCGCCTGTTTTAGATTATTGTGGTTTATTAAGCGATGATGTAAGTGGCAAGAAAATTGCGGTGTTAGATAATGTTTTAAATAATGTAACAAATCCTGTTGTTAAAGATGAAACACTTAAATTAATTAAAGAACTGGAAAAAGCCGGGGCAATCATTACACATATTAGTTTAGATGATGATTTGTTGAGATGTTTATTGCCTACTTATTATATTATCGCTAATTGTGAGGCTACAGCTAATCATTCTAATTTAGATGGAATTAATTTCGGTTGCACTGTTGTTGGAAATGATACAAATGAGATTATGATTAATAGTCGTACTCAAGGTTTTAGTCCGATGATTCGTAAGCGTTTTATTATTGGTTCTTATTCTTTGTTTGAAGAAAACCAAGATCGTTTATTAAGAAAAGCGCAAAAAGTTAGAAGAGTTATTTCTAATACTTTCAACAAAGTGTTTGAAGAATACGATGTGGTTTTAGCTCCTGCCAGTGGTGATGTTGCGCCTCTTTTAGATCAAAAGGTTGATAATGAATTAGATAATAATTATATGATAAGTGAAAATTTTATGGTGTTTGCAAATTTTTTAGGATTACCTAGCATGACTGTGCCGATGGCTAAGATTGATGGTCTACCAGTTGGTGTAAATATTACTTGTCGTAAATTAGAAGAAGTTACAATGTTTAATGTGGGCTTAAAAATAGAAGAATTAGTCGATTTTAAAAGATGGGAGGACAAATAATGAATTATGAAGTTGTAATGGGAATTGAAATCCATCTTGAATTAAAAACAAAAACTAAAATGTTTTCTGGGGCTCCAGTACTTACTAAGCAACAACCTAATAGTTGTGTGAGTGCAATCGATATTGCGCTTCCTGGTACTTTGCCTTCAGTTAATAAAGAGGCTGTGAGAATGGCTTTAATGGCTTGTAGTGCATTAGGTTGTCAGATAGAAGATTTAGTTAGATTTGATCGCAAGAATTACTATTATTCAGACTTACCTAAAGGGTATCAAATTACCCAACAATTTCATCCAATTGGAGAAAAAGGTCTTTTAGAAATTGATGTTGATGGGGAGAAGTTCCCAATTAGAATCAATAGAATCCATATGGAAGAAGATACAGCCAAACAATTTCACCAAGTTGATGGAACCTATATTGATTATAATCGTGCAGGAACACCATTGATTGAAATTGTAACTGAAGCTGATATCAGAACTGCTCAACAAGCAATGCTGTATGTTGAAAATATACGTTCAATAATGTATTATTTAGGGGTATCGGATTGTAAAATGGAAGAAGGTTCTCTGCGTTGTGATGTTAATATTTCATTGAGACCTTATGGTTACCAAGGTTATGGCAACAAAGTAGAGATTAAAAACTTAAATTCGATCGGCAATGTTAAAAAATCAATTGAAGCAGAAATCATTAGACAAAGTAAACTACTAGACGCTGGTGAAACTATCACTCAAGCTACTTATCGATTTGATGAGAGTAGCGGGACTACAGTAATGATGAGAAAGAAAGAAGGTAATGTTGATTATAAGTATTTTCCTGAGCCTAATATTCCAATGATTAAATTAAGTAAAAATTTTGTGTCTGAAGCAGCTAATAATTTACCAGAATTACCTCAACAAAGAAAACAAAGATACTTAGATTTGGGATTGAATGAGTATGATAGTAATTTATTAATTAATAATAAAGAATTAAGTGATTACTATGATCAAGCAATTAAATACACAAAGCAATACAAAGCATTGTGTAACTGGTTATCAGGAGAATTTAGTGCATACCTAACTAGAGAGAATATCTCTCTAAGTAAAGTTAAGATTTTACCCCAAAGTATTGCAGAGCTTATTGAGATGATTAATGATAATACTATCTCGTCAAAACAAGCAAAAGAAGTATTTAAGAATATGAGCGAAGGAGAAACTCCTGGTAAAATAATTGAGAGATTAAACTTAAAACAAGTCACTAATGTTGAGGAAATCAAAAATTTAGTTGACGAAGTTATTAACAGTAATCCTCAATCAGTTATAGATTACCACCAAGGAAAAGATCGTGCACTAGGATTCTTAGTAGGACAAGTAATGAAAGCTTCTAAAGGACAAGCTAATCCAGAAATGGCAAGTAATCTAATTAAAGAAGCTCTAAATAGTAAATAGGAGTGAAAGAATGAGCGAAAATAAAACAGTTCAAAAAAGCGAAACAAAAACAAAGAAAAACAAAAAGTTACCAAGAACTAAAAAAAGAAGCAATAGTTTTAAAATAAATTGGCTTTTAGTTGTAGTAATAATCTTTATTGGATTACCACTCGGGACCTTAGGGTGGATTGTTTTTAGTGCTTCACTAGAAACAGGAACTCCACAATTAGGTGATCGTTTTGAAGGTGATTTAACAATAAAACTACAAGATGAAGATTTAGTTAAAATTGAGACAGATATTTTAGCATTAGAAAATGTTGAAGAAGTAGAGATTTCAATGAATATTATTACAGCTAGAATCTATGTAAAAGTATCAGATACGGTTACAAAAGAAGAGGCACATGTTTTAACTATAGCTATTTATGATTTAATCGATGCGTCTTTTCCAATCGATATTTACTTCACTCACGCAGGTGAAGCTGTTCAATATGATTTAGAGGTTTACACATATCGCGATTTAGAAACTGATGATGAAGTATTTATTCGCTTAATTAAAAATTCAGCAAGTGAAACTTATAATATTCAAAATGTAGGTGATCCACTTGATCCTGAATTAGTAGACAGACTATACCAAGAATATATCGATTCAACTACAGATGTTCCTGAAGCTACTGAAGGGACAGATGAAGGCACTGATGAATAAAAATCAAGTAATCAGAGAAAAATGTGTAGATTATAGCAGTGAAGGATTTGGAGTTGTAAAACACCAAGGTTTTACTTTGTTTGTCAAAGGGTTAATGATTGGGGAAGAAGCCGATATTCAAATTTTGAATTTAAAGAAAAGTTTTGGGTATGGAAGAATTAGTGAGATCATTACAGTTAGTGAAAATAGAACTAGACCAAAATGTGAACTAGCTAATAAATGTGGTGGATGTCAAATTCAACATCTAAAATATCCAGAACAATTAGAATTTAAGAAAAAAATTGTTAACAATGCTTTAAAATCTATTGGCAAGGTTGAATTCACCTGTAATGAAATAATCGGAACTGATGAACCTTATAGATATCGTAATAAAGTACAAATTCCAACAGCAGTTAAAGATAATAAATTAGTTGGTGGTTTTTATCGACTTAATTCAAATGACATCGTCCCATTAACAGATTGTTTGTTACAAAGTGCTGATGCTAATGAGTTGTATCACCATATTATGAAGTCGATAATAAAGACTAACAACCAAAGATTCTTAAGGCATATTCTAATTCGTGAATCTAGTGTTGAAAAACAAATGATGGTAGTTCTTATAGTTAATGATCTGAAAATAAATAATAAAGATAAGTTAATTGAGTTAATTACTGAAAAATTTGATAATGTAGTTTCTATTGTGATTAATTTAAATGAAAGAAATGATAATGTTATTTTGGGAGATAAAACTAAGATTATGTATGGTGCTAGTTGCATCATTGATAATATCCTAGGAAATGATTACCGTATTTCCCCAAAAGCTTTTTTTCAAATTAATCAAAAACAAACTGAAAAGTTATACTCTAAAGCAATGGAGTTATCTTCAATAAATAGTGATGATACTGTACTTGATTTATACTGCGGAATAGGAAGTATTAGTATTACTCTAGCTAATAAAGTTAAAAAAGTAGTGGGCGTAGAGGTTGTTAAGACAGCTATTATGGATGCAGAATACAATGCGATGTTAAATGATGCAAGTAATTGTAAGTTCATTGTTGGAGATGCTGGAAAAATTTCTAGTGTACTTGAAGATAACTTTGATGTTGTTTTTGTAGATCCACCCAGAAAAGGATTGGATGATTTAACAAAACAATCTATTATGAAAATGAATCCACGCGAAATTGTTTACATCTCTTGTAATCCAAGTACTATGGCTAGAGATATAAATGATTTAAGAGAGCATTATCAACTAGAAAAAGTAGTAGCCGTTGATATGTTTCCGCAAACTCATCATGTTGAGACGATATGTGTATTGTCCAAGACTCAATGATCATGTTTAGGCACTGTTTGAATTTGTTTCAGCTAGAATTATGTTTAATAAAAATAGCGAGCTAAAAATCATAAACTTCGTGTGATGTTAGTTATGAAGAAAACAATGTAGGAAATAGATAAACGTATGAACAAAAATAATTTAGTTACTGTTTAAGTTATGAAAATCATTGTATATTAAATCTGTTAAAAAAACATTGACAAGATAGGCAACTAGTAATAGAATATCGGTGGTCATTTTTTGTGACTAATGAATAAAATTATAATAATAAAAGTTTGGACAAATAGAATTTGGAAGCATTAGTTAGACACTTAGTATAAATGTATGATAAAATTGAAGTGTTTGATAAATAGAGAAAAATTTAATTTTTGACAAAAATATTTATAATTTTGACTAGATATGAAGCATAAAAATTCAATTAAAAGAAAGGGATCAATAATGAATATATCCAAAAAAATATTTGCTTTACTTTTATTGTTAACAATAACTGTAAGCGGAATTACTCAACCAACATCAAGAGTTCATGCTGTAGAGGGTAGTGGTGACACTCCTTCAACAATAGCGGTAGATGAGCCAACGATAACGCTTGAGAGCCAATATATACCTTTTTACGATGAGAAAAATCCAACCACTACATTGTGGGATTACACAACGGTTACTAGTGGTAATTCGTTTGCATTTTTCTATCCTCTAAATGTACAATTGCCAGGAGGAAAAACATATCATATTATTATTGATATTAATCCTAATAATATTAGCAACTTTCCATTTATTGTAACGAGCGCACCAGAACCAGAACATAATCCACTATCAGTAAAGGCGGTATATAGTGGCTCTAAAGCTATCTATACTGTTAATACAAGTGGTGTAGATAATTTTACATTAGAAACTAATATTGGTGTTGATTTAATAAATGAGAAAGAAACAACATACAAGATTACTGGTGGCACAACAGCTGGAGCTATAGGTGACATGCTTATTAAAAATCCTAAAGCTGAATTAGGTGTAAATGTTTATGTATCTGATAATAGCTCTTTTAACCTTTCTACTCCAATTACGAATGAGAATATTTTAGAAGAGTATACTATCAAAAAAACTCATAAGCTTGATTTTAGTTCACAAACTGCAGATGGTGTAGATATATTTACCACTGAAATCCATTATGCTTCTGGAAATAAAGTACCAACTTCAACAGAACTTAAAAATTTTAAGTTAAATAACACGATAAATGACGTAGTTGGAGAGGGTTTGTATGGTTTATTCTTATTGCCAGATGGACATGTTTATTTTGGAAAAAAACTAAAAGATGGATATGATATGTATATTGGTGAGTATACTTTAAGTACTAAAATAGCGAATGAAACACACCTTCCTATGAGTGATATAAAATTCGATATTTCACTTCCAGATGAATTTTTTCAAAATGTAAATAGAAACGCTAACCCTACAAGTGACAATATCTTTAATGGTGAATACAGCTTTGGCTATGATATGAGCGGCAATGAAAATATAAGTAGTATTACTTATAATTATCACGGCACTGATAGAGAGGAATTATTTACTACAGATTTTGATAAAGCGGCTACAGATCTTCACTATTTCCAAGGATCTGGATCATTTGTTAAGAATATCCCTACTTATATAGACTATAAGTTAACAGGAAGAGAATATTCTTCAGATAGCTTTTCTGATTATCAAAAAGGGACTATTCAACTTAAAGAAGGTTCCATCGCTGATTATTCTGAAGGCCAAAGTTTTATCGCCACAAGTGATTCAACAATATCATGGACTGAATATGTTCCAACTTTGGGTACAGAAACAAATATATTAATTCCTAGAAGTATTACTTTTGGTCGTGTTGTAATTAATGTCCCTAAATATACTATGGTTGATAGACTTGTATCAGATGTATCTGTATCTACAGTTTCTGAAGAACAACTAGCGAACCATACGTATGACTTTAGCTTTTCAAATGAGCATGAAGCAGAAGATTTATATGATATAAAAGCTATTGAGAGATATGAAGGGGAAGTGCTTACCTTCACGTTCCCGGAAGGACTAGATGTAAGTGAATTTAGTTTATCTAATTTAGACAAAAATATATTAAGTTTTGAATCATATTGGTTTGATGATAAAGAAAGTGAAAAAACATCATTAACAGATAATTCTAGTATTAAAATTACAGATATTCCCGTTGGAACAAAAAAGATAAATATACAAATTAGTGATGTAGGATTAGCAACTGAATACGATTTATATAAGGAAACAGATGGATCACAAATTTCTGGAAGTTATACAGCTGCTTACACTGGATCAGAAAAACAAATAAAAGTTTTAGTAGATATAACTGATGGTGATGATGTTGCAGTTGAAGAAAATAATATCGAAAACCGTAATATTCGATTAGAAATGGAAGGCACTGAAGAAGCTAGAATCGCCGGAGAATTAAGACCGTCTATCGATCTTTATTGGACAGTAATTGGTGCGACTGATAACCTTGCAGTCTATATCGATAATGACTTTGACGCTGTTTCTACTATGTTTGAAAATAATGATTCATCAAACCCTTATCTATTAAATGGTAATGGGGTGGATGTTAAAGGTCTACATATTGCATTAGATACAGTGGATTATACAACTGGAGATAATGGAATTCCTGATAACGGAATTGAAGATTCAGTAGTGACATCAATGACGTATGTAAATGCTGAGATTGAACTTGATTTGAAAACTGACAAACACTGGGAACAACTGAGTAAAATAGAATTATTAGACGGAAATGGAACAGAAGGTTTTATTTATTCTGCTACTGGTACAGCCCCGGTTACAATCACATATAAACTTGTTGGAGATACAAAAGAGCATAAAGAGTTTGTTTATTCTAATGAAGGGCACACATTTAGTGTGCCGGAAAATGAATACTTGTCAGCTTTAAAAATTACTTTTCCAACACTAAAAGTTATACCTGGTGGTACTCAGATGGTTAATTATCACCCTGAATCAATAGCTATTTTGCATTACGCGAGTGATTCTAGCACAACATCAGGAAAATTTACTGCTTATGGTGGTAAAAAAGATGTCTTTGTTGATGATATCAGTGTATCAATTACTGCTGATAATTTAAAACATGCTGTAGATAGAAGTGATGCTAGTAAAGCATATTTTGCTTATAAAATCGATGTAAGTTTAACATCGGCTAATGGATATACAGTTAATAAAGCGGTTAGTAATCGATCTACATTCGGTTTCTCCGATTATCAAGTATATTTTAGGTTCAGAAGAGGTGATACTAGTAATAATGTAAACCCACCATTCCCTAATGGTGTTGCTGTTTACTATAAAATTCATGATGAATTCTTCAGATATGTAGGAAATGAAGAACATATCGAGCAAATAAAAGATAAAAATGGTGAAACTTGGCTAAGAGTTGAAGTAAGTGACCGATATGGTAACCCTATAAACAATCTTACTTCGCGTGGTAGTTTCTACACAATATTAGGTGATAATAGCTTTGAGCCTACTTATAATGTTGTTGATGGAAATCAGTATCCCTTATTTTTAGAAGCATATGCTGATATCGGTCCGATACTAGCAATGTCTCCAGAAGAATCTGAAGGACATAATTTTGTTTGGGGATCATACTTCGCCCCTAAAGTTGTTACTGATGAACTAGAGTTAACAACAAAAACAGATATTGAGTTTGGTATTGATACACCTAACATTGTCGGAGATAGAAGACTTATTGATTTAGGTTTTGCTTCCGGAGGTGTTGATGAAAACGGACTTGTGACAGGTGTGCTTGAAAGTGGAGAACATATGATTCCACTTGTTACTGTTAATAGTGCACTTACTTCTGGCATAACACTTACTCCAGAAATTGAAGAGGGCTCTGATTTGCCAAGTATGGAAGAAGAAATTGCGACTATCGAATATCAAGCGAAAGATCATACATCTTTATCCTTAAAAGTGGATGTAGCAAAATCTGCTAGTCACAATAACTTCAAAATTGTTGTTAATATACCAACAGAAGGAACTATTCCTTTAACTTTAGAAAATTTTATAACTCCACCAAATGATAATTGGACGATAATCTATAAAAATGCTGCTGATGTGCCAACTACAACATTGAAGGATGTTGTGACAATAGAGGTAGTTAATAATACAGATTTTGTTGAGGTTGAAACATTTGATTTTCCTATTATCGCTAACGCTGAAAGCTTATTTACAGCTCCTGACAATACGCTTTCAACTGTAACTGCTACAGTTACTAATAATGATGTTCTTGTAGGAACATCAACAGCAATCTACAAATTTAAATGGTATGAAATTGGTGGAATAATATTTGAGGATAATAATAAAAACGGAATTTTTGATGAAGGTGAAGCAGTTGTTGCAGATGCGCCAACATTTAAAGATGGAACTAGCGAACTTCCGGAAGACGCTATAGTAAGTTATGACGCTTTAACTGGAAGATATAACATTATTTTACCTCCGAAGAAGACTTATCCATACGATATAAGATACTCTACAAATGGTTATGCAATTACTGATGAATTACCGAGTGGCGGAGATGTTAGAAAGAATAACAACCATCCTCAAGCATCAGGTATTCAGTTTAATGCAAACGAGATTACATTTTCACCTGTAGTTGACGCAACGAAGAACTTAACTCAGGTAGAGCTTGATGAGAAATATGCTGATATTAGTGTATATTCAACATTCGTTTGGACTGTAACATTTAAAGAAGATAAAGATTCAACAAAAAATGTAGATCAATATTTAAATGTTCCTGACAATTCGACCGTTCCTGATACAGACTTATACACTGTACCGGAAGGAAAAGAATTTTTAGGGTGGACAACTGATGAAAACCCAACTGAGAGTAGTCCTAAATGGGATTTCAATGATGATGGAAATACGACAGGTGATACCAAAGTTACAGACCATGTTATTTTGTATCCTATTCTAGTAGATAAACCAATAGAACAGATAACAGTTACGTTTGACACTTTAGATGTAGACACTTTATTGCCAACAACTACTGAAAACAATGGTTTTACAATTGCAGACGAAGATACAACCGCAAGTAAGGATGTTGATAAAGGTAGTACTATAGTTATCGCTCCTAAAACAACTGATAATACAGATGATAATAAATTATTTGATTTCTGGTATATTGATGTTAATGAAGATGGTGAGTACAATAGTGGAGACATAATGTATTCAAGCACTGTAGTTTATAATGAAAATACACTATATATCGCTAAATATAAAGAAACTGAAACTGAATTAATTCCAGATACTGGCGATAATAAAATGTCTATATTACTTCCATTATCTATATTATTGATATCAGTACTTGGATTATTTGCAGTATTAAGAAAAAATTTAATTCGTTCTTAATATTATTATTGAGTTTATATTTATTCAAAATAGTGAATCTCTTGTGATTCAACATTATGATTATCTATCATAATTTATAATTAAACACACTTAGATAATACTTCTTTGTTGTAAGGTGTTTCATCCTACAACTTGGTGGTATTGATCTAAGTGTGTTTTTTTACTTGAACCCTTTTTAAATAGTCCTAAACTAATTGTATTTAACCCAATTAACAAGTTCTGTTACAAAGAGGCTAGTGATATTTTATATATTTATTGCTTTATGAAAAATCAATTGTCTATTATTAGTGATAAAAGATTTAGTTTTTTATAACTTCTATTATTAGGTTTTAGTTTATCTTTTTTAACTATTAAAACGTTTTTTATGTCATTCAATTTTAAGTTTAATGATGATAGTAATAATTACATATAATTAAAATCTCCCTTATGTGTAGATACAAGAATTCAAAACGATTTATGAATGATCAACTAATTGCACAACAATATTGTAAGTATTAAAGATGAAATAATTTCATGCTAAAAACTGAAGTTTAAAGCTATTTTAAACAGCGTTTATCGCGTACAACAAAGTGCTAACAATTTTATTAATAAGGTGGTGTTTAAAGTGCGAATGCATAAACTGAGATAGCTAAAACTTGAATACAATAAACAAATTTGAAACTATTTTATTATTGACACCTCCAAGTACATAATGATGCATGTATATCCAAAGCTTATTACTTTGTATTATGAAGTTCGAATCTAATTTTAAATATTCTTAACAGGTTAGAATATTGAATCATATTTAAAAGTGTATTTAAGTTAAAAAAATAACATATAGGAATTTTTTATAGTTATTTTGATACACATATTTAAGTAATGTTATAAAATAAATTTAATGAAGAACAGATTATCTAATATTATTTATCATTCTAAAAGTTTCATCTTAACTAAAGATAACTATGCTCACTAAAACTATTGCAGATTGTAATTAGTGTATTAGTTGATATTATTTCGATATCGAAGTATAATTAGAAAAAGGGAGAATGGTATGAAAAAAATATTATTTATTTTATTTAGTGTATTGATGATTACTGGTTGTACTAGTACTGATGTAGATGAAAATCAAATATTAAGAGTAGGTATGGAGTTAGCGTATCCTCCATTTGAGACAAAGGATGAAGCTGGTAATCCAGTAGGAATAAGTGTTGATATTGCTTATGCTTTCGGGGAGTACATTGGACAAGAAGTAATAATTGAAAATATTGAGTGGGGCGGTTTGATTCCATCGTTGGAAACTGAAAAAGTAGATATAGTGATCTCATCAATGACAATTACAGATGATCGTAAAAAGACAATTGACTTCAGTGACCCTTATGCAAAAAGTTTGTTAGCTTTATTGGTAAATAAAGATTCTAATATCAAAAATATTGAAGAGTTAGATGTTGAAGGTAATAAATTAGCTGTTAAATCTGGTTCAACAGGGCATATTTATGCAAATAATAATATTAAAAATGCAGAAGTGGTTGTATTAGCTGATGAGAGTGCAGCTATCACAGAAGTTACCCAAGGTTTGGTCGATGGTTTTATTTATGATCAATTAACAATTTATCGCAATTATCAAAGAAACCAAGAGACTACAAATGCAATCTTTATTCCTTTTCAAGATGTTGAATATTGGGGTATAGGTGTTAAAAAAGGAAATACAGAATTACTTGATGAATTGAATCTTTTCATAAATGAACTTTATATTAGTGGTGATTTAAATGAAATTAGTGAAAAGCACTTAAGTGAAGAAAAGAAAGTGTTTGATGAACTAGGTTTTACTTGGTTCTTTGATCTAGACTAATGAATTTATTTATTAAAAATAAAGAAAAAGAGACATGTTTATTAGCGAGAATTATTAATACTGCAGTAGTTTTAGTGGTACTTTTTCTTTTGATAAACATCGCTTTGAATTCAATAGGTGTTAGTTTAGATTTTATGTCACTGTTGTCATATCATCAGAGGATTATTGATGGTTTTTTGATGACGCTTTACATTAGTGTTGGTTCGTTAATTATTAGTTTAATAATCGGTATATTAATAGTGTTGATGAAAGAGTCAAAAGTCATTGTTGTTAATTCTTTTGCGAATTTATATGTCGATTTGATTAGAGGGACTCCATTAATATCACAAATTTATTTGTTTTATTATATTGCAGGTACAGCCTTAGGTATTACTGATAGAGTATTTGCAGGAATAATTATTCTTTCAATTTTTGAAGGCGCTTATATTGCAGAAATAATCAGAGGTAGTTTTCTATCTCTTGATAAACAACAATTGCAGATCGCTAAAGCAATCGGTCTTAGTAAACCTCAAACATTAAGATATGTAATACTTCCACAACTTGTAGCAAGAACGCTGCCATCTCTAACTGGACAATTCGCTTCTACGATTAAAGATTCATCATTATTATCTCTGATTGCAGTTATCGACCTTACACATACAATGCGAGAGATAACTGCCACTAATTTTGATGTATTTACTGTTTATTTTGTCTTAGCAGGACTTTATTTAGTGTTTACTTTACCAATTTCTTATGTAACAAAAAGATTAGAGAGAAGGTTTAATTATGCATATAAAGCTTAAGAATATTACTAAATCTTTTGGAGACAATGTTGTTTTAAGTGATGTTAATCTTGATGATGAATTTAAAACATTGGCTATAATAGGTCCATCAGGTGGTGGTAAATCAACATTATTAGGGATTCTTGGTGGGTTGATTACAAGAGATAGTGGTGAATTTTATGTTGATGATATTTGTATTGATGAAAATAAATTAGATGCTTATATTAAAGAAATAGGTTTTGTATTTCAACAAAATGGTTTATTAAGCCACTTAAGCGCTATTGACAATATAACTTTACCTTTAACACTAGTTCATAATTACAAAATAGATGACGCTAGAGAAATAGCAATGAACTTATTATCAAGATTTGGGCTAAGTGAAGATAAAGATAAAAAACCATCAGAATTATCGGGAGGTCAAATTCAGAGAATTAGTATTGCAAGAGCAATCGCTCATAAGCCGAAATTTTTATTACTAGATGAGCCAACAAGTGCTCTTGACCCAGAATACACAACCGATGTTTTAGATTTGGTCAATGAGTTAAAAAAAGAAGGATTAAGTTTTATTATTGTAACTCATGAAATGGGGTTTGCTTATCATGCGTGTGATAAAGTAGCATTCTTAAGTGATGGCATTCTATATGAATATGGAGATACAGAAGAAATATTTAAAAATCCTAAAACTGAAAAACTTCAAAATTTTCTGAGCAAGCTATTAGGTTGGAACATGTGATGGACAATACTTTTAATTTGATTTCGAAAGCAAATTATCTAATGAATAGTTATATTAATCTAAGACTTCAAGAATTCGGATTGACCGACCTTGTTTCTTCACACGGAACAATACTAATGGTATTACTTGATTGTGAAAAAATTTCAATGAGTGATCTTGCGAAAAGAGTCAATAAAAAACCACAAACAGCGACCACCTTAGTTAATAAGTTAGTGTCACTAAATTTGGTTAGTGTATTAAAATGCCCTAATGATAAAAGACTTCACTATGTAGAGTTAACCAATGCTGGTAAAGATTTGAAGGAAAATTTTTATTTGATTTCCAAAGATTTGTATAGTAAACAATACACAGGAATTAGTCAAGATGAAGTTAACAGCTTTAAAGCCACATTGACTAAAATTATTGAAAATCTATGATTAAGGTGATTTTTAATTTTACAAAATAGTAAAGTAACTGTAGAAGTCTAAGTTATTTATCGCTAATCATAAGCAATATTTTTATTTATGTTGAACTATAGATTTTTAACAATATTTGTTATAATAAGCGTATTGTTTTAAGGAGAGTTTAATGATAAATAAGAGTTTTTTAGAAAAAAGTTTTTATGTGGTTGTTGGGATAACTTTTTTGATAGCCTCTTATTTTCAATTTCGTGTAATTGACAGTTATCTATTGAATAGTGAATTAATTATTTTCTATATTTTGGTTGTATTCATTACTTTTGTGTTGTTTTTTGTATTTTACTTATTGATAAGTAAAATACAAAAAAGAAAATTTGCCTACCTTTTGTTTGGGATAATATTTGCTGGAATCGTATTTAGATTTTTCAACATTGAGTTTCTTAAAACATATCAAACTTCTGATTTTGGATATGCTGGCAATATTTATGAGTTGTTAGAAAGTGGATATCAATTTACAGAGAATATTAATCCGATTGATAATCATTATTATCAAAGTTATTTTGCTAAATTTCCTGCTTGGTTTCTATTTAATGAAATAGTTTTATCTATATTCAGTGTTTTTGGTTATAGTTATGCATATATTAAGTTATTGAACATATTTTTGTATGTTATTAGTTCTATCGTTTTATACTTTGGAGTTTCAAAATTATTTAATCGTAATATCGCAATGTTTGTAGTGTTAATAATGACAATTTTTCCACATTATATATTATATGTTAATTTAAGTAGTCCTGATCATTTTAGCATCCTTATAATGTCTTTAATTATTTTTGTGTGGTCAATTGTTTTTAAAGAATCTGATCGAATAAAGAACTTTTTGTACTTAGCATTATTAATGCTATTATTTTGCTTATTAAATTTATTTAAGCCACTATCTATCTATATGGTGTTAGTCTATTTTGGAATTTTTGTATTTTATGGTTTATCTAATAAAGATCAAATTAAAGAGAATATAATGAAATTAGTTTTAGTGGTTATTTTATTCTTTGGTTTTAGTGGTGTTGTAACAAGTTATATAAATAATTCTATAGAGAGCAAGTATAAGATTGAGGTAGTTGATGCTACACCATTATATTTAACATGGGGTTATTCTTTTAATCCAGATACTAATATATTCGATTCAAATTATCTTTATAACAAATATTGGGGTGAAATACTAATTAGTAATGATTATAATCTTGAAGACAGTTTAGATGAAATGCATAAAGTGTTTGAAGATGAAATGAAAAATAATTACATGAATTTACCTAGAATATTTTATGAAAAAGCTAATATAGTATTTGGAAATGACATTAGTTTTTTTTCATGGTGTAATACTAATCCTGAATATAATAATATTTATCAAGTAAAGTACAACAATTTTATAGGATCAGTATTGAACGCTTTTATAAGTGTGATTTATTTGTTAAGCATGATTTTAGGGTTTTATGGTATATTTTCAAAAAAAGATGATAAAGCTCTATCATTAGTTTTTTTGATGATAATGGGATATATTGCCATCTTAATTTTAGGCGGTGTACAACCTAGATATAAAATTTTGATTTTTCCTCAGCTTGCGATCGTTTCAGCTGCTTGTGTTAATCATTTAACTGTTGCTATAAGCAATAAGGAAGTAAGGGATAAACAATGCTAGTATCAGTCATAATTGGGATTTATAATGGTGAAAAATTCATTTCTAAAATATATGATAACTTATGTAGGCAAACGTTTACTGATTTTCAGTTAATTTTTTCCAATGATGCATCTACTGATAAAACCTTGGAAATGTTAGAAGATATAAAGAAAAATGATGATAGAGTTTTAGTAATTAGCTCAAAGAATAATAATGGACCGGGTGGCGCAAAGAATGAAGCGATTAAATATGCTAACGGAAAGTATTTAGCTTTCTTGGATTGTGATGATTACATATCTGATAACTATTTGGAAGAGTTAGTTAAATCAGCAAAAGAAAACAATTTTCCAGACATTGTTATCAGTAATTTTGTAAGAATTAATAGTGATGGTTCTAGCAAACTTAGAGATTATACTAGTGATTATGTTGCTTACAAACAAAATATTGCAAATTATGGAAAACTTTATAAAAGAGATTTAATCGATAATAATGATCTAATGATTCCATATTTTAATGTCATTGATGACTTACTGTTTAATTTATCTGTTAAAGCTTGTAACCCCAGTTTCTACTACAATCCTACTCCAAAATATTATTATGTATTTAATAGTAATTCAGTGGTTAATACAACATTGCTAAAATTTCCAAAAAATAGTACAGATATTAGCGTTGATTATCTTAGAAGTTTAATAAGTAATGAGAAATTGGACTACAACATTCTCAACGGTAATATTTTCAAATTTGCTTGTTGGCATTTGTTGAAGCTTGGAAATAATGTTGGTAACGATTCGATGATGATTGAAAGTGAGAAATTGTTTAATTTTATTAGAGAAAATTTTCCTAATTATCGGAAAGTTGATTTGAAGGGTGAGCGTTTTGTTTTGCAAGTTGTAGTTAGAATAATGCTATTGTTAGATGTTCTTGGACTGTTAAATGCATTTTTAAAGATATATGCAAATATTGACTTAAAAAGGTTTTGGCCAACGCTATGATAAATATGAAAGAATTTAATATGTTTTTAAGATTTTTAATCATTGGTTCTATTATGACAGTTATAAATATTTACATTTTTTTGTTTTTTATTGATTGTTTATCATTTCATTATTTGTTATCAAATGTAATTTCATTTATAATTTCAAATCTAATTTCATATTTTATAAATTTAAATGTAACTTTTAATCAAATTTTTATCATTAAGGAACAAGTCAGCAAGGTTATTAATTTCTTATTGATGAGAATCTCAATATTGTTTTTTGATGTTATTTTATTATTTATATTAGTGGACTTGATGAATTTTAATCAAATAGTTAGCAAAATAGTTTTAACAATTTTCTTTACTGGAATTAACTATGTTATAACTAAAAAAATAGTTGGAGAAAGGTGAAGATTTAATGATAAATTATATTAAACTACTAAGAATTAAACATTATATAAAAAACCTTTTAATTTTCCTTCCTCTTTTTTTTAGTGCAAACATTAATGATTTTGATCTTTTATTGAAGGCAACTCTTGGTTTCATTTCATTCTCCCTAATAGCATCTGTTGTTTATATAGTTAATGACATTAATGATTGTGACAAAGATGCTGCACATCCCATTAAATGTAAAAGACCGATTGCTAGTGATAGAGTTAGTGTTAAGAGTGCTTTAATTGTTGGGTTTTGTTTGCTTGTGATAGCTGTAGTTATTGATTTCAATTTAAACAATTTTTCTTTTGGTTTTTCTACAATGATCATGTTTGTTTATCTGTTAATAAACATTTTTTATAGTTTAGGCTTTAAAAATGTTCCAGTTATTGATTTGATTATCTTGGTTTCTGGTTTTATTATGAGGGTAATGTTTGGTGGGGTGATTGTTGGAATTGAGATTTCGAATTGGTTAATTTTAACTGTTATGGCTATGTCTTTCTATTTAGGTTTAGGAAAGCGTAGAAATGAATTGAAGATAATTGGAGCTAGTTCACGTGGGTCATTGAAATTCTATACTGTAAGAGGGTTAACATTTTGGATGAATGTTTCAATTGTTTTTATTTTTCTTTTTTATGTTTTATGGTCTTTAAGTTCAGTAAATAATTATATGCTATTTAGTTTTATATTTGTTGTTCTAATTGTTTTGAGGTATAACAAAATTGTTAACGGCAACAGTGATGGAGATCCTGTAAATGTTTTATTATCTTCTAAATCATTGATATTAATGGTTTTAATTTATGCCTTTTTGGTTTGTTTGTTGTTGTATTTTAATTAATGGAAATACTTTTGCTTTTTTTTAAAATAAGGTGTTTTTCTTTAGTTTAATTATGTTATAATCTTTTGGTATTACCATATAATCTCACAATATGGGTGGGAGTCTCTACGATGCACCGTAAATGCATCACTATGTTACTAGTCGACTTTTTAATCGTGAGGCTATAACATGCCTTTTTTTATTTGGTGATACAGCGAAAAAAGGAGAAAAAAATGTTAGAAAAATTATTTAAACTTTCTGAAAAGAAAACAAGTGTTAAAGTTGAGATCATGGCTGGTATTACTACGTTCTTAACTATGGCTTACATTTTAGGAGTAAATCCTGGAATGTTGTCTTCAGTTGAGGGGTTAGATTTTAACTCTGTATTCTTAGCTACCGCTATCGCAAGTGGCGTTGCATGTATTATTATGGGATTACTTGCTAATTACCCTGTTGCTTTATCTGCTGGTATGGGTATTAATGCTTACTTTACTTATACAGTATGTTTAGGTTATGGTTTTACTTTTGAAGAGGCTTTAGCTGCTGTATTAGTTTCTGGTATTGCGTTCTTTGTTATTTCAGTTACTGGTTTAAGAAAGAAAATTATTAATTCAATTCCAAAGAGTTTAAAATTATCTATTGGTGCTGGTATTGGATTCTTTATTGCTTTTATTGGTTTTGTAAATGCAGGTATTGTAGTTGGGAATCCCTCTACTTTAGTTGCTTTTGGTGATTTCACTAATCCTACTGTTTTATTAGCGATTTTCGGTTTACTTGTTAGCATTTATTTAATGGGTAAAAATGTTAATGCTGCTGCATTTTATGGTTTAGTTATTACTGCAGTTGTTGGTGTAATTGCAGGATTATTGGGTGTCGCTGGAATGCCTGCTATGCCTACTGGCATTGTTTCTGCTAATTTTGAGATCCATACTGTTGGTGCTGCTTTCTCAGGTTTATCAACTTTGTTTACTAAGCCTGAAGTGTTTATTGTTATCTTTACATTCTTATTCATTGACTTCTTTGATACTTCTGGTACTTTAGTTGCTGTTGGTAACAACTTAGGTTTAGTTAATGACAAAGGTGAATTAGAGAATGTTGAAAAAGCATTATATGCTGATTCTATTGGTACTATGATTGGTGCTTTCTTAGGAACGAGCACTATTACATCATTTGTTGAATCAGGTTCAGGAGTTGCTGCTGGTGGTAAAACTGGTTTAACAGCTATTACTACTGGAGTATTATTCTTCTTATCTATATTCTTCTTACCTTTACTTTCTGTTGTTGGAGCTATTCCTGTTGATGGTGCTTTCTTATCTCCTGTGACTTCTCCAGCTTTAATTATTGTTGGAATCTTAATGATTACTCAACTTAAAGATGTTAATCTTGGAGAGTTTGAAGTTGCGGCTAGTGCTTTTACAGTAATTATTGGAATGTTATTATCTTATTCTATTGCAAGTGGAATGGCTGCAGGTTTCATCGTTTATACAGTTGCTCATATTGCAAAGGGTAAAGCAAGAGATGTTAATTTAGTGATTTATTTACTTGATATAGCGTTTATTATTTATTTCATGCTTTAATTGATTTAAGGAGTACGAAAGTACTCCTTTTTTTATTAGCTTAATGCTATATAATTAAAAGTGTTAGGAGGTAGTTATGAGTAAATTACTTGAAATGAGAGAGAAGTTTCCGATGACTGAAATATGGATGGATTCATTCCATGTTGATGATCATAATTATGGCATTACTCAAGGTGTAACTGGGGTCACTACAAGTCCAACTTGGGTATCGCGTATGTTGTTGCAAGAAAGAGAAGAAGTACACTCAGCGGTTGTTAATAGACTTAAAAGCAAATATCCAACACTAAATGAAGAAGAGGTGTTGTGGGCATGGACTTTGGAAATGGGAAAAGAAAGAAGTAAGGTAATGTTACCATTATGGGAAGTTGGTACTCCTTTAAAGGGCAGATATTCTATTCAAACTTCTATCTATCGATATAATAGTACATCGGAGATGATTTCAATGGCTCTAGAAGTCGATTCTTGTGGTCCTAACATGCAAGTTAAGATTCCGACAACTAGCGCTGGCATTAACGCAATGGAAGAGGCTACCTATTTAGGAATCAGTGTAATGGCAACTCTATGTTATAGTGTCGATCAAGCAATAGCGGTAGCGCGTGCTATTGAAAAAGGACTTAATAGACGTGAGATGGAAGGGAAAGATATAACCAATATTAATCCTGTTTGCGCTGTACTATTAGGAATGCAGGATGATTGGTTAAGAAGTTATGTTGATAAAGAAAATATTGTTATTCATCCAGATGCTTTAAACTGGCCAGGAGTAGCGATTTGTAAAAAGATAAGTAAGATATACAAAGAAAGAAAATATAAAACAAGAATTTTAACAGCTTACTATCGACATCAATTACATTGGTCGGAATTTATTGGCGGAGATTTAATTATGACAATTCCTGCTAGATGGCAAAAACGCTTTGAAAAATGTGACTTAGAAATTAAGAACTACTTTGATGTTGAAGTTGATAATGAGGTAATTAATCAACTAAATAAGTTACAACCATTTGTTAAGGCATATAATGAACATTCTTTAACTATAGAAGAGTTTGATAGTTTTCCGCCTGTGACACTAACTATTCATTACTTTAGTGAAGAATATGATAAAGCAAGAATTAGAATCAGAGAGATGATGCTAAAAAAACCATAAAATAAAAGGTATACTTTCTAAAATTAAGAAAATATACCTTTTTTGTTGATTACTATTTAGTTAAGATCGAATGAATTTCATCTAAGTTAAAATCATATGTAGGATGAATAATTTTAAATTCATCATTATCAAACCTAGGAATAATATGAAAATGATTATGGAAGATAACTTGTCCTGAAGCCTCATTTAAATTATTTAAAATATTAGCTCCATCAGCATTTAATTTCCTCAATATTTCTTTGGTTAACTTTTTAGTGACTTTCATTTGTTTGTATAAAATATCGCTTGGAGTATCTAAGATATCCTGATAGTGTTTTTTGGGAAGTACTAAAGTGTGACCTTTAGCAGCAGGATTAATATCTAAAAAAGCAACAATATCATCATCTTCATAAATTTTACGACTTGGCAATTCACCATTAACTATTTTACAAAATATACACATAAGTATTCCTTTCTAAAAAAAGGCAATAATTGCCTTTTAGTTGTTTCCGAAATATTCAGGATAAGAATCAAGTAATAAATCATGGATTGCTTTATCGTGGAAAGTTATTCCTAATTTATTAGTATAATAATTCATACCACCTTGAATGATAGGGCTATGATTGATGAAACTATCAACAATATCTTCTTTAAAAGTTTCAGGATCAGTATTTGTGATTTGTACTACATAGAATCTACCATCACTTGTTGAGATTGGTGAATCTGGTATATTTGGACGATCAGCATACATTGCATATGAAACAACTTCACTTGGAAGCGTATCTAAAGTAGAATATACTTTTTCTTCTCCTTTATAAAGTTCAGTAAACTTACCGTCTAATACATCGTTAAATCCTTCACCAGCCTTCAATTCTTTAATAGCTTGTTCAGCAGTTTCTTTATCTGTAAAATCAGCAACACGCATTTTGACTGGTAAATAACTATTCACTAAGTTTTCAAAATTAGTATTTACATAGTTTTTAATGATAGCTTCATAAATTAAGACATCAGTAATTAATACTAAGTATTCATCTTCAGTATCAAATCCTTGAGTTTTATAATATTCATCACCATCAGTTTCTTTTGCTTTAGCAATTTCTTCATCAATTCTTGCTTGTAAATCATAATCAGTAACTTCAGCATCATAAATCACTTTGTGAATAAAGTTAATTACATATTCAATCCCGTAGTATTCTACTAAACTTGGATAAATATCTTCACTTGAAATAGTATCATTTCCAACTTTTACAAAATCAACTGAATTTTTGACTTCAGCATATGCATCACTACAACCAGTGATTAATAATAATGCCGCTAATATTGCAACTATTTTTTTCATTATTCAGTTACCCCCATAGCTTCTTTGAATTGATTTTCTAATTCAGTATTTCCGAAAAAGTCAAATCCTAACTCTAGACCTTTTTCATAGACAATTTTATCACTAAGTTCTGGATGTTGATTAGCAATTTCATCTAACACTGCATCTTGTTGTAAAAGATAATCTTGAGAAGAACCGGTATTTTTAATTAAATGCCAACCATAATCCGTTTGTACCCAATTACTTACTTCACCATCAGCTAATAACATTGAAGCTTCTGCAAATTCAGGAACATACATTGATTTATTAGTCTCTGTGACTAGTCCTATAGATCCTTCATTAATTGCACTTCCAGTATCATGACTTAACTCTTTAGCAACTGTTCCAAAGTCTTTAGTTTCTAAAGCTGCTTCAACAGCTGCAATAGCTTCTAGTTCAGTTTCATTTGGATTTTCAGGGTCAATAGTTGTAATTAAAATATGAGAGATAAAACGTGGATTTTCATTTGTGAAAAAATCTTCCCAATATTGATCAATGTTAGCTTCAAAATAATCTCTAATTAATTGTGGTCTAATAACTAACCATGGAAGAGTGTATTCAATAATGTCTGCCTCTTCTTCAAAACCATAACCTTTCATCCAACTTTCTAAGTAAAGTTGATATTGATCTCCATATGATTGTTGGAAATACGCAATAATATAAGTATCAATTAATTCTTCAGCTTCATTTTTCATTTCTGATGTAACTTTCATCGATTGATTTAAGATAGAAGTTTGAATATCATAGTTGATTAAATCAAAAGTAACTTCATTTCCCATGGATGAGATATCATTGAATAGATCATCAGCTGTGTAACTTTGACCTCCGATAGTAAGGATAACTTCTTCTCCATCAATAGTCTTTCCTGGTATCTTGTCTTTATTTTCTTCATAAATGACATATGAGAAGGCGCCAAAGAATAAGGCACCGATTAAAATGACAAACCAAAATTTTTTAAGAATTTCGTTCATTTAAATTACCTCCTAATGTAACTTTTTAATTATAAATTAATTTGTAAGTATGTGCAAATCAAATAAGTTGGAAAATCTATTAATATTTGTTAAAATAATCAAGCAAAGGAAATGGTAAAAATGAGTAAACTAATAATAAAAAACTTACATGTAAATGTTGAAGATAAAGAAATACTAAAGGGTGTAGACTTGGAAATTAATGATAGAGAAATTCATGCATTATTAGGACCTAATGGCAATGGTAAAAGTACATTACTACAAACTATTATGGGGCACCCTAAATACACAATCACAAAAGGTAGTATTACTTTTGATGGGGTAGATGTTAATTCTTTAAGTGTTGACCAAAGAAGCAAAATAGGAATCTTCTTAGGAATGCAGTACCCGGTAGAAATAAGTGGGATTACTAACTCCGATTTTATGAGAGCGGCTTTAAACGCACATAATGAAACGCCAATCAAACTTTTTGAGTTTATTAAGAAAATGGATAAAGGATTGGGTCAATTAAAATTAAAGGGTGAATTAGCGCACCGTTTCATCAATGAGGGATTCAGTGGCGGAGAAAAGAAAAGAAATGAAATAGTTCAAATGTTAATGTTAAAACCTAAACTAGCTTTATTAGATGAAATTGATTCTGGTCTTGATGTGGATGCTTTAAAAATAGTGGCTGATGCAATTAATAAAGAAGTAGAAGTTAGTGATTTTGGAATGCTTATTGTTAGTCATTATGAGAGATTTTATCAACTTGTAAAACCAAGTGTTGTTCATGTAATGATTGATGGAAAGATAGCTTGTAGTGGAGATATTGAATTAATTAATAAGATTGATGCTGAAGGATATGATTGGTTATTAAAAGAAATGAATCTCAAACTAGCAAAACAACCTGAAAAGAAATTAGTTTATCATTTAGGAGTTTGCGGAGTTAAAGAAAAGGGTCATAACTAGTGTTAATAAGTGCACCTGGGATCTACCAAATTAATGAAAAACAAGTAAACATTGAGACTTCTGGTGAAGTTGTTTTGCTTGTTGAAAGTAATCTTGAATTAAATATTAATGAAAACAATCAACTTAATTTAAATTTAATCAATCAAAATGCTGAAAGCATTATAATCAACTCAGTAGTAAATAAAAACTTAACGATCGGAATGGTAAACTCAAATTCTAAACCCTTAGATTTAAAGTTCAACTGCCAGCTAGTTAAGGAGTATGCAACATTAAAGCTTGTGAATACGGGTGTTTCTAATAATCAACAAAACTATTTCTTTAAGGTTGATCACTTAGCAAGAAATACAGCAAGTGATATTAGTAACTATGGAGTTGTGGTAGCTGATGCTAACTACAATTGTGAAATAGTTGGTGAAATAAAAAAAGGATTTAAAGGTAGTGAAGCCTTCCAAAGTTCAAGAGTTTTGACTAGTGGGGATGTTAATAAAGTAAGAGTTCTGCCTATATTAAATATGGAAGAAAATGATATCAAGGCAAAGCATGCTTGTACAATTGGTCGTTTGGAAGAACAACAAAGATTTTATATGGCAAGTCGTGGTTTAAATGAAGATCAGATTATTAAACTAGTAGCATTTGGTTACTTAAGCAATGTTTTAAGTTTAATAAGCAATAATGAAATCAAAGATATGGTTGAGAATGAAATTATTAATCAAGTGGAGGAACTATGTTTGATTTAAATAAAATTCGTCAAGATTTCCCAATGTTAAGAGAATCAAAAATTGTTTATTTTGATAATGCTGCAACAACTTTTAAACCACAATCGGTAATTGATGAAGTGGTTAACTATTATACTAATTTATCAGTTAGTGCTCATCGTGGTGATTATGAATTATCTTATCAAGTCTCAAATGAGTATGAAGCGGTTAGGGAAAAAGTAGGAAAATTACTAAATTCCCAAGCTCGTAATATCGTTTTTACATCAGGTGCTAGTATGTCCTTAAATTTAGTAGCTTATGGTTATGGTCGTACACACTTAAAAAAAGGTGATATCATCTTATCTACTGAGGCTGAGCATGCTAGCAATATTCTACCTTGGTTTAAGGTTGCTGAAGAAACAGGAGCAGTTATTGAGTACATACCGTTGGATGATGAAGGAAGAATTACAATTGAGAATTTCAAATCTGTTCTTAGTGATAAAGTTAAAATTGTTTGTTTTGCGAATGTTACAAATGTATTAGGGTTTGTTGCGCCTGTTAAAGAAATTACCAAGCTTGCTCATGAAGTTGAAGCGGTTGTTGTAGTTGATGCAGCACAAGGTGCTCCTCATATGGCTATTGATGTTGTTGATGAAGATGTTGATTTCCTAGCATTTAGTGGTCATAAAATGTGTGGGCCTACTGGGGTAGGGGTTTTATATGGAAAATTTGAACTATTAGAAGCTAGCGAGCCATTTTTAATCGGTGGGGGAAGTAATGCAAGATTTGATATCTGTGGAAATATTTTATTAAAAGAACCACCATATAAATTTGAAGCTGGTACACCAGCAATAGAAGCTGTTTTAGGCTTAGGTAAGGCTATTGATTACATCTTAGAGATTGGTTTAGTTAATATCTATAACCATGAACATCAATTAAGAGAATATTTAGTAGAGGGCTTAAAGAAATTGCCGAATATTATTCTATATAACGAAACTGCTGATACAGGAATTGTGACATTTAATGTTAAAGATGTTTTTGCACAAGATGCAGCTAGTTATTTAAATGATCATGGCATCTGTGTAAGAGCTGGACAGCATTGTGCAAAAATATTGATGAATCACTTAGGTACAAGTGATACTTTAAGAGCTAGTGTATATTTCTACAATACTAAAGAAGAAATTGATAAATTTCTTGAGATTGTAAAAGATGTAAATTTAGAAAATTGTTTAGATGTTTTCTTTTAAGGAGAGTAATTATGAATGAACTATTGAAAGATCCTAATGTTTTAAGACAAATAATTATGGATAATTACCAAAATCCAATGAATAAAGGATTAATTAAAGATTATCCAGAGATTCATATGGCTTCTGCTTCTTGTATTGATGATCTTCACATTCAAGTTAAAATTGAAGATGGAATGATTAAAGATGTTCGTTTTGATGGGGTAGCATGTACAATTAGTACAGCTTCAACTTCAATTATTAGTGAATTAATTAAGGGTAAAAGTGTTGAAGAAGCTAAATTAATTATTGAAGAATATTATAAAATGATTAATCAGCAAGAATATAATGAAGATATTTTAGAAGAAGCCTACGCTTTTCACACTGTCTATAAACAAGCAAATCGCATCAAGTGTGCGACTATCGGAATCGATGGAATGAAAGAATTATTGGATAAATATGAAAAATAAAGAAATAATTGAACAAGAATACAAATACGGTTTTAGTGATAAAGATGTTAGTGTTTATAATACGGGTAAAGGATTGAATGAAGATATTGTACGTGAAATTTCAAGAATTAAAAAAGAACCAGAGTGGATGTTGGAATATCGATTAAAGGCTTATCATTATTTTGTTAATTCTGAAATGCCATCATTTGGACCTAATTTAGATTGTTTAGATTTTAATGATTATACATATTATATAAAACCAAGTGATAAGCAAGAAAACTCATGGGAAGAAGTTCCTGATACAATCAAAGATACATTTGACAAGTTAGGAATTCCAGAAGCTGAACAAAAATATTTAGCTGGAGTATCTACACAATATGAATCAGAAGTGGTTTATCATAATATGTTAAAAGAAGTTGAAGATAAGGGTGTAATCTTTGTTGATACTGATACCGCTTTAAGAGAATATCCTGAATTATTTAAAGAATATTTTGGAAGTGTAATTCCTTATACAGATAATAAGTTTTCAGCTTTAAATAGTTGTGTTTGGTCTGGAGGTTCTTTTATATATTTACCTAAAGGTGTTGTTTTAGATAAACCTTTACAATCTTATTTTAGAATTAATTCTGAGCGTATGGGTCAATTTGAAAGAACTTTAATAATTGTTGAGGATGAAGCTGATTTACATTACATTGAAGGGTGCACAGCTCCAATCTACCAAAAAGATTCTTTGCATGCAGCGGTTGTAGAAATTATTGTTAAGAAGAATGCAAAATGTCGTTATTCAACAATTCAAAATTGGTCAAGCAATATTGTTAACCTTGTGACTAAGCGAGCAATGGTTGATGCTGGTGGTAGTATGGATTGGGTAGATGGAAATATCGGTTCTTCAATCAATATGAAATATCCAGCCTGTGTTTTAAAAGGTGAGTATGCAAAAGGAACTTGCATTTCAATAGCAGTCGGGAGTAAAGGACAAGTTCAAGATGCGGGTGCAAAAATGATTCATCTAGCTCCAAACACTTCGAGCACTATTATCTCTAAATCCGTCGTTCGTAATGGTGGCGTTGTTAATTATCGAGGGTTAGTAAGTCATAGTAAAAAAGCGGTTAACTCAAAAAGTAAGATTGAATGCGATACTTTAATTTTAGATGATCAAAGTTTTAGTGACACAATTCCAAGTAACGTTGTAAGTAATCCAACTTCAACAGTTGAACATGAAGCGAGTGTTTCAAAGATCTCTGAAGAACAATTATTTTATTTAATGTCTCGGGGTCTTGATCAGGCTGAGGCTACTCAAATGATTATTATGGGATTTTTAGAACCTTTTACTCGTGAATTGCCAATGGAATATGCTGTTGAGTTGAATCAATTGTTAAAATTAGATATGAGTGAGTCTGTAGGTTAATGAAAACCTTATTTCTTGATTTAGATGGTACGATGTACCATGGGACAAAAATTGTTCCTTCGGCAAAAAAATTAGTTGATTATTTAATTAAGAATAATTTAGACTTTTATTTTTTTACTAATAACTCTTCAAGAACTCCAATTGAGAATGCTAAACATATGATGGATATTGGATATGAAAATATTCAGCCTGAAATGTTCTATAATTCTTCAATGGCTTGTGTTGCGAATTTAAAGAGAAATTATCCTGGTAATAGGGTTATGATGATTGGTAAAGAAGGGCTAAGAAGTGAGCTTATAAGTAATGGCTATCAATTAGTTGAAAATGGTGCTGATTACGTAGTTGTGGGTATGGATTCTAATGGTAATTATCATAAGTATTCCCAAGCTTTAAATAACCTAGTTAATGGTGCTTTATTAGTTGGTACTAATAGTGATCGTATGTTACTTACTGAGTCTGGTGCTAAGATTGGCAATGGTAGCGTTGTCACTTTATTGGAATATGCTAGTAGTCAAAAGGCAATAATTACTGGTAAACCTAATAAAATAATTGCTACTGAAGCTTTGGAGTATTTTAAGCTTCAACCAGACGATGTAATTATTGTTGGAGATAATTTAGAAACCGATATTTTATGTGGTGTAAATGCTGGAATTAAAACATGCCTGGTACTTGGAGGTGTTCATAATCGTCTAGATTGTCAAGCTTTAGGCATAAAGCCTGACTATATAATTGAGGATATTTTAGAAATTGTGGAAATAATTAGACAATTCACATAAAATTCCATATTTATAACATAAATAAAATACTATTATTAAGTATATTATTGATGTAAGGAAAATATAATATCCTTATTAATCATCAAATAACCCCTAATATTTGATGAAAATTCTATCCCCTTATAAATATATAGAAGAAAAATAGGAGCAGATAAGCTCCTATTTTTCTGTTATCCCAAAAAATAAACATCAGAATTTAAAGATATTGATTAAACTCACATAAAATTCCATATTTATAACATAAATAAAATACTATTATTGAGTATATTGTGGATGTAAGGAAAACATAATATCCTTACGTGCACTAGATAAACCCTAATATCTAGTGCCTTATTATAGGTTTACCTCCTTTTTTAAAAAATAATATGAAGAATCGTAGAGCTGTATGCTCTACTTTTCTTTTGTCTTTTATGTTATAATCCATATGTAAAAATAAAGGAGATTTATATTAATGAGTACTTTTAATGGAACACCGCATATCAGCGCAAAGCTTGGTGAAATTGCGTCGGTAGTATTAATGCCAGGAGATCCTTTGCGTGCAAAGGTTATTGCTGACACATTTTTAAAGGATGTAGTTTGTTTTAATACAGTTAGAAACATGTTTGGATATACAGGAACTTATAATGGTAAGAGAATTTCTGTTATGGGTAGTGGAATGGGAATGCCTTCAATTGGAATTTACTCATATGAGTTATTTAAATTCTATGATGTAGAAAAAATCATTCGTATTGGCAGTGCTGGTAGTTATTGTTCAGATGCTAAAGTATATGATGTGGTATTAGCTGATAGTGCCTTCAGCCAATCTAGTTATGCTTTAGTACAGGGTAAAAATACTTCTGAATTCACTTATCCTTGTGAAGAGTTAAATAAAGAGCTGATCGAAAATGCTGAAAAATTAGGGATTCCAATGTTAGTTGGTCCTATTCATTCTAGTGATGTATTCTATGCTGATTCTGATAAAGAACCTTGCTGGCCTTATAATGAAAAAGGTTGTCTATGTGTCGAGATGGAGTCATTTGCATTATTTCAAAATGCTAAAGCTTTAGGAAAGCAAGCGGCTTGTCTTGTTACTATTTCTGACTCATTTGTAACTCATGAGGTAACTACTGCTGAGGAAAGACAAAACTCATTTACTAGTATGATGAAGATTGCGTTAGAGGTTGCGAAATAATATGGATTTAAAACAATATATTGCAAGTATCGAGAATTTCCCAAGTGAAGGAATATTATTTAGAGATATCACTCCTTTAATGGGGGATGGGAATGCATTTAAAGAAGCTATTGATCAAATGACTTCTTTCGCAAAGGATTCTAATGTCGACTTAATTGTAGGTCCAGAATCAAGAGGTTTTATCTTTGGGTGTCCGGTTGCTTATAACTTAGGAATTGGTTTTGCTCCAGTGCGTAAGCCTGGAAAACTCCCTCGTGAGACTAGTAGTGTTAAATATGACTTAGAGTATGGATCTAACGAATTACACATTCATAAGGATGCTATTAAGCCGGGACAAAGAGTTATGATTGTCGATGACTTATTAGCTACTGGCGGAACAGTTGATGCGACTATTAAGTTAATTGAAAGTTTGGGTGGTATCGTTGTTGGATGTGCATTCTTAATTGAATTAGAAGGACTTAAAGGAAGAGATTTATTGCCTGGATATAATGTGTTAGCCTTAATGAAATATTAAAAAAAGTACCAATT
>CAYJFQ010000008.1:0-62669 GCA_964369955.1 uncultured Erysipelotrichaceae bacterium | reverse complement strand
AAGCAAATATTGGTTTTGACAAAACAATAGAGGATGAAGATTTTTGGAGTTGTTACACAAGGAAAGAGCAATTTAGTTAGTTACTTGTAACGTTTGAATTTTAAAAAATTAAACTATATACAATGTGTGTTATCGAAATGAATATCATCAATAAAGATAGATTGAGGCAATATTATTATCGAATGGAGTACACAGTGTTTTCTATTAAATAACTTTTATTAAAATTTGTTTATAAAAAGGCCGCACTAAAATTAATAAACTACATGAAAGAGAGATTGCACTATGAAGTATAAAACTTTTTTCTTATTTGTTGTAATTGGATTATTGAGTTTAAATATCGCTAGGAATACATTTAACTCTCATAATATTGGAATTGTGTGGGATTATAACTCACATGAAGATGATAATTTTATTTCGGTTTATTTGGACGATTTGAACGAACAAGAAAAAGTGATTGTTAAACAAACATTTATTGATATGCTTGATGATTATAATTTAAATGCATATAGACTACTCTTAGAGAATATTATGGGCGGAAAAACAACTGTAATCTACCATTCTTCAAATACTTCTTATCAAGAAGAAATTCTAATCTCAAATGGAGAAACGGCTGATTTATCCAAAGGGTTGAGTTACTCAACTATCGATAAAGATATAAATTTAAGAATTTATACAATATTGTCCAATGAAGTTATCTCATTAGTTCCGTTACAAGAATCTGTTTCAGATTTCGGCTTAACTGGTAACTATCTAATAACACCTAATGACGATATTAAAGATTTAGATTTTTTATTAAATGAGATAGTATTAAAACTTAATAGTTTATTTGATTCGGAAATAGCAAATTATCAAATTTATCATTCAAATAATTCAGAAGACCACATTATAACTTATGACGAAAATAAAAATGATCGATTATTAGGATATCTAGTTGTGATATTTTTCGCATTTTTAATCAATTCCTCTTTAATTAATAAAACTAAAGAGATTTCAAAAGTTAAATTAGAAGGACATAGCAATCTATCAATTTTATTTAATTATTATTTAAAATATGTTGTTATAAACATCATGGTGTTATCAGTAATTTATGCGCTAATCATTTTCTTGTTTATGCCTTCTAACCTTAAGCTGTTGAGTCCCTTCATTACTGCATTATTGAATCACACTTTTATTTTTACTGGTATCTCTACTTTTGTAGGAATATTCTATTATTTTATAATAGTTAAAATACCTATTAATCTTTCAGTTAAAGGCAAGAGTTTTTCAAAATTTACTAAAGATATCCTAATTTATTCAAAATTATTGTTTATTATTTTAGTGTTTCCATATTTCCTTTCATCATTTGATCTGATTGTAGAGTTAACTAATGACATAATGCATATTGACGCAAATGCACAAAGATATAAAAATTTATATACTGTAGGTACAACAAAATTTGAATATACAAATGAAGCATCAATTATGGGAAATTCATTAGAGATGTATGAAGTTAAGAAACAATTAGTTTCGGAAAAAAATGCATTTCACTATTCAACCAGTGAATATGAATATTATGAAAACAACAAATTAAAAATTGGATTTTATAGTGATGTTGATCAAGCGTTTATCTTAAACAATAATTTAGTTAAAGAAGTTCCGGCAACGATAACGGTATTTTTATACAAAGATAAAGAACTCTCTACTTATTTAAAGACATTGTTGAATGAGTATTATGGAGAATTTGAGATAGTTTATTATGAGAATTCTGTCATTAATTATTCTAATACTTATGTTAATAACATAATTAATGCCAATGATCAGGTTCTGGTCTATACCGGTGAAAATGATCATCCTATCAATAACACTATCTATTCAATGCTTTTCTTTCATGAAGGAGATTTGGACAGTGCGCGAAATTACATTGAACAAGCTCTGCTTGATAATGGTATGAATTCATACTATAAACCAAACTCGGTTTATGAGGATTATATAGTTCTTTTAGAAAGAAAGATTGCAGCTTCTATAGATGAGATTATTTTTGTCATAATATTTATTTCGATACTAATAACGCTAAACATTCAAATTATTAACTTAGATCAAGCTAGTAATGGTAAGAAATACTTTTTAGAATATATCGAAGGAAACTATTTAGGTAGCTTTGTTTATAATTATGTATTACCTAATGTACTGGTATATTTATTTATTCAATTTGTTTTCTTCATTTTATTTAGAGAAAGATATTTTGAGTTGTTACTAGGATTAGTGGTTATTGTATCGGTGGAAATGTTTTTATCGTTTTTATATAACAGATCTCTAACATTAGATGCTAAAGGAGGGATCAATCAATGAAGATAACTGTAAATAAATTAGAAAAGAAATTTAAGGACTTAACAATTATTAAAGATTTATCTTTTGAGATAGAAGAGAAAGAGATGACCTGTTTATTTGGCAGTAGTGGTTGTGGTAAAACAACACTACTCAATATTTTAGGTGGCATTGAGAAATATAATAGTGGGGAAATCCTATACGGAGAAAAGAAACTATCTCATAGGGAACTTAATAAATTTCTTGGTAAAAAATTTGGTTTTATCTTTCAAAATTTTGGATTAATTGAAAATAGTACTGTATATGAAAATATGATAATTATTAAAAATTTAAAGAAATTAAATTTAAAAGAAAGAAAGAAAAAGATAAGTGCTTGTTTAAAGATAGTTGGTTTAGAAGGGTTTGAAAATAAAAAAGTTTATACCTTATCAGGTGGTGAACAACAAAGAGTTGCAATGGCAAAAATAATAGCCAAAGATTGTGATGTAATATTTGCGGATGAACCGACAGCATCTTTAGATATTGAGAATAGAAATTACATTATGGGACTATTTATGTGGTTGAAAAAAAGAGGGAAAACAATAGTCATTGTATCCCATGATGAATTTATTAGAGATTTAGCGGATAAAGTTATAGATTTATAAGCAAGAGAGCGACTCTAGTTATAGGGTATTTTTGAATATTGTTTTTGTTTTAGATAATGAAAAATATAGTTCTTTTAAATATTGAGTAAATATATTAAAATAAAGATGTTAATTACATATTAATAAGTTAGGAGTTTTTATGGATGAATTATTATTGAGTATTATCAATAGTCAAAATTTTGTGACTATTTTTAGGTTAGTTCTTGCGTTATTAGCAGGTACATTAATTGGTGTTGAAAGAAATAGAAAAGGCAGTCCTGCTGGATTAAAGACTCATTCTTTAGTTTGTATCGGATCTGCTTTAATTATGTTATTGAGTCATTTTTTAGTAACTAAGTACAATATTGATGATGTTACTAGGATGGCAGCTCAAGTAATTAGTGGGATTGGGTTTTTAGGTGCTGGAACTATTTTAGTCACTGGGCAAAACCAAATTAAGGGATTAACTTCTGCTGCTGGTATTTGGTTTAGTGCCTGTGTTGGCTTGGCGATCGGGTCTGGTTTTTATGTTGGTGCTATTTTTGCGATAATTTTAGAGTTCACTATTCTTAAGTATATTAGTAGAATTGATTTTGGTGATCCAAGGCATACTGTTAATGAGTTGTGCTTAGTTTATAACAATGATTTCAGACCAGGAATTTTTATCAAAGTAATTAGAAAACTTGATTGTGAAATTATCTCGTTAAATAATCCGAATTTAGAGGGTTTTAAAGTTAATGATGATAATATTGCTTTTATCACTATAAACAGTAAAAAACATAATTTAGAGAGGATAATTGAAAGCTTAAAAGAAATAGAGGGAATTATCGATTTATATAACATTTCATAAAAATTAGTTTAGTTATTTTGGTTTATTTGTGCTAAAATATGACTTATGAATTTAAGAAAATTTATAGCAGATAAAAAGTTCTATAAACATGTAATTATGATTGCGGTTCCTTTGATGTTGCAGCAGTTTGTGAATGCAAGTGTAAACTTAGTTGATAACTTAATGGTTGGTCAATTAGGAGATGCTTCTTTGGCTGGTGTAGCCTCAGTTAATAGAGTCTATATTATCGTTTTATTTGCGATAACTGGTTTTATGTCAACTACTGCAGTTTTTATTGCGCAGTTTTATGGTGCTAAAGATAACGAGCGAATTAAACAATCTTTTAGATTTGGGATTGTTTTTTGTACGATTATAGCAGTTGTTTTTACAGGAATTTCATTGGCCATTCCTGAGTTGTTAGTTTCATTTTTTACTGATGAACCCTTAATTATTACCGAGGGGATTAAGTACTTTAAGTATTTTGCTTTATCAATTATTCCTTTAGTGTTTTGTTTAGTTTTAAGTGATGCAATGAGAGCTGTTGGTGATGTTAAAACTCCAATGTATGCAGCTATTTTTGCGGTGTTGTGCAATTGTTTATTTAATTATGTTTTAATATTTGGACATTTTGGTTTTCCAGAGATGGGTGTTGCCGGTGCGGGGTTAGCTACTTTCTTGTCTAGGGCTTTGGAGGCTATTTTATTATTCTATGTCTTATATAAAAAAGATTTCCCTTTTAAAACAAAGATTTCAGATTTATTTAAAATAGATAAATCTTTAGCAAATAAAATAGTTGTAAAAGCTTTACCTCTAGCTTCTAATGAAATAGTATGGTCAATAGGTATGGCTACATTATTTAAGTTTTATTCTACTCGTGGTGGCGAAGTGATGAGTGGATATGCGATTACCGGTACAGTAAGTGATCTATTCTTTACTCTATTTGGTGGTATGGCAGCTGCTACAACAGTAATTATTTCTCAAAAACTAGGTGCCAACAAACTTGAAGAAGCGCGCAATAATAGTTACCAAATGATTGGCTTTTCAGTTATGTTATCTGTATGTTTAGGTGTTTTATTATATATTACTTCGTTCATTATTCCTACTTGGTTCAATGTTAGTCCGATCGCTTTAGAAACGGCACAAAGTTTCTTAAGAGTACAATCTGTATTCTTCTGGGTTTATATGTTATCAGCTCAAAGTTATTTTATATTAAGGGCTGGAGGGGATACTAAGTCGGTATTAATGCTAGATTCTGGATATATGTGGTGTATTAATATTCCTGTAGTATTTATGGTGACATATTTTACAAGTTATCCAATTATCGTTTTATATATCTGTGGTCAAATAACGGATTTACTAAAAGTATTTATTGCTTATCGCTTGGTTGATAAGGGTAATTGGGTTAGAAATTTAACTCATATTCAGGATGCTTAATTATGATTGTAGGATGGGAATCTTTTTTTAAGGATGAAATAAAAAAGTCCTACTATCAAAGTTTGATCAAAAAAGTTGATAATGCTTATTTAAATTCTGTTGTTTATCCGAATAAAGAAGAGATATTTAAAGCTTATAGTTTATGCTCGCTTGAGAATTGTAAGGTTGTGATTGTTGGTCAAGATCCTTACTATAATAAAAATCAAGCAAATGGCTTAGCTTTTAGTGTTAGTAATCTTGTGAAACAACCACCCAGTCTCATTAATATCTTTAAAGAATTAAAGGATGATCTAATGATTACAAGAAAGGATGTCGATTTAAGTGATTGGGCTAGACAAGGTGTTTTATTATTGAATCGAGTATTGACTGTTGAAGATGGAAAACCACTATCGCATAATGATTTTGGTTGGCAAACTTTTACTGAAAATACAATTAAATATTTAAATGAACACAAAGATAAATTAGTATTTGTATTGTGGGGAAACAAGGCAAAAGGTTTAACTAAGTATATTAATAGTGAAAAGCATATTATTTTAATAGGTGCCCATCCTTCACCACTTAGTAGTTATCGTGGTTTTTTTGGGAGCAAACCTTTTAGTAAAATTAATAATTATTTAAAAATAAATGGTATAAAGGAGATAAGTTGGTAATGATTTTAATTCAATTAGTTTGTTTGATGACGATTATTTTACTAGGTATTTTTTTGGTTAAAAGATATTCTATGAAGTTAAACTCAAAAACCATAATTTTAATTTCTTTGTTTGCAGTTATTAAAGTAATCTTACAGTTACTATCTCTAAATGTCCCATTTTTTGGAGTGCTGAGTTTAAGGATTGGATTTTCTCAAATTCCTTTAATAGTAGGTGGAGTAATTTTAGGTCCAGTTGGTGCATTCTTTTTAGGACTAGTTGTTGATTTGCTAGGGTTACTTGTTAGCCCAACTGGTTTTCCATTTCTTGGATTTACTTTAAGTAATATCTTAACTGCTGTAGTCCCTGCTTTGTTTTTTAAGTGGTTGAAAGATATCGAAGTTAAGAAAATCATTTATTTTACATTATTTGGAATGTTATTGTTCAGTAGTATCAGTCTATTATTGATTAATCAAATTATTATTGAAGAAATTGTTATTAAATTAGATTTATTAGGGAAGTTGATTTCTTTTGGTTATTTGGTTTTAATGATTGGCGTGATTGTTGTTTTTAGATTCTTGTTTAGAAAGACAAACAAAAGATATCGAAATTATGATTTATGGTTACTATCATTTTTATTTGTAGAGTTTGTGATTAATGGATTATTGACTCCATTTTGGTTAGAGCTAATGTATGATATTCCTTTTATTACAAGTGTTGTTGTTAGACTAGTTAAATCGACAATTATGGTAGTCATTGGTTCATATATCTCTTGTTTTATTTTTGATAAAATTAAGCATTTAAATTAAAAATACAAAAGTACATATTGGTATATAATATGTACTTTTTTTGTGTTATGATTTTATTAAGAACATACATTAATCATATTGAAAGGGGAAAATATGGTAGGGAATAAAATGATAGGAATGATTTTGGCTGGAGGCAGAGGAACTAGACTTGAAGATTTAACAAGTAAAGTTGCAAAGCCTGCTGTTTACTTTGGAGGGAAATATCGTATTATTGATTTTCCTTTAAGCAATTGTGCTAATTCAGGAATTGGCGTAGTGGGGGTTTTAACGCAGTATGAATCTGTTTTACTAAATTCGTATGTAGCTCAGAATTCTCGTTGGGGTTTAGATGCTAAAAATAGTGGAATTTATGTATTGCCTCCACGTGAAAAAGTAGAAGGGTTTGGATTGTATCGTGGCACTGCTGATGCGATTACTCAAAATATTGATTTTTGTGATCAGTTTGAACCTGAATATGTTTTAATCTTATCAGGTGATCACATTTATAAAATGGATTATTCATGGATGTTAAATGATCATAAAGAAAATAATGCTGATGTTACCATTGCAGTTTTAGAAGTTCCAATTAAAGAAGCGAGTAGATTTGGAATAATGAATTGTGATGATAATGATAGAATTATTGAATTTCAAGAAAAACCTAAGAAGCCTAAAAGCAATTTAGCTTCAATGGGAGTGTATATTTTTAACTATAAAGTATTAAGAAAGTATTTAATTGATGATGGGAAAAATAGTGATTCTGCACATGATTTTGGTCAAGATATTATTCCTACAATGTTGAATGACAAGAAGAGAATGTTTGTACATCGTTTTAAGGGTTATTGGAAAGATGTTGGAACTTTAGATAGTTTATGGGAAGCTAACATGGATTTACTTGGTGAAAATCCAGTTTTAAATGTGGATGATGATTATTGGAAAATTTATACTGAAGATGTAGCGACTACTGCTCAATATTTAAAAGCTAATGCTTCAATAAAAAACTCAATGATTAACCAAGGTTGTATTGTTGATGGTAAGGTTGAGAATTCAGTCGTCTTTACCGATGTGGTTGTTGAAACGGATGCAGAAATTAAAGATAGTGTTATTCTACCTAATGTTAAAGTTGGTAAAAACGCTAAGATAAATAAGGTTATTGTTGGGGAAGGTGTTGTGATTCCTGATGGAGCTATCATTGGAAATCCTAAGGCAAAAGAAATTGAGTTAATTGTACAAAGAAAAGTAGAATCTGGGGGCAAAAAATAATGAAACTATTTGGAATTGTTAACTTCGAGGGTAATAATATTAAAATTAAAGAAATGGAAGAGTATCGTCCAATTTCTGCAATGTCATTTTTAGGGAGATATCGTTTGATTGATGCAGTTATTTCTAATATGACTAATAGTGGAATTTCAACAATTCAAGTGTATATGAATAATCAAATTCGTTCACTTATTGATCATTTGGGTGCTGGAAAACATTACAATATTAATTCTAAACGCGGTCGTTTACAATTATTTACTAATGATCCTAATGCAAATGTAGTTTATAACAATGATATTAATGCGTTTAATTATAGTTTGGAGGCAATTGAAAGTGTTAATGCTGATTATGTAGTTATTTCACCTTCTTTTGTTTTTTATTCGGTTAATTACAATGATGTGTTAGATTTGCACATAAAGTCGAAAGCGGACATTACAATAATTTCGAAGAAAAGTTCACAAGCTAATAAAAAGTTTTTGAATTGTGATTGTTTAGAGGTTAATTTAAAAGGTAGAGTTACTGGTACTTTTGTGAATCATGGTAAAAGTAAAAATAGCCTTGTTTCTCTTGAGGCTTACATTATGTCTAAAGCAAAATTTATTGAATTGATTAAAGAAGCAAAGAGTATTAGTAGTATGTATTGGTTAAAAGATATTATTTTTGAAAATCTTAAAACTAATAAAGTTATGGCTTATCAACTTAAGAATGAATGTTATTGCATTAATAGCCTTGAGGAATATTTTTGGAGTAACATCAATTTAAATAATCATTTAATTACAGCTAAGATTTTTAATAAAAATTGGCCTATTTCTACAAAGACTAATGATTCTCCTCCGACTTATTATGGTAGTAAAGCAATTGTTAGTGATAGCATTGTCTCTAATGGTGCAAGAATTAATGGAGATGTTAAGAATTGTATTATTGGGCGTGGTGTTGTTGTGGAAGAGGGTGCAGAGGTTGAGAATTGTGTTTTATTGGCTGATGTTACTATTAAAAAAGGTACTAAACTTTCTTATGCGATTGTTGATAAAAAAGCAACTGTTAGTGGTAAGAAGGATATTAGTGGCAAAGAAAATGAGATTGTCTATATTAAGAGAAAGGATGTTGTTTAACAATGTCTAAGAAAGTGTTATTTGTTGCGAGTGAAGGATTGCCCTTTATAAAGTCGGGTGGATTAGCTGATGTAATAGGTGCGTTACCAAAGAGTTTACTTACGAAGAAAATTGATGTTAGAGTAGTTATTCCGCTTTACAAAAAAATAGCTGAAAATCACTTCTCAGAGTTAGAGTTTGTAACGACTTTTCCTGTAAAGTATGGCAATATTGACACTACTGCTAGTGTTTTTCAAACTATTGAAGATGGAGTAATTTTTTACTTCATCCAGCATCAAGGATATTTTGAAAGGGATACCCTTTATGGATATGGTGATGATGGTGAAAGATTTGGATATTTTCAAAGAGTAGTGTTAGATATGTTGCCATTAATTAATTTTATGCCTGATCTTATTCATTGTCATGATTGGCATACTGGGATGATTCCCTTTTTAGGTAAAATTGTTTATGGTAAAAATTATCAAAATATCAAATATGTTTTCACAATTCACAATTTAGCTTACCAAGGAATTTTTCCAACAGAAGTATTATGGTCGTGTTTAGGGGTTGGCATGGAACACTACAATAGTGGTGAATTACAATTTGATGGGTGCGTTAATTTTATGAAGGCAGGAATTATCTTTGCAGATAAGATAACCACTGTTTCACCTACTTATGCAAATGAAATATTGAGCGATACTTTTGGCGAGAGATTAAATGGAGTTCTATGTGAAAGAGCTAGTGATATTTGGGGAATTGTTAATGGTATAGATCTTGATTTGTGGAACCCTAAGACTGATAAATTGTTAGCTAAAAACTATGACAAGAGAAATTACTTGAGTGGTAAACTAGAAAATAAATTAGCTTTACAAGAAACTTTAGGTCTAAGAGTTGATAAAGACGTAATGGTTATTGGGATGGTGTCTCGATTAACCTGGCAAAAGGGTGTCAATTTAATTATTGATAAGTTAAGTAAAATAATGGGAAATGATGTTCAATTAGTTATTTTAGGAACAGGCGAATCATTTGCGGAGAGTGAATTTAAAAAGATGGAATATGACTATCGTCGTAGAGCCGTTTATTATTGCGGTTACAATGAAGATTTAGCACATCTGATTTATGCAGGCAGTGATGTGTTTTTAATGCCATCATTATTTGAACCTTGTGGCATTAGCCAATTAATTGCGATGAGATATGGAACTTTACCTTTTGTCCGTGAAACTGGAGGTTTAAGAGACACTGTAGTACCTTATAACAAATTTACTAAGGAGGGTACCGGCTTTTCATTTGCATCATATAATAGCGATGAATTTCTTTATGTTTTGAATTTGGCGATTGATCTTTATTATCAAAATAAGGATGATTTTAAGAAATTAATTAAGGGTGCAATGAGTTATGATTCATCTTGGAAGGGTTCTGTGGAACTATACTTTCAACTCTATGATATGTTAATGTCCTTTAAATAAAGGGTAAAAAATGAATGTCTATACAATCTTAATAATTGCAATGAAAACGTTAACAAAAAGTGTTGATTATTATAAGTGAGTGTATTATAATGTTGAAGTCGAAGTTCATTTTATTAGAGATTAAATTTTTATCGAATAATAAATTTATTTTTATTATCGATTGTAACCGTTATCAAAAAATCTTTGGATTTTTGGATATACATGGTTGTAACTTAGGTTAAACCAATTCTACAAGGAGGGAACAAAGTAGATGAAAAAATTATTAGTTTTATTAGTTACTGCTTTTCTTGCTTTAGGTGCATTAGTTGGATGTACTAGCACTGGTGGTAATGAAGATGGTGTTAAAATTGGAGCTACTATCTACAGATTTGATGACAACTTTATGTCAGTTGTACGTCAAAACATGGAAGATTATGCTGCTGAATTAGGAGCTAACTTATCTTTAGTTGACTCTGCTAATGATCAAGCAAAACAAAATGAACAAGTTGATACAATGATTGCTGATGGTGTTGATGTATTAGCTATCAACTTAGTAGATCCTGCTGCTGCTTCTTCAATCATTGAAAAAGCAAAAAGTGCTGATTTACCAGTAGTATTCTTCAATAAAGAGCCAAACGCTACTGATATGGCTAGTTATGACAAAGTATGGTACGTAGGTACTAACTCTGCTGAGTCAGGAATTATCCAAGGGGAAATGATCACAAAACATTGGGCTGCTAATCCAGCATGGGATTTAAATGGAGATGGTAAAGTTCAATACGTTGCATTAAGAGGAGAATTAGGTCATCCAGATGCAGAAGCTCGTTATGCAGAAGCTGTTAAAGCTTTAGATGCTATCGGTGCTGAACAAATCGCTCAAGATACTGCTAACTGGGATTCTACACAAGCAAATGAAAAAATGACTACATGGTTATCTTCAAACGACAACATTGAGTTAGTTGTTTGTGGAAATGATGGTATGGCTTTCGGAGCTGTTTCAGCTTTAGAAGCTAACGGAACTATGTTACCAGTATTTGGTGTTGATGCATTAGCTGAAGCTATTCAACACATCGAAAATGGAACTATGGTTGCTACAGTTCTTAATGATGCTGTAAACCAAGCAAAAGCTACTATTGACTTAGCTGTTAACGTAGGTCAAGGTAAAGATCCAATCGAAGGTACAACTTGGACTTTAGATGCTAACAAAGCTGTACGTGTTGCTTATGTTGGTGTTGATGCTGAAAACGCTGCTGATTACAAATAGTTTAGAAAATTATTAATTTCAGATAATGGCGCAAATATTTTTGCGCCATTATTTAATAAAGAAGGGATAGTATATGGCAGAAAAGTATATATTGGAAATGATTGATGTCTGCAAACAATTTCCTGGTGTAAAGGCTTTGGATAATGCACAGTTAAAATTAAAACCAGCAAGTGTTGTAGCTTTGATGGGGGAAAATGGTGCTGGTAAATCTACATTAATGAAATGCCTTTTTGGAATCTATCGTGCTGATGGGGGTACAATAATTCTTGATGGTAAAAAAGTTAGTTTCAACTCTGCGAAAAATGCATTGGATAATGGAGTTTCAATGGTGCATCAAGAACTTAACCAAGTTATTGAACGTAGTGTTATGGAAAATATTTGGTTGGGAAGATTTCCGTTGAAAATGGGTCTAGTTGACCACAAAAAAATGTATGTTGAAACTAAGAAAATTTTAGAAGACTTAAATATTGATATCGATCCAAAAATGAAAATGTCTGACTTGTCAGTTTCTCAAAGACAAATGGCAGAAATTGCAAAAGCGGTTTCATATAATTCTAAAGTAATTGTAATGGATGAACCTACTTCATCTTTAACTGAAAGTGAAGTTGAACATTTGTTTAGAATTATTAATAGATTAAGAGATAAAGGAATTTCAATAATTTATATTTCACATAAAATGGAGGAAATTAAACAAATTTCTGATGAAGTTATCATTATGCGCGATGGAAAATATATTGGAATTTATGACTCAAAGAAAATCTCAACTGATGAAATTATTAAAAATATGGTAGGGCGTGATTTATCGAATCGTTTCCCAGAGAAAACAAATACTCCAGAAGAACCAATTCTAAGAGTGAAAAATTTAACTGGATTAATAAAACCTACTTGTATTGATGTAAGTTTTGAAGTCAGAAAAGGAGAAATTCTTGGAGTTGCAGGTCTTGTTGGTTCTCGTAGAACTGAATTACTTGAGACAATGTTTGGATACCGTCGTAAGGCGAGCGGAAAAGTGTTCTTGCATGATAAAGAAGTGCATAACAAACATACAAGAGATGCGATTAAAAATGGGTTTGCGTTAATCACTGAGGAAAGAAGAGCGACTGGTTTGTTTGCTGCTTTATCGGTTAGCTTTAACTCTTTGATTTGTAATTATAGAAATTATTTAACAAAGGTTGGTTTGATTAACAATTCAAAAGGCGCTGTTGATACTGATTGGGTTATAGATTCAATGAGTGTAAAGACTCCGAGTCAAAACACAAGTATTGGAAGTTTATCAGGAGGAAATCAACAAAAAGTTATTATAGGTCGATGGTTGCTAACGAAACCTGAAGTGTTGTTAATGGATGAACCGACTAGGGGTATTGATGTTGGTGCTAAATTTGAGATTTACTTATTAATGAATAATTTAGCTTCACAAGGAAAAGCTGTTATTATGGTTTCTTCTGAGATGCCTGAATTGTTAGGTGTGTGTGATAGAATCATGGTTATGAGTAATGGTAGAGTAGCTGGTATTGTTGACGCTAAAACTACAACTCAAGAGGAAATCATGCATCTGTCGGCGAAGTATTTATAAGGAGAATGAATGAATATGAAATTTATTGATAATTTTAGGAAGAATCCTTCTGAATGGATGTTAGAACATGCATTACATATTATTTTACTTTTAATGGTTATTGGGATTATCGTCATTAATCCTCGTTTCTTAAATATTATTAACTTAAGAAATATCTTATCTCAATCGTCATTTAGGGTTATTGCAGCTTTAGGTATTGGTGGTCTATTGATTACTAAGGGTAATGACTTAAGTGCTGGGCGTCAGGTTGGTATGGCTGCTTGTATTTCTGCTTCTTTACTGCAAACTACAACTTATGTTGCTAGAATGTACCAGGATTTACCTGAGTTACCACTATATGTGCCAATCTTAATTGCTTGTGCAGTTGGTGCTGTTATTGGTTTAATGAATGGCATTGTCGTTTCAATTTTTAAAGTAACCCCATTTATTGCAACATTAGGGATGCAGTTAATTGTTTATGGTGCAGTTGCAATGTATGTAGATCGTCCGCCACTTGGGGCTCAACCAATTGGAAGTTTAAATGATGCTTTTAAAACCTTTGGAACCGGTGCATTTTTCCCGGATGAAATATATCGAATTCCATATGTATTAGTTTATGCAATTATTGTTATTATCTTAATATATATCTTGTGGAACTATACTCGTTTAGGTAAGAATATGTACGCAATCGGTGGAAACACTGAAGCTGCAGAAGTTTCTGGTGTTAATATCGTGTCAAATACAATTGCGATGTATGTAATTGGTTCTGTATTATTTGCTTTTGCAGGTACAATTGTAGCGGCTCAAACTGGATCGGCTACTAATAATACTGGTAATGGTTATGAGTTAGATGCTATCGCAGCCTGCGTAGTTGGTGGTGTTAGCTTCTCTGGTGGTATAGGAACTGTTCAAGGTGTTGTTGCAGGGGTATTATTATTCCAAGTAATTTCTTATGGGCTAGTATTTATTAAGGTTAATCCATACTGGCAAAGTATTATTAAAGGTTTAATCATCATTGCGGCGGTTGCGATTGATGGTAGAAAATACTTAAGAAAGAAATAAGATAAATAAAACCTTTCAATTGAAAGGTTTTATTATTAAAATATATCTATGAATATAAAAGACTTTAAAAGATTAGGGTTAAGAATGTTATTAAACTCAGCGCTAACTAGTTTCTTCATAACAACTTTCTGTATTTTGATGGCTAGTTTTACACAAATAGATTTTAGTTCACTAATTTCTATCGATTATACTAACTTAACTACAGCTAATCTATTAGACCAACTAGTAACGGCATTAACACATAGTTTAAACAGCAATATCTTTACTGGAATTTTAGCTCTAGATCCAACTAATTTTACCGACATTGTTGGATTAGCATTGTTTTCGTTAGTGTTCTTTATTGCAGTTTATAGTGTGCTAACGGTGGGACGCGATGCATATTTTCTGCAAGCACGAGCTATGTTGTTAGATTCTAATTTATTGATGTACGGTTATGATAAGAAAATTTATCGCAAAGTAATGTATGCTCAACTAGTGAGATATGCAACAATATTTTTGGGGAGTATATTAATAATCCCAGGAATTTATTATTCTTACAAATATCGCTTCTTAAACTATGTTATTGCACAATATCCAGATAAAGAAATCAAGGAATGGTACACAATTAATAATAAGATGACCGATGGAAGAATTTGGTTTTTAATTACAATGGATTTATCTTTTGTTGGTTGGAGACTGTTAAATCTTGTGACATTCAATTTATTTAAATATATCTTAGAACCTTATTACCAATCAACATATTGCGAACTTTATGTAGCTACTCATCAAGCAATTTATAAAAACAATGGTTATGGACATAACCCTCGAATTAAATTAAGTGATGGTTTAAATAAAGAACTTAAAAAACAAAGAAAAACTACCTAATAGTAACTGAATACTTAGGTAGTTTTTCTTTGTTGAATTCCACTTCATGGTCATTATGATTTAGAATTATTAACATATTATCTCTTTGGATAACTTCAACATTTTCAACACTTGGAAAATACTTAATATCTTTCTTGTCAAGAATTGATTTCGCAATTTCTTCAAGTGGCTCTTCAGTTAGTGATGAGCCGACATAGTAAATATCTGAATTGTTGTATTTGTTTTTAGTTACACAACTATAGTTAGAAAAATCATCGATATATTTATATAAACTTTCAGCGGTAGAAGGTTCTAACATATCGCGCCATACTGTTATTGGATAAGTGTTATTCCCATTAGTAATTTCAATCAAGTCATCGCCAGCTAGAGATTCAACCTCCAACACTTCAGCTCCCACCATTTCACTCACCAAGCAAGGTGCTGTTAAGCCAAAGTGAAGATTATTGTCTTTATCTCTAATTCCTGAACGATATGAGAATACAATATCTGTTCCTTGCATAGTCAAGGCTTCTAATCTTTCTTTTAATTCTTGATTAATCATCTGCATATTTGGCAAGACAACAACATCATATTTAGATAAATCTTTACTGATATCAATAACATCGATATTAACATTTAATTTAAAAAAAGCGTTATACATTTTTTGAAATTCAGCGGCAAAATCATATTTTTTAGATTGCGGTTGAATAGACCAACTAAAGACATTATCAAAATCATAAACAAGCGCAATTTTAGAATGGAAGTCACTATTGATTATATTCATAATATTCTTAGTTTCAGTTAATAATTTTTTAACTTCTAAAACACGATTGTTATCTTTGTTGTCATGACCTAAAATACCATAACAGAATTGTTCTTGACCTTTATTCATCGATCTTTCTCTAAAGTAGAATAAGTTATCACAACCTCTAGATAAAGCTTGCATACACCATAAATAACTTTGGTTAGGCCTAGGTAAATATCCGATATAACGATGTCCTTGTGCACCTATTAATTGTTCTGTGATTGTAAAGTTTTTCTCTTTAAGTCCACGCATGAAATCTAACTGAATTGCAATTTCTCCTGGTGGAAGCGGTTTAACTAAGTCGCCCCATACAGGATAGTTATTATAAGAAACATAATCAATATTTTTAGCTATTAAATTATGGTCATAAATCTTTCCAAATGGGCCCCCTGGAAAGTCGTGAGTTATACTTTGATTTTTGCCACAACATTCTCTGGTTTTGTCAACAATTGCATTAATAAAGTTTGAAGCTGAGATACTTCTAAAACGATAGAAGTCTAAAGTCTGACTAGGGTTAAAGTATGTTATTGTATGGCTCGGAATGAAAATCTCATCGAAATTATTGTAAGTATGACCCCAGAATATTGTTCCCCAAGTTTCATTTAATTTATCAATGTTTCCATATTTTTCTTTTAAGAATACTCGATAATCTCTTTGACAGTTCTTACAAATGCAGAAGTCAGAGCTTTCATGCCCTACTTCATTATCGATTTGCCAAGAAATAATTGCTTGTTCATTCCTGTAGTGAGTCACTAGTTTCTCAGTCATCTTTAAAGCTGCCGCTTTATAGCTATGAGAGTTATAACAGTACTCCCTTCTTCCACCATAAGAAATATCCCTTTCTTGTTTAATTAAGATATCATCATACTTTTTGTTTAGCCAAGCTGGGAATGTAGCTGTCGGCACACCATACATCACGTTTAATTTGTACTTCTTGGCAATTGCGATAATATTATCGAAATAACTAAAATTAAATTTACCTTCTTCCTGCTCAATCAAGTGCCAAGCAAATTCTCCAATCCTTATTGTGTTAATGCCCCAACTTTTAAAACGAAGAAGATCTTCTTCAATTAAATTTTGGTCCCAGTGTTCTGGGTAATAATCTATTCCTTTGTTCATGCTTATATTATATACTATTTGCTTTTTCGTTTGAAATTAAATTCAATAAGTTATAAAATAAAAGTAGTTAAAAACGGGGTAAGAACAATGGATAATTTAAAACTATTAGGGTTATTAGAAAAAAATGCAGATTTTGAAGTATGCGATCTTGCAAGTGTCTTAAATGCAGAGGAAAGCGAAGTTTCAAAGGAATTATTAAAATTAATTGATGAAAAAATTATTTTAGGGAAACATACAGTTATTAATTGGTCAAAAACTAATTGTCATAAAGTTTTAGCATTTATTGAAGTAGGAGTTATTCCTGAAAGAGATAGTGGTTATGACAAGATTGCAAGTCGTGTTTATAAATATGAAGAAGTTACTGATTGTTATTTGTTGAGTGGCAATACTGAGTTGATTGTGATAGTTGAAGGTAAAACCATGCAAGAAGTCGCAAACTTTGTAGCTATGAAATTAGCTCCAATAGAAGGAATTAAATCAACTGCAACTCATTTTGTGTTGAAAACTTACAAACATAATTCAATAGCTTTTCAAGAAAAATCAGAGAAACAAGAAAGAGTTGAGTTGTCTTAATGGATATTAATAGTAAATTAAGTGAGGTTGCTAAAACAATTCCGCCTTCTGGGATTAGAAAGTTGTTTGATGTAGCTGCAACTATGGATGATGTCGTTTCTTTAGGAGTTGGTGAACCGGATTTCGATACTCCTTGGCCAATAAGAGAAGCAGCTATTTATTCTTTAGAACAGGGAAATACTTTCTATACTTCTAATGCTGGTTTTAAGGAATTAAGAATTGAGATAAGTAATTACTTGAAAAGAAGACAGAATGTTGATTATAGTTGGGAAAATATTATCGTTACAGTTGGAGCTTCTGAGGGTTTGGATATAGCTTTTAGGGCGATACTGAATCCTGGTGATGAAGTTATAGTTCCAAGTCCAGCATATGTTGCTTATAAACCGTGTATTATTTTATCTGGTGGTGTTCCTGTTGAGATAGAGTTATTAGCTGAAAATCAATTCAAACTTACTAAACAACAACTACTAGGTGCGATCACTGATAAAACAAAAGCAATTCTATTGAACTTTCCTTCAAATCCAACAGGAGGAATAATGACTAAAGAAGATTATCAAGAATTAATTGATATCTTTCTTGAAAAAGAAATAATTGTAATTACTGATGAGATATATGCAGAATTAACTTATGGTAAACAACATTATTCATTAGCTTGCGAAACACGTTTAAAAGACCAGTTGATTTACATCAATGGATTCTCAAAAGCTTATTCAATGACAGGGTGGCGATTAGGTTATATTTGTGCGAGTCAAGAAATCTATAATGTTTTAATGAGGATTCACCAATATGTTCCAATGTGCCCACCAACCACTAGTCAATATGGCGCAATTGAAGCTTGTCGTAGTTGTGATAAAGATGTCGCAAATATGAGAGAAGCTTTTATGCAAAGAAGAAATTTAATTGTTAAAGGATTTAATGACCTAGGCTTAAAAACACATTTACCAGAAGGTGCATTTTATATCTTCGTTGATATTACTAGCACCGGATTAAAAAGCGAGGAATTTGCAGAAGAACTATTAAATAGTGTAAGAGTCGCAGTTGTTCCGGGTACTGCCTTTGGTCTAGGTGGCGAAGGATTTATTAGGATTTCATATGCTTACAGTATGGAGCAACTAAAAGAAGCTCTAGTTAGGGTAAAGAAATTTCTAAATGGACGTAATTAAATTACTTGAGCATTTAAATAACTACCAACCAATTGATGAAAAAGAAGAGAACAATAAGTTGGTAATTATTCAAGCGATTCAAAACAGTCCTAATATTTTTGAAAGAAGTAATAAGTTGTTTCATATTTCTTCTTCAAGCTGGATTGTCAATCAAGATTTCACTAAGGCCTTATTGTGTTATCACAACATCTATGATTCATATAGTTGGACAGGTGGTCATAACGATGGAGACGTTGATTGTTTAAAAGTTGCTTATAATGAAGCGGTTGAAGAAACGGGAATTAAAGAGTTTAAGATATTGAGTGATAAGATCATGGGGATTGATATATTGCCGGTTACTGAGCATTATAAAAATGGCGAATATATTAATTGGCATCTACACTTAAATGTCACTTACTTATTACAGGCAAATGATAAGGATAGATTAATTATTTCAGAGAAAGAAAATAGTGATTTAAAATGGTTTACATTTGAACAAATTCCAGAGGTGGTTAGAGAAGAAGATATGATAGAAACATATCAAAAATTAATTAAAAAAACAAAGGAGAAAGCATGGCAATTTTAGTAACGGGTGGCGCAGGATACATAGGAACTCATACATGTGTCGAATTATTAAATGATGGTTATGAAGTGGTGGTAGTTGATAATTTATATAACAGTAAATTAGAAGCTATCAAAAGAGTAGAACAAATTACAGATAAAAAGATTAAGTTCTATGAGGGAGATATTTTAGATAAAGAATGTCTAGAAAAAATTTTCACAGAAAACAAGATTGAGAGTGTTATTCATTTTGCAGGTTATAAAGCAGTGGCTGAGTCAGTGGCATTACCTTGGAAATATTATTACAATAATATTACTGGAACTCTTGTTTTGTTAGAAGTTATGAAAGAACATAATTGTAAGGAATTAGTATTTTCATCTAGCGCAACGGTTTATGGTCAAACACAAACTATGCCACTAGTTGAAACAATGCCTACAGCTGCTTTTTCGCCTTACGGTCAAACTAAGTTAATGATTGAACAAATATTGACGGATATCGCGAAAGCTGATCCTGAATTCAAAATTACTTTATTAAGATATTTTAATCCAATCGGAGCACATAACAGCGGACTAATTGGAGAAGATCCGAAAGGGATACCTAACAATTTGTTGCCATTCATTATAAAGGTTGTGGCTGGGCAACTGCCAACTCTTAGTGTTTTCGGTGATGATTATAACACAACTGATGGTACTGCAATTCGAGATTATATTCATGTTGTTGACTTAGCACAAGGTCATTTGGCTGCTTTGAAAACATTGAATGATCAAGAAAATAACTTAGAAATATATAATCTAGGAACAGGCATTGGATACAGTGTATTAGATGTTGTTAAAACATTTGAAAAGGTTAATGATGTTGTGATCAATTATGTAATCGGACCTCGTCGTTCAGGTGATGTTGAAATGTGTTATGCAGATGCTCATAAAGCTAAAAACTGCCTACATTGGGAGGCAAAATATGATTTATCAGTGATGTGCAAAGACTCATATAATTGGTTGAAAAAAAATCCTGAAGGGTTTTGAAAATATTTTCATAAATAATGAAAAATTAATGAAAAAATGTCTTGCTTAGTGCAAGATATTTTTATATAATGAACTCATATTTATTTTAAAGGGAGAGGAAACCAAAATGAAAAAATTATTAGTCTTATTAGCTGGCGTAGCATTACTAGTGGGATGTTCTAGTGGTTCAACGGCAGATGGTGTTAAAGTAGGTTTGAATTTTGAACTTACTGGGGAAGTTGCTGATTATGGTAACATGGAATTAGATGGAGCTAAATTAGCTATTAAATTAACTAATGAAGCTGGTGGAGTATTAGATCAAGATGTTGTTGGTGTAGAGGCTGACACAAAATCATTATTAGAAGAAGCTGTATCTACTGCGACTAAACTTGCGACTGTAGATAAAGTAGCGGCAATTGTTGGACCTGCAACTTCAGGTGCATCTGCAGCAAGTTTTGAGATTGCTAATCAATATGGTGTAGTAAATGTTTCTCCTTCTGCAACTTCAAACGGAGTTACAATGAAAGATGGAGAAGTAATGGAATATGCATTTACAATTTGTTTCCAAGATTCTTATCAAGGTAAAGCAATGGCTAGTTATGCTGTTGATAACTTAGGTGCTACTAAAGCAGTTATTTATGGAGATAATTCTTCAGATTATGCTAAAGGTTTGGCAACAGACTTCCAAGCTCAATTTGAATCAAAAGGAGGCAGCGTTGTTTCAACTGAAGCTTATCAAGCTAAAGACACTGATTTCAATGCAGTCTTAACTAAAATTAAAGGTATGGACTTCGATGTTCTTTATGTACCTGGTTACTACAATGAAGTTGGATTAATTATTAAACAAGCTCGCGCTATGGGTATCACTCAACCAATCGTTGGAGGAGATGGATTTGATTCACCTTCATTGATTGAATTAGCTGGTGCTGATGCATTAAACGATGTTTATTTTACAACTGGATATACAACAGTTACTGATAATCCTGTTGTCTTAAAATTTGTTGAAGATTTTACTGCTGAATATGGAGAAGCTCCAGGTATGTTCAATGCTTTAGGATATGATGCTACTATGTTAGTTATTGATGCTATTGGACGTGCTGGAACTACTGATCCTGCTGCTGTTCAAAAAGCATTACTTGAAACAACTGACTTTGAAGGTGTTACTGGTAAGATTTCATTTAATTCAGATCACACTCCAAATAAATCTGTTTTAGTTGTTGAACTAGTAAATGGTGTTCAAACTACTTCAGTTGAAGTTAATCCTTAAGAGTTAACAATATATACTTTACAAAATAGGTGAAAGTAATTTCACCTATTTTTATCAATTTAATTAGCGGGAGATTAATATGGATCAATTTTTACAACAATTGATAAACGGTTTATCCTTAGGTAGTATCTATGCACTTATTGCCTTAGGGTATACAATGGTTTATGGAATTATTAAACTAATTAACTTCGCACATGGTGATATTTACATGCTGGGTGCTTATATTGGATATATTGCAATAACTTACTTTAAGTTAAACTTTTTCCTAGCTTTAATTGTAGCTATGGCATTAAGTGCATTAATAGGGGTGCTTATCGAAAGAATTGCTTACAAACCATTAAGAAATGCGACTAGAATTGCGGCATTAATTACCGCAATCGGAGTTTCTTTCTTTTTACAGTATTCAACTATGAATATCATGGGGGCTGGAGTTAAAACTTATCCGGATGTTCTACCAAATACAATTTATGCTTTTGGAAATATTCAAATAAGTTTACAACAGATTGCGATATTTTTAACCACAATCATCTTAATGGTTGTTTTACAGTTTATTGTTAAAAAGACAAAAGTTGGAAAAGCAATGCGCGCAGTTTCTGCAGATGCAGATGCCGCTCGATTAATGGGTATTGATGTTAACAAAACTATTTCTTACACTTTTGCGATTGGCAGTGCTTTAGCTGGTGCTGCTGGAATTTTAGTTGGAGTTTATTATAATACTATTAATCCATTGATGGGGACAGTTCCTGGATTGAAAGCTTTCATTGCAGCAGTGTTTGGAGGAATTGGTATTATTCCCGGGGCAATGTTTGGTGGTTTCTTTATTGGAGTTGTTGAAACCTTAGTTAGTGGTTATGGTAGCTCTCTATATAAAGATGCGGTTGTTTATGGAATTCTTATTCTAATTTTAATTATTAAACCAGCTGGACTTTTAGGTAAAAATCGAAAGGAGAAAGTGTGATGAAAAATCTTTTTTCGAAAACTAACTTATGGTGGTTGATTATATCTATTGCTGTTTATGGGATAGTTTCGATATTAATTAGCACCGGAATTATTAATGCATACTATGAAATTACTCTAGCAATCATTTCTATTAACGTAATCTTAGCCATTAGTTTAAACTTAATTATTGGTGTGACTGGTCAATTTTCGTTAGGTCATGCTGGATTTATGTGTATTGGTGCATATAGTACTGCTATTATTTTAAAAATAATGCCTAACTATATTGGTTTAATTATTGGAATTATTGTTGGGATTATTGTTAGTAGTTTATTTGGACTTGTGATCGCAATTCCTACTTTACGTTTAAAGGGTGATTATTTAGCGATTGCGACTCTTGGTTTTGCAGAAATTATTAGAATAATTGTTTTAAATTTAGATATTACTAATGGCGCTGCTGGTATTAGCGGTATTCCGAAACTTGTAAATTGGAATGTTCTATTTTTAGGAATATTTTTAAGTTTATTAGTTATTATAAACTTTACAAGAAGTGCTTTGGGTCGTGCTTGTATCAGTGTTAGAGAAGATGAGATTGCAGCAGAAGCGATGGGCGTTAATACAACTAAATATAAGATATATGCCTTTATTATTGGGGCAGCTATCGCAAGTGTAGCAGGGGCTTTCTATGCATCGTACTTCTTTGTTATTAAGCCTGAAACTTTCGGTTTTGCAAAATCTATTGATATCTTAGTTACGGTTGTTTTTGGTGGAATGGGTAGTTTTACTGGTTCTGCAGTTTCGGCTGTTGTCTTGGGTATTATCAATGTTGTTTTACAAGGTTTTTCTGAGTATCGAATGATTTTTTACGCAATAATGCTAGTTGCGATCATGATCTTTAGACCACAAGGAATATTTGGAACTAAAGAGTTTACTGTTAGTTATTTCTTAAATAAATTTAAAAAGTCGGAGGTTAAATAAATGAAAATTTTAGATGTCAAAAATTTAACTAAAAACTTTGGGGGATTAACTGCTGTATCCAATGTTAACTTACATTTAAATCAAGGTGAATTAGTGGGATTAATTGGGCCTAATGGTGCTGGAAAGACTACTTTGTTTAACTTGTTAACTGGGGTTTATACAATAACCGAAGGAAGTATTGAATTAAATGTGAACGGAAAAATGGAAAAGATCGCTAATTTAAATCCTTATATTATCGCAAACAAAGGAGTAACTAGAACTTTTCAGAATATTCGTTTATTTAAAAAATTATCAGTTTTAGAAAATGTTAAAATCGCAATGAATAAAGAAGCTAAGTATGGTTTTTTAGCAGCTGTATTAAGGTTGCCGGTTTTTTACACGAAAGAAAAACTGATTACAGAGAAATCATTAGAACTGTTAGAGTTTGTAGGATTAAAGGATAAGGCAGATGTTTTGGCTTCTAACTTACCTTATGGTGAACAGAGAATATTAGAGATTGCTAGAGCCTTAGCAACTAATCCCAAATTATTATTTTTAGATGAACCAGCAGCTGGAATGAACCCTAATGAAACTGCAGAGTTAACTAAATTGATCAGAAGAATTAAAAATGATTTTAATTTAACAGTAATTTTAATTGAACATGATATGAGTTTAGTTATGAATATTTGTGAAAGAATTTATGTTTTAGATTATGGTTCATTAATAGCAGAGGGTATACCTGAAGAAATTAAGACTAATAAAAGAGTTATTGAAGCATATCTAGGAGGTGAGATGTAATGTTGAAGGTTAATAATCTAGAAGTTTCTTATGGAGCTATTAATGCCATTAAAGATATCACTTTGGAAGTTAATCAAGGGGAAATCGTCACATTGATTGGTGCTAATGGCGCTGGAAAAACTACAACTGTTAATGCAATATCTCGCCTTGTTAATAAGCAAGCAGGAGAAATAATCTTTGAAGGAAAAGATATCACTAAATTGGATGCTAAAAATGTTGTTAAATTAGGAATATCTCAAATTCCTGAAGGTAGACGTGTATTTGCAGATATGAGTGTTTATGAAAATCTAGAGATGGGTGCTTATTTGAGAAAAGATAAAAAAGAAATTGCGGATAATTTGGAACGAGTTTACCGTAGTTTTCCTATTCTTAAAGAAAGAAAAAATCAGTTAGCCGGTACTTTATCTGGTGGTGAGCAACAAATGTTAGCTATGGGCAGAGCTCTAATGTCTAATCCACGATTATTGCTTTTGGATGAACCGTCGATGGGGTTAGCTCCAATATTTGTAAAAGAAATTTTTAATATTATAAAAGAAATTAATGCTAGTGGAACTACTATACTTTTAATTGAACAAAATGCTAAAATGGCATTAAGTATAGCGGACAGAGCCTATGTGTTAGAAACTGGAAAAATAGTTGAATCAGGAGATGCTAAAGATTTAATGAATCTAGATTCTATTAAAAAAGCTTATTTAGGAGGATAGAATGTACGTACGTAATAAAATGCATAAAGAAGTATTCACAATTAATCAAGACTTTAAAATTAATGAAGCTTTAAATATTATGAGTAATCACGACTTACATCGTTTACCAGTAGTATCAGGACATAAGTTAGTAGGTTTAATTACAGCTGGAGTAATTTCAGCTCATACACCTTCCAAAGCCTCAAGCTTAAGTATTCATGAGATGAATTATGTTCTATCGAAAATGACAGTTAAAGAAATTATGATTAAAGATGTAATCACTATTGGACCTGATGCATTACTAGAAGAAGCTGCTTATTTAATGCGTAAGAATGATATTGGGTGCCTACCGGTTGTGGATGATAGTTATAATCTTGTTGGTATTCTAACGATTAATGATATTATTGATTCACTAATTGACATTCTTGGTTATTTCAAAGCTGGGAAAAGAATTGAAATTGAAGTAAGTGAGGATAGTGTCGGAGTATTGGCTGATATTGCAAACACTTTTACTGTATGTAATGTCAGTATCAATCGTTTGAGTATTATACAAGTAGATGGAATCTTTACAATAACGGTATTAGCTGATGATACTAATACAGATAAAGTGGAATCGGCTTTAACTAAAAAAGGTTATAAAATTACTGGAGTTTATTCATATAATAATTCAAATAAATAACAAAGATTAATTTCTTTGTTATTTTATTAGGTAAATATATTTATTTTAAGAATAATAAGTAATGAATGAAAAACTAGAGAAATGTCCTTATTGTTTAAATGAAGAGAACAGATACTTTTATTTAGGTAGTAAAGGCTGGTATTGTCGGAAATGCTTTAACCATCTTCGCAAACTAGAGGCAAACAATGAAGAGATAAAAATAGAAAATTCAGATTACAATTTGAGCTTTCAATTAACAGAAAAACAAAAAATTATTTCTACAAAAATTAAAGAAAATTATCATCATCATAATATCTTAGTGTTTGCAGCTTGTGGCGCTGGCAAAACAGAAATTGTTTTAGAAATGATTAGTGACGCTTTAAAAAGTGGCTTAAAAGTTGGTTGGGCAATACCTAGAAGATCTGTTGTTTTACAACTTGCTAGTCGTCTAAAATCATATTTTCATGGCATTAAAGTAGTTCCGGTATGTCAAGGTTTTACAAATGAAGTTTTCGGAGATTTAATAGTGTGTACTACTCATCAGCTATATCGATACTATCAATATTTTGATTACTTAATCATTGATGAACCAGATGCTTTTCCGTTTAAAAATAATCAATTGCTTCAAAATTTTGCAATTACTTCTACAAAGAGTAAACATATATACTTAACTGCAACTCCTGATGCATTTGTCTTAGAAAGAAGTGATTTAACTTTTCAGTTATTTGAAAGACCTCATAAAAATAAGATTATTGAACCTGTCGAGATAAGAACTATTAGTATTTTTAATATTTATTATTTAATTAAGATATTAAAGAAAAGTAATAAAATAATTGTTTTCTTTCCAACAATTAAAATGGCTGAATATTATAATCTACTATTTAAAGAAGCGAGATTAATTACTTCGAAATCTGAGGAAAAAGAAAAGATTATTGAATCTTTTCTTAATGAAGAATTTAAGATATTATTTAGTACAACAGTTTTAGAAAGAGGAGTAACAATACCTAAAGTTGATGTCTTAGTATTTAATGCTGATCATTTCGTTTTTGATAGAGCTTCTTTAATTCAGATGACTGGTAGAGTTGGTAGGAGTATAAAATATCCTTATGGTAATGCTTATTTATTAACTAATAGTAGAGATAGAAAGGTGTTAGAATGCATTTCTTTAATCAAGAAAATGAACAAAAATGTCTAATTTGTGATGAAAATTTGGATTCAGGTATAAATATCTTCACTTTTATGATAAATAAAGACAATATATGTTGTAATTGTCGTAAATTACTTGTAAAATTGAATTGTATTGTAGTGTTAGAAGATTTGAAGGTTAGAGCATTATATCAGTACACTGAATTTTACCGAAATCTGATAATTCAATTTAAGGAATTAGGGGATGAAGCGCTTGCGGATATCATTATCTATCCCTTTGCAAAAAAACTACATAAACAATACCTGGGCTATACCGTTGTGGGAGTGCCATCAAGTGATTTAAAACTTAAGGAAAGAGGATTCTCTTTTGTCGAAAAAATGTTTCGTTTATTGGGTTTAAATTACAAAGAAGTCTTTACTAAAGATAACATCGAACAGAAACGTTCAAGTTATTACCAGAGATTTCAGATTAGTCAACATATCCATCTTCGAAAGGATATTGAGATTGAAGGAAAAATCTTATTGGTAGATGATGTTGTAACAACTGGTCAAACACTATTAACGTGTTATAAGTTGTTAAAAGATCAAGGTTATCAAGTAGAGGCATTAGTTGGTGCGATTTCAACGCAGCTAGTCAACAATAATAGCATTGGAAGGAGATTGTAAATGCAAGCAAAAGTAAAATGGTTTAACGCAGCAAAAGGATTTGGTTTTTTAGATTATGAAGGTAAAGATATCTTTGTACATTATTCTCAAATTTTAGATGAAGGTTTCAAATCTTTAGATGAAGGTCAATTAGTAGAATTTGAAATCGCTGATACTGACAAAGGTCCTCAAGCAAAGGATGTTAGAAAAGTATAATGAGCAAATTTAACGGGAAAGTAAAGTCTTTTAATAAGACTAAAGGTTTCGGGTTTATTACTTCTAACGAAGGTGAAGATATTTTCTTCCACTTTTCAGATTTAGTAATGGATGGTTTCAAAACTATCGATCCTGAAGTTGAAGTTGAATATAGCGTAATTACTACTGATCGTGGTAAACAAGCTAAAGACATTGAGCCTAAATAATTTATTATAAATTATAGCTGATAAAAGTAACCCTAGGGTTACTTTTTTTCTTTTTTAATTGTAGGAGTGTTAGTTATTTTTTTCTATAATAATAGTGTATAATTATAGAGACGTTTTGGAGGAATAAATATGGCTTTCTTGGATACATTATTTGGTATTGATAAAAAAAGGTTGAAAGAACTAGAAAAAAAAGCAGTAGCTGTTGAAGCTTTAGCTGATAAATTTTCTAGTTTAACTGATGAACAGTTAAAGAATAATACTGCTTTATTTAAAGATAGATTTAATAATGGTGAAACTTTAGACGAGCTATTACCTGAAGCTTTTGCAAATGTTAGAGAAATGGCTAAAAGAGTAATTGGAGAATATGCCTATCATGTTCAAGTTTTGGGTGGTATCGCTTTACACCAAGGTGATATTGCGGAAATGAAGACTGGTGAAGGTAAGACACTTACTTCTGTAATGCCGGTTTATTTAAATGCTTTAAGTGGTAAGGGTGTTCATGTCGTCACTGTAAATGAATACTTAGCTGAGAGAGATGCAAATTGGATGGGTAAAATTCATGAAGCATTGGGTTTAACTGTTGGAGTTAATTTAAGATCATTAGTTAAAGCTAGTAAAAAGGCTGCTTATTTATGTGATATTACATATACGACAAATGCAGAATTAGGATTTGATTATCTTCGTGATAATATGGTCACAAATAAAGATGAAAGAGTTATGCGTCAATTAAACTATGCTTTAGTTGATGAGGTAGATTCAATTTTAGTTGATGAGTCAAGAACTCCATTAATTATTTCAGGTGGTAGTAAACAAACTGCTAATCTTTATGTACAAGCTGACACATTTGTTAAAAGATTAAAAAATAATGAAGATTATGAAATTGATATTAAGACAAAACAAATTAATTTAACTGCTGAGGGTATCTCTAAGGCAGAGCGTGGTTTTAAGATCGATAATTTATATAGTATGGAACATACTAATTTAGTTCACCACATTAATCAGGCTTTAAGGGCTAACTATATTATGACAAATGATGTTGAGTATGTTGTTAGTGATACCAAAGAAATTGTAATTGTTGATCAATTTACAGGACGTTTAATGCCAGGTAGAGCTTTTAGTGATGGGTTACACCAAGCAATTGAAGCTAAAGAACATGTACCTATTAAACAAGAAACATCAACACTTGCGACTATCACTTATCAAAACTTTTTCAGATTATATGAAAAATTATCAGGTATGACAGGAACTGCAAAAACTGAAGAAGAGGAGTTCACAAAGATCTATAACATGCGTGTTATTGAAATTCCGACTAATCGACCAATCGCAAGAATTGATGCAGCTGATGCGGTATATGGAACTGTTAAATCGAAATATGAAGCAATGATTCAAGAGATTGAGCTACGCCATAAATTAGGGCAACCAATTCTTGTTGGAACTATCTCGGTAGAGACGAGTGATTTTGTTTCTAAACTGTTAAAACAAAGAGGTATTAGACATAATGTCTTAAATGCGAAAAACCATGCTAAAGAAGCTGATATTATCTCTGAAGCTGGATTGCCTGGAAAAGTTACTGTCGCAACAAACATGGCAGGACGCGGAACAGATATTAAAATTAGTGATGAAGTTCGTGCTTTAGGTGGGCTTGCAGTTATTGGTAGTGAAAGACATGAATCTAGACGTATCGATAATCAGTTAAGAGGGCGTGCAGGTCGTCAAGGTGATCCTGGATTTTCTCAATTCTATGTTTCAATGCAAGATGATTTAATGGTAAGATTCGGTGGCAGTAGAGTAGAGAGTTTATTCTCGACATTCGGAGATACTAAAATTGAATCTAAGATGTTAAGTAGTTCAATTGAAAGTGCTCAAAAGAGAATTGAGGGACAAAACTTTGATGTGCGTAAAACATTATTAGAATATGATGATGTACTTCGTCAACAAAGAGAGATAATCTATCAACAGCGTAATGAAATACTTGATAATGATGATGTACATCAAGTAATTAATAATATGTTTAAATCAGTTTTATCTAACATCACCATTACTAATATTGAATCTGGTAAAAAGAATGATGTCAATGTCGAAGATTTAACTGAGGCTATGAAAGTTATTGGACTTAATGTTGATAAATTTAACTTTGGTGGACTAACTGAGCTTTCAAATCAAGATATTGTGAGAGAAGTTGAGGAATTTGGTTGGAACCAATATCAATCTAAAATTGATGAATTTTTAAAGAACCCGGATGATGCAGAAAAAATATTTAATTTTGAAAAGAAAGTACTATTGTCAACTATTGATAGAATGTGGGTAAGTCATATTGATATAATGACTAAATTAAGAAATGGAATAGGTTTAAGGTCCTATGCATCTAGTAATCCACTTCAACAATATGTTGCAGAGGGGTATGAACTGTTTAATGAAATGATGGATAAGATTTCAGTTGAAATGGTTCAATTCTGTCTAAGGTTACAAATAGTTAAAAAATAAAAAATGGAAATTTATGAAATAAAACAAAGTTTAGATAAGTACCAAATTAAGATTCAACAACTCCAAGAGGTACTTGATCTACCGAATAAAGAAAAAGAAATAGAAAAAAATAATCAACTAATGATGGCTGATAATTTTTGGAATGATCAAAAAACTGCTCAAAAAATTATAAGTTCTAATAATTTGTTAAGAGGACTAGTTGATGATTTTACATCGCTTAATGATAAATTAACTACCATTGTTGAAGACTTTGAAGAGCTGAAAGATATTTTTGAGGAAGAAATTCAACAATTATTCGAGGAAGACTATTTTCAGTTTGAAAAGAAATTTGAAGACTTTGAGATTAGGGTCTTACTTTCTAATCCATATGACCAAAAGAATTGCATTGTTGAAATTCATCCAGGTGCAGGAGGGACAGAGAGTCAAGATTGGGCAGAAATGTTGTATCGTATGTATACAAGGTTTGCCTCTAATCATGGATATAAGTTAAATGTCTTGGATTACCAAGATGGGGATACAGCTGGATTAAAGTCAGTAACTTTTCAATTATCAGGTGAATTAGCTTATGGATACCTAAAAAGCGAAAGAGGAGTTCATCGTTTGGTGCGCATTTCTCCGTTTGATTCATCAGGTAGAAGGCATACATCTTTTGCAAGTGTTGAAGTAATTCCGGAATTTGATAATGATACTGAGGTTTCAATTAATCCAAATGATTTAGTTATTGAAACACACCGTGCTTCAGGTGCAGGGGGCCAACATGTTAACAAAACTGACAGTGCCGTTAGAATTACTCATATTCCTAGTGGAATTGTTGTTAACTGTCAAAGCGAAAGGTCACAACTAAATAATAAAGATCGTGCAATGAATATTCTGAAGTCTCGTTTACTACAAAAACAAATTGAGGAAAATGAGGCGAAGGTTGCGGAAATGAAGGGTGATCAGAAACTTATTGAATGGGGGTCACAAATTAGATCTTATGTATTTTGTCCATATACTCTTGTCAAAGATCATCGCACTAACTATGAGGACAGTAAGGTTGAAAGAGTTATGGATGGTGGAATTGATGAATTTATTTATCATTATTTAAAGGAATCTGTCTAAGAATTCCTTTTTTTTGTGAAAGTGTTATAATATTATAGATGTGTAATATAAAAAATGAAATTATAAATAAAGTAGTCAAGGTGGGATTGTCATTATTGATAGTGTGTTCCACGACTTTTTACTTAGGGCTAGATTCTTTTAGAGTTTTAGCAACTGGTGGTTATATTATCGCAACTGCAAATACTGATTATACTATCACTTTATCTGAAGAGAGTTACAATACTTTAGCTGAAGCTATTGATGCTTTAGCTTTGATTTCTGATCCTAATGCTGTTGTGGCTAATGAATCAGGTAAGATTTATGCGATGAAGAATGGCTTAGTTGCGACTATAGGAGGCTCTACCAGAACATTTAAAAATAAAAATGCTGGAATGTCAGTTTATATCACAACTGATTGTACGGGATTTTATGTTAAGACTGCTGATGATGGTGATGTCACTATGGGGATTTCAGGTTTTAAAGGTGAATTGTCTAGTAGTCAAGTTGTCTTAATTCCTGATACTTGGGTATCTTTTGGTGATACTAAGGATCGTTATTTTTATGATTACTATGGAGTTAATAGTTCTGGGAATATGGTTCATTATTTAAGTTATTATAGTCCTACTGCTCTTAAAACTACTAAGTCGAGTTTTACCGTTGATAAAGCTCCAGATTTTATGGTTAGTGGTGAGCGTTACTATAGTTATGATGGAATTAATTATTATGAGAATCCTAATGACATTTTTGATGATAGTAAAACACCTGTTGGTGTTCATTATGTTTATTTTAAGTATTTAAGTTATCGCAGTGAAACAAGCTATGATGCTGATGATATTAATCGCTACTATAATTATTTAGATCGAACTAATAGTGTTTTAAATGATGAAGGTGATTCATTTATAAAAACACAAGAAACTTGGGGCGTTAACAGTTTATTACAAATAGCTTTTGCGAATCTAGAGAGTGCTTATGGTACTAGCGGATATGCTAGGGAACGTTATAATATCTTTGGAATTAGTGCTACTGATAGTAACCCAAATGGTGCTAGCTATTATGATGACGTTTATGATTGTGTTAATCAACATGGGAAATATTTAATGAGTCAAGGATATTTAGATGCTTATGCATTTATCGACTCTTCGATTAAAAATAATAATCCAGCTTTTTATGATGTTGATACAATTCAAGACTATGCTGGTGATTCAAGATATATTGGCTCTAACTCTGGAAACAAGAGCGGAGGAGTAAATGTTAAGTACGCTTCAGATCCTTATCATGGTGAAAAAATTGCTGGTTTAGCTTATTCAATGGATAAGTATTTAGGAAGTCACGACTATAACAAGTACACTATTGGTGTAACAACTGATGCAGCATATGCTTATAGTGAGCCTGACACAAGTAGTTGGAAGCTTTACCAATACACAACTAAAACAACAAGAAATACTTCAAGCGCTGGTCCTGATGGGATGCCAGTAGTTATTCTCGGCACGGAGGGTGATTTTTATATTATTCAATCAGAAATGCCAATTAAAGATGATCGCGCTTACTATACATGGGAGTATAATTTTGAAACTGATATTGCCTATGTTTTAAAGAGTAAGATCCAAATAATTAATAATGATACAATTGATAAGTTACCTTTAATGGAAGCTTTAGATGATTATTTAGTAGTTGATCGTCAATTATATACAACAAGTTCATTAGCTACTTATGATAATGCTTATCAAAATGCTCAGAGTATTTTAAATAAAGAAGATGTTCGTCAAAGTGAGTTAGATCAAGCGAAAGAAACTTTAAAAGATGCTTATCAAGCATTAGTGTTAATTGTAATAGAATATCCAATTACTGCAATTAATCTAAACTATAATGACTTTGAGTTAATTGATAATATGAGCGCTTTTCAAGTTGAGGCCTCAATTATACCTAGTAATGCTAGTGTTAAAGATTTAACTTATAACAGTAGCGACCCTACAGTAGCAACTATTTCAAATAGCGGACTTGTAACACCGATAAAGAGTGGAATCACGACAATTAGTGTTTCTTCAATGGATGGAAGCAAGATTGTTTCTAGTTTTAATTTAACAATCACAGTTAATTCAATGGAATCTAGTGAATATTCAATTAATAAAACAAGTGAACTAATTAGTAATGTTCCTTTAAATACGACAATTGCAGATTTCTTGACTAAGGTTAACTCTTCTGTTGAAAACAGTAGAATAGAAGTGTACAACAAAGATGATCAGTTAGTAACAAACGGATTAGTAATGACTAGCATGAAGGTTAAGATGTTTGTGAGCAATAATCTATCACAGGTATTAACTATTTCTGTTATTAGTGATGTAAATGGAAATGGAGATTGTGAAATCACTGATTTCATTCTTCTAAGAAATCACTTATTGAATTCCAATGTTTTAGAGGCTGAAAAATTAGTTGCATGTGATATTAATAAAGATGGAAAAGTTGAAATCACTGACTTTATCTTAATGAGAAATATATTGTTAGAAGGAAATTGATATGAAAAAAATACTAATATTTTTTGGATGTTTACTGCTTATATTTACAAATTATAGCCCAATCAGCGTTAACGCTGCTAACTCTAGTATTAGTGGACCATCTACCGTTAGAGCGGGTAATACTATTACTTTAACTGTCAAAGTAAGTGGCAGCGATCTAAGTGGAATTGAACTAAATGTTAAATATGATAAAAGTCAATTAAGTTTAACTGGATATTCAAATGGGTTAGGCTCTTCTTGGAGTAATAGTTACAGCGATAAGAATGGTTCTATTTCAATAATAGCTTATGATCAAAATGGTGATAAACCAATTAATTCTGGAACAGTTGCGACTTTAAAATTTAAAGTTGATAGTGATCTTTCAACAGGTGAAACGATAAGTGTCTCACTATCAGGTTCTGCGTCTGACCCAGAGGGTGCAAGTGCTGGAAACTTTTCTTCTTCATACAGTAAAAAAATAACTGCACCATTATCTTCGAATGCGGATTTATCGAGTTTAAAAGTTAGCAACGCTAATATCTCACCAAGCTTTAATCCAGACACTACAAGCTACACCGCAAATGTTGGTTTTGAGATTAGTAAACTAAGTATTAGTGCCGACACAGAAGATAGCGGGGCTAAAGTCAGCATCTCAAATAATAGTTTATCAGTAGGTTCTACAACCTCTGTTAAGATAACTGTTACTGCAGCTAATAATAATACTAAAACCTATACCATCAGAGTTACAAGAGCTCAAGATCCTAATTATGTTCCATCTGACAATAATAACCTTGCGAACCTTTCAGTTGATGACTACCAAATATCTCCAAAATTCACAACTGAAAATTTGAATTATCGAGTTTATTTACCCTATGAAACAAGCTCAATAAAAGTAACCCCAACACTTTCAGACAGTAAAGGTAGTGTGATAGTAGCTAATAACCAAGAATTAGAAGTAGGGGAAAACAATGTTTCAGTGACGGTAAAAGCTGAAAATGGTGAACAAAAAATATATACGATAATCGCAGAAAGAATGCCAAGTTTAGATGGAGCTGTTGATAGTCAAATACCTGAAGTTAACCAAACTTTATATTCAGCTATGTCTGCAATAATTGATGAAGATAAAACAAAACCGCATACTTTCTATTTAAATTTTATAGGAGTTAACAATAAAATAGTTGATGGAAAAATATTTGAAAAGTTAAAAGAATTCACTGAATCATATCTTGTAATTCAATTTGATTATGGCACTATAACTTTCAATAGTAAAGATATTGAAAACGTTGGTGAAGAAACTTATAATTTCTCATTTGTTTTAAATCAGGAATTAGTTTTAGACGGAGTTCCTACAAATGTTGGCGAAAATCAATTAAGTTATACTATTGGCGAAGACAAACTTAGTAATTTGCCAGGATATGGAACATTTAAGATTTTTACGGGATTTGATAATCAAAACCTTTATAATGTTTATCGTTTTGATCGTGAAAAAACAACTGATTATTTAATTGCTAAAGAAGTTGAGATTGATGAAAATGGATATATTGTTTATCGTGATAATATAATTGGAGAATTCTTAGTTAGCAATCTTGTCTTGGCGGATACTGTTGAACATTTATCGGTAGCGAATCAAAATATCACTAATTCTAATCAAGAAATTGAAATAGTTGTCCCGATAATTAGTGGACTTGTTTGTTTAATTGTTGGATATTTAATTGGTTATTTACCGATGAAAAACAAGTTTAAAAAGTTTATTGAAAAGCGAAAAAAAGACAATGAAGATAGCGTTAAATAGTTTTAAATCTTTGATTTAAATTATTATATTTCCCAAGAGCGATCTCATAATAGATTTGCTCTTTTTTTAGTTCATACATCATCATCGCCCAATGACACCATAAATAGTCATGTAACATCTCAAAGTAAAGAATATCTAACTTTAACTTTTGATCAAGATCCCCGTAATAAGATTTATAGAACTCTTCTTTTTGTTGAGGGTTAGAAATTTCATTCTCAGTAATAAAGGAAGTTAAGTCAAAAATTGGATAGTTGTCACAACTGTACTCGTAATCAATTAGATAAATATCAGTTTCTTTAAATAGTAAGTTTCCATTAACTAAATCATTATGACAAATAGTAGTTTCACCTTGATAGTTATTGTAAAAGTTTAAAACAAACTCAAAGGGTTTTAAGTCAAATTGGTAATTTATTATTTTTTCTTTATATTGCTCAATCTTTTTATTAACATCGAAAAATGTTCCACATTTCATTTTTAAGTTATGAAGTTTTTTTAGAGCATCTGATACTAGCAAATCCTTATTAGGTAATTGACATTGATCATATTGTAATAATCCTTCTAGGTATCTAGTCACTTTTATTCCTGTTTTTTCATCGAAATAAAGATAGGGTATATCAATATCTAAACTAACAATTAAGTCGTTAATATATTTTTCTAACTTTCGGTCAAATAAATCGTCAATATTAGTGTCTGGTTGTCTTAAAAAAAATATCTCACTTATTGTCGATATTTTATAGTTATCATTAGTTAATCCTTGATCAGTTTTCTCAAGGGATATTATTTTTTCTTTAAATATCTTTTGGTATTTTTCAATATTTTTCATATAGTATATTATAAACTAAAATGGTAAGATAAGCCTATGAATATTTTATTAACAACACTTAATTGTTCATACATTCATCGTAACTTAGCCTTAAGGTGGTTGTATGTGGCTAATGAAAATAGACATAATGTTTATCTAAAAGAATTTACAATTAAAGAAGATTATCATAAAATGCTTGAATATTATCTCAGTCAAGATTTTGAGGTTATAGGATTTGGTGTTTACATTTATAATGTAGAGCTCATAAAAAAACTAGTTATTGATATAAAAAAGAACAAACCACAACTAAAGATAATTATTGGGGGACCTGAAGTTGATTTTGACAATATGTGGCTTGAAATAGGTGTGGAGGCAATCATGGTTGGTGAAGCTGAAAGAACCTTCTACAACTACTTAGACGATATTTTCGAAGATGGATTAATGACTAAAAACTATAAATCAATTGTAAAGTATGGGAGAACAGATTTAAGTTACTTAGAAACACTGCCATCACCTTACTTCTTAGAGTTTGATGTTTTAAATTTCTCAAAACAATATTTCTATTTCGAGACAAGTAGAGGATGTCCGTTTAATTGTAGTTATTGTTTTTCTGCTGTTGATAAGAGCGTCAGATATTTTAGTTTAAACTATTTAAAAGATATTTTTCTGCAACTAAGTAAACATCAAGTAAAACAAGTTAAATTCTTAGATCGTACATTTAATAGCTCAAATAATCATGCATTAGAGCTATTTAAAATGATTGATAACTGTGAAATAAATACCTCTTTTCAATTAGAGTTAGTAATAGACCACCTTTCAAGAGAATTATTAGATTATTTACTTTATAAAGCGAATGTTAATAAATATCGCTTTGAATTAGGAATTCAATCATTTAACCAAGAAACTTTAAAAGCGATCAATCGTCGACAAGACAATAATATAGTCAAAGAATATATTTCTTTACTTGTAAAGAAAGGTTTTATTATTCATGGAGATTTAATTGCAGGATTACCTTATGAAGATTTAGCACTATTTAAATCATCATTTAAGGAGATATATAATTTAGAAATTTCAGAGATTCAGATAGGAATACTGAAACTATTGAAAAATACTCCAATTAGTTACCAAGTTAATGAATTTGGGCTAGTCTTCGATAAGCGGCCACCCTATCAAATTAGTCATAACAAGTGGTTAACAAGTCAAGATATTATTGATATTGAACTAGTAGCACTTGCGACCAACAAAATTTATAATAGTCAAAAATTTACGAAGACAATTAGTAAACTTAATAAATTAATTTTTAATGAGTTTGAGCTTTTTTTAATGATCGGAAAATCAATTAATGCTTTAAACAAACCATATTCTATTAGAGATTTATTTCTTGCAGTATATAATTCTTTACAGAAGTATGATGTCATTAGAGAAATAAATATTGACTATTATAATACTAGTAATCAAAAAATTAAGCGATTGTTTGAAAATGCTCCAAACAAACAAGAAATTAAACAAATTAGAAATTATATAAAAATTAATAATATTTGTAGTTTAGAAATATTTAATCGTTATTCAACTGTGGTAAAATTACCTAATAGCTATTTAATAATTATGTATTTAAAAGGTGATAAAATAATAAAAGAAATCAAAGGAGATGATTATGAGAAAATTATTAGTTGCAACTTCTAATCAACATAAACTAGAAGAAATTAGGGAAATATTAAAACCTTTAAATCTTGAAATAGTTGGAACAGATATTTTTGATGAGAATTTAGAAATAATTGAAGATGGCAATACTTATTATGAAAATGCTTTAATAAAGGCAAAAGCTTATGCAGATATTTGTAGTTTGCCGGTAATAGCTGATGATTCAGGAATTGAGATTGCTGCATTGAATAATGAGCCAGGAATCTTTTCTGCTCGTTATTTAGGTGAAGATACTCCTTACTTTGAAAAGAACAGTATTATTCTTGAGAAGTTGAAAGGCTGTGATAATCGTCAAGCTAAGTTTGTTTCGTCTATTGCTTATGTTGATGAAAACAAAAATGAATATTCTTTCCAAGCTGAAGTAATTGGTAAGATTGCGAATGAAATTTCTGGTACCGGTGGTTTTGGTTATGATCCAATTTTTATGATAAATGAAGAACTTTCAATGGCTGATTTAACTACTCAACAAAAAAATAATATCTCTCACCGTGCATTAGCTCTTAAGAAATTTATGGAATTTATTCAGGACTTAAATAATGAAGAGTGTTAAAAACTTATTAATAGTTGGGCATATTGGATTATTGATTGCAATATTTTTAACTTGTATTCAAATTGTTGCTTTTGATGTTAGTTTTTATGAAAAAGAGTATGAGAAGTTAGCTGTTGATCAAACTATTGGAACTAGTCTTGAAGAATTAGAAGTCGTGACTGCAACTTTTTTAGATTACCTATCGGATAAGAGGGATGATTTAAATGTAGAGATAATGATTGACGGATATTATCAACCTTTCTTTAACCAAAAAGAGATTGATCATATGGTGGATGTTAAGCTTTTGTATCTAAATGCAATGATGGTTCGTAATATTTTGTTAGTTGGTGGGATATTAATTATGTTTTTCTCTTTTAAGAGGAATAAAAACTTGTATTGGCAAAGCTTTAAAATAGCTATTATAGGACTTGGTCTAATTGTTGGGTTTTTAATTTTATTTGCTTTGATTGATTTTAATACCTTTTGGACTACATTCCATTTGATGTTTTTTTCAAATGACTTGTGGATATTAAATCCCGCAGTTGATAGATTAATTATGTTAGTACCATTAGAATTTTTCTATGATATGGTTTTTAAAATTGTATTTTATACTTTAATTGGCTATGCACTTTATATTACTACAAATTACTTTGTCGGGAGGAAGTATGAAAATTAATATTGTATTGTATGAACCTGAAATACCACAAAATACTGGTAATATCATGAGAACAGCAATGGCATCTGATTGTAGCCTCCATTTAATTGAACCATTAGGTTTTGAATTATCTGAGAAATCAATTAAAAGAGCAGGTATGGATTATATGTTAAACCTTAACTACCAAAAGTATAAAAATTGGGAAGATTTTACAGTGAAGAATCCAGGAAAGTATATTTATATAACAAGATATGGCAAAAAAACTCCGAAAGATTACAGTTTTTCTCCAATTACAGAAGATATTTATTTAATCTTTGGAAAGGAGTCTACAGGAATACCTTATGAAATTTTACACAATAATTTAGATGACTGTATTCGATTACCAATGAATAAAGATGCTAGAAGTTTGAATCTTTCAAATTGTGTGGCTATAATGGTTTATCATGTATTAGCAGAATTTGATTATTTAGATTTATCAAAAAAGGAGTGGTTAAAAGGTGAAGATTGGATTTTCCAAGAGAGATAGTATTTTTATTGGGGTTGTATTTTTTTTAACAGTTATATCGTTGGCTTATACTTATTTTTTTTGGTCAATGTTTTTATTGAATAATATTGAGGAAATATTTTACTTAACTGAAATTGACAGTCTAAATTATTTGTTTCTATTTAGGTTGTTATTTAATAGTTTAGTATATGGGGTGGATAGTGTAGGTCTGTTAAGAACGGTTGCAAGTAGTGTGGGCATTGTTGAAATTTTATTTATTTTATTTTTTGGTTCTTATCTGATTATGGACTATAAAAGAGAAATTAATATCTTTGGCAATTTTATTGGATTGTATCTTCTAACTAGTTTTTTATTACTTGTAATGGTGTTTGGAATTCTTGGTTCCACTAATAGTATTATGATAGTTGAGGGATTTAATGCATTTGGACTTATCGGTTTTATTTGTTTTGGTTTTATCAGCTTTTATTTAATAATTATGTTTTGTTTGATTTTTAAAAAATTATGTTATAATAATTCAGTAAATTATGATAGAAAATTATAATGATTTAATTTCAGCGATTATCTTAGTTCTAATTCCATTGTTATCAACAGTGATTTTTTTTACGTATTATTTTGGTAACAATGATAAGGATGATAGTCTTAGAGATAAAACAATAGAATATTACAAGGAGTGGTAACATTTTGGAAATTCCCATATTTATTTACATTATTATAGTAGGTGTATTGATCGCATTATCAGGATTATTTTCGGCAACAGAGACTGCTTTTTCAAGCGCTAACCTTATTAGAATTAAGCAGTTAGCGAAGAATGGTGACTCAAGAGCTATGAAGTCTTATTTTTTATTAAGAGATTTTACTTCAGTTGTAACTTCAATTTTGATTTGTAACAATGTTGTAAACATTCTTGCAACTTCGATTGCGACATTTGTTTTATCTGAATTATATGGTGAAGCGGGTGTTTTGATTTCAACAGGATTAATGACAATTTTAGTTTTATTGTTTGGTGAAATAACACCAAAAATAATTGCAAAGGAAAATGCGGAAGCATTTGTTTTAAAGTTAACTCCGTTTATGTTGTTAATTACTAAAATACTTTCACCGCTTACTAAAATTGCGATTAATGTTCAAGAACATTTAATTGATGAAGATGATGATGTAACTGCTACTGAAGAAGAGTTAATTCAAATTGTTCAGACAATTGAAAAAGAAGGTGTTTTAGATCAAGATGAAAGAGAATTAATCGAGAGTGCAATTAATTTTGATGATAAAATTGTTCGTGAAGCTATGCGTCCAAGAATTGATGTTACATTTATTTTTGACGACGCGGATGAAAGTGAAATATTAGAAGTAATTAAGACTCACAAGTATTCACGTATACCGGTTATTGATCGCAATAACTTGCAAGCGATGGGAATTATCAGAGAGCGTGATATATTGGAGTGTTTATTAAATAAAGAAGAAATAGTTATTTCAAAGCTAATTAGAAAGGTTACATCAGTCTCTCAACGAGCTAAACTTTCTGATGTTTTAGAACAACTACAAAAAAATCGTGAGCATATTGCGATTGTTGTAGAAAACAAGAGAAATAACAACTTTGTTGGCATTGTGACACTTGAAGATGTCTTAGAAGAATTGGTTGGTGAAATCTATGATGAATATGATGACTTGCCTAGTAATGTAATTGAGATTGGTCTTCATACATATGAAATCATTGGATCTGCGCCATTGCGCCAATTTTTCGATAAGTATTTAGATGAAGATCCGCCAAAAACTAAGTGTCGTAATTTTGCCTCATGGGTAAAAGAGTTATCTGAAGGCAAGCGAATTAAAAAGGGAAAAGTGTTTAATATCGATAATTATGAAATAAAAGTGTTAGAATTAGATGGAGATAAAGTTCTAAAAGTAGAATTAGATGTTTTATCGAAAAATCATGATGATTTTGAAGGAGAATAAAAAATGTTTATTAAATCAATAAGTTCAAAAAATGCCCCAGCAGCAATCGGGCCTTACTCACCGGCTGTTAAATTAGGTGACTTTGTTTATATGTCAGGACAAATTCCTGTTGATCCTGCAACTGGTGAATTAGTAGGTGATGGAATTAAAGAACAAACAAATCAAGTGTTTAAAAATATTAGTGCTGTTTTAAGAGAAATGAATCTTGAGACAAGACATATTGTTAAGACTACAGTTTTCTTGACTGACATGAATGACTTTGCAGCGATGAATGAAGTTTATGCTAGTTATTTTGCAGAACCATTCCCAGCTCGTTCTACTATTCAAGTAGCTGGTTTACCTAAAAACAGTAAAGTTGAAATTGAATGTCTTGTAATAGATACACTTGCATACGAGCAACAAAGTGGATGTTCTAGTTGTGAAGAAGGTTGTTCAGATGAATGTGACGGCGGTTGTTGCTAGTCACAAGTTGGAGAGTTTATTATATATAACCAAGAACAATGATGGTAATACTGTCTTGTTCTTTTCTAATGGAGAAGTTGTTAAGTATTATTATGATCTTGATTTTTTTATTGAATTATTTTTAAGAGAATTTTATACTGACTTCAAAAGAAATAGAAAGATAGTTAGTGATTTTTTGGGAAATATTTATAACCCACCAATTATCTTATCTTTTCTTGAGAGTTTTTCATTAATAAAGATTAAAGACCAAAAAGAATTAAAAGCATATTTAGTCGCGAAAAATATCTGTTCAGTTAAAAGAAATGGTCAATACCAAAGTGTTGTTACATTCTATGAAGGAACAAAACTTGTTTTTGATTCTAATATCAGAAATCTTAAGAAAGCAATTAATGCAAATATTGAATTTTGGAATAACTTCAATCAGCGAATTAGTGAAATTTATCAACCTAGTAATTTCGAAAGAGATATTACTATGATTAAAGAGGAAATTGGGAAATATGAATAAAGATATAAAAAGCTTATTATATGTGTTATCTTCATCAGTTGTGGCAGCAATAAATATTAATTTATTTGTTAATGCAGCAGGACTGTTACCTGGCGGGATGTCGGGAGTATCTCTATTAATTAGCCGTCTTGGTGAACGTTTTGGGATATTTAATATTCAGTTTGGTTATATATATTTGGTTCTAAATGCCATAATAGTTTTATTCTTTTACAAGAGTTGTGGAAAGAGATTTACTTTTTATTCAATCATTCAAGTTGTAGTTCAAAGTATTTTGACATTTATTATTCCGGTAATCGAGATTACAGATGACATTATTTTATTATCAATATTTGGTGGTTTATTTGCGGGGCTATCATGTTCACTTGCTTTATCGGGTGATGCTAGTTCTGGAGGTACCGATTTTATCGCTATTCATTATTCTAAGCGTTATAATATTTCAACTTGGAATTATATTATGGCTGGTAATGTTACTATGCTAGCTTTATCTGGTTTTATCTTTGGTTGGGATAAGGCTCTTTATTCTATTATTTACCAATTTACAGTTACTCAAGTTATTAATTTCTTACACCTTGAATATAAACGAGTTAGTTTATTTATTATCACAACTAAAGGTAGAGAAATTGCTGATAAGTTATTACTGCTAACTCACCATGGAGTTACTAAATTTACTGGTGAAGGTGCATATACTAAAAAAGAAAAGGAAATGTTATTTACAGTCATTTCTTCTTATGAGTTAGATGAAGTAATTAGTGAGTGTAAAAAGATTGATCCCTGCGTCTTTATCGATGTAGTTAAGAGTGAAAAAATCTCTGGTAGATTCTATCAAAGGCCAATTAACTAGGTGCTTAGATGAAATACTTTGAATTTACTGCAGAAATTATTCAGACAAATAAAGGTGGTGCTTTTGTACCGATTCCTATAGATATTAAAGAGCACTTTGGCAAAGGACGATTAAAAGTAAAAGCCACTTTTGATGGTGTTGAATATCTTGGTAGTATTGTTAATATGGGTTTTAAAAGATCTGATGGATCTATTTGTTATATAATCGGCATTTTAAAAGATATTAGAAAGAGAATCAAGAAAGATTTTGGTGATCAAGTTTTTGTCACAATAGAAGTTCTTTAAAAAAGATAATGCTAAGCATTATCTTTTTTGTCATGTTGAATTTCATCGATTGTTTGTTGTAAAACATCAGCAGCCATTACTACTGTGTTCAAACATTTTGTTTCCGAGTTATAGTATTTTTGCTTTATCTCATAACAATTGAATGATTGATATTCCTTTTTAAAGTTAATCATTAACTTTGTGACATTTATTTTTACTTCTGGATTTTGATGAGCGACTGTTTTGTTATATTTTTTCGCAATCGCCATAACACTACCAACTATCGCTCCGCACGTCATTCCTACAAACATTCCACCGCCAAATCCACCAGCCATTCTTATGTCATCTTGAGTTACTTTTAAGTCGTAAACATCATTAGCTGCAGCTAACAGAGTTTCTGCGCAGTTATAATCTTTTTCTAAATAATAATACTTTACTCTTTCAACTAATTTCATATATACCTCTTTATGAAGATATTATAAAATATATTTATGAAACAAGTAAGAGAAATACTCAACAATATCCAAAATGCCAAATTGATAGTAGTCTCAAAGAGTCGCTGTCTCAAAGAAATACAACCATTTTATGATTTGGGTTTAAGAAATTTTGGTGAAAATAGAGTTCAAGAACTTTTGGCTAAATATGACAAATTAGCAAATGTAAATTGGCATTTTATCGGACAACTGCAATCTAATAAAGTTAAGTATTTAATTGGAAAAGTTGCCTTAATCCAGTCTTTAAACTCAATTAAGTTAGCTGATACGATTAATAAAGAGAGTTACAAGTTAAATACATTTACTAATTGTTTAATACAGTTAAAGTTTGAAGACGACCCTAATAGAGGAGGAATTAAATTAGGAGAAGTTGATGATTTCTATGAGTATTGTCAAACTTTAAAAAACCTTAAAATTAAGGGTTTTATGGTTGTTCCTCCTAATGATAAGCCTCCTGAGGATTATTTCATGAAGGCTAAAAACTTATTTGAGAAGTACTCTAGAATTGATGATAATATTGAGCACCTATCAATGGGTATGAGTGAGGATTATTTGATCGCTTTAGAGTGTGGCTCTAATATGCTGAGAATAGGTTCAAAGTTGTTTGAATAATAAGTTAGATTATTATAAAATATCCTAGTGAAAAGGGGTTATATATGTTGGAAATTATCAAATCAATTATTATCGGGATAGTTCAAGGTATTACTGAATGGTTGCCTGTTAGTAGTACTGGTCATATGATTCTTGTGGATGAGTTTATAAAACTTAATGCAAGTCCAGAGTTTAAAGAGATGTTTTTTGTAGTGGTGCAGTTAGCTTCAGTTTTAGCTGTAGTGATTTTGTTTTGGAAAAAGTTATTTCCTTTTACAAAGGGTTTTAAAATAGATAAATCTACCTTTATTCTATGGTGTAAGATTTTGGTTGCTTGTATTCCTGCTGGGATTATCGGGATATTATTAAATGATTGGATCGATGCGGTTTTTTATAATTATTGGGTTGTTGCTTTTACCTTGATTCTCTACGGAGTATTGTTTATTGATGTTGAGAATTACCGTAAAAGAAAAATGCCTAAAGTTAATGAGTTACGTGAATTAACTTACAAACAAGCATTAGCTATTGGGGGTTTTCAGGTTCTTGCGCTAATTCCTGGTACTTCAAGATCTGGGGCTACTATCGTCGGATCTTTATTGATGGGTATTAGTAGAACAGTAGCTGCGGAATTTTCATTCTTTTTAGCTATTCCAGTTATGGTGGGTGCTAGTCTTTTAAAGATTGTTGATTTTGGATTTAGTTTTACTAGTAGTGAGATAACGATATTGGGTGTTGGTTGTTTAGTTTCGTTTATAGTCTCAATTATTTCAATTAGATTTTTAATGAGTTATGTTCGTAAAAATGATTTTAAAATATTTGGATATTATCGTATTATCTTAGGAACTTTAGTTTTTGCATACTTCTTTACAAAAATGTTGTAAGATAGGGGAAAAATATGAAAATCTTAGCTTTTGACTTAGGTGGTTCTGCGATTAAATATGCTTTAATTGAGGATGATGGTTTAATTGTGGATATTGGTAGCAGTAAGAATCTTAATAATGAAGTTTTTGAGATTTATGCAGAGTCAATTGATAAGATTATTAATCAGTATTCCAATATTAGTTGCCTATCATTTTCTACTCCAGGAGGTTATTATAATGGTGTAATAAGTGGTAGCAGTAAATTAATGTGTATACATGGTTTTAATATTAAAGAGTATTTCCAAACTAAATATCAATTACCTTGTTTCTTCATAAATGATGGTAATGCTTGTGCTTTGGGTGAGTTTAGGATGGGTGCTGGTTTTGGTTACTTAAATATTGCAAGTTTGGTTATTGGAAGTGGTATTGGTGGTGGAGTTGTAATTGATGGAAAGTTAATTGTTGGGAAAGAAGGTTTTGGTGGGGAGTTTGGACATGGACTTTATAAGTCTGATTTCTCAACTGGCAGTTTTTCAAACTTTCATGATTATGGTTCTGTCGGGGGAGTAATTGAAAGATATTGTAAACTGAAGGGCTTAACTGTTGATTTTTCAATCGGTAAGATGATTTTTGATTTAGCGGATGAAGGTAGCGATGAAGCTGCGATTAGAGTGTGCTCTGAATTTTATGATAGTTTGGCTACTTTAATTTTGACAGTAAATTATGCTTGTGATTTTGAGGTTATTGTTTTATCTGGTTTAATTACTCAGCGTGGAAACTTTTTAAGTTCTTTAGAAGAGCGTTTTAAGAGGGTGGAAGAGACTAAAAAAACTAAAATCAAACTTAATGTTAAGTTATCTAAATATCCTGATAGAGCTAATCTTTATGGTGCTTGGTATTATGGTTATAAAATGTTGGGTAAGTAGTTATTCTTTATTGTAATCTCAGTTTAAATATATTAAAATATTAACAATGGTTGTGATTTGAGGGAGTATTCTTAGGTTCTATTATAGAGAGTGAATGTTTGGTGAGAGTTCATATAGAAATAAGAAGAAGGTAATCAATGAACTGATTTTCTAAGTAAATAGGAAAATCCGTATAGATGCGTTAAATCTTTGAGTAATAATTAAGGTGGTACCACGTTTATAACGTCCTTTGGGGCGTTTTTTTGTTTTATAGGAGGAAAACGATGTTAAATATTAAATTACCTGTTGTAGAAACAGAGAGACTGATTCTAAGGGAATTAATGATTGAAGATGCGGCTGATATGTTTGAATATGCCAGTGATCAAGAGAATTGTGAATTTTTACAATTTCCTCTCCATGAAAATATAAATAATACTAAAGAAGTGATAACTAATATATTCTTACAAAGACCGAACCAGGGAATCCCAATTGGTTATGCAATTACTTTAAAAAATGATGGCAAGATGATTGGAGTTATTGATTTTCACTCAATTAGATATGGAGATGTTGGCGAGATTGGTTATGTAATTAACAAGAAATATTGGAACCAAGGATATGTAACTGAAGCCTGTAAAAAGATAATTGAGGTAGGATTTAATAGTGTAGGATTAAGAATCATTCAAATTTCCCATCATGTAGATAATATTGGTAGTAGAAAAGTTATTGAAAAATGTGGTTTTATTTACGAAGGAACAAATCGCAAGTATCTATCAGGACCAACAGGTGAATACGGAGATCATCCATTCTACTCAATTCTAAAAGAGGAATATTTAAATGATTAATATAAAACTTCCAACTGTCGAGACTGAAAGATTGATTCTGAGAGAAATAATGGTTAAGGATGCAGCTGATATGTTTGAGTATGCTAGTGATAAAGAAAATTGTTTCTATCGAAGTTCACCACTACATCAAACAATAGAAGACACTGTCAATGTTATTAATGAAAAATACTTAAAAAGACCATCGAAGGGAATACCTATTGGTTATGCAATTACTTTAAAAGATAATGGTAAAATGATTGGAGTAGTAGATGTTGATAGCGTCATTTATAATGATATTGGTGAAGTTGGATTCACAATAAATAAGGAGTATTGGGGCAAAGGCTTTGCGAAAGAAGCTTGTGAAAAATTAATTGAGGTTTGTTTTAATGAATTAGGATTAAGAAAAATACTGGCAAGGCACAATATTTTAAATATTGGTAGTCAAAGAGTTATTGAAAAATTAGGTTTTGTTTATGAGGGTAGAATGAGAAAATTATTAGCTGATAGAGATGGAATTTATTCCGATCATTTATTTTACTCGATATTAAAAGAAGAATACAAATCAAAAGGAGAATCAGATGAAAAAAGAATTAGCACCTAAATATAATCATTTAGAAGTTGAAAGTAATAAATACCAAGGTTGGGTAGATGCTGGATTTTTTACTGCAGGAGATAAAAGTAAAGATCCATATTGTATCGTTATTCCGCCGCCTAATGTTACAGGCAAGCTACATTTAGGACATGCGTGGGACACTACTTTACAAGATATTATTGCTAGATTTAAAAGATTACAAGGTTATGATATGTTGTGGCTATCTGGAATGGATCATGCCGGCATCGCGACACAAGCTAAGGTTGATGAACGTTTAAAGGCGGAAGGAATTAATCGTTATGATTTAGGTCGCGAAAAGTTTTTAGAGAGAGCTTGGGAGTGGAAAGAGGAGTATGCTGGTTTTATTCGCCAACAATGGGCTAAAATGGGTTTATCTCTTGATTATACTCGTGAAAGATTTACTTTAGATGAAGGTTTAAATAAAGTAGTGAACAAGGTATTTACTGATTTATATAATGATGGATTAATCTACCAAGGATTTCGTATCATCAATTGGGATCCGCAGGCAAAAACCGCTCTAAGTAATATTGAAGTAATTCATAAAGAGGTAGAAGGAGCTTTCTATACTTTTAAATACCAAGTTGTAGGTAGTGATAAAACTATTGATGTTGCGACTACTAGACCTGAGACAATGTTTGGTGATGTTTGTGTGGTTGTTAATCCTAATGATGAAATGTACCAAGAACTTCACCAATCTTTTGTAGTGAATCCTGCTAATGGTCAAGAAATACCTATTATTTGTGATGAATATGTAGAGATTGGGTTTGGAACTGGAGCTATGAAGTGTACCCCTGCTCATGATCCTAATGATTTTATGTTGGCTGAAAAACATAATCTAGAGCGTCCAATTTGTATGAATCCTGATGGAACAATGAATCAATTGGCTGGTGAGTTTGAAGGATTGGATCGTTTTGATTGTCGCAAAAAACTTGTTAAGAGAATTGAAGAAGAAGGAAACTTAGTAAAGATTGAAAAACATTTACACCAAGTTGGTCATTCTGAAAGAACTGATTGTATTGTTGAGCCTTATTTATCAAAACAGTGGTTTGTGAAAATGAAGCCATTGGCACAAGAGGTTTTGAAGTTTCAAAACACTGATCAAGGAATTAATTTTACTCCTGAAAGATTTGGGAATATTTTTTCTCAATGGTTAGAGAATATTGAAGATTGGTGTATTTCTCGTCAATTATGGTGGGGGCATAGAATTCCTGTTTATTATCATAATGAGACGGGTGAATTAGTGGTTGGTAATCCACCGAAAGATATTGAAAACTACTATCAAGATGAAGATGTCTTAGATACTTGGTTCTCAAGTGCATTGTGGCCATTTTCGACTCTTGGTTGGCCTGATGATTGCGAAGATTTCAAGCGATTCTATCCAACTAATTGTCTAGTAACTGGTTATGATATTATTTTCTTCTGGGTGGCTAGAATGGCGTTCCAAGCTCGTTATTTCACTAATAGTGTTCCGTTTAAAGATTGTTTAATTCATGGATTAGTTCGCGATAGTCAAGGACGCAAGATGAGTAAATCTTTAGGTAATGGAGTTGACCCTATGGAGATTATTGAGAAGTATGGAGTAGATTCTTTGAGATTCTTCTTAACCACCAATTCAACTCCAGGTATGGACTTAAGATATTCTGAGGAAAAAGTAGAGTCATCTTGGAACTTCATCAATAAAATTTATAACGCTAGTAAGTTTGTGATCATGAATATGGATGAATATGAGAAAGTCAAGTTACAAGACTTAAAGCTTAATTTTATTGATAGTTGGATAATCCAAAGGATGGATAAAGTTTTAGATAGTATCACTCATAATATGGAAAGATATGAATTTGCGTTAGTTGGCAATGAACTTTACAATTTTGTTTGGGATGATTTCTGCAATAACTATATCGAATTATCTAAGAGTGGTATAAATAGTGGAAATAAAGAAGTTAAGAATGCGACAGTTAACACTTTAGTCCTTGTTTTAACTAACATTTGCAAACTACTTCATCCATTTATGCCATTTGTGACTGAAGAGATATTCCAACAATTTGAAGATAGTTCAATTTGTGTAAGTCAATGGCCAACAAATACAGGTATTAATAATGAACTTGATTATAAAAAAACAACACAAGTAATTGAAGTTATTTCAGCAATTCGTCAAATTAAAACTCAATACAATGTTAAACCTAGCACAGTTTTAGATTTTAACTTAAAAGATTTAAATAATAATGTAATAGAGTTTGACAACAATGTATCTGAAATGGTTTTAAAGGTTGCAAAAGGTAATTGGAATAAGGAGTTGATTATTGGCGAATGTGCAATAATCAACACTGACAGTGTTAGTGTTTCTGTGCTTTTAAATGATTTAATTGATGTCACTTTAGAAATTGAAAAACTTACAAAAGAAGTTACTAGATTGACACAAGAGATAAAGAGGGCTCAAGGAATGTTAAGCAATCCAAATTTTATCAATAAAGCACCAGCTGACAAAGTAGCGGCAGAAGAAGAGAAGCTTGAGAATTATAAAACTCAACTTGAACTCGCGAAAGAACAATTAAAATCTTTTAAGTAGAAATAATCATCAATTATTCTATATTTTTTGATCTACACATTTTTGATTTATATGCAACTTGACTAGAAAATATCAATGTAGTATTATATACTAGCATGTCGTAATGATGGGGGTTTCATTACAACGATACAATTTAATTGTTTTGAACATTTCGTTACAAACAATTAAAGTATTACATATTAATGCGCGATATGTCTTATATCAATGAATGGGGGAAGGGATTAATAAATCCCGAATAAAAAGATGAAAAAATATATTAGGGGAATATTAACTTTTTTTATTACAGCTATACTTATGTTATCTAGTACTTCGATTAATTTCGCTAGTTCTATACCTACACCAAATGGAAATGATATTACTGATATAATTAATATTAGTACTGATCTATTTTCATTTTACGATAGAACTTATGGAAAAGAAATTACAGTAATTGAGGATAATATAGTTATGCTGGATGATATCGATCTTGAGTATAAAGAAGCAATAAAACTAGAATATTCATGGAAAATTGATGATAGTGAGCCAGTAATAAAAGAGGGTGATTATTTTAAAATTACACTTCCTAGACAATTAACTATTAATTGTTTCGTAAGTGAAAATGGGTTTTTACCAATTTACAATGGTATTGACAATACTTTGATTGGGTATTGGAGAATTGCTTCAGAAGTGGTTGATGGAACTACAAAAGCTTATATTGAATTTATTGCTCATAGTAATTTTTCTGCTGTAATTGCAGACAGAGAAGGGTATTTTAATTTAGACGGATTTGTAACTTATACAAACAGTGTCAGTGAAGAAGCTATTCTTACATTTCCTGATATTAATATAGATGCAACGATAAAAAATCCTGAGTATATACCACCAAGGCACGAGCAAGAAGGATATGGCGCAGGTATGGCTAGACCTAATCAAATGCCTAATATCGCTAAGAATGCAGCTGGAAAATTATCTCCAAGTAGTCCTGGTGAAGCTACAGGTTTATGGACTGTCAGATTTGGATATGATGACTACTTAAATACATCACATCTTCGTCAAGGAGATACATTTGAAGCACATGAAAATGTGGTTATTAGAGATGAGATTGAGCAAGATGGTCATGTCTTTACAAATATGAGTATTAGACTTCCATACTTTACACCTCATAATGCGGAGGGGGTAACAGGAGCATATTGGACAGCTTCATGGACACCGAGCATGGCTGCACTTGGAATCGATAGATATTATGACACCGATTACTCAAGTGTAGAAGAATGGGAATCAGCACTAAGTGCACCTGAAAATGCACCGGCTTACGGAATATCATCTGACGGTAAAATAGCTATAATAAACCTTGGCAATATTTTAGATAATGGCGTTAAATATGCTCCTGATAACGCTGCTCTTGAGACAATATTAAGAAAAAGCAAAGGTCTAACAAATGAGGAAGTAAAAACTATAATTCAATCTATTGGTGAGAATACACCATCCTATACACTAACAGAGTATGATGGAACAAAGGATACAATTGCGATTGAATCGTTTATAGATAATAGAGCAATTTGTTACATGATTAATTTTCACTCGTCAATGGATGTTATTCCAGGAAGAGAGTATTCTAACGAAATAACATTAAGTTATGATGGAAATGTTGAAGAAGAAGCTTCAAGTAATCGTTTTCTTGTAGCGAGCAGTGATGGTGGTGCTTCTGGAACGCCTACAGGTATTCTGTATTTATATAAATACGATGAAAATGGATACACAACTGCTACAGAGCAAGAGATTACAGATGCGCAATTTGATTTATATCAGATAATTGACGGTAAAGAAGAATTTATTTCATCTAAAGTTACTGATAATCTTGGAAGTGTTTTATTTGAAAATATGCCAGTTGGAAGATATAGAATATATGAAAAATCTTCTGCTGATGGATATATAACAAGTACTTTAAAATTATACAAAAGACAACCTAATGGAACTCATGTTTTATATAGTAGTGATACTTTAAATGATAATTGGTTTGAAATTGAAGTAACAGAAGAAGATCGCTATTTCTATTTTGAAGGAACTAACAGAAAATCTGAAGGAACTGAATTATCAATCATTAAACAAGATTCTGTCAATCCAACAATAATTCTTGAAGGAGCAAGTTTCACACTTACAAACGGTAGCGATGTTTACTTTAGTGAATTCGATCCTACTAATGGTAAGTATGTATTCCCATTATTACCATTAGGAAAATATACGTTAGAAGAAACGGTAACTCCAATTGGCTATCAAGAAGATTCTTTAAGGGGTGTAGATGATGTTGATGATACAATGGAAGGGATTCAAATAAGTATTGTTGATGATACAGATATCGAATTAGTGCTTACTAATGAGTTAATTTCTGCTGATGCGCCGATTTCTGATGAAATAAATAAAGAAACAAATATTCCGGATACTGGTGATGATTCCTTATTAGTAATCTATGTTTTAGGAATAATTCTTGGAATTTTCAGTTTATTAAAAACTAACTTAAAAAATAAAGCCAAAAATTAGATTTTGGAATTAGTTAAGTATAAAAGCAACTTAGTGTATAAGGTTGCTTTTTTAGTTTTTGATACTATGTGTATAGCTAAAATTTATTATGCTAAAATTAGAATATATTAACAAATTTAAGGAGGATATATGAGTAAAGAAATCAAAAAGCTTTTAAACCCTTGGAAAATTGGTAATCTAGAAATTAGTAACCGTATTGTAATGACTTCAATGGGTGGAACATCTATATTTGGGTGGATGGAGCCAACACACTTTGATAAGGAAGCTGCTAATTTCTTATTAGAACGTGCAAAAAACAATGTAGGTTTAATTTTGCCAGGTATTGCACCTATCAGAAACGTATTACCTAATCAATGGCTTTATAAAAATGATAAAGCATTTAGAGAACTGAAGGAATTTATGAAAGAATTCCATAAGACTGACGCAAAATTATTTGTTCAGTTAACTGCTGGTTTTGGTCGTTCAATGGCCGTTACTTCACTGATGGAGTTTCTTTATACTAATAAAGTCTTAAGATTCTTATCTAAGCCTATTATTGATGTTGACCTTGTGACTGCTAGCAGTAGTCCAAATCCTAATCGTTGGAGTGATAAAGTGCCTTCACGAGAAATTACAATTAAAGAAATTGAAGAAATGGTTGAGGCTTTCGCAAAAACTGCTAAAAAATGTATGGATGCCGGAGTTGATGGGGTGGAAATTCATGCAGTTCATGAGGGATACTTATTAGATCAGTTTACTACTAAGTATACAAACCAAAGAACAGATAAGTATGGTGGTTCGCTTGAGAATCGTTATCGTTTTGCGGCTGATATTGTTAAAAGAATAAAAGAAGTATGTGGTAAAGATTATCCTGTTTCATTAAGGTATTCTGTTGTTTCGAAAACAAAAGGTTTTAGAGAAGGTGCTTTGCCTGGTGAAAAATATGTTGAAGTTGGACGCGATTTAAAAGAGAGTGAAGAAGCTGTTAAGTTTTTACAAGAAGCCGGATATGATATGTTAAATTGTGATAATGGAACGTATGATGCTTGGTATTGGGCTCATCCTCCGGGTTATATGCCTGCAAACTGTAACTTAGATGATGTAAAACACATCAAGAAGTTTGTTGACATTCCAGTAGTTTGTGCGGGTAGAATGACTGTTGAAGATGGTGCTAATGCTGTTGAGAAAAATGAAATAGATGCAGTTGGTTTTGCAAGGCCATTTTTGTCTGATCCTAAGTGGGTTACTAAGATGATTGAAGGAACTCCTGAGGAAATACTTCCATGTATTTGTTGTCATAATGGATGCTTTAATATGTCAAAGTATGAAGGGACGTCAAATCTTCAACATTTACCTGATACGATGGGGATGTCAAGATGTGCAGTGAATCCCGAAACTATGCAAAGTAGAAAATATAAGATTGTTCCTACAAGTAAAAAGAAACGTGTTGCAATTATTGGTGCTGGTATTGGTGGTTTAGAAGCAGGTCGCGTTTTAACACTTCGTGGACATGATGTTGAAATTTTTGAGAAGTCAAATCAACTTGGCGGAGCTTTTATTCCAGCTAGTCAACCTTACTTCAAGGAAAAAGATCGAGAACTAATCGATTGGTTTAAACTTCAAATTAAAAAATTAAATATTAAGATTAATTATAATACAGAGATAACTACAATACCTGAAGGTTTTGATGAAGTTATTGTCGCAAGTGGCGCTATTGCTAATTGTTTAAATGGCAGTAAGAATAATGTTATTGAAGCTTGTGATTATTTAGTTGGTAATAAAAAAGTTGGTAAGAAGGTTGTAATTATTGGCGGCGGTTTAACAGGTTGTGAAGTTGCTTATGATTTATTCCATAAAGGTGTTAAATCTGTAATAGTTGAAATGAAGAATGATTTAATCGCGACTCCGGGAATTTGTTTAGCCAATACTTCATATTTAAGAGATTTCTTTAAGTTAAATAAATTAGATGTTCGTTTGAATACTAAGTTAGTTAGTATTGATGATAAGAGTATAACTGTTGAAGATCAATTAGGAAATCGTAGTGATATTGTTTGTGATACTGTTATTACTTCTATTGGATTTAAACCTAATCCTACTTTTCCAAAATCTAGCAAGGTTCATGTTATTGGTGATGCAAAAAAAGTTGGCAATCTACGTACAGTTATTTGGGGTGCGTGGGATGTTGCAATGAAAGTTTAAGGGGGAATATTGTGATGTATCAACCTAAAATGAAGTTAAATAAAAAACAAATGAGTATTCTTCAAGGTGATGAAGGGAAAACAAAGGCAAAACTTATGCAGACAGTTGTAATGTCTGGCGATTTCTTTGATGCACCAAGACTTGTTGAGATTACTCATAAAGGAGGACATTTAGTTACTTCCTTTGGGTTAGGTTTACTAAAGCCTGTTTATAAAATGATGGATGAGATAATCGAATCTGGTTTAAAAGTTGATGGGTATTTTACCGTTGACCCTCGCCCACTTGATTATCAAAATGTTAAATCTAATTTTATTGAAAAACTAGTTTTTGATAAGTTTTTATATTCTAAACAAGATGATTATGAAGAACAGTTAAGAAAAATTGGATTAAAAGATGATAAAAGTTTTACTTGTGCTTGTTATTTAGATGAAGTTGGTAACATACCTAAAGAGGGCGATATTTTATCTTGGGCTGAAAGTAGCGCTGTAGTGTATGCTAATTCAGTGCTTGGTGCTAGATGTAATCGCAATTCAGGAGTTATTGAGTTGATTGGACAAATTCTAGGTTATGTTCCGGAGTTTGGTTTTATAACAGATGAAGGGCGTAAAGCCACTTGGAAGGTTGTTGTAAAGACTTCGAAAAAACCTGAGGCTCAAATATTGGGTAGTGCAATTGGGATGAAAGTATTAGAAGATGTACCTTATATTGTGGGTTTAGATAAGTGGATTGGTGATGAATTAAATGATGATAATAAATCTTATTTAAAAGATTTTGGAGCAGCAACTGCATCTAATGGTTCAGTTGGTTTATATCATGTTGAGAATTTAACTCCAGAAGCTAAGAGATTAAATACAAAGTTGTTGATCGAAGATTACCAAGAGTATATTATTGATGATGCAGAGTTAGAAAGAGTTTATAATTCTTATCCTATAATGTGGAAAGAACCAGATAAAGAAGGCAATTTGGCCTTTATTGGATGTCCTCATTTATCGTTTACACAATTAAATGAATGGACAGATAAAATAATTGAAGGTTTAAAAGAAACCAATAATTCTAAGGTGAAGGTTACTACAGTATTAACTAGTGCTCCAAATGTTATTGATAAATTTAAGGAAACTCCCAAGTATCAGGCGTTAATTAATACAGGAGCTACTTTATCTTATATTTGTCCGCTGATGTATACTAACAATCCATTAACTAAAAAGATTCGTATTATGACATGTAGTAATAAGTTGCGTACTTATTCAATGGCAAGATACTATAAAAATGATGATTTACTTGACATTGTAGTTGGAAGGAGAGATAAATAATGGAACATATATTTAAAGGAAGAGTACTAACTCCTGGCTACTATAAAGGTGAGGCGGTAGTTACAAAACAAGGATTTAACACTTTGGCTTCTTTCCAAAAGAGTATGCTAATGCGATCTAAAACTGTTATTTGTTCAGATCAAAATAATTCAGATTTATTCAATAAAGAGTTAACTGGCAAAGCTTTATGTTTACCACAAACAATTGGTTCTACTACTGGCGGTATGATTATTCAAGCAGTTTGTGCTTATAATAAGAATCCAGCTTGTTATCTATTTAGTAAGCGCGTTGATTCATTAGCGGCTAGTGGCATTATTATGGCTAATATTTGGGAAGAATCAGATATGATAGCGATTGATCAATTAGGAGATGAATTCCTTAATGCTATAGAGAGTGGTGATCAGATAGAGGTTTGTGAAGATGGAACAGTAAAAATATTTAAATAAATGACTAAACAGGAATCTAGAGAGATTCCTGTTTTTAATACTGCTGTTGACAAGTGATATTATTATGATATCATATACATATCAGAGGAGGTCATTATGACAGACAAAAATATTAGAGCATTTAATGGTTTTAAGGCATTATTATTGATTATTGCGTTATTTATCGGAAATATTGTGACATTTATTTGTTTTATAGCTAACGATGTTCTGTGGTATATTCCAGTATTTATTATCTTATTTTTCATTACATGTATATTGCCGGTTGGTTTAAAGGTACTTAAACCACAAGAGTCTTTAGTTTTAACTTTATTTGGAAAGTATGAAGGTACACTTAATAAGGCAGGTTTCTATTTTGTTAATCCGTTTTGTTCGGCTGTTAATCCGGCTTCTAGTACTAAATTAAGACAGAGTGGTGATGTTGCAAAGGATGATAAATCACTTAATTTAAATATGCAGGATTTACAAGTTGGTATTTCAAAAATTGTTTCTTTAAAAAATATGACTTTAAATAATAATCGTCAGAAAATTAATGATTGTTTAGGGAATCCAGTAGAGATTGGAATTGCGGTGGTTTGGAAGGTTGTAGATAGCGCAAAGGCAGTGTTTACTGTTGACAATTATAAAGAATATTTATCCTTACAGTGTGATAGCGCATTAAGAAGTATTGTTCAATTATATCCGTATGATAAATCTGACAATGTCGATACAACAGGGGATGGTGTGGCTGATGAAGGATCTTTAAGAGGTTCCAGTGAAGAAGTTGCGACAAGAATTAAAAATGAAATTCAATCAAAAGTTTCAGCTGCCGGACTTGAAGTTGTGGAGGCTAGAATTACTTATTTAGCTTATGCACAAGAGATTGCGGCAGTTATGTTGCAAAGACAACAGGCTTCAGCTGTTGTTGACGCAAGAAAAATGATTGTTGATGGTGCTGTCGGAATTGTGGAGATGGCCTTGAATAAACTTGAAGAAAGTGGAAGTATTGAACTTGATGATGAAAGAAAAGCACAAATGGTTTCTAATTTATTAGTAGTATTATGTGGAAATAAGGATGCTCAACCAATTGTTAATTCTGGTTCTTTATATTAATGGGTGAAAAGAAACAGATTCCATTAAGAGTTTCTTCGAAGTTATACAATGAAATTGCAGCTTGGGCTGAAGATGATTTTAGATCAATAAATGGTCAGATTGAATATTTGCTTAGTGAATGTGTTAGACAAAGAAAAAAAGATGGAAAATATGTGGGTAAAGATATTGATAAACCACTAGATATTACTTTTGAGGAAGAATCCTAGGATTCTTCTTTTTTTGTTAGGAATTTTACTTTCATCTTTGTATAAAGAGGTAGGAGGCAATTATGAAAGGAGTTATTTGGTCATGTGCAATATTTGTGTTTGGAATGTGTATTACTTATGGTTTAGTTATATATAACAAGTATCATTATTATTATGATTTATTAAGCAACAGTAATCGGAGAAGTATTATGGAATTAGGGGATTATATATTGTTAAATGACTATCGGATTAATCATCTAGAAGCTATGACATATTATTTGGAGAGTTTAGATTTTGAAAGTGATGAGGATATTGATGTAGATATGTATGGTTATAATCTTAACCCACTTGTTGTAAGGATCAAACTAAGTAAAGAAATTTTTCCATTTTTAATTGTGACAAGTGATGAAACTATCATTGAGGAGGAAGTGAATGATTAAGAGAAAAGTATTGGGGATTGGAATATTATCAATTATTTTATTAGTATTGTTGAATTTTATTTTGTTTAACTTTGTGCTAGCGGAGAAAGTTGATTTGATTGAAGTAATTGTTGCTAATAAAGATATTCATCCAAGAAGTGAAATCACAAGTGCTGATTTAAAGATAATAACTGTTCCTAGAGGATATTTAGATGATTTGGTAGTAAATGATAGGGAAAAGATTATTGGTAGATATACACAAATTCAAGGATATATACCAGAAGGTTCGATGTTTTATCAAAGTATGTTATTTGAAAAAGAGGAATTACCAGATTATCCAAGTTTACTACTAAAGGAAGAGCAGGCTTCTTTTGCGATTAGTAGTGATGTTTTAAAGACTTCAGGCAACACACTAGCTACTGGTCAAAAGGTTGACTTATATGTAACTGTCACTAGAAGAGATGGACCACCAATTATTGATTGTTTAATTCAAGCAGTCAGAATAACAGCCATTAAAGATAGAAACGGAATAAGTGTTGATGATCCTGAAAGTTCAGGAGTTCCCTATGTTGTAGTGGTTGCGGTTGAAAAATCACAAGTTGAGTATTTAAAAAGTGCAAGCAAAGTAGGATCAATTGATATCTATGGTATAAGTACAGATTATTCTAATGAAGAAGAATCGATATTCAATGATAAATCAATTGTTATACCATTTCTAAAATGAGTGAGTATTTTGATTTCAAAAAACTAACTAACTTTGTTGATGATAATAATGTTACCGATATTAATTATAACGGAAGACAATTATGGGTCGATGATTTAGTTAAAGGAAGATATTTAGTTGAGAACTTGATTGAATATCAAGAAATTGAACAACTCTGTTATCAGATAGCAAATTACGTTAACCTTCCATTTAATACCTTAAATCCAGTAGTAGAATCAGAAACAAAAGATTTAAGAATCAGTATAATTCACCAATCTGTTGCGCGAGGAGGACACAGTCTTTCAATTAGAAAGACACCAGCCATTATAAGACTTCAAAGAAATCAATTAATAGAATCATATTATGCGACTGCAGAAGTTTTAGATATGCTAGCATATTGTGTTAACAAACGTTTAAACATCATAGTTTCAGGATTACCAGGAGCTGGCAAAACAGAATTAGTTAAATATTTAACCACTTTCATTCCGCCTGATAAAAGAGTTATAACCATTGAAGACACTTTGGAACTAAGATACTTTGATATTCATACTGATAAAGATGGAGTAATGATGAAAGTCAATGAAGAATTTACGTACAATGATGCGATTAAGGCTAGCCTTAGACAGAGGCCTGATTGGTTATTAGTTTCAGAAGTTAGAAGTGAAGAAGTGGCTTATTTAATTCAATCAATTTCTACAGGGGCTAGTGTGATTAGCACAATTCATGCTGAAGGAGCTAAACAAATACCTCAACGTTTATTACATATTTACCCAGGATTTCAAGTTGGCAATAAAGTACTAAAACAAAATATCTTTGAGTCAATTGATTTAGGAATTCATTTAGAGTCATCAATTACCGAAGAAGGAATTAAAAGATATATTCGCGAAATCAATTTTTATGATTATAAGAGTAAAGAAATAAATGTAGAAATATATAATCGAAAGGATGGTTTGATTTATAACAAAGATTTTGCCAAGAGGTTAGCAAAATGATTATTGTAATTTTATTTTCTCTAATTTTTATTGGAATCATTATTTATAAATTCAACAATGTTTTATGGTATTACCCTGCTTCGCCAATAGGGTATAAAAAACTGAAGGAAGAAATTGAAAAGCAAGGTTTTACTTATCATGGTAATCATTATTTGATAACAACTATATTCTTTGTATTTGGTTTATCTTTTTTAGGTTTGTTGTTTGAGTTGAAATTTGTTTTTATAGTTATCTATATTGTTATTAGTTTATTGTTTGTTCCATTTATAACTCTATGGCATTATCAATATTTAAAGCAGGAAGTAAATTTTAATAATTTAGTGATCTACTTACAACATTTTATCGCTAGTTTTAAAATAAATCCTAAAACATATGTAGTCTTATCAGAGTGTCAAAATCTTTTTGATGATAGTACTAATAATTTACTTCAGGAATCTTTAGAGATAGTTAAACAAGGAGAAGATGTAGAAAAAGGTTTAGCTAAACTTAATAAACTGTTTCCACATTTCATAACATTTAATCTCCATATACTTGTCTCTTTAATTGAAAGGTATGGAAGTTATGAATATTACGACAGTTTAGAAATGTTACAAAATGATACAGATGATTTAATTGAAGATGTAGAATTATATAAAGTTAATCAAAAGCAATTGAAGTTTAAAGTTAATATTCTAATTCTTTTCGCTTTAGTATTAGCTTTGATGGTTAAGTTAATGTTAGCTTCTATCGCTTTAGAAACTAGCGGTGATATTTATCAAGCTTCAATCTTCATATTTTTAAATTTAATTTTAGTTACTTATGTAATGGGACAGAAGATTGATAGTCATAAGTTTATCAATCAAGGAGAAGTAATATGTTAATATATCAAATTATTTCCACAATTTTGATTGTTTGTATCATCTTGATTTTTTCTTCTTTAAAAGAACAAATAACTCCAATTATTCTAGAGAATGATTATATTAAATTAACGAATTTATTAAATATCGATAGTGAAATAAGTTATAAAAAACGATACAAAACACTAATCATAACAATAAGCTTATTAATATTTTATCCAATAACTAGTTTTAATAATCTTTTGTTGATGACTATTTTATTGACAATCATCATAATTTATAAACAAGATTATTGGAAAATGAAAGCCAAACTAAATAAAGAAGTTAAAATGATTAGATTTGAGTTTCCGATTTGGTTAAGACAGGTCCAAGTTTTAATGCAGATAAATACGGTTGCCAAAGCATTAGAGATTTCCTTAGAAAAAGCCCCAATTATTATTAAAAAAGATTTGGAATTAATGGTAAAAAATTTAAAAGAGAATCCTAATAGTATTGATTGTTATACAAATTTTCTATCTAGTTATCCATTAAAAGATATAACAAGGATAATGAAAATGTTATATCGATATTCAATAGTTGGGCAAAAAGATGCTTATAAACAACTTAATCGACAAATTATGACCTCTAATAAGATGTTAAGGCAGGAAAGAAATGATTTATATGATTCTAATTTAAGTGTTTATCAATGGTGGGGTATAGTCCCATTGTTTGGAGTAACGGTATTGTTTTTAATTATTATGATTAGTTATTTATTAGAAATGATGAAAGGGGGAGTAATGTGAAAGCATTTTTCGAAGAGTATGGATTAGTATTGGTAGTGACTATTATCGCTTTAGGGATGATAACATTTTCAAACACATTTAAAGAACTGTTAGGTGAGACAATTACTGAGCAATGGAATAATCTAACAACGGAACAATTTTAGATGAAGATGGGATTTGAGTTTGGGATACTTAGTTTTATCTCAATGATTTTTGTTTCATTATTAATCTGCTTGATATCTGTTATGATGCAACAAAACATCGCAAAGATATATGCAGAAGATATTGTAGATATTATTGAAAGTAATAATGGACTTAATCAAAATGCCAATACTTTAATTAAGGAGCTAGATTATTGTGATGATTGTACCTACAGGATTGATAAGCAAGATTCAAAATTTAGAGTAACAGTTAATTTTCCATTGAAACTTACTTTTGTAGAGTTAGATCAAATGGGAGAAGTTTATAGCAATAGTAGAATATTAAA
>CAYJFQ010000007.1:0-78275 GCA_964369955.1 uncultured Erysipelotrichaceae bacterium | reverse complement strand
TTTTTATTTCCTTAAACTTTACCCATAATGTAAAATAAGTTATACTTAACTCAATAGAAACAAGCAACAAAGTCACTAAGGAGATCTCTATGAAGAAAAACAAATATTTTAATGTAGCCGCATTAAGCTTAGTTTTTAATCAAGTTTTCGCGGTTGTGATAGTCATATATTTAACTCTTACAAACCAAGAATCTAATTTATTAGATATTTCATTTTTACTTAACTTTGTGTTAATTTTGGCAATTGCAGCAAGTTTGTTAATTAGAAAAAAAGAATTAATTATGATTTCTTACGGAGTATATATGTCACTTGTAACTTACGGGGTAATTACAGTTATCCCTAAGGGAATACTAGGAGTTGCAAGTTTAAACTTTATTCATATTACTTATTTAATTTCTGATTTATTGTATGTATTATCAGTAGGCTTATTTTTCTTAGGGCTTTTACTACTGTTTATTAATTTAGTAAAAATACTATTCCCAAAACCAACTATTGACTTAACAACAGTTAACTGGAAAATTTCAATAATAATATTTAGCTGTTACATTCTTCTCTCAACAATTAAAGACTTTATCATAGCTTCAGCACAAACAGAATTATTTAAGCAAATAGAAATAATATTAATTAATCTTCCTAATAAAATCACAATCTTTATCTTTGTGATTATGATGAGCCTCTGGATTAAATCAATAGCAGAAAATTCAAACGAAAAGTAGATGATTAATCTACTTTTTTATTAATCTAACGATCATGATAATAGGAGTTTTTTCATTCTTAAATGGAACCTCGTAAAATCTATCAATTACAAAAGTGAACTCAAAAATAACCCCAAATAAATCAGTTAAACTACGATGGTAATAGTTTTGAAGAGAAGGCTGCCCTTCAATTGCGGCTACTTTATTTATGATGCTAGTAAAATAATCTTGGTCCTCATACGTAAAACAAGGGCGATGCATTGCAAAGACAAAACAACCACTATCAGATAGTAACTTTGATAAACTTTTAAAGAAGGGTTTAATTTTACCGATATCCATAATAGCCATATTAGCTACTGCTTTAGTAAAAGGCTTATCACCTTTTAATTCTTCTAATTGTTGGTAGCTAGTTACATCACAAACTTTAAAGTTAACTTTATCTAAGGCTTTGCTTCTTTTTTTACAGCTAATTCAATCATTTTAGGACTATAATCAATAGCTAGAACTTTAGCTTCTAATAAAGTCATAGCCTCAGAATAATTACCATTACCACAAGCAATATCTAAAACATAGTCATCACTATTTACTGCCAAATACTCATTGACCTTAGGTCTAACCATCTCTAAATGAAAGTGGTTAGATATCACCCATATACTCATCCCAAAATTCTGCATTATCTTCCCAGGCACTTAACCCACTATCTTTAAATTCCATAAAACAACCTCACTTTTATAAAATTATACCATAGCAACAGTATTCATTAATTTGACATTTCTCTACTAGAGCATTACCCTTAATTTAAGTATAGGAGATATTATGTATGCAAAAGAATGAAAAAACTCTATTATTAATTTCGGCAATAGTAGGATCTATTTATATATTTATAATGGTTTTATATGTTGCAATATTACTAGCAGAAACAGGATTCTTTAAAGTACTATTTGGAATATTGGCAGCTGGAATGATTCTTCCAATTTTAGTATTAATTACAATTGGAGTTACCTTTACCTGGGTCGCATATGCGATTAAAGAAAAATGGGCATTAATTGTCTCTATAATAATATTTGCGATTTCTATTTTCTTTTCTTTTCTTTATTTCTATGTAAGTATAATATGCCTTGTTTTAAATATTATTGTTTACTTTAGAATCTCAAAAAATGAAAAGACAGCACTAGCAACAGAAAAACTAGTAAACGAAAATGGGCAAGCAACTACGGAAGAAAACGTTGTTGAAAAAACAACGAAAGTTAAATAAAAATCTATGTTGACTTAATATACATTTTATTTTTGTATGGAAAAATAGTGTACATAATATGTACACTATTTAAATAGTTCAGTTTTTAAATTGCCTTGACTTTCCACTTCCTCTAAATTTAGTAGCTTAGTCATCAAAGGAAAGATGTCAAGAAGTGTTCCACCACTTAATTGTTGGTTTTCTTTAATAGTATCACCATAGACATAATAGAATGGTTGATAGTTTGGTAAATCAGTTGGGTACCCATGATTTCCAATGTGTCCATATTCTTCTTTATAGAAGGCATATCCTATTTTTGGAGTCACTCCAAGGTCTGAGTGTGAAGAGAAGCCAGAAGTTGTCATTTCCTCTTCCGTTAATGTTCTTTCAAAATAAGACTTAGCTTTTAATTGTTTTTCAATGTTTTTGATTTCCTCAACTGTCAGTTTTTGATTAGATGTTAAAAAAGCACTTCCTGCACATTGATGCCACCAAATATTAGGGTGTAAGTCTAATTTATTTAGATCAATTACTTCTTGGATATCCAGTTGTGAATGATCACTCATTATAATTATTTGATAATCATCCTTCGCAAGATTGAATAAATCAATAATTCTTTGAGACATTCTATCCAATGATTTTAGAGTTTCTTCGGAATTGATCCCGTAGATATGTTTTTGTGTATCCGTATCTGTAAAATGGACAAGTACTAAATCTACTTTCTTTTTAATTAGTGTCATAGCAGGCTTAATTGAAAAGTTGTCAAGATTTGGTTGTTTACTTCCCTTAACATCTAATCCACTTTTTAAGAATTGGGTTAACGCAAATAATTTAGTGGAATTTTTTAATACAACCACTAATTGATTTTCATGATCTCCAGCTAATACTTCAGGGATATTGTAGTCAACTGGCGCACTTGCCATAACTGGCCAAAAAATAGTTCCAACCTTATATCCAGCTTTTTTTGAAAGTGAAACAATGCTCTCAGTTTTAATTAAGTTGTAATACCAACGCCATTGAGGATTAGGATTATTAAATTCAAGATAAGTATTATCAATAATTCCATGATCACAAGGATATCTCCCAGTTATCACACTTGTATGAATTGGATAAGTGTTGGTTATAAAAGGAGAGTGGACATCTTTAACTAGCGATCCTTGCTTGAAGATTTTATCTACTTCTTTATTTTTTCTCAGAATTTCGATATCACTAGTACTTAAGGCGTCAAGTGATATCACTAATAATTTTTGTTTTTTCATAAGTTAATCTTAACATACAAATTAATCTTTGAAATAAATTAGGTGAAAATTTTAAAATCATTATTATTAGTGATATAATAATTTTATGATTAAATTGAGCGGAGTATCCAAATACTACTATCAAAAAGGAATGATAAGTAGTGGCATTAGTGATGTAGATTTAGAGTTTTCTTTAGGTGAATTTATTGCAATAACGGGAGAAAGTGGGAGCGGAAAATCAACTTTATTAAATGTTATTAGCGGCTTGGATTCATATGAAGAAGGCGAAATGTATGTTAACAATGAAGAGACTAGTTACTTTTCAAATATTGAACTTGAGAATTATCGTAAGAAATATATCGGGAATATATTTCAGTCTTTCAACTTGGTTAACAGTTATTCAGTATTTAAAAATATTGAACTAGTTTTATTGTTAAGAGGCAAAAAAACTAGACATGTTAAAAAACGCATTTTAGAAATTATTGAATTTGTTGGTTTGACAAAATTTAAAAACACTAAGGTATCTAAGTTGTCTGGAGGACAAAAACAAAGAGTAGCAATCGCACGTGTTTTAGCTATGGATGTACCTATTATTTTAGCTGATGAACCTACCGGAAATCTTGACGAGAAATCTGCAAAAGAAATTATCCAACTTTTAAGCGAAATCTCAAAAGATAAACTAGTTATTGTCGTAACACATAATTTTGAGAGAATAGAGCCATACATTACTAAGAAGATAGTAATGGCAGATGGAGGAGTTTTAGAAGAAATAGAATACAAGCCAAGTACAATTGTTGAAGAAGAGATAATTCAAAAGCCAAAAAATATCAGTATATTCAATACAATAAGATTGGCAATTAGAAACACTTTTAATTTACCTGCTAAATTAATTTTATTATTAACGGTATTTGCAGTTATCACAAGTGGAGTGATGTCACAATACAGTAGTTATAAAGAACAAAATAATAATTTAGTAAATATGGGTTACAATTATTATTTTGGTTACACAGAGGATGATCGCATCGTTGTTAAGCGTAGTGATAATCTTGAGTTTACTGATGAAGATTATTTAGCTATCGAGAGCTTAGAAGGTGTTAAATCAATTGTTAAGGATGATTTTCTTTTAGATACACAAGGAAACTTAAATTTTAATGATTATTATTTTTCTGGATATTTAAGTCCTATCTCAAATTTTGTTGATCAAGATACATTAGTTGGGCGTATGCCTGAAAATGATAAAGAAATAGTAATCTCAATTGGAATATGGGAAAGTTATTTCTTAGAGAATGCTGACGAATTTTTAGATTCAACTACTAAAATTGATACTTGGGAATTTGGGGAAAATGCTTTAACTACCCAATATACAGTTGTAGGCTATGCTCCTAACTTAAGTAATAATAGTTATATATATGTTCCTGAATCGACACTTACTAAGTTGCAAGGCTTGTTACATCGTTCAAAAAGTACAACTGTTACTTATTTAAGTGGGCATAGATTTGAAGCTCAAGGTAACTATGGCTATTCAAATATTATCTCAAGCAGCAAGGTCCCTAAAGGGAAAGTGTATGTTGGAAGTGACATGGAAGGCTATTGTAAGAATTTTGATTGTGTAGGAACAAGTATTAAATCTTACATTTCAAATATTTATTATAAAGATGATTATAAAGGAACTATCAGTAAAGTTATAAAACAGAAAGATGTAGCTCGTTATTTTGGATTGCCTTCAGATGGAGACTATTACAATGCTTTCTTTATCAATAGTAGCGATTATAAAGCCTTATATGATCGTGGTAACTATCAAATCAGTGTAATGGTTGATGATATTGATAATGTTGATCTTGTTTTAGCAGAATTAGAAAGTTTAAATTTAATACCATTGGCTATGAGAGATGTAAAGTATAATTTTGATTCTGGTTTTAATGTCTTCTTTACAATCTTTACCACGGCTATAACTGCATTTGTAGTGTTGGCATTATTAATGATTTGTTACTTTGTTATTTGGATTATTATGCGATCTCGTAACATTTACTATACAACAGTTAGAATTTTAGGTGGTGGCAAATACTTAGTAAATAACTTAATTATTATTGAATTATTTGTTGTCGCAAATTTAGCTTTTGCAGGGATGTTAGGTGCTCTTCAACTTGCGAAGGAAAGATTAATTAATGTTGAATTTTTAATTAGTTTAATTGAAAACTTAACTACAACAGACTATCTAATTATTTATGTATTCTTAGTTCTTATATCTCTATTTATTGGCAATAGAATCGCTGTTAAATTGTTTAAAGATTCTGCCATGAAAACTTATAGGGAGGTAGTGTAATGATCAAGATAGTTAAATTAGATAAATATTTTAATCGTTTTAAAAGAAATCAAGTTCATGTAATTAACAAAACATCTCTTGAATTTGATAGTAAAGGGCTTGTTTCTTTATTAGGTCCTTCAGGGTGCGGCAAGACCACTTTATTAAATGTTATTGGCGGTCTTGATAAGGCTAATAGGGGCAAAGTTTATATTAATGGTAAAAAACTTGGAAAACATTTCAATAATCGTATCGATAAGATTCGTAATTTAAATATTGGTTATATCTTCCAAGATTACAACTTAATTGAAGATCAAACAGTCTTCCAAAATGTTGAGATATCTTTGAAAACTATTGGAGTAAAAGACGCGAAAGAAAGAAAGCGTCGCGTAGACTATGTTCTTAATCGCTTAGGATTGTATCGTTATCGCACACGGCTTGTGACAATGTTATCGGGCGGAGAAAGACAAAGAGTAGGGATTGCGCGTGCAATCGTTAAGAACCCTTCAATAATCATTGCTGATGAGCCAACAGGCAACTTAGATAGTAAAAACACTTTAGAGATCATGAATATCATTAAAGAAATATCTAAAGAAAAATTAGTTATTTTAGTAACTCATGAAAAGGAATTAGCTTATTTCTATGCTGATAGAATTATCGAACTAAAAGATGGAAGTGTTGAAAAAGACTATCTTAATGATCATCAAAATGAATTAGATTATCGAATTGACCAAAAAATCTACCTTCAAGATATGCCGACTAAAAAGAGTATTGCCTTTGGTGATGTTAATGTCAAATATTTCTCAGATAGTGACCAACCAGTTGATTTAACAATTGTTGTTAGAAAAGGAAATGTCTACCTACAGACTAATGACAAGAGAAAAGCTGAATCTGTTAATAAAAATTCAGTAATCGAATTAGTTAATGACCACTATCATGCGATTACTAAAAATGATAACAACGATAATCCATTTGATATGGAATCGGTAGTTCAGAAGAAATATAAACTTAGATATAAATCAATCTTCAATATTTTTACTTTAATATTATTTGGTTTTAAAAAAGTGTTTAACTACACTTTAGCCAAAAAACTATTATTAATTGGTTTTGTAGTTTCTGGAATGTTTATCACTTATAGTTTTAGTAATATTGCTGGAGTTAATGATTTTGATGACTCTGAGTTTACCAGTAAAAATCAAGAGTACATTAATTTAGAAGTTCCAGAAATGGACCCAGCAGACTATAACGACTATATTGAGACAGGCATGTTCAAATATATTCTTCCTGGAAATTCTATCGTTGCTTTCAAAGTTGTCTTAAATGATTTTTATCAACTTAATGATAATTATATATTGTTAGAAGGGTCACTGGCATCAACTGAGTTAATTACAGCTGATCAATTAATTCATGGAACAATGCCAGAAGATAATCGAGGACTTGTTATTGATGTTAAAGCTATAGAAAACTTTGACATGTATGGTATGGGAACACAATTTGGACTATATAATGATGAACGCTTCATTGGACAAGAATTGTCATTAGATAAAATTCCTGGCACATTCACAATTACTGGAGTTGTGGATACAGGTAGCCCTAGTATTTATGCTGCTGAAGATATGTTAATTCCTATTGTCATCAATAGCATGAACCAAGATATGATGTATAATGGCGGAATAGATCAACAAGGTGTCGATTTTAGAGACTATACTTTCTATCCAAACATTTCAGTTAAAAAAGGTCGTTTACCAAAAAATTCATATGAAGTAATGGTGCATTATGATTATCGTGAAGATATGAAACTAAACAGCCATATTGATGTTAGAGTTAATGGAAGAAAACTAAAAGTAGTAGGTTATTACTCTTCCTCAACAGCAAAAGACCGTTACTATATTAGTAGTAATACTGCAAAATATAATTTAGTGGCTGAATCACGAGAATTCTCAGTAATCGGAGAAGATAAAGCAACAACCCTTGAATTCTTTTTAGGGAGCGGATTTAATGCGGTTGACTCATATTCACAAGCAAAAGAAAAATTCCTTAAACAACAAGAAGGTAAAATTAATAGTGGCCTAATCTTTGCGGGTATAACAATGGCTATCTCCTTGATCGAAATTCTATTAATCATTAGAGCATCATTCCTTTCAAGAATTAAAGAAGTTGGAGTGTATCGCGCTATTGGTTTAAAGAAAAAAGAAATTTATAAGATGTTCTTAGGTGAGATCTTTGCGATTACAATCATCGCAAGTATTCCGGGATGCCTATTTATGTATTACACTTTATCAGGAGTGGTTAATGTACCATTTATTGGTGAAGATTTCTTAGTTAATTGGACAATCTTAGCCGCTAGTTTAACAACTATTGTCTTCTTCAATGTTGTCTTTGGATTACTTCCAGTCTATGGAGTAATGAGAAAGAAACCAGCTGCAATTCTTTCAAGAACAGATATTTAGTTAAAAGTTATGTAAGAAATTACATAGCTTTTTTTGATAAATTAGTAACTAATTAGTGTATGATGTATTTATGGAATATTTTTTAATCATTTCAGAAAGTTATGACCCTTTCTATAATTTAGGATTAGAAGAAGAGCTTTTAAATAACATAGACGAAAATCACTCAATCTTTTTTCTTTGGCAAAATAGAAAAACAGTAGTTATAGGAAAAAACCAAGAAGCACTAGCAGAGTGTAACTATCATACTTTAACTGAAGAGGGTGGAACCTTGGCACGAAGAAGTAGCGGAGGAGGAGCAGTTTACCAAGATTTAGGCAATCTTAATTACTCCTTCATCATGGATAACAAAATATATGATGTAAATAAACAACTTACAGTAATTGTTGAAAGTTTAAAGAAGTTAGGACTTGATCCGGTAATTAGCGGACGCAATGATATAACTATCAACAACAGTAAATTCTCAGGTAATGCCTTTCTTGAAAAAAGAACACATAGTCTTCATCATGGCACAATATTAATTGATGTTAACTTTCAAGAATTAAATAAATACCTGTTAAGTAATCCTTATAAGGTGAACAAACACAAGATAACCTCAGTGGTTAGTAGAGTGATTAATTTAAAGAGTTTAATTGAAGTAGATGTTGACATTATTAAGGATAAGTTAATTGAGTCATTTAATGAAATCTACAATTGTCAATTAAAAAGTTATCCAACTACAGAATTAAGACTTGAAACTTATGATTTATATGCAAGCAAAAGATATCGTTTAGGAGATGTAATTAGCTATAACTATAAAGCTGAGGGCTTATTTAATAGTGAATACTACAAAGTATTGTATCAACTCAATGAGGGGGTAATAACTGAAGTAGTAATTTATAGTGATACGCTAGATAAAGATATTGTAAAAAAATTAACTATAGCTTTAAAAGATAGTCCTTTAGATAAAGCAGAATTAACCAAAAGATTACAAGGAATTATTGAGTCTAGATTTATTGAGGAAATATTAAAAGGGGAAAAATATGAAATATGATTTAATTGTGGTTGGTGGAGGACCTGCGGGCTATGTTAGCGCGATTCGAGCTAGTCAGTATGGTCTAAAAGTTTGTCTAATTGAGAGAAATAAATTAGGTGGCACTTGTCTAAATGTTGGATGTATACCAACTAAATTTTTACTAAAAGAAGGTAAAAAATATCGAGATGTTAAAAATTACTTAGTAAACAATAATCAAGATATAGTTATCCCCAATCAAGAGAAAATATATTCACGTTGCAGTGAAGTTGTTAATAAAAATATTATGGGTATTAATAGTCTATTAAAAAGTTATGATATTGAAGTAGTTAATGACACTGCAAGTATAAAAGATGGTAATGTCACACTTTCAACGGGCGAAATTTTAACAACAAAAAATATTATTATCGCAACAGGTTCAAAAGTTAAGCTTCCAAACATTCCAGGAATCAATGAAGCAAGAATCCTAACAAGTGATGAAGTGTTAAAACAACCAGTAACTGGCGATTCGCTAGCAATTATTGGAGGAGGTATTATTGGGGTAGAATTAGCTAACTATTTTGTTAATCTTGGTAAAGAAGTGACAATTTATGAGGCAAGTCCAAACTTAATTCCTTTCGCACCAAAAGATTTAAGAAACAACCTTAGCAGTTATCTTAAAAGCATTGGTGTTAAAATAGTTTGCAATGCCTTTGTAGAAAAGTTAAAAAACATAGAATCAGGAATTTGTTTAACTCTTAAAGAAGAAGATCATAATTTTAATGAGGTAATTGTATGTACTGGACGTAGAGGTAGTATAATTGAAGGGCTTCAAGCTAATGAGCGTGATTTTTTAGTGATAGATGAAAATTATAAAGTAAAGGACAATATCTATGCAGTAGGCGATGTTAATGGAAAATCAATGTTAGCACATAGCGCTAGCAGCCAAGGGTTGAATGTTGTAGAACATTTAGTCGGTGGTGCTGATATCAAGGATTTAAACCTAATCCCAAGTTGTATCTATACTGACATCGAAGTTAGTTATGTTGGAGTCAGTGAAGAGGAGTTAACTCTCAAACAACAGGAATATAAGATAAGTAAGTTTATGATGGGTGGTAATTCAATTCACACTATTAATTCAACAAATCGTGGTTATATTAAAGTAATTATTGTGGAAGATAAAGTTATCGGAGCTGAATTATTTTGTTTAAATGCAAGCGAATTAATAAGTTTCTTTACTTTAATGATTGGTAAAGAATTAAATATTTCAGAAGTAAGCAAACTTATTTATCCACACCCTTCATTAAGTGAAGGTATCTTAGAAGTTTTAGAATCAAGTCATAATAAGGCGATACATGTGGCTAAAAGCTTTTCAAAAAAATATTGATAATTATAATTAATTAATTTAAAATTATAAATGTAAGTTGGTTGAATTTCCCAAGAGAGATTGGCAACAACACCGAAGGCGTAATGCGTGAAACCGCTCAGGTAAAGGGGATTGGGAAAGGACAACACTCAAAAAAGCTTTGGCACCGAAGAAGCAATCCAAGATAACGGAGAATCTTTCAGGTAAATAGATTGAGACGCTAGTTTTTTACTAGTGTTTTTTTATATAGGAGGGTTATGGGGAAGAAAACAGTTTTATACACTCGTCATTTAGAGATTTCAGAAAATCTTGTAGAATTTGCAGGATATCTATTACCAGTTAACTATCAATTAGGGATTATTAGTGAACACAATATTGTAAGAAATGATGTAGGAATGTTTGATGTTAGTCATATGGGGGAGATCTTGATTAAAGGTCCACAAGCAAAGGAATTTTTGGAAAAAATGATGACTAATAATATTGGTAAATTAGCACCGGGAAGAGTTAGATACACTATCATGTGTTATCCTAATGGATATTGTGTTGATGATTTATTAGTTTATTGTCTAGATGATGACCAATATTTGTTAGTAGTAAATGCTTCAAATAAGGATAAGGATTTAAATTATTTAAAAGATAATTGTCCTAAGGATCTAGAAATAACAGATTTAAGTGAAGACTACTCACTGTTGGCAATTCAAGGCCCTAATAGTGAAAAGGTATTGTCAGAAATCATGGAATTACCAAATAAGTATTTTAGCTTTATTAGAAGTGGAGATTTGATTATCTCAAGAACTGGCTATACCGGAGAAGATGGATTTGAAATTTATGGCAGTGGTGAAGAAATTGTTAAGCTTTGGGATCGTTTGGTTGAAAAGGGTGTTAAACCATGTGGGCTAGGTTGTCGTGATACATTAAGATTTGAGGCAGGGTTACCTTTATATGGTCATGAGATTAGTGACACAATTAACCCAATTGAAGGAGGATTATCCTTTGCGGTAAAGCTTGAGAAGGACTTTATTGGAAAGAATGAAATCTTAAATAATACTAAGCGAAAATTAGTGGGATTAAAACTAGTTGATCGAGGAATCGCTCGTGAAGGTAATGAAATTTACATAAATGATGAAAGGATCGGAGTGGTGACAACAGGTACTAAAAGCCCTACTTTAGGTTATGCGATAGCCAATGGTCTAATTAAAAAAGAAGTAGAAGAAAAAGAAGTAATGATTAATGTGAGAGGAAAAATGTTAAAGGCAGAAATAGTAGAATTGCCTTTCTATAAAAGGAGATAAAAAAATGAAAAGATATACAAAAAGCCATGAATGGATAGAAGAATTAGGGAATGATGTTGTAAGAATCGGCCTTAGTGAATATGCACAAGGTCAATTAGGAGATATCGTGTTCATCAACCTTCCAAACATAGGAGATGAGGCAGTTATAGGCGAAACATTGTCAGATGTAGAATCGGTAAAAGCTGTAAGTGAAATTTACTCACCTGTATCAGGAACTGTAGGTGCAGTTAATGAAGATTTACTAGATAGTCCAGAATTAATTAACCAAGATGCAGTGAACACTTGGATTGTAGAAGTGGAGAATATTTCTGCAATTACTGATCTAATGGAAGAAGATGAGTATTTAGAGTTTGTAAAGTAAGATGAGTAGTTATATTCCAAATAATAAAAAGACTCAAGAAGAAATGTTAGCAGAACTTTCAATAACTAGAGAAGAGTTATTTAAAGTTGTTGATCCTAGTTTAAGATTTGAGTTAAAACTTCCAAAGAGTAAATCTGAGATGGAAGTAGCTAATTTAATGAAAAGAAAGTCGCAATTAAATAAAATCTATTCGACTATTTTTAGAGGTGCAGGAGCTTATAATCACTATATCCCAAGTACAGTAAATGCCTTGGCAAATCGAAGCGAATTCTTAACCGCTTACACACCTTACCAAGCAGAAATGAGTCAAGGTATTCTGCAAAGTATTTTTGAGTATCAATCAATGATTTGTTCCTTAACAGGACTTGATGCTAGTAATGCTAGTGTTTATGATGGGGCAACTGCTTGTGCTGAAGCGGTCAATATGTGTCGAGAACGCAACAAGACTAAAATGTTAGTTTCTAGCACAATTAATCCACAATATCTTGCAACTATTCAAACTTATTTTAAATATAATGATGTAGAAATTATTCTTGTAGAAAGTAAACAAGGGAAAACAGACTTAAATAATTTAAAAGAATTAATTGATCAAGATGTGATGGGAGTTTTAGTTCAATCTCCTAACTACTATGGAATTTATGAAGATAGCCAAGAAATTGGTGAGCTTATACATCAAGTCAAAGGTTATTTTGTCTTAGTTAGCAATCCTTTAAGTTTTGGAATAAGTTCTAATGCAGCGGATTATCAAGCGGATATTTGTGTTGGTGATGCTCAGCCTTTCGGGATGCCTTTAGCTTATGGTGGTCCTTATTTAGGATACATGACCTGCACTACAAAGTTAGTGAGAAAATTACCGGGAAGAATTGTTGGAGAGAGTAAAGACTTGGATGGTAAAAGAGCTTTTGTTTTAACTTTGCAAGCTCGCGAACAACATATAAGACGCTCAAAAGCAACAAGTAGTATTTGTTCAAACCAAGCTAACTGTGCTTTAAGAGCCTCAATTTACTTAGCCAGTGTCGGTCCTATTGGTTTAAAAAATATCAGTAATAATTGTTTTCAGTTAGCGCATAAGTTACATGAAGAACTAACAAATTTACCTGGGTTTAAGGACCCTTACAATCAACCTTTCTTCAATGAATTTGTGATAGAAAGTGAAATAGCAGCTGATGTCATTATTGAAAGACTTGCGAAAAATAATATTCTTGCAGGACTTAAAATAAGCGAGAATCAAATACTATGGTGCGCAACTGAATGTAATACTATTGAAGAGATTGAAGAAGTGATAGTTGTAATTAAGGAGGCATTGTCATGAGTTTAATATTTGAGAAGTCTTCAACAGGATTACAAGCTGTTGAAATACCGCTTATTGATTTAGGCTATAAACCATCTAAGTTAGATAAAAAAATATGCTTACCAGAAGTTTCTCAAATAGAACTAGTAAGACATTATACAGCCCTTAGCAAGAAAGCGCATGGTGTTGATGATGGTTTTTATCCACTAGGTTCATGTACTATGAAGTACAATCCTAAAATAAATGAAGACTGTGCTAATTTATCCGGCTTCACCGATATTCATCCGCTTCAAGATCAAGTGGAGGGATGTCAGTGGGTATTAGAAACTTTAGAAAAAAGTCTTTTAGAGATAACAGGAATGGATAATTTTACTCTAGCACCAGCTGCTGGTGCTCAAGGAGAATTTACAGGATTGTTATTAGTTAAGGCTTACCACGACTATCATAACGATGATAAACGTAAAGTTGTCTTAGTTCCAGATAGTGCTCACGGAACTAATCCCGCTAGTGCTAACATGTGTAATTATAAGGTGGTAAATGTACCATCAAAAGATGGATTAGTTGATGTAGAGGCTCTAAAAGAACTAATTAATGAAGAAGTGGCATGTCTAATGTTAACTAACCCCAATACTTTAGGGCTATTTGAGAAAGATATTAAAGAAATAGCTCAACTAGTTCACCAAGCAGGTGGTTTATTGTATTATGATGGAGCTAATCTAAATGCCGTCATGGGAATCACTAACCCTGCAATAATGGGATTTGATATCGTTCATTTAAACTTACACAAAACAATGTCAACACCACATGGAGCAGGTGGACCAGGAGCGGGGCCAGTAGGTTGTGTTAGTAAGTTAGCTAAGTTTTTACCTAACTCAAACCAACCACATTCAGTAGGTTTAGTTAAAGCATTCCATGGTAATTTCAGTGTTTTAGTAAAAGCATTAACTTATATCTTAGTATTAGGAAGTGACGGACTAAAAGATGCTAGTGAAAATGCAGTATTAAACGCTAGATATTTAATGGATAAACTATCAAAACACTACGACATTCCATATATAAAACAAGGATGTATGCATGAATTTGTTATCAGTGCTAAAAATCATAAGGAACAAAAAGACATTACAGCCTTAGATATTGCAAAAGCTTTAATTGACAATGGAATTCATCCACCGACAGTCTACTTTCCACTTATAGTAGAAGAAGCTTTAATGATTGAGCCAACAGAAACAGAATCTAAAGAAGTTTTAGATAACTTTATTGAAGTTATGATTAACATTTTAGATGATAAAGATGTTAAAAAACACCCAAGAAAAACTCCTGTAACTAGAATCGATGAAGTTACTGCCGCAAGAAATCCAATTCTAATTTATAAAGACAGTGAATAGTTCACTGTCTTTATGTTAATATTGTCTTATGAAAAAAGTTAAATTTAAAGACTATAAAGTTGGATTAGTACTATCAGGAGGTGGGGCCAAAGGAGCTTATCAGTTAGGTATATTTAAAGCCCTAGATGATTTATTACTATTTGACAAAGTAAAAGTAATTTCTGGAACTTCAATAGGGGCCATGAATGCTTTAGCCTATAGTTGTGCAGAAAATATTAAAGAGTGTGAATATTTTTGGAATAATCTTACTTATAAAGAAATATTTGATAGTTATAAATTTGCGAAAGACTTACCAGACCTTGTAAAAAAATCTTTAGATGGTGGTGTATTTTCTTTTGATCTTATTATTAATCAGTTAAAAGATCATATCGATATTTTAAAAATGAATAAAAAAGGAGTAGAGTGTTATAGTTGTGCATATGACCTTGAAAAAGATGCACCAGAGTACTTCTATTTAAATAATCTTCCAATTGAAGATATTTACACAATTATTGCTGCAAGTGCAGCAGTTCCATATGTTTTTGATCCTGTTGAATATAACGGGAAAAAATATGTTGATGGTGGAGCTGTTATTCCAACCCTAACAAATCGAAAAACTGATAATGTCCCGATAAAACCTATTTTAGATAAGGATTTAGATTTAGTAATTATTGTTTACTTAAACTATTCTGACCAGGTAGATACTACTAAAATAAAGGGCCAATACCTAGAAATCCGTCCATCAATTCCATTAGAATCAATTGAAGGATTAAAGACCTTAGCCTTTGTTGAGAAACAAATAAATGAATTTATTGAATTAGGACACCGTGATGGACTAGTTAAGCTCGGACCACTACTTGTCAACTTGCTTTCATAGACTCTTCGACTCTTAAAAGTTGAAGAGTCTTTTTAAATTGAATAGTAAACAAAATAATTGTAATAGTAACTGATATAGTATCAGCAATAGGTTCAGCTAGAAAAACAGCTAAATCTTTTTGAATAGGCAATATTGCAGGTAAGATATATATTAAAGGTACAAGCAAAATGACCTTTCTAAGCAATGCGATAAAAATCGATTCTCTAGGTCGTGAAATTGCCACAAAAGTAGTTTGACAAGCAACTTGTATTCCAAATATTAATGAAGCAGCCATATAAATTCTTAAAGCTGTAATTGTATAATCAATCAATTGTTGATTGCTAGTAAATACTCCGATTAGAGTCTCTGGAACTAACATAACCAAACTCCAGCCAGTAGCGGTAAACAAGAAACTGCAAAGCACTAGAATTTTAAAAGTACTCTTAACTCTTATTGAATTACAAGCACCATAATTATAAGCAATAATTGGTTGAGCACCTTGAGATAAACCTTGAGTAGGCAACATTGATAACTGCATCATGCTTGTTAAAATAACCATTGCACCAACCGCGATATCGCCACCATATTTTAATAACGAAGTATTAAAAGAAATCATAACCAGACTTTCAGTTGATTGCATAATAAATGAGGCCAAACCCAAAATCATACAACTAAATATAATCTTTGGTTGAGGAATCATATTTTTTAATTTAATACGAATAATACTTTTTGAAGACTTTAAAAAATAAATGATCCAAGTAGCTGATATTGCCTGAGAAATAATTGTAGCTAAAGCTGCACCGGATGTTCCCATTTCAAAGTAGAAGATAAAAATCGGATCTAAAACAATGTTTGAAATAGCTCCAATTAAAATAGACAGCATACTAATCTTCGCAAAGCCTTGAGCGGTAATGAAAGGATTCATCCCTAAAGAAATTTGAACAAAAATTGTTCCAAGTAAGTAAATTCCAATGTAATCCATTGAGTATTCAATGGTATTAACGCTAGCTCCGAAAAAGTATAATAAATCTTCTTTAAAAACTGAGAAGACAATAGTTAAAATTATTGACATCAAAATTAAAGTAAATAAAGAATTTCCAAGAATTAGTTCAGCCTTGTCTTTGTCATTTGCGCCCATTGCCATCGCGGATTTGGGTGCACCACCCATGCTAATCAAAGCAGCAAAGGCAGAAACTAAGATAGTAATTGGTAAGCAAACGCCGATACCGGTTAAAGCTAAATGGCCAATATCTTGGATTTGTCCAATATAAATCCTGTCTACCATGTTGTATAGCATATTTATTAGTTGAGCAGTAATAGCGGGTAAAGCCATTTTTAATAATAGTGGCCCTACTGGTTCTTTTCCAAGAAAATCATTATTTATCATCTATACCTCTTTTCACTAAGACATTTTAACCTATTAACTTTAAAAATTAAACCACTCTCTATGATATTGATAAATTAAGACGTTTTGATTGGTGGCGATATCTAAAAAGACTATTTCAAAAAATTGGTATATCTTTTATTGCATATTGAACAATTCTGACAATAATGCGAAAATATTTTGATAAGATAATTAGAAGTAAGGGAAATTATAAAAAACCACCAATATGGTGGTTTAACTACTTAGTCCAATCAAAGATAACGCCAATATAATTTTCTTTATCATTCATTAGACCCTTATAAGCATTTAAAGCATCTTCAGGTTTTAAGATGTGACTAACTATTTTGTTGGTATCTATTTTATTATCAACAATTAATTTACTGAGATAATCTAAAGTGCGCTCAATATATAATCTTGAACCCTCTTTTTCTGCATAAGGAAATAATCGATTAAACGCTCCTTTAACAGTTAACATTTTCATATTAATCGCATTAAAAATTGGGGTAATATTTGTTTGGTAATCAGATCTAGGACTTCCTAGTAAAATTACTTGACCGTTTCTTCTCGCGGAGTTTATTGCATTTTCAATAGCTATTGAGTTTCCGGAACAATCAACAGCTATATCAACTCCATGATTGTCTGTCAATTCCATTATTTTTGGTGTTGGATTTAAGTCATTGATTTGATAATCAGCCTTTGAGAGTTTAGTTCGATTGTTTATTGGGTCAACAGCAATAACATCTACACCAGCCTCCTTATATAACACTGTAAGAATGGTCCCTAAAACACCTAATCCAAAAATTGCCACCTTATCAGTCGGCTTAACGTCAGCAATTAAAATACCATTAGCCGCAATCCAACACATTATCAAAGTAACTGCTTGGTGATTAGGTATGTTTTTATCAAGTTTATATAAAATACCTCCATCACTTTTAGTGTAATCAAACATATGATAACTAGAATGAGTTCCACTATAAAGAACCATATCACCAACTTTTAAATGTTGCAAATTTTCTCCAACTTTCAAAATCTCACCAACAGAACAGTAGCCTGGTCTAAAAGGATAAGTTGCTCCCTTTTTAATGCCATAAACCCTTGAGAGTTCAGTCCCAGGACTGACGTGTGAATAATAATTTTTAATTAAAGCTTGATTAGGTTGAACTATATCATCATTTATTTCTTCTTCAATAATTTCAACATCTTCAATCCCGTTAATCATTATACTTTTAATTTTCATGTTGCACCTCTTTACCCTATTTTACTATAGATAATTCAAATGTGATATAAAATAAATGAGAAAATATGAGAGACACATTAGATAAAGAATAGTTAGATTAATAGTAAGAAATAAGTCAAAATAGAATATGAAAAAAACATCAAATTCATTCCACTAATTTGAAAATCAATAATAATGAAGTGAACCAATAATTTAATTAACAAAGAATAAAATAATTGTTATAATAAAAATAAGAAAAGTTATAAATATAGGGAGGTATTACATGAAAACGTTTTTTTATTGTAAGCATTGTGGAAACTTAGTGGGAAAAATAATTGACTCAAATGTTCCGTTATCATGTTGTGGTGAAGTTATGTCAGAATTGACAGCTAATACAGTCGATGCAAGTACAGAAAAGCATGTTCCAACAGCTGATTTTAAAGATGGAATTTTAACTGTTAATGTTGGAAGTGTAGATCATCCAATGACTGAAGAACACCTAATAAATTTTATCTATGTTTCTACTGAAAAAGGTGGTCAAAGAAAAGGCTTAAAAGCAAACGAGAAACCTTTTGCTACATTTGCATTTGTTGATGATAAACCTACAGCTGTATTTGCATATTGCAATCTACATGGTCTATGGAAAATTGACTTATAAAATCAATGTTATCAATTAATAAAAGTCTCTAACTTGATTTGTTAGAGACTTTTACATCTTATTGCCAGTTTTTACAATATTTGTTAAAATAAAATAAGTTAGATTTGAATAATAAAGAAGGTGACTTATTGTGAAAATAAAAATTAATTTTAATAAACTATTAAAAGTACTATCAGTATTTATGTTGTTATTAACTCTCTTAAATGGCACAATAGATATTAGTGTTTCTGCGAAAAATTCAGAAGGTGAGTTATACAATAATTCTGCTACATTAAATCGCTCCACAATTAACTATGAAGAACTTTATACAGTGTCTTCTGTTACTGGTGGTGTAAAGATAACAGGAATCAATACCGTATATCTAGAAACAATGGTCAAAGACAGTGAGGAAAGATATCTAGTTGATTTATACTTTCCGAAGCAGTTAAATGGCAAAGATATTGTTGAAATCGATAGCAGGGCATTTAGCATTAATTTTGCGCCAAAATACAATATAACTGGAGATATTGAGTTTGCTACTGATTCCGTTATTACTAGAATTGGTGATTCAGCATTTCAATATGTTGATTTAATAGGGGATTTATTACTTCCTGATAGTATTGAACATATTGGATCATATGCTTTTCAAGACACTGATTTAAATGGTGTTCTAACTTTACCAAAAAACGAAAAATTTACGACATTAAGTAGTCAAGTATTTTACGGAACTACACTAAAAATAACAAACGACACTATTCCAAATAATATAAAAGTAATTGGATTTAATGCCCTAAGAGGCACAATTTTTCCTACTGATTTTATTGTCCCAGAGGGTGTAGAGGAAATATACAGAGGTAACTTCAGCAGCTCTAATGTTAGTAATGTTCAATTCCCATCTACACTAAAAAAATTAGATGGACAGTTTATTTCAGGGTCAAATATAAAGTGGGTACAGATTAAATCTACAGACTTTATAATTGTCGACAGATATGGAAATGAGCAAATAGGAAAACCATTCTATGTTCGAAGTGGTGAGGGAAATGCTACATTTGTACTTGAAAATACAACAATTCATTCATACCTAGAACCTTTAGTAAATGGGTCTGTAGACAACACAAAAAGCCTTACATATAAAAAGGAATTAAGATTTAATGGCACAGATGTAACTAGAGAAGTATTACATAACAAGCCAATCAATCTTGTTGAGGTTGATGGCAAAATTGCTTGGGAAACAGACGCGACTTTTAAAATGCCAAGTACAACAGGAGCAAATAATGGTTGGAGCTGGAGTAATCAAGAACAGCAAGTTGCGGCGAACGAAGTAACTGAAACATCTATCGCTAGCGGTCGGGTATTATACCAAACAATTTTAAATAACTTGGATTATGTCAGAACACAACATGAGTATTTAGAGTTTGGAGAATATCAACAAAAATACTTAACTGATTCATTTAGCGGAACACCTGAAGAAATAGCTGCTATAATTGCAGAAGCTGAAGGACAAGGGAAAAAAGTTAAATCATTAGATTTAGGTTATGGAGATATTCGATATTTCACGGTAGAACCAGTACTGTGGAGAATACTTGGAGAAGATAGTGAAGGAAAAACAGTGTTGCTTTCGGAATACACCATGGCTAATTTGCAAATAAATAGCATTCCAACAAGTGATTTTGATTCGAGCGATTTAAATAAATGGCTTCAAGAGGATTTTGCAGTAAATACATTTGGAGCAGATAATATTATAAATATGGATATTGAAACCACAATTATGAACTACGCTTTTTCTCGAAACACTACATTATTTCCAAATACAGCATATTTGTTAACTGAAGTTACAGATTATGCTGATATAGTACCGATTGGAGCGAGTGACTATTCACGTTATCAATGGTTGCGTGATGCATATACTGCAGCAGCTTATGGCGACACATATAATTATGCATACAACGCTAAAATAGACCCAGCCGCTATTCCTGATACATCTAAAGCAGGTGTAAGACCATTGGTAGCTATAGATATCAGCGAATATGGCAAAATCAATACTGGTACTTTTGAAGATCCTTATCATTTGGTAAAAGGTGAAGTTAAAGAAGTTGAAATTACACCAGAAAATGCAGAAGTGAATATCGGAAAAACTCAAGAGTTTAAAGCTGAATTAACTTATACAGGCCCTGTAGATCAAACTGTTACTTGGACATTAGAGGGTGATTATCACCCAGATACTAGAATTGATGAAAATGGAGTACTCTATATTTCACCTAACGAAACTGCAACAACTATTACTGTTAAAGCCACTTCAAATGCTGATAACAGTAAATTTGACACAGTAACTGTTAATGTCACTAAAAATGCAGAATATATAATTGAACATTATAACCAACTACCTAATGGGTCATATTCAAACAAACCAAGTAGGACTGAAGTTGTAAAAGGAGAATTTGCAAATACTGTCATAACCGTTATACCAAAACCTAGTAAAGGATACGAATTTGACAAAAATAATCCAAACAACTTACTAAGAACATTAGTTAGCCCAAGTGAGCAATCTGTATTCAAGATATATTATCTTTTAAAAGAAACGGTAGTTGACCCTGGCGATGACAACAATAATCAAGATGAAGATGATGAAACTGAAATTGAAGTGGAAGACAAATTTACAATTACATTTGAAACAAATGGAGACTATGAAATTGATGATATTGTAGATCTTAATGCCGGTGAAATCATTAACCTTCCAATAATGACAAAAGAAGGATACACTTTTTCAGGGTGGAAAATCGCAAGTACTGGCGAAGTGATAGCATACCCTTATCAAATAGTTATGCCAGAAAACGATTTAGAATTAATTGCAGTTTGGACAGAAAATAAAGTAGTAATCGAAACTGGAGAAGGAAATAGCTGGGCATTACTTTCGGTAATTTCAGGATTAGTTACTCTAATAGCTGGATTATTTGCGATGATCAAAAGAAGGATTTTTAATCTCTTACTTTCACTTCTAATCCTTCTGTCAATTATTATTACAATTTTCACCCAAGATTTTACAGCGGAAATGATATTTATTGACTTGCCAAGTTGTGTAATCACTGTAATTGCAATAATACAAATTATTAGTGTAGCAAAGTTACTTAATGTAGAGCGCAATGAAGAATTGTAAATAAACTGAGATAGATGAATAACTAGCATAAATTTGCTTAACTTATGCTAGTTATTTCTATAAATAAGAAATAAAATATTTGACTTTTAGCAATAGATTTTCTATAATGAGTAAGCAATTGTTTATCGGAGGTATTAACAATGAAAAGAACGTATCAACCTAGTAAAAGAAAACACTCAAAAGTACATGGCTTTAGAGCTAGAATGAAAAGTGTTGGTGGACGTAAAGTATTAGCTAGACGTCGTGCTAGAGGAAGAAAGGTATTATCTGCTTAAAAGTCACCAATTTGGTGATTTTTTTGTATTCATGAAAAAAATAAATACAATTCTTAAAAAAGAAGAATTTACTGAAATAATTAAAAAAAGAAGATTCATCAGCCAGGGAGGAATCGCTTTTTACTATCGAGAAAAAAAACAGCAAAACCCTCGTGTCGGAATAACAGTAACTAATAAGTTGGGAAATGCTGTTGAAAGAAATAAAGCAAAAAGACAGTTGCGAGAACTTATTGATGAAATTTTCACATTTAGTGAAGAATTTGACACTATTATCATTATTAGAGAGAAATTTAGTTCCATTAGTTTTGAGGAAAATAGAAAACACTTGGAAAAATGTTATAAACAAGTTAAAATATAAGTTGGAACTATCTAAGGAGTAGAATAAATGAAAAAAATATTAACAAACAAAAAAACTTTGTTAATTGTCGTTGCATTAGTAACATTATTTTTAGCTACAGGCTGCACTGAATCAATCATCGGCGACAATGGACAAATATTACCGGAGAAAATTATTACATTAGAAACAACATTTAATTATATGATTTCTAATGAAGGTTGGTTTGAGGCGTTCTTCGTATGGCCTTTATCACAAATTATTAACTGGTTAACACCATATGTTGGCGTTTCATTAGCAATTGTCATTGCGACAGTTGGTATTAATGCCTTAACTTTCGGATTCTCAATCAAATCAACAGTATCATCTCAAAAGATGCAAATGTTAAATCCTGAGTTAAAGAGAATTCAAGAAAAGTATAAAGATAAAAAAGATCAACAATCACAAATGAAGCAAGCAAAAGAGATGCAAGATCTTTATGCAAAACATAGTATTAATCCATTTGGCTCATTGGTTACCCCATTCTTGCAATTACCAATAATCTTGGCAATGTATAATGCGGCACAAAGAGCTGAGGCGGTTGTAAATGGAGAAATATTTGGTGCACCATTAATTATGTCACCACTTCAAGGTTTTGAGGACGGGTTTTATATCCTACCTGTTATCTTAGTGTTGATGATGTTAGCTCAATTCTTATCAATGAAGTTGCCTACCTATTTCTCAAAAAGAAAACAAAAAAGAGCTGGTAGAAAAACTGAAAGTAATTCAACAGATTCAACAATGAATACAATGGCACTTGTAATGCCAGTATTTATTGGTTTTATCGCATTAAATATGTCAAGTGCAATGTCATTATATTGGTTAATTTCTTCAATTGTTATGGCCATTAAAACAATTTATATTCAATGGAGATATATCGACAATGAGAAAGTATGAAGGCAAAACTTTAGACGAAATTTTAAATAATGTCGCAAAAGAAAAAGACTGTGATGTTGAAAGTTTAACTTATTACATTATCGAAGAAAAGGCTGGAATCTTAGGAATTGGCAAGCAAGTAATAGCGGAAGTATATGCCCTTACTGATGTTGCAGACTTTATTAATGGCTACCTAGAAAATTTCTTCAAAGGATTAGAAACAGATGTTGAGATTTCTATCAATCGTCGTAATGATGCATTCAACATTAAATTGAATGCAGAAAACAACGCAATGTTAATTGGTAAAAATGGAACTACTTTACAAGCTTTAAATACAGTTGTACGTGCAGCTGCTAATGCGAAATTCAAAAGAAGATTCTATGTAATGATTGACATTAACAATTATAAAGTAGATCGTTATGAAAAAGTAAAAGCTATCGCAAAAAGGGTAGCTATTAGTGTTCAAAAATCAAAAGTCTCTGCTACTTTAAACCCAATGCCTAATGATGAAAGAAAAGTTATTCACCAATATCTAAGTGAAATGAAGAACATTCAAACAATTTCAGAAGGTGAAGGCAATCAACGTTATTTAAAAGTTGTCTACACACCTAATAAAAAATAATATTTGAAAACTCATAATTAGTTTTATGAGTTTTTTTATGCCAAATTGTTTGTTTCACAAATAAGCAGTAGATAATGTATAATAGTTATATGAAAATTATAGTAGGTTTAGGAAATCCAGGGAGAACATACCTGAAGACTCGCCATAATATGGGTTTTATGGTTATTGATTTATTATTAAATGAATTTAATGTTGAATTAAATGAAAAAAAATTTAAAGCAGATTATACAATCGTCAATCGTTTGGGTAAGAAATTTATTCTTGTAAAGCCACAAACTTTTATGAATAATTCAGGAGAAGCAGTCAATCAGTTAATGAGATATTATAATATTGATCTTGAGAATTTAGTAATTATCTATGATGATTTAGACTTGCCTTGTGGAAAGATTCGCCTTCGTGAAAAAGGTAATGATGGTGGGCACAATGGCCTTAAAAGTTTAAACCAACATCTCGGAACCAAAGAATATAAGCGAATAAGAATTGGGATTGATAATAATCAAATGATTCCACGCGCAGACTATGTACTGGGTAAACCAAGTAGTGAGCAACAAGAAGATTTAAGTAGTGCATTAACAAGAGCTAAGGATGCGGTTATTGAGTTTTTAGATCATGATTTTAATACCGCAATGAATAAATATAATAAAAATGAATAGTTGTATCTTACAAAATCTTGAGCAAACAGATTTAGTTAAACGCTTTAATCAAGGAAAAACAATTGCCAACCTCTCAATCAATCAAGAGGCTCTAGTTTACGCTGGAGCTTTTTATGCGGATCCAAAAAAGATATTAATAATTAAAAGTGATTTGTATAGTGCTCAATTAATCTATCAGCAAGTTGTTAATCTAGTAGGTGAAGATAAAGCCCTATTATATGGAGCCGAAGAATCTTTAAGAGTAGAAGCAGTCGCAAGCTCACCAGAATTAAAAGCTCAAAGAATTGATAGTTTAATTTCAGCAATGAAAGATGAGGCAAGAATAATTGTTACACATGTTGGCGCACTAATTCGTTATCTTCCAAAAGTTGAAATCTTCGAATCTCAAAGTTTAAATCTTGTTACCGGCCAAGAATATAGTTTAAACGAAATCAAAAACAAGCTCTTAACAATGGGCTTCTCATTACAAAGTAAAGTAGAACTACCACTTGTCTTCAGTTTTAGAGGAAGCATTATAGACTTTTGGCCAGCTAATCAAGACAACCCAATTAGAGTTGAATTTTTTGATAATGAAATTGAAAGCATTCGCTATTTCTCAAGTGATGACCAAAGAACAATTGAAGTAATAGATTCTATTCAAATAACGCCAGCTGATGATAATATCATTACCATAGATGACTTAAAGATAATTCATCAGAGCATTGAACAAAAGAATTTAACTAATCAAGAGTTGATAGATAATATTAATAATGACTTAGATTTAATTGGGTCTTTTCAAAAAGAAAATCATCTTTATCGTTATCGTCTATTCTTAGAAAATGACTCAATTGTGGATTATTTTAAACCACAATTAGTAGTGGTTTCTAATTACCAAGAATTACATAATAAGTACCAACATATTATTGGTGAGCAAATCCAATATATTCAGGAACTCCACCAAGACAACAAAGCTTTACTTCTATTCTCTTTAACCCACCAATGGGATAAAACATTTCACAACTATCCACAGCTAGATGTAAAAGACTTCTATAATGATAATAGTGTTGTTAATGATGTTGTTGATATTGCGATTCCTATTAATCGTTTAGAAGTTAAAATAAGAGAAGTTATAACCCAATTTGAGAAAGTGGTTTTTGTCATAAATTCTCAAAAATTAAATGAATTAATAGATGTATTTATTAAGCAAGAAATTCAATATACAATCCTTTCTGATCAAGACCAAATAAAAGATGATGTTAATATATTAGTTTCAGATCTATTTATGGGGTTCAGTATTACTAGTAGCAACACTACTTTTATTAGTAGTAATGAACTATATAATCAAAGTAATAGATTTAGTAGATTTGAAAAAAAATTCATCCAAGCTCAAACAATCTCAAACTACCAAGAACTTAGCAAATACGATTATGTCGTTCATTTTCAACATGGAATTGGACAATATTTAGGAATCGTAAATAAAGAAGTCCAAGGTATTCATTATGACTTTTTGCAGATACTTTACCGCAATGATGCAATGCTATACGTTCCTTTAGATCAATTTAAATTAGTGCGAAAATTTATTAGTGGCGAAGGTATTAGAGTTAAGCTTAATTCACTAGGAACTGGAGAATGGGCAAAGGCTAAACAAAAGATTGAGACTAGTGTTGAAGATATTGCCGAAAAGCTAATTGATTTATATGTCAATCGTCAAGAAAAGATTGGCTTCGCTTTCTCTAAAGATAGTGAACTTCAAAAGAATTTCGAAGATGAATTTGATTACCAACTAACAAAAGACCAAGAAACCGCTATTGATGAAATAAAAGAAGATATGGAATCTTTAAAACCAATGGACCGCTTACTTTGTGGAGATGTTGGATTTGGAAAAACAGAAGTAGCGTTGAGGGCTGCTTTTAAAGCAGTAATCGATAAAAAACAAGTAGCTTATCTATGTCCAACAACCATTCTATCTGACCAACATTATCGTACTTTTATTAAGCGTTTAGAAAATTATCCAGTTAGGGTAGCTGTTTTAAATCGTTTTGTAAGTGATCGAAATGCGAAACTAATAATTGATGAGTTAAGAAACGGCACTATCGATATATTAATTGGAACACATCGTATTTTAAGTAAGGATATTAAGTATTTGGACTTAGGACTATTAATTATCGATGAAGAACAACGCTTTGGAGTAGTTCATAAGGAAAAAATCAAAGAACTTAAAAATAGCATTGATGTTCTTTCTTTAAGCGCAACCCCAATCCCTAGAACTCTTCAAATGTCATTAATTGGAATCAGGTCTCTATCTCAATTAAACACTCCGCCATTAAATAGACTAAATGTTCAAACCTATGTAATAGAAAAGAACGATTCAGTTATCAAAGAAGTAATTAATCGAGAATTAGCTCGTAAAGGACAGGTTTTTTACCTTCATAATAATATTGATACTATCTATGGAGTATCAGCCAAAATCCAAAAAATGAGTCCTCATGTTAGAGTGGCTGTAGCTCATGGAAGAATGGATAAAGATGAGATAGAAGATGTTATGTTAAGCTTTATCAACAAAGAATATGATGTATTATTATGTACAACAATCATTGAGACAGGCATTGATATCCCAAATGCTAATACAATTATTATTGATCAAGCGGATAGATTTGGTTTGTCACAACTATACCAAATAAAAGGAAGGGTTGGTCGTAGCTATACACTTGCTTACGCATATTTGATGTACTCCCCTGGCAAACAATTAAGCGAAGTCGCAAGCAAACGTCTAAAAGCCATTAAAGATTTCGCAAAATTAGGTAGCGGTTATAAGATTGCAATGCGTGATTTAACTATTAGAGGAGCTGGAGATTTATTGGGACCCAATCAATCCGGCTTTATCAATACTGTTGGGATAGATTTATATCTAGAAATTCTAAATCAAGCAATTGCCAAAAAGCGCGGAACTTATATTGAAGAAGAAACAACAGAAAAAGTAAATATTAAGAATGTTGATAGTTATATCCCTAATAAGTTTACTGATTATGATCTTCAGAAATTAGAACTATATCAAAAGCTAGAAAAAATATCCAAATTAGAAGATTTGCATTCCTTGATTGAAAGCACATGTGATCTATATGGAAAACTTCCAAAAGCAGTTAATCTATTGTTTGAAAAAAAGAAGCTTGAGTTATTATTAAATGAAGAAAAAATTGACAACTTTAAACAAATTAGAGATGTCTGTGAAATAACAATCAGTGCAAAGTTTAGTGACGGTGTTGATGGAGTTAAGTTATTTAGCTTAGTTAATGAAATAAGTAGAGATATTCGCTTAAAATTCATTAACAAGAAAATTGTAATTGTAATACCTACAAATATTGACTGGCTAGCTGCCAGCATTAAGGTTTTAAGGAGCATCTAATGAGAATTGATAAATTTTTAAAGACCACAATGATCTTAAAAAGAAGAACAGTTGCCAACCAACTAATTAAAGATGGTAGGGTTCAAGTTAATGACAAGGTAATTAAGCCTTCTTATGAAGTCAAATTGGAAGATATAATTTCTATAACTTTTGGAAACCGTTTGATGAGAGTTAGGGTTTTAAGCACAGCTATGCCTAAAGGAAAAACTCAAGAGTTGATGTATGATATCGTAGAAACAATCAAATATGAAAAAGAAACAACACAATAAGAGAGACAATCTAATCATAGCTATCATTCTATCGATAGTCATTATAGTCAACTTAATTTGGCCTTTAATATTTAATCAAAAAGGAAATTACGGAAAAATAATGGTTGATGGGATGATAGTAGAGTACGTTGACCTTTCAATCGAAGAAAGTCAAATTTTTGAATATGAAGGGGTAGTTATAACTTTTGATGGTAAAGGTCATATTTTTATTAGTGAAACTGATTGCCCTGATAAACTATGTTTGAATGCTGGAAAGATTAAAAACGTTGGGCAATCAATTATCTGTTTGCCAAATAAGGTGACTATTCAAATAGTGGGGGATGATGGCTATGACATCGTTATTGGGTAATGGAGACTAAAAGACTCACTTCTTTGTCAATGTTGTTGACTTTGACTTTAATTCTTACTATTATTGAGTCATTCATTGTACTTCCAGTCAGTGCTGTTGGGGTGAAACTAGGGCTTGCTAATATTATCGTGATGTTTACTTTAGTTAATCTTGATAGTAAAAGCGCTACTTTAATGATGGTTATTAAATCGTTGTTTGTTTTTGTTACTAAAGGATTTAGCGCTTTTTTAGTTAGTTTTGGCGGAGGAGTTTTAGCGCTCTTAGTGATGATTATAATTTGGTCGATTACTAAAAAGAAAGTGTCATTTGTTTTGTTAAGTGTATCTGGTGCTTTATCTTTTAATATCGGTCAAATAATTATGGCTGTAATTATCTACAATAGTTTTTTGATGGTTTACTATTTGCCAATCCTTTTAATTTCTGGATTTGTGACTGGATTTGTGACAGGCTTACTTTTAGTGATGGTTAGCCCGAGTTTAAGGAGGATAAAGTTTTGAGAAAGTTAATCATATGTTTGATGGTGTTAGGCTTATTGGGTTGTAGTTACTCAAAGCGTTATTATAAAGAATACTACCATTATTTTGATACGATCACTAATCTAATAACTTATGATCAAGAAGTTAATAATCAAAGTGATTTTATTGAAGAACAGTTGCAATACTATCATCGATTGTTTGATGTCTATAATGAATATCCAGGATTAAATAATTTAGCAACTATCAATAATAATGCGGGAATTAACGCGGTTGAAGTCAATCAAGACCTTTTAGATTTCTTAAATTATGCAGTTGAGTGTTTTCACTTATCTGAAGGAAAAGTAAATATTTTAATGGGTAGTGTATTGAGGGTTTGGAAGAATTATCGTGATGATGATGAAAACAAATTGCCTAGCAATCAAGAACTCCAGCTAGCAAATTCTCATACTGATATAGAGAACTTGGTAATTGAGGGAAATAGTGTTTATTTAAAAGATTCAAATTCATTAATTGATGTTGGAGCCCTTGCAAAAGGTTATAGCATTGAGAGAATAGTTGAAAAGCTAGATTCTTCTTCATATATCATTAGTTCTGGAGGGAATGTTCGCACTGTAGGCAGTAAAGGTGGTTCTCAAAAATGGGAAGTTGGAATAACTAGTCCTTTTGATCAAGGTAAGATATTGTTGTCAATTGAGACGAGTGATAGCTCAATTGTGACAAGTGGTGATTATCAACGTTTTTATGAGGTTGATGGTATTAGTTATAGTCATATAATTGATCCACAAACTTTAAACCCAAGCACTTATTATCGTAGTGTCACCGTTGTTTATCCAACTTCTGACTGGGCTGATTATTATTCAACATTATTATTTTTATTGCCATTTGATCAAGCTGTCGAGTTGGTTGATAGTGTTGACGAACTAGAGGTTTGTTTTGTCTTTGAGGATGGTAGTATTGAGTATTCAAGGGGCTTTGTTGGAATTGTTAATTAAATAGTTGTATAATGTTCTTGGAGGTTTTTATGATTGAAATTATTGGATATTTAGCAGCTTTTTTGACCACAATTTCTTTTTTACCTCAAGCTTTAAAGGTAATTAAGACAAAGGATACTTCAGGGATATCTTTAATTATGTATACACTATTTGTGGTCGGTGTCTTTCTATGGCTAGTTTATGGGTTTACTATTCAAGATATGGCTATTACTTCCGCAAATGCGATTACTTTTGTTTTGGCAACTATCGTATTAGTTTTCAAAATTAAATATAAATAAATCATAATTAACATCTATTCTAGTTTTATCTAGAGAAAGGAAAATTAAAATGAAAAAATTATTAGCTATATTATTAGCGTGCTTAACTTTAGTAGGTTGTTCATCTAGTGATGGAACTTTAGATTTAACAACTATTCAAACTAATATTACCGATGCTGTTGACGCAGAGGGAAATTCACTAGTCGGAAATGTAATGATTGGTGGAGTAAATGAAGTTTCATTCTATGGTATTGAACCATCTTCAGTTGAAGAGGCTTTACTATTTACTCCTATGATGAACATAAAAGCAACTACAATCATCATTATGAAAGCTGTTGAAGGTAAAGAAGAAGAAGTTTCTAATGCTTTAAAAGATTACATGGTAAGTTATGAGGAACAATGGAGTACTTATTTACCTGATCAATATGAACTTGTAAAGAATCGTATTGAAGAAGAATTCTTAGGTTACGAAATTGTCATCATTGCTGCCGATAATGAAGAAATATTTCAGTTAATCAAGGACAGCGAAGTTAAGTAATCAAGTATGCTATTTAGCTCTTTGCCTTTCTTATTTTTGTTTTTACCACTATTTCTAATTAGTTATTTTATTGTGCCTAAGAAATGTCGTAACCTTACATTATTGTTGGCAAGCTTAATATTCTATAGTTGGGGAGAACCAACCTATATTGTATTGTTAGTCTTTTCATCGATTGTAGATTACACTAATGGGTTAATGATTGAAAAAAACAAAAATAATAGGAAAAGGCAGAGAGTTTTTTTAATACTTTCAATTTTTATAAATTTAGGTTTACTTGCTTTCTTTAAATACTCAGGTTTTTTTATTGAAAATATTAGCACAATAATTGGTCTAAACTCTAGTTTTAATATTGCATTACCAATTGGAATTAGTTTCTACACTTTTCAAACTATGTCTTATAGCATTGATGTATATAGAGGCAGTGTTAAGGCTGAAAAGAATTTTGTAAATTTCATGACTTATGTCTCAATGTTTCCACAGTTAATAGCTGGACCAATAGTTAGATATCAAACAATTAGTGAACAACTTAACGAAAGAAACCCTCAAATGGATGATTTTTGTGACGGCCTAATTCGATTTGTTATAGGTTTAGGTAAGAAGGTGATTATCGCCAACAATGTTGGACTGTTGTTTACAGTGGCTATAGAAAGTTCTAACAATTCGATTATTTTAACATGGTTGGCAATTATTGGGTATGCCCTACAAATTTATTTTGATTTCTCTGGTTATTCCGATATGGCAATCGGAATCGGTCGTATATTAGGATTTACTTATAATGAAAATTTTGACTATCCATATATAGCTACTAACATTACGGATTTTTGGAGAAGGTGGCATATCTCACTATCATCTTTCTTTAGAGATTACTTATATATTCCGTTAGGTGGGAATCGATGTAGCATAAAGCGCAATATTTTTAACATCTTGATTGTCTGGGCGTTAACAGGTTTATGGCATGGTGCAGCTTGGAACTTTATTCTATGGGGTTTTTATTATGGAGTTCTCTTGATTGTTGAAAAGTTCTTTTTGAAAAAAGTTATTGAAAGTCTACCGAAATTCTTGATGCATCTTTATACAATCTTCTTTGTTTTGATTGGTTGGCTAATCTTCAGCGTTGAAAGTTTGGATGCCTTAAAAACGAATTTTTTAAATATTTTTGGATTTAATGGCCTACCTTTAATTAATGATTATACATGGTATATCTTACATAATTTTGGGATTATTTTATTAATCGGCATTATCTTTTCGATTCCTGTTAGTAAGACTATTGAAAGGTTTAGAGTGGTATATTATTTAGGGATTCTAGTAATTATCTTTTTATCGGTAATGTACTTAGTTGATGCATCTTTTAATCCATTCTTATATTTTAGGTTTTAATTATGAAAAAAATAACAAGTTTAATTATTGTAGTTTTTATTTTAGGTTTAAATATTATTTTTATCTTTAGTGATAAAGCAAAGTTTAGTGAGTTAGAAAACAAAACTTTAGCAAAAACTCCAGTTTTTAGCATTGAAAGTTTTATTGATGGAGAATTTACTGATGATGTCGATAGTTATGTTAGCGATCATTTCCCTTTTCGCAATTTCTTTTTGACAATTAATAGCATATTTGAACAACTATTAGGTAAACAAGAAATAGGAGAAGTTTATATTAGTGATGATAATTATTTGATTGAGAAATATGAAAATGTTAATTACCAACATTTAGAGGATGTGGTAGATGTATTGAACAATTTTTTTGACAGTAATAATGAAGTAGATTTTACAACAATGATAGTTCCTAACTCAATAGCATTAAACTCAGAATTACTGCCTTTTGGAGCAAGTTATATAGATCAAAATATAATAATTGAGGGTTTATATCACCAATTAAAATCTCTAAATATAAATTTAATGAAATCTTTTAGTCAATCAAATCAGCAGTTATATTATCGCTTGGATCACCATTGGACAACATTTGGAGCTTTAACCGCTTATCAAGAATATGTAAAATTAAACAACTTAGAAAGTAATGATAATATTGAACTCGAAGTTGTTAGTCGAGAATTCCAAGGCACTTTATCTTCCAAAGCTAAAATCTTTTATTGGCCTAGTGATTTGATTTACGCTTATAAGGTAGAAAATGATTTAACTGTCACTTATCACACTGGTGATGAAGTGATTGGTAGCGATAGTTTATATCAGGATAGTTATTTAGACACTAAAGATAAATATAGCTACTTTTTAAATGCTAATCAGCCGCTGATTGTAATAGAGAACAATGATTTAAATAACCAAAAAGTTTTGTTAGTTATTAAAGATTCTTATGCGAATGCAATGATTCCCTTTTTAACAAACAACTATCAAAAAATTATAGTAGTGGATCCACGTTTTTATAATCTTTCAATAAGTGATTTGATTGAAGATTATCAGGTTACTAATGGTTTATTGTTGTATAATTTAAGTAATCTAGGTAATGATTTAGGAATATTGAGGATTAAATAATGATAAGTAAGAAAACTGCCATCATACAAATTGCGACAATTATAATTGCAGACATTATGATTTTTTGGATGTTTGGAATGGTGATAGACAATAATTCTGGAAAATATAATTTGATGGATGTATTATTTGTTCCTTCAATTATATTTTTAGCTCTAGGAATTTTTGGAGTAAGATTTACATTGTGGCAATATAATTATAAGGAAGAAGAGGGAGAATAGTGAGAACAAGAAAAAACATTTTATTAAAGGTTGTGTGTGTACTATTAGTTTTATGTTTAATCGGAGCAGTGGTTTTTATTTTTAAATATAAAGAAAGTAAAGATGGAGAGATTGCACGTTTAAATAATCTAATTTATTTAACTAATGAGAATAACATTATCATTCCAAAGAATGATTTTGTGGAATATGCGAAAAGATATGAATCGATCATTAGATTTTCTCAAAAATATCATCCAGAGCATTTTGTTTATTACGGATATCAAGGTGTAGAGTTTGCGGAAATTGACAACAATATTACAACTACCCCTTTTGGCATGGATGAAAATGAAGATAACTTTACTTTTGTCGATAATCGTTTAGTTTACAAAGATGACACTGGATTTGTTAGTTCAACGGGCATTGATGTTTCTGAACATCAAGGATATATTGATTGGAATGAAGTTGGTAAAGATGGCATCGAATATGCTTTTGTGAGAGTTGGTTATCGTGGTTATGCTAGTGGAACTATTTATTTAGATGGACACTTCCATGATAATATGTCTGGAGCTAATGATGCGGGCGTACCTGTGGGTGTTTATTTCTTCTCAGGCGCTAAAAACGAAAAAGAAGCAGTTGCTGAGGCAGATTATGTTTTAAGTCAAATCTCTGATTATGATGTTGATTTAGAAATAGCTTTTGATATGGAAGATGTTAGTGGTAGTGATAATCGTATGAAAGATTTAACTGTTGAAGAACGTGTGGCAATTACTAAAGCTTTCTGCGACCGCATTATTGAAAAAGGGCATAAGCCTTTAGTTTATGGGAATGCAAAATGGTTTATGGAACGTTTAGAATTAAGTGAAGTTATTCAGTATGGTGTTTGGTATGCAAACTGGGATTATTATACATGGCCATATGATGTTAGTTATTATCAATATACTGATGGTGGGAAAGTTGAAGGCATTGAGACTTCAGTAGATTTAAATATTAGTTTTAAAGGATACCAACAATAGAAGATGGTGAGATAGTAAAATGGAAAATACAATTTATATAACAGGACATAGAAATCCGGATACTGATTCTATTTGTTCTGCTTTGGCCTATGCAAACCTCAAGAGAAAACTAGGGATTGATGCACAAGCGATCAGGTTAGGTAATCTAAATTCAGAAACAAAGTTTGTCCTAGATTATTTCAAGGTTGACCCTCCAATGTTGAAATATGATATTAAACCAACAATTAATGACATTGATATTGATGACCCGATCATTGCCTTGGTAGATGAACCAATTAAGGAAGTTTGGCACAAGATGATTGTCAACAATAAGAATGTTGCAGTAGTTGTAACTGAAGAAGGTTTTATGCAAGGTCTAGCTTCGATCACAAATATTACAAATGCTCTATTATCATTAAGTTCGGGAAATTATGAGTATTTACAAATGACTCCACTTAATAATATTGCAGCAGTATTACAAGGGCGCATTTGTCATGCGGTTGATAACTATTCAACGGTTGGACAAGTATTAATTGCCTCTAGCACATTGGGAGGATTAACTGAAGAAGAGTTTGGGAAGCGCATTGCGATTACCTCAACTCGTAAAGAAACGCAAATCAAAGCTATAAAGGCAAGGGCTGCTTTAGTTATTGCCTGTAAAGCAAAAACTTTTGATGACGATATTATTCAATTAGCTCAAGAAAATGATTGCTGTTTAATATGTACTCCACTTGACTTAATCGGAGTAGCTCAAACTATTACCCAGGCAATACCGATTGGTCATATAATGACAAGTGATTTAATCTCTTTCAACCTTTACGATTATTTAGATGATGTTAAAGAAGAAATTATTAAAAGTCGTTTTAGACAGTATCCAGTTATTGACAATCAACATCGTATAGTGGGACTAATATCACGATACCATCTATTAAATGCAACTAAGAAGAAAATTATTTTAATCGATCATAATGAAAAATCTCAAAGTATTGAAGGTGTTGAGGAAGCAGAAGTCATTGAAATTATCGACCATCACCGTCTAGGAGACATTCAAACAGATTTACCAGTTTTCTTTAGAAATGAGATATGTGGCAGTTCATGCACAATTGTTTCTGGACTATATGAAGAAAATGGGATTGAGATTGATAAAGCCAATGCTGGTATTATGTTAAGTGCCATCATTTCAGATACTATGAATTTTAAATCTCCAACCTGCACTAAGAAAGACCATCTCCAAGCAGAAAAACTATCTAAAATCTGTGGCGTAGAAGTTGAAGCATTAGCACAACTAATACTAAATATTAGCGCTTCATTAAAAGGTAAGAGTGCAAGCGAGATTGTTAACAATGACATCAAGACTTTCAATATTAGTTCTTATCGTGTCGGAATCGGACAAGTAAATATCCAATCACGTGATGATATTACTGATGTAAAACGAGTAGTATCTACATATATGGATAGTTATTGTTTGGCAAATCGTTTAGATCTAGTAGCTATGTTATTTAGTTTAGTAGATGGAAGCGGGTCTTACTTAATGATTGTTGGTAAGCAAGCCCACTTATTTACTGATGCTTTTGCTAAGAACATTGTTTTGGAAGATGAATTATTATTCTTGCCAAAAATCATCTCAAGAAAACAACAAGTTATTCCAATGTTGTCAAAATATCTACAAGTATTAAAGAATTTATAAGCATCCAAATTTTGGATGCTTTTTTAGGACATTTATTAATTCTTTACTATAAATAAGTGAAAGAGAGGATTATAAATGCCTAATTATTGTCAAAACAAGTTAACACTTAAAGGGAAAGAAACTAAAAAATTATTAAACTTCATTAAAAGCCAAGAGAGAGAATTTGACTTCTCTAATGTTATTCCTATGCCACCTTCAATCTTAAATACAGAAAGAGGAAGTCTTTCATTTGCTAGTGAAGCAGTAGCTATTTATCTTAAAGATCGAATAATAACTAGTCACTTAAGATGGTTAGCCGACCGTGAAAAAGTTAAGATCGAAGAAATCCCTAACCTTATTGAGAAATGGGAAAATGAAAAGAAAATCAACGTTTCATTAGGGGCTCGCATCGTTCAAAACCGCATAGATTATAATAACTGTGGCGATTGGTATGAGTGGAGCATTGAGAATTGGGGCACCAAATGGCAACCATCAAACATTTATTCAAATAATGAGATAATAGAATTTGAAACTGCTTGGTCACCAGCGACTCCGGTTATTGAAAAGCTATCAAGTATTTTTCCAGATGTAGAGATTGAGTATAAATATTTTGAGCCTGGAGTTTCGTTGGCAGGTATTGAGAAATTTAAGAATGGCGATTGTTACATGATTGATGTCTATGATTATGGCGAGGAAGGTTTTGCATCTTTAGCGGAAGAGTTTGGTTATGAAATTTGTGAAGATGGTGAAGAGTACTACTAATCAATTATGTTATAATTTAATCAGAGGTATAATTTATGGAAAAGAAAATAATGGTATGTCCTGTCTGTGGTAAAAAGGTAGGGTTCTTTAAATTAATTGGTGAATCAACTTTCAAGTGTTCAAAATGTAAAAATATTGTTGAAATGAAAGTTACTAATTCTATTGAACGTGAAAAAATTGAAAAGATGATGAAGTATGTTAGTCCTTTAATTTGGGTTCTACTTGGTACAAGTGTCTTAGGTATTATGGCCAATTATATGGACTCAGTATTAAATAATTATATTGTTCCAATGTTTATTGCTCAATGGATAGTTCTAATTGGAGTTTATTTAACTTTCTTTTTTATGGCAAAGAAGAAAAGAGAATTATATGTTAGTAAAGATTTAAAGCTAGTAGTTAGAAACAAATAATATGAAAGATAAATTACCAAATTCCGATATTATACACCCTGTTAAAGATATCGACTATGTAACATATGTCAAACCAACCATAACCAACAAAAATATCATCGTTGGAGATTTTACTTATATTTCAGATATAGATTTTGAAAGTCATGTTACTCATCATTATGATTTTTATGGTGATAAATTAATTATTGGTAAATATTGTCAGATAGCTGCAGGGGTTAATTTTATAATGAATGGCGCAAATCATCAAATGAATTGTGTTTCAACCTTCCCATTTTATATTTTTGAAGGATGGACACAAAAGGTTCCGCCATTAACCAAATTTCCATTAAAAGGTGAAACTATCATTGGAAATGATGTTTGGATCGGACAAGATGCTACGATAATGCCAGGAGTTAAAATTGGCAATGGTGCAATAATTGGCACAAATTCGATGGTCGCAAGTGATATTCCTGCTTACACAATTGCGGCAGGTAATCCTGCAAAGATAATTAGAAATAGATTTGATGACCAGTTGATTAAGCTATTGGATGAATTTAAGTGGTGGGATAAATCTGTTGAAGAAGTAAATGAACTTATCCCTCTTCTTACTAACAATAATATTGAAGAAGTTAAAACAGAGTTGCTTAAGTTGTTGGGTAACAAATTATGAAGAGAACACTATTAATATTATGTATTTTATTGATATTCGGATGTAATAAAGAGGAAGAAAGCCTTTATTTTACAGCCACTATCGAATCTATCGAAGATAAAAGTGCAATCATTATTCCTTTAGAAGGTAGTGAGATATTAAACTCTGGTGACAGGGTTAGTATTATTATTTCAGAAAGCTATAAAGTGGGAGATATCATTGTGGTAGAGTATGATGGCACAGTGAGGGAAGGCTACCCTCTGCAAATAAATGTTCTGTCAATTAGCGAGTAAAGAGAATCTAAAGATTCTCTTTTTTTGTTTATCTTCAGTTTATTTACATCAAGATATTTTTATGTTAATATTAATTCGTTTTATGAAATATTGATTATTACGAAATAAGGAGAATCTATGAAAAGAGAACTAACTAAAAAGATTATGAATGAATTTTCAATCTTTAATACAGGAACTAAGATTGAAAGAATAGAACATTTAGGAATTAAATTACGACCACTACAAATGTTTATCTTGTTTAATCTAAAAGAAGAAGGTGTTTTAAAGGTTAATCAAATTCGTAAAATTGTTGGATTAGCTCCCTCTACAATTACTCAAACTCTCGATAGTTTATTTAATAAAGAACTAATAACTCGAGAAACCTCTAAAACTGATCGCAGAGTTGTTGAGGTTATGTTAACAAAAAAAGGCAATGAGGTTATAGAAACACTACAAGAAAGAGGTATTGATCGTTACATGATGTTGATTGATAAGTTGGGGATTGAGAAATCTCAAGAACTATTATCTTTCTTTCAAGAATTAAATGATTCACTAGGATATCGTAAATATATTGATGAAATGAAGGAGAAATTAAATGATTAAACTATTAAGAAGATTTGGTAAACGTTATTGGTTTTCTTTTCTTTTAATTATTATCTTATTATTTGGACAAGCTAATTTTGACTTAAAACTTCCTGATTATATGTCTGACATCGTAAATAACGGGATCCAAATGTCAGGTATTACTGAAGAAGTACCTATTGCGATAAGGTCCGAGTTAGTTGAAGATATTAAGTTAATAAGTAATGAAAATGAAATTAAAATGATTGAAGATAATTATTCTTTAATCCAAAAGGGAAATCCTGAATATCTAGAAAAGTACCCAGAACTTGAAAATCAAGACATTTATTTATTAAATGATCCTGATAATGTAAATTCTGATTTAGGACTAGTTATTGGAAAAAAATTAATGGTTGTTGAGTCGATTAAAACTCAAGGTATACCTAACTTACCTGAAGGGACTGATTTCTTTGAAACCTTAGAGAATGCAGATCCTCAATCGAGTGCAATGATGCTTGAACAATTGAATTCTAATTTAACTAAATTAGATGAAGAAATGATTACTAGCGCTAGTTCTGTGATGATTAAAAATGAATATCAAGCGCTTGGAATTAATACTGATAACATTCAATATACTTATATCTTTAAAACAGGATTTTTGATGTTGTTAGTTGCTTTTGGCGGTATGGCTTGCGCTATTGCGGTTAGTTTTATTGGCGCTAGAATAGCTGCTAAGATTTCTAAAGATGTTAGGGGTGAATTATTTGAGAAGGTTGAGAACTTCTCAAATACAGAATTTAATAAGTTCTCAACCGCTAGTTTAATTACTAGAAGTGGTAATGATATTACACAGATTCAAATGTTAATTGTTATGGGTAGTAGATTTATCTTCTACGCACCAATCTTAGGTATTGGTGCGCTATTAAATGTAATTAATACTGACGCAAGTATGACTTGGATCATCGGATTGGGCTTAACTTGTGTGCTTGGTTTAATTGGCACAATGTTTGTCTTGGTTTTACCTAAGTTTAAAATTATTCAAAAATTAATCGACAAAGTAAACTTAGTTTCTCGTGAAAGCTTAACAGGATTAATGGTAGTACGTACATTTGGTAGTGAAGATTATGAGAAAAAACGTTTTGATAAGGCTAACTTAGATTTAACTAAAGTTCAGTTATTTACTAATCGGGCAATGGCGTTAATGATGCCGACAATGAACTTCATCATGAGTGCTATAACTTTATTAATTGTTTGGGTTGGTAGTCATCAAGTGGATATCGGAAGTATTCAAGTTGGTGATATGATGGCATTTATGCAGTATGCAATGTCAATCATAATGTCATTCCTGTTTATTACAATAGTATTTATTATGATGCCAAGAGCTTCTGTTTCTGCAGGTAGAATTATGGAAGTGTTAGAAACTCCGTTAACAGTCATTGATCCAATTAATCCAACACCTGAAAATAAGGAAAAAGTTGGAGAGGTTGAATTTAGAAATGTTTCTTTCAAATATGGTGAAGGTGATGATTATGCTCTACAGAGTATTAGCTTTATAGCTAAAAAAGGTGAAACCACTGCCATCATTGGTGGCACTGGATCAGGAAAGAGCACTCTTGTTAGTTTAATTCCACGACTTTATGATGTAACAGAAGGCCATATCTATGTTGGGGGAGTTGACGTTAGGGAACAAAAGCAAAAAGAGCTTAGAGATAAATTGGGCTACGTTCCTCAAAAAGGCATTCTATTTAGCGGAACAATCGAAAGCAACCTTAAGTATGGAAAACTCGATGCTTCTTATGAAGCTGTTGAAAGGGCAGTAGAAATAGCACAAGCAACTAATGTGGTGGCAGAAAAACCTGAACAATACAATGAACCTATTGCTCAAGGTGGAACAAATGTTTCTGGTGGCCAAAAACAAAGACTATCAATAGCTCGTGCCTTAGTTAAGAATCCAGATATCTTTATCTTTGATGATAGTTTTAGTGCACTTGATTTTAAGACAGATGCTAACTTAAGAAGAGCTTTAAAACAAGAATTAGGTGATAAGAGTTTAATAATTGTTGCTCAAAGAATTGGTACTATTAAGGATGCTGATCAAATCATTGTATTAGAAGATGGAATGATGGTGGGGATTGGCACGCATAAAGAATTAATGTCTTCTTGTGAAGTGTATCAAGAAATTGCTTATTCACAATTAAGCAAGAAGGAGTTGGAAAATGTCTAAAGAAAAAAATAATCAAGCACAATCAAAAAAAGGTCCAGGTGGAGGGCCGATGGGCACAATGATGAGAGGTGGAGAAAAGGCTAAAGATTTTAAGGGAACCCTTAAAAAATTAGTTAACCGTCTTTCTAAATATTATTTTGCGTTTATTGTAGTATTTGTCTTTGCGATCGCTAGTACTATTTTTTCAATTGTGGGTCCTAAGATTTTAGGTAATGCGACTACTGAGTTATATAATGGAATAATTGCAAAACTGCAAGGAACAGGAGGCATTGATTTTACTGCTATCGGTAATATAATTTTATTCCTACTAGTTCTATATATTATTTCTGCAATTTTCTCATATATCCAAGGATTCATTATGACAAAAATTGCCAACAACTTTGCATATCGAATAAGAAAAGACATCTCTGAAAAGATCCATACATTACCATTAAAATATTTCGATAAGACTACAACAGGAGATATCTTAAGTAGAATTACTAATGATGTCGATACATTAACTCAATCATTAAACCAAAGCTTAACACAAATGATTACTTCAGTAGTTACACTTATTGGGATTACTTATATGATGTTAACAATCAGTTTAGAAATGACAGTAGTCACTGTATTAGTAGTTCCTATCTCATTAATATCTATTTCTTTCATCGTTAAACGTTCACAAAAACAATTCAAACAACAACAAGAAATGCTAGGTAAAATCAATGGTCATGTTGAAGAGGCATACAGTGGTCATACAATTGTTAAAGTTTTTAATGGTGAAGAAGAATCAATTAGAAAATTTAATGAATATAACGAAAAACTGTATAGTAGTGCTTGGAAGAGTCAATTCTATTCAGGTATAATGATGCCGTTGATGGGATTTATCGGAAATATTGGTTATGTTGTAGTTTGTCTACTAGGTGGTTGGCTAGCAATTATTGGAAGAATCACAGTAGGTGAGATTCAAGCCTTTATACAATATGTACGTTCATTCCAACAACCTATCACACAAACAGCTCAGATTTCAAACCAATTACAATCTATGGCTGCAGCCGCAGAAAGAATATTTGAGTTCTTAGATGAAACAGAAGAAATTAAAGATGTTGAAAATCCAGCCTCAATTGAAGGAATTACAGGTGAAGTGGAATTTAAAGATGTAAGTTTTGGATATGAAGAAAATGAATTGATCATTAAAAACTTCTCATCTAAAATAAAAGCTGGTCAAAAAATCGCAATAGTAGGTCCAACAGGAGCTGGTAAGACAACGATTGTAAAACTACTAATGAGGTTTTATGATGTTAACAGTGGAAGTATAATGGTGGGAGGACATGATATTCGTGATTATCGCCGTGAAGATCTTCGAGAATTATTTGGGATGGTACTTCAAGACACTTGGTTATACAATGGCTCAATCAAAGATAATCTAAAATATGGTAATCAAGAAGCGACTGACCAACAAGTTAAAGAGGCCGCAAAAGCAGCTCATATTGATAACTTTATCAGAACTCTCCCTAACAATTATGACTATGTTTTAAACGAAGAAGCGACAAATGTTTCAGCTGGACAAAAACAGTTACTAACAATCGCTAGAGCTTTTATAGCTGACCCTAAGATTCTAATTCTTGACGAGGCTACAAGTAGTGTCGACACAAGAACTGAAGCTTTAATTCAATCAGCTATGGATAATCTAATGGCTAATCGTACAAGCTTTGTAATTGCACATCGCCTATCAACAATTAGAAATGCAGATACTATTTTAGTTATGGATAAAGGCAATATTATCGAACAAGGAAATCACCAACAGCTATTAGCTGAAAAAGGTTTCTATTATAATCTTTATAATTCTCAGTTTGAACAATAAAGAAAAAAAGGTGAAAATATTCACCTTTTTTAGTGCTTAAATTGATTGTCTTTATTGTAAAGAGTTTTATACCCTAAGTTTAAAGTAAAGAAAACGGCTAAACACACAACTGTTGAAATGCAAATAGTAATGGCAATTTGGTACAAAATTGCGGTTGTTGGTGATTCACCAGATAGGATTTGACCAGTCATCATTCCAGGCAATGAGACAATTCCCATACCTAACATTACGTTCATTGTTGGTAATAATGCGGTCTCAATCGAAGAATTGACCATCGGCTTTAAAATATTCTTCGGAGTAGCTCCTTGATTTAAGAGAACTTCTATTTGTAGCTTGTTATCGCTTATCTTATTAATAAAAGTCTTAATTCCAAGGGTAACTCCAGTCATTGCGTTTCCCAGTATCATTCCACTGATTGGAATAGTGTACTGAGGATTGAAAATATTTTGCTCTGTAATTATTGTCACAAAGAATAAAATAATTATACACCCAGAAACAGCTATAGAAGTAGCGGTGATAATTTTAAAGTTTTTGTTAATATTTTTATTAACTGAAAACACACGATATACTGCAAAACAAACCATTAAAATTACATAACTAATAACTAAGATTGGAGATGGATTTCCTAATAAATAAACCAGTACATAGCCAGCGATTACTAATTGAATACTCATTCTTAAACTACCAATTATTAACAATTTTGTTTGATTAATCTTACTGATCTTCATTAATATTCCAACCATTACTAATAGTAAATAAACCAACCCAAAATTAATTAAACTTATTTCAGCGGCTATATTCATCTTTTCAACTCCTGTAGAGTTATCAAGTTTTCAGAATATTTAGCGACTAATTCCTCATCATGACTTATCACTATCAGAGTTTTATCATTATCTTTTACATAACCTATAATATTCTTTAACAACCTATCAGCAAGCCTTTTATCTAAGGCGGAACTAGGCTCATCTAACATAATCACTTCTGATTCCATCGATAAACAGATTGCAATGTAAACTCTTTGTTTCTCACCACCTGAGAGAGTCCCACAATCACTCTCTAACTTTAAATTCATAGCCGCTAGCTCTAGAAAGTATTTCAACCTTTCAGGGTTTAGATTCAATTTACACTCACAATAACGATAAAAAATCTCAAAATTTTCAAGTATAGTACCTGGAAAAAGAAATGAGGTTTGAGAAATTAACTTAACCTCTTTTCTTAAACTAATTGTCTCATAGTCAGTTATTAATCGATCTTTATAATATATTTCTCCACAGCTAGGGTTTGCAGTACGATTAAATAATTTTAAAAGAGTACTTTTGCCAGTGCCGCTAGGGCCGTTAATAAAATTCACAAAACCTTCCTTTACTACTAAATCTTGATAAGTAATAAAATTCTGAAACTTTAAATTTTTAGTATATAACATAACTAACTCCTTCCTAATAAAGCATTGTTGTTTACAACCATTATTAATAATGTAGTATATAGCTATTTTTTTATTTTTTTATTTGCATAGAAATTAATTATTTGTTTTTTTCTCGCGTCGTATTCTTCTTGACTAATAGAATTACTATCGAGAAGATCTTTATATTTCTGTACTTCATCTTCCCACGTTGTTGTTACATTAACCACAGAATTAGTTATAGATTCACTTGAAGGATATAAACTACTATATCTTGAAATTGCCTCAAGTTCGTTATAACATTTTTTCATTTCATCGATATAATTGTTGTAACTCCAGCCACCATATGTGATTTCTCTATTATTGATAACAATAAAAGTTCTTCTAATGTGTGAATCTTGAAGCATAACTTCTATTATCATTGAAGAGCAAATATTTTTTATCTTAGTAGCCATTGCTGCTCCGGCAAATGACCCATACTTACCTAGAAATAAACTTCCTAGTATTGCTCCGGTTAAACCACCGCTCACTTTTTCACTAACTTCAATATTGTGTCTATAATCAAGTAAATTCTCAAATTTAAATATATTTCCCCCTATTTTGAATAATTTATTAGTATCATCTACTATTAACTTACCACCTACAGATCTAGATTCTTGAAACTTATCTACAAATTTAACTCGATGTTCATATAAATTTCTAATCATATGGGAAGTGTAAGCCATAGGATTATCGATATCATTAATATTGGCTTTATATTGGCAATCAAAACATATAGCACCATCTCTTATCAAAGTTTTAGCTGAGAAAAAAGTTAATTCCCTATTACATATTGCGCAACTATATTTAGCCATAACATACCTCTCTCTAATAACAATCAAATGATAACATATCTTAACTTTTCTTAAAACTTCTTAACTATCTTAAAATAAATCTAGTTATTTAAATTTTGCGAGTAATGTATTACAACTTTTTACATTTTATGAAAATAATTACAAAATACTGTTGACATCACTTTGTATGTGTATTAGAATACTCTCATAAATCATTGAATAGAAGAGTAAATTATTAGGAGTTACTAGCGAGTTAGGGTAGAGTGGAAGCCTGATTAACAAATAATAGTTGAAGCGCATCTAGGAGATGCTTGAGTGAATAAATAGCTCAGGTCGGCAATGGAACCGTTATTCCAAAGGTGGTTAAGAATATTCTTAACAATTAGTGTGGTACCGCGGATAATCCGTCTCTAGTTATTTATAGAGGCGATTTTTTTATTAAAGGGGTGATGCTATGATTGGTCGGCGATATAGTTTAGTTAAATTAAAAAGAAAAGAAAGAGGAAAGAATAAAATGAAAAAGTTATTATGCTTATTATTAGTAGTATTATTATTAACAGGTTGTACTTCAACCGAAGTAAAAGAAGGGTTGGCAGGAGAATTATTAACTTCTGATAAGTTAATTGTTGGAACAAGTCCTGACTATCCACCATTTGAAAGTTTAACTACAGATGGTGAATTAGAAGGATTTGACATTGATTTAATGAATGAAGTTGTTAAAATTATTAACGAAAATAATGACTTAAATTTAACAGTTCAATTCAACCAAATGAGCTTTGACACGATTGTTGGTGCTCTACAAGCTAAACAAATCGATGTAGGTGTTTCTGGATTCACTTATGATGCAGATAGAGATGTATATTTCTCTTCTCCATATATTTTCAGCCAACAAGTAGTTGTAGTTCCAAGTGATTCAACTTATACAAATATTGAAGAAATGGTTGCAGATGGATTAAAAATAGGTGTTCAATCAGGATCAACTGGTGAAGCAGCTGCTTCTGATGTAGATGGTATTGAATCAGTAAGCCTTACTGATGCTGGTCAATTGTATGCACAATTTAAAACGGGAGCTATCAATGGATTTGTAGTTGACTTAGCCGTTGCTAACAGTTATGTGGCTGAAAATACAGATGCTAAAATCTTAGAAACCGCATTAGTAGATGAAAATATGAGCATCATCATTGCGAATGAAAATATTGAATTACAAGCTGTTATCGATGAAGCTCTTAAACAATTTGTAACTACTGACACATATGCGGACTTATTAGTAAAATGGGGTCTTAATTAGTGTTAAATTTCGAGAGAATTTTAACTCCCGAAAATATTGAATTTATGTTAAAAGGTGCAGGGCTATCATTATTGATAGCCTTAAGCACTTTAGTTATTGGTTTATTATTAGGCACAATTATTGCGGCGATAAGAGTTGGAAATAACAAGGTGCTGAAATTCTTCGCAAGAATCTATGTAGAAGTTGTTAGGGGAACTCCAATGTTATTACAGATTTCAATATTCTTTTTGGGAATTCCGTATCTATATCAAACAATCACAGGGCAGTTTTTACCGGTTAGCCCACTTCTTATGGGTATCCTAGCAATTGGTTTAAATAGTGGTGCCTATATGAGCGAAATCATTAGAGCCTCGATTAATTCAATTGATAAAGGACAATGGGAAGCTGGAAAATGTTTAGGACTAAGTAGTAAAAAAATAATGAGTAAGATTATCTTACCTCAAGCATATAAGAGAGTAGTTCCGCCACTAGTTAATGAATTTATTGTCTTAATTAAAGACTCTTCATTAATTAGCACAATCGGGGTAGTGGAACTAATGAAGTCAGCAAATGTCTTAACTACTAAATACTATGATTTCTTCACACCACTTATCTTAGCAGCTGGAGTGTACTTAACAATGACATTAGTCATTTCATTCTTTGCGACAAAGCTAGAAAGGAAATTAACGATCAGTGATTAAGTTAGAAAATTGTTATAAAAAGTTTCCAAACATCGTAGCTTTGGATAATGTAAGTTGTGAAATACAAGATAATGAAGTTGTTTGTATTATCGGACCTAGCGGTAGTGGTAAGTCAACCTTACTAAGATGTATCAATGGTTTAGCATTAGTTGACTCTGGAACTATCGAAGTTGATAATCAAATTCTAAATTTCCATGATGAAAAACAAATGAGTAAAGTTCGTACTAAAATGGGATTTGTTTTTCAACATTTCAATTTATTCCCCCATTTAACAGTTCTAGATAACGCAACAATCGGACCTATTGATGTTCTGGGGATTGATAAACAAAAAAGTGAAACATCAGCTTTAAATTTATTGAATAGGGTAGGGTTAAAAGAAAAAGCTAATAGTTATCCTAATCAATTATCAGGAGGACAAAAACAAAGGCTTGCGATTGTTAGAGCTTTGAACATGAACCCTGAAATTATGCTGTTTGATGAACCAACAAGTGCTTTAGACCCTGAAATGGTCAAAGAAGTATTAGATGTAATGCGCGAGTTAGCTTCACAGTCAATGACAATGGTTATCGTCACTCATGAAATGAAGTTCGCAAGCGAAGTAGCGGATCGTGTAATATTCATGGACCAAGGAATGATTATTGAGGACGGAACACCTGAAGATATCTTCAATAACCCTAAGACTGATAGATTAAAAGAATTTTTAAGTAAAGTAATTTAAAGCTTATAGTTTAACTATAAGCTTTTTTATTGTATTATTGTTTAGTTAGGAAGGTATATATGGATAATTCACTAGGCACTAAAACAAGTACTAAAAGCATTCTTAAATTTGCATTCCCAACTATTATTATGATGGTCTTTATGTCATTGTATACAATGATGGATGGAGTGTTTGTCTCAAGACTTATCGATACAGACGCCTTATCAGCAGTAAACATTATTTATCCTCTAAGTAATGTTGTGATTGCAATTGGGATAATGTTAGCAACAGGTGGTAGTGCCATTGTTGCAAAGAATATGGGAGAAGGCAAGGGTGAACTTGCGGTCAATAATTTCTCAACCATTTTAGTTTTTGGCATAATTGTAGGAATTGTTACTTCTATTTTATTCTTTATGTTTTCTGAACAAATTATTCTATTTTTAGGAGCTAGTCCTTCGTTATTAGATTATTGTAATGAATATGCATTAGTGCTAATGTTGTTTAATCCTTTGTGTATTATTAAGGCGCTCTTTGAGTTTTTCTTAGTTACAGCAGGTAAGCCAAAACTTGGTTTGACAATCACAGTTGTAGCCGGAGTTTCTAATATGGTTTTAAATTATGTTTTTATTGAGATTATAAATTTAGGTATTGCAGGAGCAGCTTTAGGGACAGGTATCGGCTATACTGTCGCTTCAATTGCAGGTTTATATTTTTTTATCACCAATCGCAAAGGTACACTTTATTTAGTCAAACCTAAATTTAATTTAAAGGTTATTGTCGAGAGCTGTTTCAATGGCTCTTCTGAAATGATTTCCAATATCTCAATTGCGATTACTACTTTATTGTTTAATATTATATTGATGTTTATGCTAGGTGAAGATGGTGTAGCGGCTGTCACAATTATTCTTTATTCTGATTTCTTATTTGTGGCAATATTCTTAGGATTCTCCTCGGGTGTTGCACCTATTATTAGCTATAATTATGGCGCAAATAATAAGTCACAATTAAGAAAAATCATGTCCTTTTGTTTCAAGTTCATCTTTATGAGCTCAATATCGATGCTAGCGATTGGCTTATTAAGTAGCAGCTTTTTAGTTAATCTATTTACCAGCGGTAATCAAAGTGTCTATGATATTGCTTTAAATGGCATGTATTTATTTATTCCTTCATTTTTATTTAAAGGGTTTAATATTTTTATCACCTCGATGTTCACAGCTTTCTCAAATGGTAAACTCTCAGCTTTCTTATCATTTGTTAGAACCTTTGGTTTATTAATAATATTCATGTTGATTTTACCACAACTCTTAGATGTTGATGGTGTATGGTTGGCCTTACCTTTAGCAGAAGGTGTTGCTTTAATTATCACACTTATTGTTTACTATCGAAATAAAGGTTGCTACTACTAATAATAAAAAAAGGATATTTAAATATCCTTTTTATGTTGATAAGTTTTAAATATTTATATCTCTTCTTTTAATGCTTAAACAACCAACAACCATAAACATCAACAACAATACACAATTCAAGGTCATAAAGCCAAAATGCCAACCGCCATTTGTTAAGACCATATTTGGGATATCTAAGTAACGTGTTATTAAGAAGTACTCAAAATATTCAAGATTTCCAACTATATCGATAACGGTTCCTAATAGATATGAAGTAATAACTATAATACTTGCAATACCTCCAGCCCTTTTAGATTTTTTCAAGATTGAAGCCATCATAACTCCAAATAAACCTACGGTTAACTGAACTAAAAACATTGCAGTAGTAGAGCTAATAATTAAAGGCAAAATATTGTAATCCAAAACATAGAATATAGTTAAATGAGAAATAAGTGCACAAACTATATCAAAGAGAAATAGCACTATAATTAAAGCCAACACTTTAATAAAATATATTTTAACTCTAGAGATTGGTTTTGCATATAAGAATTCACTAGTGTGTTCAGTTTCTTCGCGATAGAAAATTTGTGACCCTAAATTACCTGCAAAGAAATAAGTTGTTAGCGATACATAAATAAAGATAATTCCATAAAACCCTGCAATAGTTGTCATATCAACTCCTACCATCCCAAAGACAGCCATTAAAGATGCAGGCATGGCCTCAATAAATTGACTAATATCTGGACCGCTTTCCACCACAACACCAGTTCCCTTCGCAAGCCCTGCACCAAGTAGTACAACACAAATTACTAGATAATAGAAGAATAGTTTTTTATTATTTAAAATCTCATTTTTTAAGATGTTCATATATTCCCTCCCTCTATTAAACTGTATGGATATCCTGTTTACGATAAATCAATAAACTTCCGAAAGTAAAGATAAAACTAAGAACTAAAATGATTGCAACATTTATTAAGTCAAAACCACTGTTAATAATTATGTTAATATCAAAGTATTTAAAAATAGTAAGATATTCAAACCACTTATCATCAATAATTGGCTCTAAAAAATTAAAGATGAAGAAAGTAGAAACAATAGCTGTTGAAATCGTAGCTGGTGATTTAATTTTTTTCATTACGGTAGCTACTAGAATGCCTAAACTATTAAAGAATAGTGATAGCAACAATATTGAAAACTGAATTTTTACAAAGTCAATGAACAACAATTTCTCATCAACAACCTCACTAGCTAATAGATAGGAAAACACTAGTAAGATTAGATTAACCACTAAAATTAACAAATGGGACACAATAACTTTAGTGATAAAGGCCTTAGTTCTACTAATAGGTTTAGTAAAAAAGAAGTCAGACACTTTATTAATTTTTTCATTTCCAACAATTTTAAGCGCTAATTGAAAAGAATAGATAGCCACAATTACAGCTATAAAAATTGATACAAGACCATAAAAACCATAAAAACTTGCCATTTGTTTTATATCGTTAAGTCCAAATGCCTCAAGTATCTCAATTGGATAATTAGCCATAATAGTCTCAAAAGCCGAGATGTCATTAGTGAAAACCGGGAAAATCATAATGTATAAAGTAATTAAAGCAATTAAAGCTCCAAGCCAGGTAATGGTAAAAATAAAATTACGTTTGTTTTCAAATATTAAAATGTTCATAAGGCACCTATTTATAATAATGCAGGAAGATATCTTCTAGATCAGGCTCTTCCATCATTATATTGGCAATTGAATAACTATTGATTGCAGTTAGAATTGGGTTTATTGGACCTTGGTATAAGAATGTACATTCGTCATTATCATTAAGATTGATGTTAGTTACTCCTGGCAAACTAAATTTACTTAAAGAAATAGGCTCATTTGATTTAAAATAAATTTTTAAATAAGAGTTCTCTCTAATATTGGCGATACTATCAACTCTAATAATTTCGCCATCTTTTACAAAGGCAACACGGTCACAAATTTTTTGAACCTCACTTAAGATATGAGAAGAGAAAATAATGGTAGCTCCCCTTTGGTTTTCTTGTCTAATTAACTCAAAAAATCTTTGTTGCATAAGAGGATCAAGTCCTCCAGTTGGCTCATCAAGAATAATCAATTTAGGTTGATGAATTAAACCTTGTATAATTCCAACTTTTTTACGATTACCATAAGAAAGATCTTCAATTCTGCGATTTAAATCTAACTCTAAAAGGTTTGCTAGCTCTTTAATTCTTTTTGTGCAATCTTTTTTATAGAATGAAGCTGAATACTTCAATAAATCAATAGCTTTCATGTTTTCATAATAAAAAACTTCTGATGGAAGATATCCAACATTTTGAAGGATTTCATCAGAATCTTTGACAGTGTCTAGTCCAAAGATTTTTGCGCTTCCACTAGTAGGATAAATTAATGATAATAAAGTTCTAATTGTTGTAGATTTACCGGCCCCATTTGGACCTATTAACCCAAAAATTTCACCTTCTTGAATTTCAAGATTAACATTTTCAATTCCCTTAATTTTATTATAGTATTTTGTTAAGTTTTTAATTGAGACAATATTCATATGCATTTCCCCTTTTACATAATAATTATAATTATTTATCAAACCATCTTCAAGATACATGCGCTTAGTATCTTAGAATAAGTTTTTCTTAATGCTATCTAAAGATTTCATTCCAACTTTATAACCATGAAGATAAGTCTTTTCTAACTCATTGACATCATCTTCAAAAGAGTTTAGTTTATATTCAGGTCTAATTACTAGATTATTTTTTGAATCATTTTTTTCTAATTCCTCAATATAATCAATCGTTTGGTTGTACATCTCAGCTCTCTCAAGCATAATTTGAGCCATTTTTGGGTATTTTCTTTTCAATAAGAAAGCAGCTAGCTTTGTCATCTTCCCTGAAGACTTACGATATCCTTGTGGTTGGGTTAAGACAATCAAGTTTTTCTTATTTCCATCTGCTTGCGATTTTTTAATCGGAATTGAGTCGCTGATACCACCATCATAGTAAAGTTTGTCACCAATAGTAACAGGTGGACAATAGAAAGGTAGTGCACTTGTAGCTTGCAAAATTAAACACTTTTTATCCATCTCTTTGCAATCTAAGTACTCAGCTTCACCAGTGTGAACATTAGTTACTACAGCTTTTATTTCACCTTGATAGTTAGCTAATGCTTGTCGATTATAGATGTTTATCTCATTGGGTATTTCATCATATAAAAAGTCTATATCGAATAATGAACCACATTTTAGTAAATTTCTTTTTGACATATATCTAGGGTCATTACGATACTCTTTTAGTATTTCAATATTGCGTCCCTTTTGTTTTGAGACATAAGACATAGCGTTAGACATTCCAGCTGAAACCCCAATAACATAATCGAAGTGAATATCTCCTTCAATTAAAGCATCCATAACACCAGCTGAAAAAATCCCTCTAAGTGCTCCACCTTCAAAAATTACACCTGCCATAGTACCCCTCCTAATCTATTGTTTTTAATATACCTTAATATAGTAATAAACAAAATTCTAAATATTATTCAATAGGCAAATTATTCATTTTTAAGAAACTGAGTTTATTCATATATCCTCGTTGAAAAACTATCTTAGAATTAACGATATGAAAAAAACCACAACCTCTAAATCCTTTAGGATCACGCCATTCCATAATTGCCCATTCACCGTCTTCAAAGATATTAAACCATCCTTGCAGTGGAGAATTCTTCAACAAATCTCTGATGTATAGCAGTTTTTCCAATTACTGGGTCAGTTACTACTTGATGGTTTACTGCATCATCTGTATAAAATTGGGATAAAGCCTCCGCGTCAGCTTTGTTGAATATTTCTACCCATAGTTTTAAGACCTCTTTCGGTGTCATAATAATCTCCTTATTCTCTAATTATTTTATCATACTTAAGATATAAAAAAACAAGGTTATTAACCTTGTTTTATAATCCACATTTAAGCTGGGCATTACAGTTAGTACATGTATTACATCCACCAATTTCTTCAACCACACCTTCATTACAAATAGGACAAATATCACCAACCTCGATTCCGATGTTACGATCTTGACGATCTCCACGCATATCTGTTTGTTTTTCGTCTTCTTGTTTCTGAGAAACTTTTACTCCGAAGTCTTTGATTAAATCCATTTGGTTCCAAGCTGCATCTTCATCATTAGTGAGACTCAATACTTGAGAATCACGAGAACCATCTACATAAACAGTTCCACCTTTAGCACCGCCTTTATAAAGACGTTCATAGATTTTTTGGACTTGTTTTACCGAGAAGCCACGAGGAGCATTAACAGTTTTAGAGATCGAAGAGTCAATCCATCTTTGGATAGCACATTGAGTATCCGCATGTTCCTCAGGAGTTAACTCCATCGCAGAAACAAAGTAGTCTGGTAAATTCTCTTTTGTATATTCTGGATAGTAACTTAGAAATTCATCAACCACAGCTGCATTTACTTCGATAAACTTCCCAAGCCTTCCACTTCTGAAATAAGAGAATGAGAAGTAAGGTTCAAGACCAGTTGAGACTCCAACCATCGTTCCAGTAGAACCAGTAGGCGCAATAGTTAGAAGGTGCGAATTACGAATACCATAAGTTAAAATATCTTGACGAATATCTTCTGGCATTGCTTTCATATACCCCGAGTTAATAAACTTTTCACGGTCAGTTAAGTAAGGGAAGCTGCCTTTTTCCTTAGCTAACTCAATTGAAGTACGATAAGCACTAGTTGCGATAGTTTCAAATACCTTATCTATTAACTTAATTGAACTAGAGCTACCATATCTTTCTTTCGCGAAGATTAATAAATCATGCAATCCCATTATCCCGAGCCCTACTCTTCTTTCGCCTAACGCTTGTTCTTTGTTAGGTTCTAAAAAGTAAGGAGTTCCATCAATAACATTATCTTGCATACGAACAGTTAAACTAACAGTCTCGCTTAACTTATCAAATAACACTTCACCTGTTTTCTTGTCGACAAAATTCGCAAGATTAACAGCAGCAAGGTTACAAACTGAATAAGGAGCTAAAGGTTGTTCTCCACAAGGATTAGTTGCGACAACTTTTTGCCCATAGGCTACAGCGTTTGTTTTTTGATTGGCATTGTCAATAAAGAAGATACCAGGTTCTGCTGAATAAGTAGCACAGAAAGAAATGAGGTCCCATAAATCTACAGCTTTAATTGTGCGATAAACTTTAGAAGGGTATCCTAGTGACTCCCATTCACGGACATCGCCAATATTATGCCAATTCTCATCATAGAATTCTTTTTGTTCCTTAGTTAAAATCTCTAAATCAGGGAATCTTAACTCGAAGTCTAAATCATTCTCAACAGCTTTCATAAATTCATCACTAATATTTACAGAAATATTAGCACCACTTAAGAAATCAGGATTTAATACTTCTAGTTTTCCTTTGTCAATTAATAATTCATCAACATAATCAATTATATGAGGAGGAGTATTTTTATTTGCTTTTAGAGACTCATAAATTTCAATATCATTTCTTGAAAGAGGAATGAATTTTAATTTACGATTAGCCTCAGCTCTAACAGTTTCATCTTTAGAGTTATCAGCTAACCACTTTAAAACACGTGGATTCTGCATTTTAGAAATAATAAACTCAATTACATCAGGATGCCAATCAGATAACATAATCATCTGAGCACCACGTCTTGAGCCACCTTGCTCTACAAGATGTGTTAAGTTGGCAATATCATTAAGCCAACTAACCGCTCCACTACTCTTGCCACCAACTCCCTTTGCAGGAGCTGATTTTGGGCGTAATGTTGATCCATTAGTTCCAACACCACCACCACGTGACATGATTTCCATCACTTCTTTACGATGGTCAGCAATGCCGCCACGAGAATCTCTAATAAACGGCATTACAAAGCAGTTAAAGTAAGTAACCTCAGTTCCGCTTCCTGCCCCATATAGCACTCTTCCAGCTGGAACAGTATTTAAATTTTTTAATTGGTGAAAGAATTTCTCGGTATAGTTAGCTCTTGTAAGTTCACTTTTTTCGGTAGAAGCTAACGACTTAGCAACTCTTGCTGCGATTTGTTCATAGAAGATTTCTAGAGGTTTATCAATTTCTTTGAACTCACGAGTGACAATTCCTGTAGTAGCCTCTTCTTCGTTTTCTAAAGGGGCACGCCATTCCTCTTCAATTAAGATAGTGACTTGCTCTTTCTTATAATCGATAGATTGAATAACTCCAATTCCTCTTGCAGGATACTTAGGGTCTTCTTTAGTAATGGTGATAACTACATCATCTACTCCCAGCGTTAAAAGGGCACGATCTTTTTGTGCATAACGGTCTAACATAACAAGACGCGAAACCCCACTATGAGTGATTTTGAAGTCTTTTTCTATTTGATAAAGGTGAGGAAAATTTTCTCTAATATCCTTATTTAATTTTTCAATAGATTTTAATGTATACATATATTTTCTCCCGCTATTTTATTTAAAATAGTGCCACAAATAGAACTATTTTTTACCTAATCATGCATTAATTGCATATTAAATTATATACTATAATTGTTTAAAATAATTATGAAAATTCTTTACATTTTTGTAAAAAAATAACATTTCAAACATTTTAATCAATTTAATAACTTTTATTGACTAAATAATAATAATTAGTATAATAAATAAAAAATAAAAGAGGAAAAATTAATGAAATATTCTGCAGTAATAGTAGCCGCTGGCAAAGGTTCAAGAATGGGATTAGGATACAATAAAGTCTTTTTCTTAATCGATGACCACACTACAGTTTTAGAAAAAACGATCTCGATATTTCAAAAAGACAGTGACTGTGTGGAAATAGTGGTAGTAGTAAGTGCAGATGAGTACTCAAGATGTATCGACAAATTCCAAAGTGGCAATGTTATCTTTGTCTCTGGCGGAGAAACAAGAGGCCACAGTGTTTTTAATGGTTTAATGGCCGTTTCTTCGGATAAAGTTTTAATTCATGATGGAGCTCGCCCTTATCTAAGTCAAGAGTGTTTAAATAATGTAAAGAAAGAAATTAAAGATGGTGTAGCTGTTATTCCTGTTGTGCCTGTTAAAGATACGATTAAACACATTGTTAACAATGAAGTAGTCACTACTTTTAAGCGTAACGAATTATTTCAGGTTCAAACTCCGCAAGCTTTTGAAACTGACCTAATTCTAGGTTGTTATCGTAAAGCTTTTAATGAAGAAAACTATAGTTGCACTGATGATGGTCAAATAGTTGAATTGTATAGTGACGCTAAGATTAAAGCTGTTGAAGGATGCTATTCTAACATTAAAATCACAACAATTGAGGACTTACAAAAAATTCAGTGATTTGCTTGTAAATAACTTAGAAATTTGATAGAATACTCCTACGGGTATTTTATAAATATTCCTTGGCTGAAGAGCCCACAGACCACAAGGAGGTGAAGATGATGAGAAAGTACGAAGTAATGTATATTCTTAACGCGACATTAGCTGATACTGAGCGTAATGAACTAATTGAAAAACTTCATGGAATTTTAACTGCAGATGGCGGTAAAATTAACGAAGTTAACGATTGGGGCGTTAAAGAGTTTGCGTACCCTATCAATCATATGACAAAAGGTTACTATGTAGTAACTAATTTTGACGCAAGTCCAGAAGCGATTAAAGAATTTGATCGTATCGCGAGAATTGAGTCAGCTTGCATTCGTCATATGATCGTTAATTTAGAAGAACAGGCTTAATGATATGAATAGAGTTATCTTAATTGGAAGATTGACTAAAGATGTAGAGATGCGTAAAACGACATCCGGAACATCTGTCGCAAGTTTTACAATTGCAGTTAATCGTCGTAGCAGAACAGAAGGGCAACCTGATGCGGATTTTATTGGTTGTGTTGCTTGGAATAAGACTGCTGAACTATTAGCTCAATATACACATAAAGGCTCTCAAATTGGAGTTGAAGGCCGCATTCAGACTCGTAACTACGAAAGAGATGGTCAAAGAGTGTATGTAACTGAAGTTGTTTGTGAAAGTGTTCAGTTCTTAGAACCAAAATCAACAAACACTACTTCTAGTAGAAATGATTATAATAACTCAGGTTACCAACCTGATGTAACTACAAATAACAATGATGAATCATTTAGCTTAGATTCTTTTGATCCTAGCAGTGATGATTTACCATTCTAAGAAAGGAAGAAATCATGGCTTTTAAAAAACAAAGAACAAGTCGTCGTAAAGTATGTTACTTTACTCAAAACAAAGTTGAATATATTGATTATAAAGATGTTGAATTATTGAAAAGATTTATTTCAGCAAATGGAAAAATCATCCCAAGACGTGTTACAGGAACTAAAGCAATCTACCAAAGAATGCTAGCAACTGCAATCAAACGCTCACGTCAAATGGCTTTATTACCATATGTAATTGACTAATAAACTTCCATCTATGATGGAAGTTTTTTCTAAAAAAGGGGACAAAAATGAATAATAATATTAGGAAAATAACTGAAGGCGCAATGATGACAGCCTTAGTTGGAGTAATTGTCTTAATTGATAGATATACAGCTGGTTTTTTTCAAGCTGCCCTAACCTTTATTATTCCTCTACCGATTGCCATCTATTGTGCTAAGTACGGTTTTAAAGAATCTTTAGTTCCTTTTGTTTCAATGACATTGATTGCTTTCTTTAGTGGAATGCTTACTACAACATTTCTAGTCATTAATTCTTGTGTTACAGGAATCGTCTTCGGTTATGGTGTATACCACAAAAAGAAGAGCAGTTTTTTATTTTTCACGACTCTATTTTTCACAGCTTTTTCCTACTTAGTCACAATGATATTATTTTCTGGAGCTTTTGGTTATAATATTGTTGAGGAAATGACTATTCTCGAGGATATTTTTACTCAAGCAATTGGTGAAAATGTTGCAGTGCTAGGTGACTTTACAATTAAAGAATTTATCATGGTAACTTTTCCAATTGCAATTGTATTCTCTGCTGTTTTGGAAGCGGCTATTATTTATTTTCTTGCACATATCATTTTAAGAAGATTCAAAATAGAAATGCCAAAACTTACTAAGTACCAAGACTTGAAGTTCCCTAAATGGTTAGCCTATTTGATGTTGGTGACATTGTTGGGCAATCAATTATCTAGTTTTTTAGGTTTAGATCGCAATATCTCAATGATTATTTTTGTCTTAAGCTCAGTATCATTATTTATCTTTATGATTATTGGATTTATGACTACAGTTTACTTAATTAGAAGATATGGTAAGCGTAATTACATTTTAATTTTTTATTGTTTGTTTTTATTTATGGCCCCAATTATCTCGGTAGTATTAGTAATTATTGGAGCCTTCGATACTTGTGGTAATCTTAAAAAAGAAATTGACAAGGTGGTAAATAATGTTAGATAAATTAAGAATATGGAAAATAGCGTTAGTAATTGTTCTAGTAGTTGAATTAGTACTTTTATTTGCGTGCTATTTTTTAATTATAGATGTATTAATGTATTTAAGTTTTGTGATTTTAGTTGTAAACAGCTTAATAGTTGGATTCATTATTTTCAACTATCAAACAGATATGACTAAAAGATCGACAACAACTGCTCAAATACTTGGTGACAAATATCAACAAGCTATTTCATTTGGTGGAGTTGGATTAATGATTTATGGTAATGATTATGAAGTAACTTGGGTCAGTGAATTACTTGAGAATTTCCAAGAAGACTTCATTTCGAAAAAGATTACTAAAATCATTCCAGAAATTAGAGATTTGTTTGATGAAGAAACTGATCAAGTAGAATTTGCCTACAAGCGCAGACGCTATATAGTTAGTCGTAAAGAAGGAGAACAAGTTTTACTTTGGAGAGAGGTTACAGATAGTTATAAGACTAAACTTGAGTTAGATACTAACAAGACAGTTATTGGCTTAATTCATTTAGATAATTATAATGAGACTATTCAAAATGAAGATGAACAAGTTATTTCTTTAATTAATACTAACTTACGCCAAATGATTGATCGATGGGCAAAAGCTAATGGGATTTTAATTAGACGTATTAGATCTGATCGTTTTGTCTTAGTGTTAAATGAAAAGATCTATGGAAAGATTGAACAAAATTATTTCTCTATCTTAGATGATATTAGAAATGAAGCTTTAAAAATAAATGTAGTAATCACAATGTCGATGGCCTTTGCGCGAGGCACTCATAATTTAGCTGAGTTAGATGAGATGGCTTCTAATCTGCTAGAGTTAGCTTTATCTCGTGGTGGTGACCAAGTCGCTATGAGATCTTATCAAGGCAGCATCAAATATTTTGGTGGTAGCTCAGAAGCTGTTGAGAAACGCAGCAAAGTTAAGGCAAGGGTTATGTCTCGTACAATTAAAGATTTAATAAGTGATAGCGAAAACGTAATCGTTGTTGGGCATAAGGATATTGATTTTGACTGTATGGGGTCAATGTTAGCAGTTAGTACAATGGCTAGAGAATACTGTGAAAATGTTTTTACTGTAAGCGTTGGTATTAGTTATGATTCTCAATTAGAAATGGCAATGAATCGTTATGGCGAAACTATCGCCAATCGTCACAATTTTATTTCCGAGGGCGATGGAATTCTATTGCTAGGTAAAAACAGTTTAGTAATCTGTGTTGATCATCATCACTTAGGTTTATGTAGCGCTCCTAGTTTAGTTGAGGATGCTCAAAAGCTAGTGGTAATTGATCATCATCGCCGTGGCGAACATTTCTTTAGTAAACCAATTCTAGTATATGTAGAACCTAGTGCCTCTAGTACTTGTGAGTTAGTGTCTGAGTTAATTGAATACCAACCACAAAATATTGAATTGGAACCTTTAGAGGCTACATTGATGTTGACGGGAATAATCGTTGATACAAATCACTTTAGAGTGAGAAGTGGAACTAGAACTTTTGCGGCAGCTAGTTTTATTAAGACTAAGGGTGCTGATGCTAGTGAGACTGAATCATTCTTAAAAGAAAATTATCTAGATTTTGAGAGTAAAAATCGTATTTATGGAAGTTCAGAATTGTTTACTAATGAAATAATAATTGCGGCAGTGGATGATGGTTTTTATAATCGCACACTTGTTTCTCAAGCCGCTGATAGCATTTTAAACATTAATAATATTGAAGCTTCATTTGTGGTCGCAAAGGTTGCGGAAAATCAAGTGATTATTAGTGCTCGTAGTAAGGGACATTTAAATGTCCAAACCACTTTAGAAAAATTAGGTGGAGGCGGACACTTTAGCGCAGCTGGTCTACAAAGAGAAGGAACAAGTGTTGCAGATTTAACAGAAGAGTTAAAACAAGCTTTAAGGGAGGATGTTGAAGATGAAAGTAATCTTATTAAGTGATGTAAAGAAACAAGGTAAAAAAGGACAAATTATTGAAGTAGCTGATGGTTATGGCCGTAACTTCTTAATTAAGAATGGTTTAGCGGTTGAGGCTACTAAAGGCAGTGTTAGTGTTTTAGATAAACAAAAAGCAGCCAATCAAGAAGTAGAAGCTGAAAAAAAGGCTGAAGCAGAAGTGTTAAAGAGTAAATTGGATAAGATGACTATCGAATTTAAAGTTAAAAGTAATAATGGCCAAATGTTTGGGAATGTTTCTTCTAAACAAATAGCTGAAGAATTAATGAAAAAAAGTGTTAAAATAGATAAAAGGAAAATAGTTGATGGAGCACCTGTACTTTCTCTTGGTTATAGTAAAGTAAGTGTTGAATTATATCCTGGAGTGATTAGTACTTTAACAGTTAAAGTTATAGGAGAATAAATGTCGAGAATTTTACCGCAAAATGTTGAGGCTGAACAAGCATTATTAGGGACTATTATGGTCTTTCCTAATTCTATGGAAAGTTGTTTTGAGAATAGTCTATTAGCCGAGGATTTCTTCGATAAGAAAAATCAAACTATTTATGAGAATTTATTACGGTTATTTAATGAACAGAAGCCAACTGATTTTACTAGTTTATTAGCCCGTTTAAATGATAGGGGCTTAACTAATGAAATAGGTGGCATTGATTATTTAAGTGAACTTAGTAATAATGCGATTACTGGTTATAGTGCTCAGCATTACATTGATTTAATTAAAGAAAAATCCTTATTAAGACAATTAATATATGCCTCTCAAGAAATTATTCAAGAGAGTTTTGAGAATAGTTATGATAGTGGCGAAGTTTTAGATAAAGCTGAGAGATTAATCGTTGATTTAACTCATTCGCGTAAAGCGGGAGAATTTAAAACAGTAGATGTAGTAGTTGAGGAAGTATTACAGAGAATTAAAGATATTAGGAGTAATCATGGTCGTCCAACAGGTGTTGAATCGGGTTACCGTGTTTTAGATAAAATTACTCATGGTTTTCAAAAGGGAGACTTAATTATTATCGCCGCAAGACCAGCAGTTGGTAAGACAGCTTTTGCGCTTAATTTAGCAGTTAATGCCGCAAATGTTAAAGAAACAGGTCCAATTGCGATGTTTTCATTAGAGATGCCAGCCACAAGTTTAGTTCAAAGGATGTTATCAACTAAGTCTCGTGTAGAGGGAAGTAGACTTAGGGATGGGATTATTTCAGCGGCTGACAATATTAGATTAAATGATGCCTCAGAAGCTCTAGCGGCAGCAAATATTCATATTGATGATTCTTCAGTAATTAAAGTTTCAGAAATATTTGCGAAATGTCGTAAACTTAAACATGATAAAGGTTTAAGTTTAATCATTATTGATTATCTTCAGTTAATTAGTGGCTCTAAAAATCGTAGTGAGAGCCGTCAAGTAGAAGTATCAGAAATTTCTAGAAGTTTAAAAGGGTTAGCTAGGGAAATGAATGTACCAGTCATTGCCTTATCACAGTTATCACGTAATGTCGAAAAGAATAAGGGTTATCCACAATTATCCGATTTAAGAGAATCGGGATCAATTGAGCAGGATGCCGATATTGTTATGTTCTTGCATCATGATGAAGATAAAGATGCAGAATTAAACATGGGTGAAGATACTGAGTCAAGGGAATTGGTAATCGCAAAACATCGTAATGGGAAAACGGGTGTTATTGAGTTATTCTTTGAGAAGTTTTGTAATAAGTTTATTGAAATAGAAAATTATCTAAATAATTAGGAGATTTTATGAAAAAGATATATGTAATAATAGGTGTAGTTGTATCTATTGTTTTTGCATTGACAATGACTTTTATAACAAGTCAAGACAGTGAAAATTCGTTAGATGCATTAGCACAAAATGACAATCTACAAATTTTAGCGCAAGAAGTTACTGGAAGCAGTGACCAATTTTATACAGTAACCGCTTTATATGACAAGGGAAAACTAGTTGGATATTTCACAGATGGTAAAGTAATCGATCAATTATTTGACCAGGTTTATCAAGAAAGGTTTATTGAAAGATTCCCAAACACTAAAATCGGCTTAAGTCCTGATTCTTATATTATTGAGTTACAAACTTATAATATCTATCAAGATATTGATGAACAATTAATAAATTATATAAACGACAATGAGCTATTTGCAGTAGAAGCTACAAAAGTTACTTTTTCTAATGATGTTTATTGTTACATTAAAGATATTGAAGATTTTGAGAAGGCTAAAGAATTATACTTATTAAACTTTATTGATTCTGAAGACTATCAAAGGATTAAAGAAGGAATAGAAGCTCCAGTACTAACTACAGTTGGAAGTCAGCCAGTTGCTTTAATGGTTAATGAAAGCGCTAGTATTGGTACTAGTTATTCTTCACCTAACCGTGTCTTGCAAAGTGTTGAAGAAATTGTTGAATTTTTGAGTTTTGGATACTCGCCTAGCCGTGAAAATTATACAGTTAAGAAATATGATACCATACCCGGTATTGCTTATCGAAATGAAATAAGTATTGATAACCTAATGACAATTAATTCTGATGTCTTAGTATCTGAAGATCAATTATTATCAGAAGGTATGGTTTTGAATGTTGCTAAGTTTGATTCACCAATTAGGGTTGTGGTTCAAGAACAATCAATTGAAGAAGAGATAATTATTGCTTCTGATCCGGAAATCATTGTCAATAATCAATTACCGCTTGATTATCGTAATGTTATTGTCGAAAGAAAAAATGGGCGTCAGTTAACTGAATATTTAATTACATCAGTTAATGGTGTTGTCTATGATGTTGAAGAAGTTAAGACAACAGTAATTGAGCAAGCGATTAATATGGTTGTTGAGGTTGGTTCTGTTAATACTGGCGAATTAGAAGGAATCTTTGATTGGCCAATTGATCCACCACGCATTAGTTGTGGATGGTTTTGTTATCCAGATCATCGCGCGTTAGACTTTGTGCCTAATCCTGGTAATAGTTATGACTGGCCAATTATGGCTATTGGAGATGGAGTTATTACTAGAAATTCTTATTGGGGTAATTATGGATGGTGTGTTGATATTAAACATACAAATGGCTACACTTCAAGATATGCTCATATGAATACACAATCAAAAACAAAAGTAGGACAAACAGTAGTTAAAGGTGAAGTCATTGGAGGGATTGGAAATACCGGCCTATCTTATGGCGCACATTTACACCTTGAAATTTTAAAAGGCAATGTCAAATACAATCCTTGTTTATTCTTTGGTTGTTAATGGAAATATATATCCTAGCTAGTGGTAGTAAGGCTAATTGCTGTATTGTTAAAACTACTCAATCAACAGTTATGATAGACTGTGGAATAACTAAAAGAAAAGTTAATCAGTTTCTGACAAGAGATCCTGATTATCTTTTTGTCACTCATCAACACTCTGATCATGTAAAATATCTTGATCAATTTTCAAGCTGTAAAAAGTATTCAGTTTTTGAGAGCGAAAAAACCACTAAACTAGATTTCTATAAAAAATATACACGCAATGACTTAACAATTATGCCCCTAGAGTTATCGCATGACAGTGATAATACAGCTGGATATATTTTTCAATCTGACGGTTTTAAATTAGTGTATATAACTGATACTGGTTATATATCAGAGAAAAACATCAAGTTAACAAGCAATGCTGATTACTATATTATTGAAAGTAACCACGACACTGCAATGTTGATGAAAACTAAAAGGCCACAATTCTTAAAGAAGAGAATTCTAGGAACTACAGGCCATCTCAGTAATATCGACGCTGCCATATATCTAACAAATGTTATCGGAGATAAAACAAAAGAAATAATTCTTGCCCACCTTTCATCAGAAGCTAACTCAGAAGAATTAGCTAAAAACACATTGGTTGAAATATTGGAAGAATATAAGATAAAATATAAGGGAATAATTATCGGAATTGCGAAACAAGACAAATTATATAAAGGAGGAAAATAATGAAAAAAGTAACAGGAGTACTTTTAGCAATATTGTTGTGTTGGAATGTTTTTTTAACTACCCAAGTCCTAAACTTTGAACAAAGCGGCGATACCAGGAATATTGTTAATCAATCAGTAAGTAAGATTACAACTGACTTAACTGAATTAGTTGAAGTTAGTGAAAATAAAGTTGTAGGAGTAGCAACTTATTATAAAGGAACAGAAATTTCAACAGGGAGTGGTGTTGTTTATTCATCAGGAAATGATGGAGTAACTATCGTTACTAACAATCATGTGATTGAGAATGGCGATCAACATTTTGTGAAATTTGCCAACGGTGAACAATACCAAGCAACTATTGTTGGTGGCGACTCTTTAACAGATATTGCGGTAATGACAGTTAATCCGGATTTTGAAGTAGAGCCCTTTAATATCGGTGATTCTTCATTAGTTAGTGTCGGAGAATATGTTATTGCGATAGGGACACCACTTGGATTAGATTTTCAAGGTTCAACAACATTTGGAATTATTTCAGGAACAGATCGTATTATCCCTGTAGATTTAAATGGTGACGGTTTTGAGGATTGGGACTCAATTTTACTACAAACAGATGCAGCTATAAATCCAGGAAATAGTGGAGGAGCTTTAATTAATTTAGCTGGTGAGCTAATCGGTATTACTTCAATGAAGTTTTCTAGTGATAAAATTGAAGGAATGGGATTTGCGATACCTTCTAATGAGGTAATTTCAATTGTCAATCAAATCCAAACAAATGGAAAAGTTATTAGACCAATATTAGGGGTTTCTGGAGTAGGGGTATCAAGTCTTTCTAATCCTCAAAAATCATATATGGCAATTAGTTTAGACCAATCTAATGGTGTTTATATCCAAAGTGTCGCAAAATCAAGCGCAGCTGCGAAAGCTGGAATTGAGGTTGGAGATATTATCATGAAGATTAATGGCCATAACATTACAAGTTATAAGAGTTTTAGAGTGGAGTTATACAAGTACCAAGTAAATGATAAAATCGAAATTGAACTGTTAAGAGATGGTAAAACTGTAACCTTAACTGCAGTTCTTCAATAATGATTAAAATTATTTGTGTTGGAAAAATTAAAGAAAAACAACTAGACTACTTAGTAAGTGACTACCTGAAGAAAATAAGTTTTTATCATAAAATTCAAGTCATTGAAGTTAAAGATTTTCCTGGAGAAAATGACCCTAGCTATCCTATTAAGCAAGAAGGTTCGTTAATTTGCCAGAAAATTAATGAGAAGGATTTTGTGATCTTATTAGATATCAAAGGTAAGAGTTTTGACTCAGTACAGTTAGCGCAAGAGTTTGAGCATATTTTTAATCAAACTGTTAAAGATATCATCTTTATTATTGGCGGCTCTTATGGAGTTAGTGATGAAATTAAACAGCGAGCAAACCTATTGTGGAGTTTCTCTAAGTTAACTTTTCCTCACCAATTGGTAAGGCTCTTATTGACAGAACAAATCTTCAGGATATGTAAGATTAATAGTGGTCAAAAATATCATAAATAAAAATTAGTATTTATCTTGTATATTACTTTTAAATAAGTTACTATATTATAGAGATATTAACGGAGGTCTTGAAATGAAAGAAATTACAGTTCTAGTTATCGACCCTGTAGGTTTACACGCTCGTCCTGCTACTGTTGCAGTTAACGCTGCTAGCAAATGCAAAAGTGAAGTTAACATTAGCTTCAAAGGTCGTTCAGTTAACATGAAGTCTATCATGGGCGTTATGTCACTAGGTATCCCTACACAGTCTGAAATCACAATTACTTGTGAAGGCGAAGATGAAGTAGACGCAATCAAAAGCATTGAAGAAGCATTACGCAGTCAAAACGTTATTTCGTAATTTAACTAAAAGAGGATGCTTTCCTCTTTTTTTATAGGAGGCAATATGTGGAAAGATACATATAAAAAATGGTTAGAATTTAAAGATTTAGATAGTAAACTACATCAAGAATTAGAGTCAATGAATGAAGCCGAATTAGAGGACGCTTTTTATAAAAAACTAGAATTCGGAACAGCAGGAATGCGTGGAATTATGGGACCTGGCATCAATCGCATGAACATTTATACTATTCGTAAATTAAATATGGCATACGGTAAGTGGATTGCTGATAATGGCGATAAAGCTAGAGAAATGGGTGTGGCAATCGCTTATGATAATCGTCACAATTCTTATGATTATGCATTAGAAAGTGCGAGAATCCTTGCAAGCATGAACATCAATGTGTATGTCTTCACAAGTCTTCGTCCGACCCCTGAACTTTCTTTTACTATTAGAGAGTTACAGTGTTTTGGTGGAATCGTTTGTACAGCTTCTCATAATCCTAAAAATTATCATGGATTTAAAATCTATGACCAAGATGGTTGTCAATTAGCTCCTGAATTAATTGAGCCGGTTATCGCCAATGTTAACGCAATTAATGATGAGTTAAATATTACCTATACTTTAACCCCTGAACAAGAAGCTCGTATTAAATTTATTGACAAAGAAATGGATGATAAATACCTAGAAACAGTTAAAACAATTCAGTTTTACCCTGATGCTAAGAAAGATATTAAAGTTGTCTTTACTCCACAGCATGGAACGGCTAACGTTAATATGTGCCGTCTATATGAAGAAACAGGTTATGACTACATTCTAGTTAAAGAACAAGCTAATCCAGATCCTGACTTCAGCAATACTTTAGTACCTAACCCGGAAGACCCTAAGGCCTACATCTTAGCATTGGAGTATGCTCGTAAACATGACGCAGATATCGTTTTATCAGCTGACCCTGATGCAGATCGAATGGGGGCTCAAGTTAAACATGATGGCGACTATGTTTTTTTAACTGGTAATCAAACGGGAGCTTTATTAATTGAATATATTTGTAGTAGTTTAAAGAAATTTGGACGCCTACCAAAAAATGGTTTAATGATTGCGACAATTGTAACTAATGATCTTGGTAATGAAATCGCAAAAGCATATGGTGTTGATGTTGTTTTGGCTTTAACCGGTTTTAAATTTATTGGTGAAAAGATTAAACAATTTGTCGATACTGGTAAAAAGAGTTTTATCTTTGGTTATGAAGAAAGTTATGGCTCAATCATCCAATCATTTGTTAGAGATAAAGATTCACTACAAGCATGTTTAATGTTAGCAGAAATGTGTAACTACTATAAATCGCAAGGAAAAACCCTTGTCGATGTTTTAAACGAGTTATATAGTCGCTATGGATATTACTATGATGAACAAGAAGTAATCATGATCCCTGGAGCCGATGGAGCCGAAAAACTACAAAAAATCTTAGGAGAACTACGTAGTGAAAGTCCTAAAACTTTAGGTGGATTAAATGTTGTAATGAGTGAAGATTATGGTTCATTAGTGCGTAAAGATGGTAATGGAACAAGTAAAATTGAAAACTTTGTAAGCTCTGACGTTTTAAAATACTACTTAGAAGATGGTTCGTGGGTAGCAGTTAGACCTAGCGGAACTGAACCTAAGTGCAAATTCTATTATTGTGTTTTAGGTAAGAATAAAGAGGCTGCTGTGGCTAAGAAAAAGGCGATTAGTGATTCAATTAAAGAACTAATTAAATAGCACTCCTTTTGGAGTGCTATTTTTTATGAAGGAGCACAAATGAAAACAAAAATTGCAGTAACTGGCAGAACAAACTATCTTGATGGTATAGATAAGTGCTTTGTCAATAAAGCTTATTTAACTGCTTTAAAAAAATATAATGTATTGGCTGCTAGTTTCTCAATGTTGACATATCTTGACGCAGTTATGGTGGCTAAGGAATATGATGGATTATTAATTACTGGTGGTGATGATTTGAATCCAAAACTCTTTAACCAAGAACCTCACCCTAGTATTTTTACAGTTGATAAAGATGTTGAACAAACAGACTTAAACTTAATTAAAGCTTTTAGAGAAGCTAAAAAACCTATACTAGGAATTTGTCGTGGTCTTCAAATTATTAATGTTGCCTATGGAGGAACCTTGATTCAAGACCTACCCTCTATTAGGGGGTTGCATCACAATCAAGAAAAGTTTGAACCATCAATAGATAGAACAAACTTTAGCCACAATGTAGAATTCACAAAAGGCACTTATTACCATCAAATCTTCGGTGATAGCTATAAAACAAACACCTTCCACCATCAAGCAGTCGACATTTTAGGTCAAGGACTAATCGCAAGTGGTATCTCAGAAGACGGAATAGTTGAAAGCTTAGAAGACGGTGATCTTGTGACTGCAGTCCAATGGCATCCAGAACATTTGGTGACAGATAAAAAACACGATTTAATTTTTAAGAAATTTATTGATGTATGTGAAAGAGAGAAACTAAAATGATTTATGTCTATGTAGCAGGCCCATTATTCAATGAGGCAGAAATTAAACAGCGAAAGTACGAAGGAAAAATGATTAAAGAATTCTTGGATGAACTAAAAGAAGACTATTTTATCGCAAACCCTATTGATTTACCTTTTGACAACACAAAGGTTTTAACCTCAAAAGAAATTTTTATTGAAGATTATAAACACGTGAATAATTCAAATGTCTTTTTCTTTGAGCTAGCTACTGGCGATACAGGAACTATGGTGGAGCTAGGAAATGTGATTGAAAAGAAAATGAACGGGAAAGATTTAAAAATTTATCCTATATTTTCAGACTTAAGGTTACAGAGAAACGATGCTAAAGGCATTGAATGTCCTCGTGGCTTCAATTCATACTTAGTTGGCTGTCTAACTGCAAACAATATTGATGTGTATTCTAGTTTTGATGAGGCTTTTCAAGCCTTTAAAAATGATTTTAAAAAGTAAATTCTTTAATTAAGTTATCTTCAATACTATAAATTTTAAACCCTTGTTCATCTAATATTCCATATGATTGAGGGTTATTTTCTTTTGGCAGAGTTATTGAACCAGGATTGCCAAGGTAAATATTTTCTTGACTAATAGTCGCGATTGGAAGATGAATATGTCCAAATAAAAAGATATCATTTTCTTTAATTTGTGTTGGAAAATTCTCTGGATTATAAATATGTCCATGACTTATAAACAATTGTCTATGGAATAAATCGATAATTTTATAATCATCCATTATTGGAAATTCTAAAACCATTTGATCAACTTCACTATCGCAATTGCCACGAATCGCAATTATCTTGTTTTTTAAAGTGTTAAGTTTGACTAGAACATTTCCTGGGTTATAACTTTTTGGTAAAGGGTTACGAGGACCGTGATATAATAGATCTCCCAACAAGATAATATTGCTGAAATCATGCTTATTAGTTAATTGCAAAATCTTGTCAACAGCGTCTTCACTGCCATGGATATCTGATATTATTAGTAGTTTCATACACTTAATTTAACATAGGTTTATTTTTACTTCAATGTTATAATTGTAAAAAGGGGTATACGAATGTCACAATCAGAATTAATGTATTATTTCTTTAGGGGTGAGTGTTGTAATGTATATGATTATTTAGGAGCACATCTCCATGAAGATGGAGTTATTTTTCGAATATATGCACCTAACGCAAAGTCGGTAAATTTAGTTGGAAACTTTAATGACTGGCATGGTCAAGAGATGTATAAAGATGAGCATGGTGTGTTTGTCCTTTATGTACCATGGGCAAAAGTTGGAGACTATTATAAGTATTTAGTAAGAGGTAGTGATAACAAAGTTCGCGAAAAAGTTGATCCATTTGGCTTTTATAGTGAATTGCGCCCAAAAAATTCTAGTATAGTTTATGATTTAGATGATTATAAATGGAAAGATAAGCGTTGGTTAAACAAACGCAGTAAAAATTATGATAAACCTTTAAATATCTATGAAATTAATATCGGCTCATGGAAGCGTCATCCAAGTGGTGAGTGGTATAGTTATCGAGATTTAGTAGAATATTTGATTCCATATCTTATAGATAGTGGATATACACATGTGGAGTTAATGCCGTTGAGTGAATTTCCTTTTGATGGATCTTGGGGTTACCAAACAAGTGGCTATTTCAGTGCTACTAGTCGTTATGGAACTTGTAATGATTTAAGGTATTTTATTGATTGTTGCCACCAAAATAATATTGGTGTAATTATTGATTTTGTACCAGTGCACTTTGTTAAGGATAGTTTTGGGTTAATTAGATTTGATGGCAGTAGCTTGTATGAGTATGGCGCTCCTAGTGATGCGGTTAGTGAGTGGGGAACAATGAACTTTGACCTAGGAAAAGAGTCAGTTCGTAGCTTTTTGATTTCAGCCGCTAATTTCTGGATCGACAAATATCATTTTGATGGGATTAGATTTGATGCGATCGCTAACTTAATATACTATGGTGGAAATAAAGGGCGTGGAGTTAATCAAGAAGCGCTTTACTTTATTAAACGTTTAAACTATATAATTAATAAAAACCATCCATCAGTGATGTTGATGGCCGAGGATTCAAGTGATTTCCCGGGAGTTACTGGAAGTACTACTGATGGTTTAGGATTTGATTATAAGTGGGATATGGGATGGATGAATGATACTTTGAAATATTATGGCAGTGACCCAATTTACCGTGGTTCAATTCATCACAGTTTAACTTTCTCAATGGCCTACTTCTTTGCTGATCGTTTCTTATTACCTTTTTCGCACGATGAAGTAGTTCATGGAAAAAAGAATATTATTGATAAGATGTGGGGTAATTATGATCAAAAAGTAGCCCAAGTCAAAAACTTATTTTTATACCAATACACACATCCTGGCAAGAAGTTAAACTTCATGGGTAATGAAATTGGACATTTTAGAGAATGGGATGAAGAAAAAGAAATGGATTGGTTTTTACTAAGGTACCCTATTCACCAAAAATTAGCTCGTTTCACCAAAGATTTAAATCATATCTATCTTCATCATTCAGAATTATATAAAAATGATTATAATGAGTATGGCTTTACTTGGATTGATGCTGATAATATCAATCAATCAATCTATATCTACAAACGTGAATCAGACACTGGTGTTATGATTGTGATTTTAAATATGTTAGATGTTAGTTACCAAGAATTTGAAATTGGGGTTCCTTATCATGGAGAATACTATGAAATAATTAATAGTGAAAAAGATATTTATGGTGGCTGTAATATGTGTAATTATGAACCCTTAAAATCTATCCACAAGACAACTCATAAACAAAAGTATACAATAAAGGTGAGAATTGCGCCTTTCTCAGGAATTGTTTTAAAATTAAAGCGTAAATATAGAACTAAATAAAGAGTATTATTGGAGGAAACAATGTTTACTAATAAAGACGAATTTGTTAAAGATTTTACAAAGCGTATTATTGAGACTTATGGTCGTAGTGTAGCTCAAGCTCATCCTACTGAAAAATATATGGTTTTAGGTGAGATGGTTAGAGATTATGCCTCTGTCAATTGGAAAGCTTCTAAAGAAAGTGTCGCTACTTATGGTCAGAAACAAATGTATTACTTTTCTATGGAATTTTTAATCGGCCGTTTATTAACCAATAACTTAATGAACTTAGGAATCTATAATTTAGTTAAAGATGGTCTAAGTGAGATGAATATTGACATCAATCAAATCGAAGACTTAGAAAATGATCCAGGTTTAGGTAATGGTGGATTAGGACGTCTAGCTGCCTGTTTTTTAGATTCTCTAGCTTCTTTAAATTTACCGGGACATGGCAACACTATTCGTTATGAATACGGATTGTTTAAACAACTAATTCAAAATGGATACCAAGTAGAGGTTCCTGATCAGTGGTTATCATTAGGCAATATTTGGGAAGTGAGAAAACCTAAACATGCGGTAGAAGTTAAATTCTGGGGCCATGTTGAACTAAGTAGGGATAACACTGGTAAAATTGTCAGTAAACATGTTGATTGTGAAAATGTAAAAGCCGTTCCTTATGATATGCCAATTGTTGGTAAAGACACAAAGGTAACTAATACTTTGCGTTTGTGGCGCCCTGAGGCTAGTGAGCATCTCCCTAAGAATAAAGATTTCATTGTTTATATCAACGAAGTTAATGCGATATCTCAAAACGTTTATCCGGATGATTCATCTATCGAAGGTAGAATGTTGAGAATTAAACAAGAATATTTCTTTGTTTCTGCAGGTATACAGTCAATGTTGAAAGCTCATCTAAGAGTTTATAAAACATTGGATAATTTTGCGGATAAGAATATTATCCAATTAAATGATACACATCCAGTTTTAGTTATTCCTGAGTTAATGCGCTTATTTATGGATGAGTATGATTACTCATGGGATGATGCTTCTAATATTGTTAAGAGTTGTATTGCCTACACTAATCACACAGTCTTAAAGGAAGCTTTAGAAAAATGGCCCGTTGACTATATTTCTCGTCTATTACCTCGTATCTATATGATTATTGAGGAAATAAATAAGCGTCAAAAACAGTATCTTCAAAGTAAGAATTATCCAGGAAATGTAATTGAAGATATGCTAGTTATCAAAGATAATCAAGTACAAATGGCTAATCTTGCGATTATTGCCTCTACTAGTGTCAATGGGGTTGCGGCAATCCACAGCAATATATTAAAGACCCAATTATTTAATAATTTCTACAATGACACTCCTTGGAAATTTAATAATAAAACTAACGGTATTAGCCATCGACGTTGGTTGTTATATTCAAATCCTGAACTTGTAAAATTGTTGGATTCTAAAATTGGGACAGGATATCATAATGATCCTAGCCAACTTGAAAAGTTAATGGAGTTTATTGATGATCCAACACTTCAAGCAGATTTCTTAAAAGTTAAGGCTGAACGAAAAAGAATCCTAGCAGAATTTTTGAGAAAAGAAATGAATATTGAGATTTATTTAGACTCAATCTATGATGTTCAGGCAAAAAGATTACACGCCTATAAGCGCCAATTATTAAATGTTTTAAATATTATTTATTTGTATAAGAAAATTAAGACTGACCCATACTTTACAATGGTTCCTCGTACTTTCTTTTTTGCAGCTAAAGCAGCCCCTGCTTATGTATTTGCGAAAGCGGTTATTAAGTTAATTAATAGTGTCTCTGAAGTAATTAGCAAAGATCCAAAAGTTAGTAAACTTATTCAAGTTGTCTTCATCCCTAACTATCGTGTTAGTGTTGCGGAAGTATTAATGAATGCAGCAGATATTTCTGAACAAATATCAACTGCAGGCAAAGAGGCTAGTGGCACTGGCAATATGAAGTTTATGATGAATGGTGCGATTACTTTAGGTACTTTAGATGGTGCTAATGTTGAGATTGATGAGTTAGTTGGTCGTGATAATGACATTATCTTTGGATTAACTGAAGAAGAAGTTCGCAAAACTTTTAATGATGGATATAATGTTTGGGATCAATATAATAACGATCATGAATTAAAAGCAGTTTTAGACACTTTAATTGATGGCACTTGGGGCAATGAACCTGATTACAAAGTTGTCTATGATGAGTTAATGTATCGTAATGATGAATATCTTTTATTAAAAGATTTCAGATCCTATGTTCAAGCTCAAGCGATCGCTAATCAGTTATATTTGGACACAAATAATTGGGCTAAAATGTGTTTAGTAAATATCGCAAAATCAGGTTTCTTTTCTTCTGATCGCACTATTAACCAGTATGCTTCAGAAATTTGGAAGATAGAACCTATCAATTTAAAGAAGTAGGTATAAAATGAGAAAAACAAAAGATTTCGAAGCTTATATTGATGATTATAATTTAATAGTAATTTATGTAAAAATTAATAATTTCCATGGATTCAATGACATTTTTTACTTATCAAGTAATAAATCGCAAGAAGTTACTTACAGCATTTCTTCACGTGAAGTCTCAACAAATGACTATATGAAGTTTAGACTAACTCTTGAGAAGGAGATTGCAATAGGTGATGAATACGAGATAATGACTTCTTTTGGAAAGCGCTATCCTGTTTGTTATGGGTCTATTGTCAAAACTGAAAGATTTGACAAAGAATTTTCTTATGGCAAAAATGACCTAGGCGCAAGTTATAGTTTCCTTGAAACGAAATTTGTAGTATGGTCACCAGTGGCTAGTGAGATTAATTTGATTGTAAACAGAAATAATAAAACTAAAGATTATCCTCTTAAAAAATCAAGTAATGGAGTTTTTAGAGGCAAGGTAAAAGCTGACCTTTCAGGGTGTCAATATAAGTATTTAGTTAAAATTAATGGTGGTTGGAATGAAGTTATCGACCCTTATGCTAAAAGTTTATCTACCAATGGTAAATGGGGAGTAATTATCGACCCTAAATCAATTAAGGTTGAAAATGTTGATTTGAAGTTAACAGATAACTTAGTAGATCATGTTATCTACGAGATTAGTGTTAGAGATATGACTAGCAGTTTAACTTCTAATGTTAAAAATAGAATGTTGTATCTAGGGCTGACTGAAGAAGGAACTAGTTATAAAGACTATCCTACTGCTTTAGCACATATTAAATCACTGGGAGTGACAATGGTTCAGTTAATGCCTGTTTATGACTTTTCAACAGTGGATGAGTTTAATATTAATAAGAACTATAATTGGGGATATGACCCTAATCATTACATGGCTTTAGAAGGGGGTTTTTCTAGTGACCCTGAAGATGGGTATTCAAGAGTTAGAGAATTTAAGTCTTTGGTTTCAACTTTTCACAAAAGTGGATTGGCTGTTAGTATTGACCTAGTGTATAATCATGTTTTTGATATGGAAGCTAATTCTTTATGGAAATTAATTCCTAGTTATTTTTTTAGAATGAGTAAGAGCGGGGCAATCTCTAATGGTTCTTTTTGCGGGAATGATTATGAAAGTCAAACATATATGGGGCGTAAATATTTGGTTGATTGTTGTATAAATTGGGTTAAGATGTATGATGTTGATGCGTTTAGAATGGACTTAATGGGCATTATTGACGTTAAAACAATTAATCTTATATTAAGTGAAATTAGAAAAATTAAGCCTAATTTTATGATATATGGCGAAGGTTGGAATATGCCAACAATGTTGCCAGATAATATGAAATCTACAATTGCCAATAATTTACACTTACCTGATATTGGTTTTTTCAATGATCGTTTTAGAGATACTGTTAAAGGAAGCACTTCTACTGGAGAAGAATCAGTTAGAGGTTATGCTTCTAATGACATAAGCAAGATTGAGATAATGAAAAATGTGCTATCAGCCAGTATTGTAGATTATGGAATTTTTCCCTATGTCTCTAATCCTAACCAAACAATTAATTATGTTGCATGCCATGACAATCAAACTCTTTGGGATAAGTTAAAAGGGTGTTGTAAAGATGAACCTCGTGAACAGAGAATCTTAAGACAAAAATTAATTAATGCCTGCATTCTGATTGCGCAAGGTGTACCTTTTTTACATTGTGGACAAGAGTATTGTCGCACTAAACACTTAGACCATAATTCTTATAATAGTGGCGATCAAATTAATATGGTTGATTACAACAGGATTAATGAGTTTAGATCAACTGTTGATTACACAATAAGTATGATTAAGCTACGTAAGGATTATTCGGAATTTAGATTAAAAACAAAAGAGGAAATTGAAAGATATATCTCATTTATAAATTTAGAGAATGGAATTTTATTATACCGTATTGACACTGGTAGTGGTCGTGTTGTTGATTGTTTAATTAATCCAACAAGAATATTGACTAATTATGAATACTCATTTAATGTACGGATAATAGCTGATATTGATGGTTACCATAATGAAGGTAAAGAAGATAACATTATTGGGATTACTCCAATCTCAGTTGTTGTGGTAGAGTATGGAAAATAAAATTCATGTTTTTAGATTAAAATGCAATCAAGATTTATTAGGAGGAATCTTAGATTATTGTCAACAACACAATATTAAAGCAGGTACTTTGGTTAGTGCTGTTGGTTGTATTTTTAAGGCAGTATTTCGCAAAGCGGATGGGAAAACCATCCATAGTGAAGATAATAATTTTGAGGTTGTTTCTTTAACTGGAACCATTAGTGAAGATGGCCCTCATATTCACATAAGTCTTTGTGATAATAATTTAAGAACCATTGGAGGGCACTTAATCAAAGGATCTTTAGTTAACACCACAATGGAAATAGTGCTCTTAGAAATAAATGATTATAAATTAACTAGATCGTTTGATAAAGATACTGGTTATAATGAATTGGATGTGAAAAAACTATGGCAAAAGCGTTAGTGCTTGGCGGTGGCGGTGCGAAAGGCGCATATCACATGGGCGTTTGGAAAGCACTAAGAAAGATTAGAAGAAAGAATGAGATAGTAGTAGGCAGTTCAATAGGGGCTCTAGTCTCAACTTTTTATGTGCAAAATGAATACTTTAAAGCAATGAAACTTTGGAAAAATATCACCATTGACCAAGTAATTGCTGATGGAGTCAATCTCGATATCAACTTTAATAGTTTGATGTCTAAAAGAGATAAGTTAGCACCACTAATCGCAAAATCAATTAAAGAAGGTGGAGTAGATGTAAGTCCACTAAAGAAGATAATCGCTGAAAATATCAATATTGACAAGCTTCAGAAAAGCAAACTAGAACTATATTGCGTAACGGTAGAAATACCTTCATATAAACTAGTAGAAGTTAATCTCAAGGCTGTTAAAGATAGGGCAAAAGATTATCTACTGGCATCAGCTTCTTGTTTTCCAGCATTCCCAATCTGCCAAATAGGCGATAAGAGGTATATTGATGGTGGATTTTATGACAATCTCCCTGTTAATACAGCTCTAAGATTAGGTGCAACAGACATTATCGCAGTTAATCTCAAGGCTCCGGGATTGATTAAAAAAATCCCTAAGACTTCCGCAAAAATTACTTTAATTGAGTCATATTGGCCTCTTGGAGGTTTTTTAAACTTTGATAAAGACCAAGTAGAACAAAACATTAGAATTGGCTATCTAGACACTCTTAAAGCTTTTGATAAGTACCAAGGTTTTGCCTACACCTTTAAAAACGATATTAGAATTCTAGATAAAATTACTCAAGGGATTCAAAAAGAAATCCTTGACTTAAACTGCAGTAAAGATATATATAGTATTTTAGAAATTCAGCTAGCATTAAGCAAACAGGAAACCAAATTTTTAGAACGTCTAAATAAAACAACAAGCGATACTAATGTAATCTTTCGCTTAATTGAAAAACTAATGGAGTTATATTCTTTTGACAACCAAAAAGTTTATAAACTAAAAAACACAGTCAAAGATTTAAGAGATAAAGTCACAGACATTGATAAAGTAAATATTGACCTAATAGAAAACGGCCCATCAACAAAAGCTATAAAAGAGCTAAGTAAACTAAACGAAGTTGAAATAATTGGTTATTTTGTCAAAATGATTAAAGAAAATAAGCTAGACAGATTCTCGGTAATTGCGAAAATCTTTAAAGATGAGTGCTTGATGGCAATTTTAATAAATTATCTTCAAAAAAGTTAAAAAATCTCTTGTCAATCCAATAACTGTATGCTAGAATATATAAGCACTTGAATTGAAAGAGCATTTGCCTGAATAGCTCAGCGGTAGAGCTCCCGGCTGTTAACCGGTAGGTCACAGGTTCAAATCCTGTTTCAGGCGCCATTATAAATGGCCCGTTGGTGAAGCGGCTTAACACAGCGCCCTTTCACGGCGTCATTCACGGGTTCGAATCCCGTACGGGTCACCAAGT
>CAYJFQ010000006.1:0-80890 GCA_964369955.1 uncultured Erysipelotrichaceae bacterium | reverse complement strand
AAGTTTGGATATAATACATCTTTTGCTAGCGTGTCTGTTTTAAAGGTGAATTCTTTTGCATAGTCATATATAAACAAATTGTCTCCCGCAGATCCTGCAGCATTCGTTAACATTTCTGTATAATTATCAATTTCTAAAGATGATGAAATAGCCGTTAAGCCGCCTCCATATACCTGAGCTGTATTTCTTCCAAAAAGCACATTTTCAAGTATTACCTCAGAAAGGTTTGCCATAAGGCCTCCGCTTAGGTATCCAGAATTATTATAAATTATTTCAGAATCTAAGAGCGAAACAGAGCTTTCTTCAACATTAATACCTCCGCCTCCTAGGCCATTAGAACTTCCTGTGGTTGAAGCTCTGTTATTTTCTATAACAGTAGCTGATATATTTACTTCTGAATAACCAGCTATATGTATACCTCCTCCTGAAGAGGCCGAAATATTATTATTTATATAAGAATTTATAATAACTCCATAGCTGCCATCCATAAAGGCGATGCCTGCTCCTGAATAACCACCCTCTTGGGTTATACTATTATTTCGTATTTGGCAATCGCTTAAAGTGAGATATCCCCCAGATACGCTAATTCCGCCCCCATATGTAAAACCTGATGTTATATTATCTTCAACCACCAATCCTTCACATGTTAAAGAGGTTTCAGCACTCACTGTTAAAAGGGCCTGAGAATTCGCAGTAGTACCGGTATATTTCAATGTACCATTTCTGATTGTCGCAATTGTTTTATCTCCGTTTGACAAATTAAATGAAGCGTAAGGTTCTGTAAAGGAGATAGTATTATCATTTAGATTCATCGTAATGAGGCCATCGATATATATTTGACTATCTACTTCAAAGCTTTGATTTATTTCAAATACCTGAGGAGTATCTCTATTTGCAGCTGCTTCCGATAGGGCCGCTTCTAGTTCAGTTTGATTTGAAATATCGTGTACTGTGGAGGCACTAACATCTAAAGTCTGTATATTTATGATTTGAAGCATTAAAACACAGACAAGTAATAAGTTTAATATTTTTTTCTTCATATTTTTCTTCCCTTTTTTAACCACTTAACTTTAAACGCCAGTTTTCTAGCATTCATTTTTTCATTCTGCCATTTATGTCCGATATATAAGATTAAAGATAAATCAAGATAGGCAAGATTTGAGCCGGCGACTAGAAGTTCTAAAACTTCATTTCTCCGACTTTATTATCATATCATATTTTTTATGAGTCACATCATTGAATTCAATTGAGTGCTTAAAAAATTTCTTCTTTTATTTATTGCGATTATTTGGTATTTAAGGAAATATCTACAGCGAAAAGTTTCTTTATTTATTTCACATTTTTAAATAAGGTCACAGATAACATATAAAACATCACTTGAGGAAATATATACAAAAGAGCTAAGGCTAAAAATAAAAGAAGAAATTAAATGTTGTTCTTTTCTAAATCTAATAAGAATTTCTTCATTTCTAAGCCGCCTGCATAACCTGCTAATGTTCCATCACTTGCGATTACCCTATGACATGGAATAACAATCCAAATAGGATTATTACCATTAGCTGTACCCACTGCTCTTACTGCTTTTTGGTTTTCAATTTTAACAGCAATTTCTTTATAGTTTGTTGTTTGACCATAAGGTATTTCCATTAATTTATTCCAAACATTCTTTTGAAAAGCTGTTCCTTCAAGTTTAATTGGTAAATTAAACTCTTTTAGCTCACCATTAAAATATTTAACCAACTCTGAGTAAACATGATCACTGAACTCAGTTTTGTGGTCATCATAAACTTCGTCATCAACATCAATAGATTTTAAATAAATTAAATAATTATTATCATAACCAATTTTAAAACAACCATAATCAGTTTGATATATTCCATATCCTCTCATAATTTTTCCCCTTTCAGCACTTAACACATAATTTCTAATCACATATTTATCGTTAATGCTATTTTATTTTATGTATCTTAAAATTCTTAATAATTATTACATTTTAATTTTACCTAAAATCGATTAATAATGATTAATATTTTTAACAAAATAAAAAATGAAGACATTTTTTGTTGCCTCCATTTTATTACAATTAATTTGCAAAAAATACTTTATAGCTGTTTCCAACTAAGTCGTCAGATTCAATACCTTCATTACCAGTATAGTATTCAAGAACATAATTTTCATTCCCTTTAATCATAGTAAACATTGTATAGAATTTGTAAGTATTTCCTGGCATATACTCTTCATCCTCTTGTGTACTTAAATCTTCAAAGTTTGTACCTAATCCAATGTATGTTGATGTACCGTCGGCAGAGTCAAAACCTCCACCTTGCGGATTAACAGCCATTAAAGATAAATCTATTGTAGACAATCCATAATCAGGACTTGGGAAATCTGCTGGCAAGTGTACTTCATACTCACATAATACCCATTCAATATCAGAAGGTAAATTATACTCATCAAGATCAATTTGAGCAAAATCATAACTTACACTATTATGTAATGCAATAGCATCATCTAGTTTTTTCGAATCTACAGTTTGAGTAGTGAATGAAAGCATTCTAGCATATACATGATTGTAACGCTTGTCTTCTGTAGAATATCTTGTTGTTAAAACCCATTCACCAAGTTCTGCAGGTTTTGTCTCACTTGTTGTTGTGCCATCAACTGCATTATCGAAGTTAGCATCAGCTGCAACTTCATTTTCGTTTGAAGAATTTGACTCCTCGTTGTTTTGATTCTGCGAATCATTATTAGTATCTGGCGTGTCAGTAGTGCTAGTGCTACATCCACTCATCAATACTAAACAAATTAGTAATGCGATTATTTTTTTCATATTTTCCTCCACGAAATAATATACTATCATTAATTGGCTTTAAATTCTATAATATTTATTGCCTAGATTTGAGGATTTATTGCTAAATAACAAAGATATCTTAAAACAATGGACATTCTTTTCTATTTGATTAAATTCATCTATGGAATTATTACTTTTATTGAAATGATTTCTAATCAATATTTTTTAGGTAACTGAACAATTCAGATACAGTAGAAGAACTAACTGAATAACCATCATAATAGGTAAGCCAATTGTAAAGTAATTTACTTTTGTTTTATGCCTAAAAAGATACATGGAAATAAAGCCGCCTAAAGAGCCGCCAATTAAAGATAATCCTAATAAAGTGGTAATTCTAATTCTTGTGCGCTTTAAAACAGCATTCTTTTTATCAATAGCAAACACGATTAAAGTAATGATATTAATAATTAATAGATATTGATTAGCATAATTAATAAGCATCTTAATACCTCACCAATCTTATTATAATGTATGTGAAGATAATAATTCTTTAAAGTTACATTGTTATATTTAGTCTTTAGATAGGGAAATTATATAACCTTCATTACTAAAAATAATCTTTTCTGATTTCTTTGGACAATTCACTATTCTAAATTCATTGCCATATTGTTTTTTGTATCCTATCGCTATTTCATTTTTTCTTTTAAGAATTTCACCAATTTCATAGAAGTTCATTTCAACATTAGTTTTTACATATTCTTCAGCTTTTCTCATGTTAATTTCTGAACCATTGACATGCAAAAGTTCTTTAAAAACTTTTGTTAATGAACGGTTTTCTGCAATTTGTGTGAGGATTAAATTTATAATGTTTGAGCCAATTATTAAATCACTAACCTGAGCTATTTCTGCTAGTTTTTGATTTGTGCTTCTTTGCATTTCACTTGTAATTTCAAAATGCTTTGAGGCTCTATTGACGATATCACGAAGATTAATTAACTTTAGTAAAGTTAAGGCATCAGAGGTTTCTTCATCTTGATTTTCATCATTTAATAGTAAAACATGTCCGATATTATTATCTGTTAATAAATCTAGTTGTTCTCTATCACGAGTATCTGAAACTATGAACTCAGTTTTGATATTATTATAACCAGCAAGTTGTTTCTTAATTTTGTCTGATATCTCATAGTTTGCAATAAACTTTGGAATTTTTTTCTAAATAGTTATCCATCTCTTGAAGAATTGTTGGGAGTTTGTCGTTTATCCCGAGCACTAAGACATTTATTTTGTCATTTTTATTTATGGTTGTCGAGATTAAATTTTCTACATTATCAAGTATTGGTAACACTCTATTTGGTGTTGATATTCCATCATCTTCCGCAAGGATTAATAGTTCATCATTCTCTTTTAAGATTGCATGTTTTATTGGATTTAGAAATATTTCATTTTTTCTTTTGTATCCCAACACTACAGCCTTTTCAAATAGATTTATTGTTTCACCAAAACTTTTTCCTGCTAACTCCCTAAATTTTTCAAAATATAATTCATTATCACTATAATTAAAAAGTTCAATTAGTACATTAGATAAGCCTGGTCTTTTGCATGTTTGAGCGATTATTCTAGAAATTGATTCTTTGACCAATATTATTTCAGCATTACCTTCTCCGCTAACATTGCGGCATCATAGTTACTTTCATCGCTGATTGTCGCAACTATGTGGCCTCTCATTTTCATCTAAGCAACTTTATAATGATCATTAATCGCAAGTATTGCCTTCACAGTCATAAAGTCTCTATTCTCATTAATTATTACCGAGCGACATGTTTCGATAGAACATCTTTTAAGTGTAAAACTATCAGTAAACTGCCTCGATCGACAGATTACTCTTGTTGTTTTTAAGTTCTCAATATTTTCAGAAATAGCTAATTCCATTCTTTCTTTATCAAAAGGTGCTAAAAGTACAATGCAGTTATTTTTATGATTAGAATTGGCTTCAACTAGTTCTGAAATTATTGTGAAGACATCTTCATTAAATCCTAATATAAGTGTGTGGTTGTATTCTATTATATTTGAATTACCTTTTCTTAAAGCATTTAACTTCTCTTCGAAGCCAGTTGTAATAATACCAATAAGGATACTAGTCACAAATAAACCGCACAAGGTAACTATTGACATTATCGCAAGAAAACCATGATTATTTGGATTTGTGCCAGTTATTGTACCTGCATCAATTGTATGCATAATGCTTGTCCATATATTCTCAACAATGCCACCATTACCTAGCATTACAGAGATAAGAGAGGCTATTGTCACTACAATACTAATTATCAAAAACAACATACCAATGAGTGCAATCGACCCTTTTGACATAAGATTGTCAAAGCGATACTTTAAGATCTCAATAAAAGTTCTTTTTCCATATTGTTATTCTCCAAAAATTAAATGTGATTACCTGTTTGTTTGTGAAAAATGAAATCAATATTTTTTCACACTAATAAATGTATTTTTCATATTTATAATATCATGAAATTAAACTTTGTTTATTGTGTTCTCTACTTATTGATTAGTTTTATAGGCATATCATTTCAAGAATAACTTTCTTTTCTTTGAAGTGCTTTAGCGATAAATAAAAAACAATCTCACGATTGCCTTTAAATTGGTGCGCCAAACAAGACTTGAACTTGCACGAGTTTCCTCATACGCCCCTCAAGCGTACGTGTCTGCCATTCCACCACTGGCGCATACTATAGCAACTATTTTAAATTAAGTAATGTTGTTAATGCTTTTTCTCTTTGTGGATTTGTCTTATAAAATTCATCCATCATTTGACATGGAAAAGTATTACATTGATTACAATAGTCTATTTTTATCTCAACACAACATTTTTTTGTTGGGCAATCATCAATAAGTTTTTCTTCCAGTTTACACCCTTGACAATTCATATTCTGTTTATAGTTCTTGCATGATTCACAATCAATCCCACAGTATGCGATAGTATTCTTCATTTTATAATCTCCTTGCTTAATAAGTATATCATTTTTTAATAAGTTGATAAATTAGTTTGGGATTTAATGCAATAGCATTAGGGGAGTATGTTTAATCGTTTAAATATAATTGATACCTTGACAGACGAGGTATACTGTTATATGATATATAACATAAAAGAAGGGAGTATGTTGATATGTTAAATAAAACCGATATAGTTCGCGGCTATATTGACACAATTATTCTTGCAAGACTTGAACGAAAAGATGTCTATGGTTATGAAATTATAAAGGAAGTTTTAACTCTTTCCAATCAACAATTTGAAATTAAGGAAGCTACTCTTTACTCTGCCTTTAGAAGATTAGAGACTGATAAATTAATAGTTGCATATTGGGGGGATGAAAATATTGGAGCTAGAAGAAAATACTACTCTCTTTTAGATAAAGGTAAAGAGGTGCTAACTGAAAATAAGAAAGATTGGAGTAATATTAAAGAAATATTAGATATTCTAATTATCGGAGGAAAAGAAAATGAATAAAAAGATAAAAAATTATGTTGATGTTTTGTTTAGTGATATTCCTAAAACTGTCGATTCAATTGAATTGAAGGAAGAGTTGCTTTCAAATATGAATGCTTCTATGGATGATTACTTATCGGATGGTTTAAGTGAAAATCAAGCTTATAGTAAGGTTATATCTAATATAGGTGATATCGATGAATTATTAGCTCAGCTACCAAAAAATGGAGAAAAAGATAGTTTTATTTCCGCAAGAAAAAATAAAAATTTATTTTATATATTAATTTCGATTGGAGTATTTATGATCTTGATAGGCGTTGGAGTTTTTCCATTGCTTGAAAGTATTGCCGGCGAAGAAATTGCGATTGTGAACTTCTTTGTGTTGATCGGTATTGGTGTTGCACTCTTTATCTATGCGGCTTCACTTAATGAAAAAACCATAACTTTTGAAGAATCTAAAGAAAAAGAGGATGATAAATATAAAGCTATTAAAGATTTAGTGTGGTCTATTACTGTCTTGTTGTTTTTTGTTTCCGGTTTTTTATTTAACAATTGGAATGCCTGGGTATTATTTCCAATTGTTGGAATCTTAATGTCGATGGTTGAGACATTAATTAAGATTGTGAGAGGTTAGCTATGAAACGATTGTTATTAATTTTAAAATTATTCTTGTTAGGTTGTTTATTATTTATCGTTATTTCTTTAGTGATGGGTAGATATAATTTACCTGGGTTCACTTTCTTTCATAATAATGATTATTCTGACTATGAATTGGTGGAAGGTGAAGTGCAAGTTGATGGTGTAGATTTAGAAGAGGTCACTATTTATGTCGTTGCAGCAGATATTGAAATATTGCCAACTAATGGTGACATTGTAACTGTTGAATATGATCATCATAACAATGTGAAATTATATTATCAGATTGATGGCGATAATTTATTGATTGAAAGTGATGCTAATAGTGGAGTAAATTTTGGTTTTGGTAGCTATTCTAAAGAGGGCAATGTTGTTGTTAAGATACCTTCTAATCTACTTTATGATCTAACTATTAATAATGTTTCTTCAGATATTCATGTTGCTGTTGATACAAATTCAACTGATTTCAATACTGTATCTGGTGATATTGAACTAGAAAATAAAACTAAGAAAATTAAGTTTAATTCAGTTAGTGGAAATTTAATTATCAATGCTTTTGAAAACACTGAAATTGACGCAAACACTGTATCAGGTGACATTCATTATACAGGACCTGCATATAATTTAGATATTAATTCTATCAATAATAATTCTGATGAGACTAATGATCAAGCAACAGTAGAAATTAAATTTAAGTCAGTTAGTGGAAGTCTTAAAAATGAAAATTAAAATTGAATCATTGATTAATTTCTATCCTACTACTTCTATCTTAGAGACTGAACTATTCTACAATAAACTTATCGGACTAGCTATTCACCTTAAAGAAAAAGATGTCATTATCTTTGACACCGGTTATGGTTATTTAGGTTTTGTGGATTATGATAATGCAGACTTGGCTACTAAGACTTGTATCTCATTTAATCTAATTTCAAACAAAGAAGTAGACAAGATGTACTCTTTATTGAAAGCGAGTAACATTCAGATATCTCAACCTCCACAACAACATAATAAGTTTAAAGTTTATTCAATGTTTGTAGTTGACCCTAATGGTTATAGTGTTGAATTTCAAAAAATTAACTAAACATATTTCTTGTAAATATGTTTTTTATTTTATCTATGTTGTAAGATTAATTTAAGTAAGGAGTAATTTATGGAATTTTTAACAATACCTCAAGAAAAGGAAATTAATAAAATATCTACTATAGTTGCTGATGATAACGCTAAGAAGAAAGGTTATTTCCCTAAGAGAAAATTCAAAGCTAAAGATATCTTAAAATTGATAAGAAATAAAAACAGAATTCAGCATACTATGATATCACTTTTTAAATCTGCTGATGCTATTAAAGCTCACGATTTAAACACAACCCACAAGACTGAAATTACCAAGATAGAGTTTGAGAAACTCGATTCATTTATTAGAGATACATTAAAAATAGACAGTTGGGGCATTGCTCAGTTTAATGAACTTGAAATCTACAAAGGAAATAAAATTCCATATCACAATGTCATCGTATTATCAAAGCATATGGATAACCATACATTTGTAGTTAATCAATTACCTAATATGGATTGTATGTTAGAAGTCATGGAAGTTTATGGCGATACGGGGGTTGCTTGTCTAGAAACAACTGAATTATTAAGAAACATGGGTTTTGCGGCCATTCCAAATCACAGCCTTGGTGGTAATGTTGATTATACTAAGGCTGGTCTTAAAGCAAATCTTGGTTTTATAGGGAAGCATGGGTTGTTAATAACTCCAGAGAGCGGCCCTTGTAATAGGATTAGCATAGTTTACACTAGCATTGAAAATCTTAATGATTTTCTAAAAAATGATCTTGATCATTCATGGGGAAATGAGTTTTGTCAAAAGTGTGGAAACTGTGTAAGATCCTGTCCTTATCAAGCGATTTATGAACAATCGATAATTGATAAATTTGGTCATGTGGAATGTATTTCCAATCAAAAATGCAATAGTGGTTTTGCTCATTATGGATGTGCGATATGCATAGCGGCTTGTCCCTTTACTAAAATTTCATATCAACTAATCAAAGAAAAACAAAAATAATAAGCACACTAGGGTGTGCTTATTTACTCTTTCCATTCAGTAAGATAAAAGGCGAATACATAAACACCCAAATTATCATCAATAGAATTATAATACCTAGAATATATCCTGGATTACCAAGAAACTTTTCCATAATCACAAGTGGAGATCCTGGTGATGGATAATTAATAAAGAAAAAATTTGAGCCAGTTAGCTTATTTATAAAATAAATTGGTATCGCGATTATTCCAACTAATCCTAAAACTTTTGGTAACTGTTTATAGTTTGGCACCGACTCTCTTGAGGAAATTAACAATAATCCTGGTAACATAAGTTCAATATGAATTGTGAAGCTATGAATATTCATTACATGAAATGCCGGTAAATTTGTCCAATCACAAAATAATAATGCCATTAATGCCCCAGGTAAGCTTATCGAATACAATAACTCATAATTGAATGGTGATGGGTGATTCGCGGCATAAAGAATAAACATAATTGAAACTCCACATAAGTGTAGAGGCAAATGTTCAAGAATAGGACTTCCTACAATTATAATGAAAATAAGTTTGCACACTTCTTGAATCGCAATAACATAGGCAACTATTTTAAAAATGCGCTTTCTGGTCACTTCATCTTTTTTACGATACCATAGGCACATTGCAGTTAAAAAAATTATTGCTATCGCGATCCACATCAAATGTAATGGCCCATATAAAGAAAAAGCTGTCCCTTCCACTAGCTCGGGACGAGTGAAATACTGTGATATATCCATAATTAAATCCCCTTATACATTAATTTTAACATGCAATTTCTTTATTTTAATGTTGTAATAAATACTAGGTTATTTATTTACTAGGATACTGTAATTCAAGAAAAGATTAAATAAAGTGAAAACTGACTTAAGAATTATTATTACAATTTTATTAGCACCTCTCTTAAATATTGATTATTGATCGAGAGACTCTGAACCCCTTAAACTAAAATCATCTTTATGCAAGTATTAACCGGGATGTGATAGGTCTATAGTCATGATAAGAGCCTGCAGCAAATTGCGATAGATGCGTTGTGGGTTTACCTTTAGATAATAACGGCAATTGCTATCTTAACAACATAATTCTCTATTCCATTTACTGATAACTCATCTAAGACCATATACTCATAAAAATATTCACCTAGTTCAATGTTATTGCTTTGTGCATATTCTACTACTTTTCCATAAGCTTCATCAATTGTAAAATAGCCATTTTTATGATAATAGATTAGATAATTTCCAGAAGGTTTGACCATTGTAGAAGCCTTTTTTTTATTTGTTTTACTAAAGTAATAATCAAAGTATTCTTTTGTTTCAAAGTCTTCATTTTTAATAATGTGTCCAACTGCACAAGGTAAGTTTAAAGCAGAATCCATTGCGTTTTTAATATGATTTGTGAAATTGGTGTAATAGTCAGTTGGATCGCTTTTGGTAATGAATAAAGATTCACTTTCTTCAAAAACAATTTGCGGATGACTACAGTCTTGTTCAAAGTATTCCTTGATTGTATTTTCTTTTTCGTCTATAAGTTTTATAGTTTGGTTTAATTTTTTAATTTCCTCTTTTAACAGAAATTTGTGTTCTGATAAAAGCTCTAAGCAATTTTCAGGAGAGCGAGTTTCAAGATATTTTTTTATAGTAGATAGTGGAATGCCCATGTCTTTTAATGATTTAATCACTAAGAATGATTCAATTTGGAAAATTGAATAACCACGAAATCCATTGTCATCCTTCTTTTCCGGGCAAAAAACGCCCTCTTTGTCATAATAAAATAAAGTGTGCTTTGAAACACCTACCATCTTAGCAAACTCACTAGTTGAAATATATTTTTCAAAAATTTTAAAAACCCCCTTGCATATAAAGTAACTCTATAGTGTATACTCTTATTATAGTATAAAGAGTTTATATTGCAAGATGAAATATACTAATAAATGGAGACGGAAACTAAAATGACAAATGATGATTACGGTACAATGCGATTGAAAAACTAATTAGAAAGCTTGCCATACCCAGTGTTATATCAATGATAGTTGGTTCAATTAATATGGTGATTGATGGCATTTTTATGGGTAACTTTATAGGCAGCTCTGCACTCGCAGCAGTTAATCTTGTTATGCCAATTATGATGACAATATTTGGAATTATGGGAATGCTTGCCAGTGGCGCTGGTATTCGTATCGGTGTTTTATTTGGCGAAGGAAAACAAAAACAAGCCTCTCGAGTTTTTTCTGCTAGTACGCTTATGATTTTTATTCTTGGAATAATTTTGCAATTGTATCATCTTTTGTTGCAAAGGATATAATTTTTGCGTTAATCAAAGTCTGCGAGCTCGCTTCCCTTGCATATGACTATGTTAAGGTAATGATTCCTGCCATTCCGCTAATTGATCCACTATTCGCATTTGACAATTTCTTGCTGATATGTGGCAAAGTAACAAGAAGTACATGGGTAAATGTATGGACAGCGTTTGTTAATATCGCTTTAGACTATTATTTTATTGTGCATTTGGGTCTTGGCATTTCTTATGCTTCACTTGCGACAACTATCGGAATGGTGTTTGGTTCTATTTTATTAATGCTACCATTTATCAGAAATAAGCTTGAACTTAAATTTACTAAACCCAAAATTTCTATAAGTGACTTAAAAATGGTTATTGCAAATGGTTTTCCTGAATTTTTTCAAAGCATTGCCGGTTCGCTTATGGCAGTCGTAACAAACGGACTTATGCTTACCATCGCAGGGGGAAGTGGAGTTGCGGCTATGTCAGTTATTTCATATATTGAAATGCTATTAATACCTGTAATTATGGGTGTTATTAGCTCTATACAACCTGTTATAAGCTTTAATGTCGGCGCTAAAAATCATAAACAAGTGAATGAAACTTTTAAAAAGGTATGTATCCTATCAGCATCTATTCCAGTATTAGCACTTGCTATTATGCTTCTCTTTCCAGATTTTTTAGTGTCTATGTTTACAAATGAAAGTGATGTAAAAATGATTGATATCGCAACCACAGGTTTAACAATTTATGCATTTTCCTATTTATTTAATTGGTTTAATATTTTAGTAGGTACATTTCTAAGTGCGTTTGAGAAGCCTAAAGAAGCTATGACACTTATGCTTTTGGATTCTATTGTTCTACCACTAATATGCTTTGTTGCCCTTGCTTTTTCAATAGGTGTTAATGGCATGTTCTTAGCGCAAACAACTTCCGCATTCTTCGCTTTTGTAATTGCTATTTACATGTGGAAAAAAATATCAAAAGCTTAAAACAAATAATTTAAAATCGCCTATAATAAATTCTCCACCTTGATGCAAGTATCTTTTGGTTTGTTGGTTGTATCTTGCTTTTAATAATTCGTAAAGATAACTAAAAAGAAAAGAAGCTTAATGGTTGCTTCTTTTTTAAAATTCTTCATCTTCGTGGGTTTTGAACTGTGCATCATATAACTTAGTGTATAAACCATTATTATCATATAACTCTTGATGGTTACCATGTTCTACTACCCCCTGTTCAGTGATGACAATTATTTCATCAGCGTTTTTTATTGTTGATAAGCGATGAGCTATTACAAGTGTTGTTCTGCCTACAGATAGCTCATTTAGTGATTGCTGAATCTTTTGCTCAGTTTGATTGTCTAGGGCTGAGGTTGCTTCATCTAAAATCATTATTGGAGGGTTTTTTAAGAAGGCTCTTGCGATACTGATTCTTTGTTTTTGACCACCTGATAATCTCACTCCCTTTTCTCCAACATTTGTTTCATATCCATTAGGGCAGCTCATAACAAAATCATGAACTTTAGCTCTTTTAGCCGCTTGCATGACTTCTTGGTCACTTGCGTTAGTATTTCCGTACTTTATATTTTCTTTGATAGTTCCCGCAAATAAGAAAATGTCTTGTTGAACTATTCCAATTTTATCTCTTAGACTATTTAATTTATAATCTCTAATATCGATTCCGTCTAAAGTAATATATCCTTCTAAACAGTCATAGAATCTAGGGATTAATTGACATAGGGTAGTTTTTCCTCCGCCAGAAGGACCTACTAACGCAACAGTCTTTCCTCCTTCTATTTTTAAAGAAATATTATTTAAAACATCTTCTTCATCATTATATTTAAAAGTAACGTTATGGAATTGGATATCTCCCTTTACATTAGTAAGTTTAGTTGCATTGGGCTTATCTTTAATTTCCACATCAGTATCCATAATTTCTAAGAATCTTCTAAAACCGCTCATTCCCTGCTCAAATTGTTGAGTGAAGTTAGTTAGTTTTTGAATCGGTTGTAGAATAATGTTTACATATAATAGGAACACTACTAAATCAGAAATGTCCATACTACCATTAATTACACTAAAACCACCAACCATTAGAACTACAACATTGCAAGAATTAGTTAAAAAACTCATTCCCGAAACAAAGTTAGACATCGCATTATACGATATCTTCTTCGAACTTTTGAATAGTTCATTACCTTGGTGGAACTTTTCTATTTCATGTTCTTCGTTAGTAAATGACTGGACTACACGAATACCACTAATGCTATTTTCTACTAATGCATTTACATCCGCTATTTTTACTCTTACATCTGCAAAAGCCCTTTTCATTTTTCTTCTTCTAGTAGCTCCAAACCATGTAATAATTGGCAACATAATTAATATACATAAAGTTAATCGCCATTCAATATTAAATAGGATAATTGAAGATCCTAAAAACATTACAATAGAAATAAAGACATCTTCTGGACCATGATGCGCAAGTTCTGTAATATCAAACAAGTCATTTAGAATCTTAGACATAATTTGACCTGTTCTGTTTGAGTCGTAATACTTGAATGATAGTTTTTGAAGATGAGAAAACAAATCTTCACGAATATCTGCTTCAATTCTGACCCCGACAATATGTCCCCAATAATTTATAAAATATGAAAATAAAGAGATCATAACATAAATAGCTACTAGTAAAGTTCCTAAAAATATCAGTTCATTGTGATTACCATTAGGGATTACAACATCTAAGATTCTTTTTGTGATTAATGGGAAAATTAAAGTTAGTATAGCTGACCCCAATGAACAAGCCATATCAAGAAAGAATAGTTTTTTATGTGGTTTATAGTATGAAATAAATCTTTTAATCACATCTTTATCAGTTTTTTGTTTAGTATTGTCCATAATTTATCTCCCATAATTTAACCTTATAATTATGCACTATCTTTTGTTTCTATTCAATAAACAAGCATAGTAATTTATCTAACTAGTAATAAATTTAAATGAATAATTTAAAAGATAACTATTGATAGTTATCTTTGTTTTTATTATTCTACCCCTAATAGATTTTGATTAAAGTGGAATAGAGATTGATTTACCTCATAGACATCATAAATCTCATTATCAATATGGTATCGAATTATTAAATCAAACTGACTACTATTCGAAAGAGCATAACCAGCAGTTAATAAGAAATCTTTAGTTTCGTCAATGTTTAATTCTAGAGCCAAACAAAAAGCAATGACTGTTTGTTTTTTAGGTCGATAGTTTTTACTTCCTTTTATTTTTGAGAATAATCTTCGATCTATATTTGCCTTCTTATAGGTTTCTACATCAGTATAGCCTTTTATATCAATTAACTTTAATAACCTTTCTGAGAATGTATCTTCAATATCTAGAAGCATATTTTCTAAGTTCCGTTCAGTTATTGAGCTATCAGGTTTTTTTCTGATTGGGGGTATGCTGTAAGAATTTCTATGTTCACTATTCAATAAAGTAATTCTGCTTGGACTTGTGTGTTGGTCAACATAATTATCATCGATATATTGTGATACATCTTCAAATAAATCTTGGGAAATTATTAAAGATTTTCTATCATATACAACTAAATAAATTGTCATCTCATGTTCTATTAAGAAATTTCTAATGACAGTTGTCGCGATATTTATAGCATTATCTATTGGTAGCTTAAAAGCTCCAGTAGAAATTAATGGGAAGGCAACGCTTTCTAAGTTATTATCAATAGCTAATTGCAATGAGTTTTTATAACTATCAGCCAATAACTTTTCTTCTTCTTTATTACCTCTATTCCAAACTGGTCCTACGGTATGAATAACATATTTAGATTTTAAGTTATAAGCTTTAGTAATTTTTGCTTGACCCGTTTCGCATCCACCTAAAGTTCTACACTCAGTTAATAATCTAGGTCCGGCAGCCGCATGGATTGCACCATTAACTCCACCACCGCCTAATAAAGAATTGTTAGCGGCATTGACAATTGCATCCACTTCCATTTTTGTAATATCATTTCTTACTATTATTAAGGGCATACTATACTCCTCCGTTTGTATAAATCTATCTTTAATTATTACTTATATTACACTTAGTTACAATATTTAACAAAAATAAAGTTACTGATTGTTTAGTTCTGAAGTAAATATCTTCATTGGCATCATTCTAAGTAATTTCTTAGCTTCTTTAACACTGAAGTTTTCATTCGTAGAAAGAATATCGATAAACGGTGTTTTAGTTCCTGCTTTTATTCCTGTATGATAAAATCCATTACGTTTATAAAAAGTAAGTCTTTTTACTCTTTGTTGATAGTTAGTTGCTTGTGTATCATCCATTGTCTCGATGAATAGTGATATTGGTTTATCTGGATATTGTCTAAATAGTTCTGCTAATAGCTTAGTGCCATATCCTTTTGATTGAACTTCATCATTAACTGCGATATAGAAAACAAATAGTGAATCTTTAGAATTAATAGTGAACAGTAACCCGACAAACATTTCGCCATCATAGTAGGCTTTAAAGTTATAGTTCTTCATTTTAGAAACTAAACATATTAACCACATCGGCATTAGTTCTTCTTTTGGGAAAACTCTTTTCATAAATTCTCCAATTTCATCATAATCCTTTAATTTTTTAGTGATATTTTTTTCAATTAATTGCATATTATTACTCCTTATTTCAGTACAATAGTAGTATACATTATAGAGTTACTCTATATGCAAGGGGAAATAACATTTTTAAGAATTTAATCTCAACAAGTGAATTTGCAAGATTAGTAGGAGTTTCTAAACATACTTTATTTTACTATGATAAGGAAGGAGCATTTTCTCCTAAAGAAAAATCAGCTAATGGTTTTCGTGCTTAATCTACTTTTCAAGTCTAATCGTTTTTTCTAATAAAATCCTTAAAAAATATAGATCTCACTTTAAATGCAATAAAGAATTACATGAATTGCTGAAACCATGATAACTTTTTTGAACTTATTAAAATAACACAAAATAAAATTAGAAAATGAAGTTAGCAAAACAAATTGCACGATTAACTTAATCAAAGAAAAAGAAAATGCTATTGAAACTTACTTCAACAGTTATGATAATAAATTTCAAATAATTTTTGAAGAAAAAGAAATTTTATACATAACTAAAAGTGAGGATGACGGTTACTACAAAACATTTTCTCAACATATTAGAAACTCTAGTGATAGTGCCTTAAATCTATCTTGTGCAGTTGGTCATATCATTAAGAATGAGGACTTTGAGAACATAACTTTTTTTGATTACCATTTCAGTAAAACAAAAACAAAGGCAATTCTACTCTTATAAAAAAGTTGGTAATTATTTAAACTATTATCATCAAGATGGTTACTTTACAATTGAAGATGCTTATCATAACATAATTGACTATGCAAATGAAAATAAACTAACACTTGGCAAATACTTTTTTGAGTATATGATTTTAGATTAGTTATCAATTAATAGTATTGAAGAGTATGTTATTAAAATCTATATTGAGGTAGTTGCCCTTTAACAATAAAGACTCCACAAATTTAAAGTGTTTAAATTTCTGGAGTCTTGTTCTTATATAATTTTGGTTTGCTATCTTTTATTTGCCATTAAACAAATGGCACGTATTATAAACAGGTTATAAATTTTTATTAAAATATGGTTTTATTTGATTTTTTAGAATAATTTATTATTTTATAATAAAATTTTTCATTTTATATTTCTCATACTTATAAGTATTTTTTTACAACTTCTTTTTCTGTATATTCAATATCAATGGCTTTTAAAATCATATCTATAGATAATATATCTATTTTATTTAAATCATTTATCGAAATTTTCCTGATTTCATAATAATTAGATTCTGAACATCGTTCAAGTTCTTCTCCACTTAGTTTTGGAATGCCACCTATAATTTCACAACTAAAAAAATAGGCTATTGAATCTTTATTTTCATCTTTTCCCAAATATCCTTTAATTTTAACATCAACAGATAATTCTTCTTTCATTTCTCTAATTACATTATCTTCTAATGTTTCATTTTCATTGATGCCACCACCTGGTATAACATAATATTCCTTTTTTGTCCCATCGTCTTTTAATTTTCTTCTAAATATAGCATATACATTATTATTTTCTATTATAACACCTCTAGAACTAATTCTTTTTTTTATTTTAAAGACCTCCACAATAATCAATATGTAATTATACAATAAAAACTACCTATTTCTACTTAGCTTAAATTTCAAAAAATGGCACCCCCAGTAGGACTCGAACCTACAACTAACCCTTAGGAGGGGCTTGTAATATCCCTTTTACTATGGGGGCAAAATTTAATCGATATTCAAGTATTCTTCTAATGTGAGATTACTTTCCATTATTTCTGGAGCTATCTTTGCGCCTACATATCTAAGGGTTGTAGGATCGTAGGCAAAGCCAGTTATATCTTCTTTTCCTTCTGGATATCTAAGGATAAATCCGTATTCTGCACAGTTATCAATTAACCATTGATAAGCTGGTGAGTTTGAAAAGTCTGTAGATCCATCTGTGATGCTGAAGGTTAATCCTGTTTGGTATTCAGAGTATCCAGGTTTTGCGACATACATTTCAAATTCGTGAATTGTATAGTTTGGTTTTTCTAAGTCGTATATTTGTTGTTGAGTGTCATAACTACGATAACTCGCTTTCTCAATAAAATGATAACCTTCTTCTTTGCCTGCATCAATTAACGATCTCATTAATTGGTCAGCCTCGATACTTCTTCCTGGATCGTAATCTTTTGGAAGTGGTATTTTATGGTTTACCACTATTACCTCATCAATCATAAAAGGTTCTAGTATTGTTTCTGGAGTGATGTTGTAAAGATAGTAGACTTCCTCAACACTCTTGTTTCCACTTGAGTCTGTTGCACTATAGGACACAACATAAACTCCTGGTAATTCTTTTATTTCCCCGGTAATTTCCGTCTCTATTAGTCCATCGTATTGGTCTTGTGAATCTCCTATTAAATTCAGTGATAGGTCATAGTCTTGTTGTTGGATGAATACTACTCTTGAGTTAATATTTACTGTTGGAGGAATACTATCAATTACTTTAATAGTATGTTCAAATTCTTTAGTGTTTTGATTTTCATCTGTAACTGTATAGATTACTTGGAACTCGCCTGTTTTGTCAGTTGATAGGGTTGGGTAAGTCACAGCTCCAGAACTGCTTTCCACTGCATCTGATGTTTTAAATGTTGAGTCTAATACTTCGACTGTTGTGATTTCATCTTTGAATTTTATAGTAATTTGTGATTGTAGAATGAATTGATGAATGTTAACAACTAAAAAACCTAGTATGGCTAGGCAAGCTATAATGCATCCAATAAATAGTAACAGTCTTCCGATATTTAATTTTCTTTTCATATTTTAAGCTTGGTGAAATATTTGGTATAGTTTATTTTTAGAAACATTATTTTCACTGGCCACTTTCTTAATAGCTTGATTAGTTGTTAATCCTTGACTTAAATAGTTTTCAACTTCGACCATTAAATCCTTGATATCAATGTCGGGTTTGATGTTTATTTTTCCTTCAACGATTAGGACAAATTCTCCTTTGCATTGACCAATTGATTCTAACACTTCTGAGATACTTCCTCTAATATACTCTTCATAGAGTTTTGTTAATTCTCTAGCGACGCAAATTTGACGATCTCCAAAAACTTCTAACATTAATTCCAATGTTCTGGTAACACGATATACCGATTCATAAAAAACTAGTGTCATTGGGTAGTCAACCATATCCAGTAATTCATTTTCACATGTTTTATCACTATGACTTAAAAAGCCATGGAAATAAAATGGTGAAGGAACAATGCCACTTGCGACTAATCCATTTAATAAAGCATTGCTTCCACTAATAACTACGACATTATAACCTTCTTTAATTACTTCTTGAACCATTACATATCCTGGGTCACATAATAATGGATATCCAGCATCTGAGACTATCGCAACATCTTTATCTTCTTCTAGATATTTTAGAAGACCATTAGTTGAATCTTTTTCATTATGTTGGTGATGTGCAATTAGTTTTGTTGGTATCTCAAAATGTCGTAATAGCTTAATTGTATTGCGAGTATCCTCGGCCGCTATCACTTCTACATCTTTTAAAGTTTGGATAGCTCTAGGATTTAGTTCGTTTAGATTTCCAATTGGTGTGGCTACTAAAAATAAAGTAGCTTTCTTATTTTGGAAGCTTTGTTGTCTCTTGATCATTGTTTTCTACCACTTTGACATCGCTATATTCTTTTAGAATTTCTCTTAAGTCGTCGACTGTAATCATGATGATCTCATCTCTACTATCAAGTTTTACTTGATTGGTTAAAAGGTTTAGCCCTGTCATTCTAAATTTCTTATCTTTATATTTAATTTGAGCATTAAGTTTAGGGAGTCCCTTTCTTAATTCCGAATAAATATCATCCTCATTTTTTAAACAACACATTAACTTTCCGCACTGTCCCGATAATTTTTGTATATTTAACGCAAGTAATTGGTTTTTAGCCATGTTGATTGAAATAACATCAAAGTCTTTCATAAACCTTGAACAACAAGTTTCATTACCACAAGTACCTAGACCTCCTACCATCTTAGCTTTATCACGTGGTCCTACTTGTCTTAATTCAATGCGACATCTTAAAGCACTAGATAATTCTTTAAGTAGTTCTCTAAAGTCCACACGTTCTTCTGAGACATAAACAAACAAAATTTTAGAGCGATCTAAATTGTAACTTGCGTCAATTAAATTCATATTTAAATTCAATTTTTTAATAATCTTTTGACAAACAGTCCACGCCTCTTTAGAGTGTTTAATATTCTCTAGGTCTGTATCTACATCTTTAGGACTCGCTTTACGCACTATACCCTTTAAATCATCATTCACTTCCACTTCCCCAATAGGTCTAGCCATTGTCACTACACGCGCTAATTCTAAACCATGAAGACTTTCAACTACGGCGTAGTCTCCTTCTGTCCATATTTCAACATTTGTTCCAAATGAATATGATTTCTTTGTGCTTTTAAATCTAACCTGAATTATAAACTTATAATCACTCATTTTATTGCCCCCTTTAATTGGTAGAATAAACTATCAACTACCATTGGAATGTTAGCTGAACTAATTATTCGATCTTTAATTGCTAGTAATATTTGTAGTGCTTGATAATTATTTTTATAAAAACCTTGGTAATTGTTTACTTCTTCAAAGTACCAATCTAAATCATTGTTTTTACTACCTTCTAAGTCTTTAAGAAATTGAATATTTAAATCTAGCCATATAGTTAAAAACTGTTTGTCTTCTTTCTTATCTATTAATCCTTGACTAAACATCTCTAAATAAGCTAACTGATAATCAAGTCGAATATTTCTTAACCCTTGTTTAAATAATGAATAAGCTCTTTCAAAAATAGAGTCATCAATCAATTCGCTAATGTAAGTAGGATCTTTATAACATCCACTTAATAAATGTAACTTAACCTTATCATACATCTTGTCTGCTAATAGTTCATTGATTTCACTCAAACTATGATTCCTAAAAGGAACCGCTAAACATCTAGAGACAATAGTTGGTAATACCTTGTCAATTTGATTAGTAGTTAATATCGCATAAGTATTATCATTACCTGGTTCTTCTAAGAATTTTAATAAACTATTTAAAGCCTCAACAGTCGCGTGCTCTATCTGATAGATAAAATAAAATTTTAAGCCTGTTTTTTCTAGTGCTGTTTTATTAAATCTACTAATCATTTCAATAATATCAGCTTTGCCAATTGATTTATCGCCTTTTGACATTGTGATGATATCAGCATATAATCCATTGTCTACTCTCTGACAATTACTACAAACTCCACAAGCTAATCCATCTTCCTTGTTTTCACACAACAAACATTTTGCAAAATATTCAACATAAGTCTCTAGTGCCAGTCCGTTAGGGCCATGAAATAGATATGCATGAGATAAACGATTATTCTTAATGCTATTGATAATTGTTTGATAGGCTATAAGTTGGTTCTTCTTAAAAGTTTGACTATCCATATAAATATTCTCTAATAATTTTAATTGACTCTCTAACAACTTCATCTAGAGGTTTACTAGCATCGACAATAATATATTGACGGCTAGTGTTGCTCAAGATTTCTTGATAACCATTGAATACACGATTGTGAAAGTCTAGTCCTTCACTATCTAAACGATCCAAAGTCTTGCGATTCTCAAGTCGTTTCAGTCCTGATTCAGCACTAATATTTAAAAAGATTGTTAAATCTGGATAGTATCCTTGAATCGCAAAATCATTAATTTGAATAATATCATCTAAACTTAATTGGCGACCATAACTTTGATAAGCAAGTGAACTATCAACAAAACGGTCACAAATAACATGCTTTTGATTATTGATGGCTGGCAGAACTTTTTCTACTAAGTGTTGTCTACGACTAGCTGCATAAAGTAGAGCCTCAGTTCTTGGATCCATCTCAACATTAGTTGGAGATAAAATAATATCCCTAATATCTTCAGAGATTCTTATTCCTCCTGGTTCTCTAGTTAAAATAAAACTATCATTTTCTTTAACTAAATATTCATATACCGCCTGACTAACAGTAGATTTACCACTGCCATCCGGTCCTTCAAATACTATAAATTTACCTTTTTTCATCCCTCAAATTATAGCATAAAAAAATGAGACAAGGAAATTGTCTCATTATAGTTTATTTAATGATACTTGGTAACCAATTAGAATTTTCCGGAAGCTCAAGCAACCTAACAACACTAGAGGCAACATTTGCCAATCCAAAATCTCCATTATTTAGTTCTACATCTTTACCATAAACAATAAATGGTACTGGATTTAATGTATGAGCTGTCTTTGGTTTTGGCTTTGCGTTAGGATCTTTGCTTTTTTCATACATCTCATCAGCATTCCCGTGATCTGCAGTCAATACTAAGATGCCATTAACTTTGTCTACAGCTTGCATAACACGTTTAAGTGCTAAATCAACTGCTTCAACTCCAATAATCGTCGCTTGGTAATCGCCTGTATGACCAACCATATCTCCGTTAGGATAATTAGTTCTTAAGAAGTCATATTTTTCAGACTCAATTGCCTCAACTAGAGTGTCGGTAATTTCTCCAACTTTCATCCAAGGTCTTTGGTTGAATGGGCATAAGTCAGAAGTGATTTCTACCCATGTTTCTAATTCGTTTGAAATTTTCTCAGATTTGTTGCCATTCCAGAAATAAGTTACATGTCCAAATTTTTGAGTTTCACTGATTGCATATTCATTAATATTATGACTAACTAAATATTCTGTTAAAGTGTTTTTTATACTTGGTGGACTTACTAAGTAACGACTAGGTATTTTTAAGTCTCCGTCATATTCTAACATTCCCGCATACATTACATCTAATTTGGGGCCACGATTAAACTTATCAAAATTTTCATCATCGAATGCTTTTGAAATTTCTAAAGCGCGGTCACCTCTAAAGTTAAATAGAATAACACTGTCACCGTCAACAATTTTACCAACTGGTTCACCATTCTCTACAATCACAAAACCAGGAAGATTTTGATCATCAATTTTCAATTCTTCACGGTAAGTCTTAATTGCCTTAGTGGCATTCTCAAATTGTCTGCCTTCTCCTAATACATGGTGTTTCCATCCCTCTTCAACCATGTTCCAGTTTGCTTCATAACGATCCATAGTGATTTTCATGCGTCCACCACCACTAGCAATTTTACAATCAAAGTTATCATCATTTAATTCTTTGATTTTACTTTCTAACATATCTACATAGATTAGTCCTGAAGTTTCAGGCACATCTCTACCATCTAACATAATATGAACTCTTACTTTTTTGATTTCTTCTGCCTTTGCTTGGTCTAACATCGCAAGTAAATGGCTAATGTGTGAATGGACATTTCCATCTGATAATAGCCCCATAAAATGAAGAGTTGAGTTTTTAGCATTTTTAATTAAAGCCTTCCAAGTGTCACTATTATAAATCTCTTTAGTCGAAATAGATTCTCCTACAAGTTTTGCACCTTGTGAATAAATCTGTCCACAACCTAATGCGTTATGCCCTACTTCTGAGTTACCCATATCATCATCACTAGGTAATCCAACAGCTACACCGTGTGCCTTGATTGGAAGATTTGGACAATTAGCTAATAAATAGTCTAAAGTTGGAGTGTAAGCATTCTCAACTGCATTTCCTAATTTATTTGCAGAAATACCAATCCCATCCATAACAACTAATACTACTGGTCTTTTTTTCATTATTATCTACCTCTTTACATATGATAATATAGCATATTACCCACAAATTTCCTATAATATAAATACATGAGGATATATAAATGATCGAACTAATAAAAGTAAATAAGTCATTTCACGGAAAGAAAATCATTTCCGATTTGACCTTAAATGTCAACGATGGAGAAATACTTGGAATCTTAGGGTCAGATGGTTCTGGTAAATCAACTCTTTTAAGATTGATTAGCGGTATCTACCATTCAGATAGCGGATATCTAAAAGTTGGGGGCATACCAATCTATGAAAACAATAGTTTAAAAAATGAAATTGTCTTAGTAAGTGAACAAGCTTATTTTCTACCATTAAGTACCCTAGCAGAAATGCGAAGATTTTATAAAATCTATTACTCAAACTTTGACGATAAAACCTATCATCGTCTTTTAGACATCTTTCCAATTAAAGAAAATAGTGAATTAAGAAAATTTTCACAAGGAAAGAAAAGATTAGCATCATTGATTTTAGCTCTTTCAATTAAGACAAAATATCTTTTACTGGATGAAACTTTTCAGGGACTAGATCCTAGCATCTCATTAAATTTAAAAAAGATGCTGAAAGATAATGCTAAAAACAATACTCAAACGATTATCGTTTGTTCAAATAATCTCAATGAGCTTCAAGATCTATGTGACAAAGTTGTCTTAATCAATGATGGCAATATCTCGTTAGATTTAATTAACCATAAATTTAAAAACACCCATAAGTTTCAATTAGCATTCGACTTTGAAGTTTCTGAAGCTGATTTTAAAGAATTAAATATTTTAAGTTATAAAACAGAAGGGCAAATAATTAAAATATTGGTAGGTGGCAAACTATCGACAATCCAAAATCAACTGAAAAAATTAAATCCATTGATTCTTAATCAACAAGAATTAAACCTTGAGGAAAAATATATCTATCAAGAAAGTGAGGATCACAATGAAAAAAAATAAAACTCTTTCAAATTATTTAAAGTTCCAACTCTCTAAGCATATTAGTACTCTAATATTTTTATTTGCTTTAGGTATTTCTACTTTCCCTCTTATTGTTTTAGCGATTAACTCAGAGTTTCTAACTATCGAATCTAGTTATCCCTTCTTTATTTTCATTTCTGTTATCTTATTGGTTTCTGGTTTTGTTTTCCCAATTATATTATTTGATTTTACAAATCATAAGAAGTCGGCTGATTTCTATTATTCACTACCTGTTAAAAGACAAACCATTTTTTTACAACAATATGTGTTGGGATTAATTTTTATCTTAGTTCCAATAACTATTTCAACTTTATTAGGGATATTCTCGTTAATAATTAAAGGCTCCTCTTTCTTTGTTGAGTATTTATTGATTTACCTAAGCATTGTTTTAGTTTTTCTTGCTATTTATAATATTGTGACTTTTGTGATTCAAAAATGTAATAACTTAACCGATAGCTATACAGCTAGTTTAATTCTAATTAATATTCCTGTGGTTATTTATTACTCAATTGTTATATTCTTAGAGAATTCAATTTATGGCTTTCCTAATTACTACTATCAAGACTTGTTAGTGATGTTATCTCCGATTTATGGAATTTTTGCGATTTGGACAACTAATGTTAGTTTTTATGTTTATTTGTTTTATCTAATTTTAATGATTTTAATACCAATTTTTGCTTCGATTCTCTTCTACACAAAAAGGGCTGAACAAAGTTCTGAGGCTTCTGTTTCTAAAATGATTTATCCATTAATAAAATATGTTGCGACTTTTACAGTTTTTATGGGGTGTTTAGTTATTGCGCTTTCTAATAATTTTGGAGTATTAGGCAAGTATATCTTTGCGATTGGTTTTTCATTAGTTACTTACCTGACGATTGATGCTTTAAGTAAGCGTGGATTTAATTACCTTAAAAAAACTGTTGGGAACTTTGTGGCTTATATATCAGCTTGTCTTGTAGTAGTTATTTCTTTACAGATGACCGGTGGTTATGGTTATGCATATTATTTACCAGTCGCTAATGAATATACCACTATCGAAGTTAATTCTAATTTCTTTGACAATGTCTTTAACAATTATTCTGCAATTAATAATCCTCATAGTTTATCTAGCGCTATAGAAATTGTTGATTCCTCAGCAATTCTCGCAATCAATGATTTACATAAAGCGATTATTGATCAGAAAAAAAGCAAGGTGGATATTCCTATTCACTTAAACTTCATTTATGATAATCAAATTATGAATCATAAGAGAAAATATACTTTTGACCAATCTTTGATCCCTTACTCATTTTACCAAGAAATTCTTGCTAGTAAGATTTATAACCCTATCTATCAACCTATACTCGAAAATCAAGCAGCTTGGTTAATTTATAGTGTTCAAGATAACTTAAAAACTACTAGACATCATATTAATTATTCTTATGAACATTCTCAAGAAGTAATAAGTAATCTTGTTATTGATGTCCTAGCTTTAGACTACCAAGATATCTATCAAACAAATTCAATGCCTCTTTATTTTATTCAACTTGCCAATGGTAATGGCGAAAGAATCAATGTTCCTGTCTACCAACAATTCACAAATACAATAAAATCAATTGGTTTGACTGGTTTGACTAGCGATTTTGCGAACATTAAAGAAATGACTGTCGGACTAGAGGTCAGTCAGCTATTTAAAAACTGCGATTCATTAAAACGTACTTACTCCCAGTCAACAGATAATCAATTAATTCCAACTGATAAATGGAAAGAAGTTGTAAATACTTTAACTTATACAACTCTTTCTGAAGTTCCGACAAAAGTTATCTACATTACATATCAAGATAATAGTGTTGAAGCTTACCTACTAAAAGAATAAAGCTCTATCATGGATAGAGCTTTATTTATTCGTCGTTACTTGTAATGTGGAAGATTTGTTCACCATCTTTAGTTAATAGGTGGACTGCTCTTGCGTAGTTTTTAATATATTCTGGATCTTCAAGTTTTGCACGTTGATTTATTAAAGATTCGTTTTGACTTTGTAGACGAGCCAGCTCTTCTTCAGTTACTTTAACCTTGTCGCTAAGATCTGCACTTACCAAGATATCATTTACTGCTTGTATAATGAAGTATAGTGATAAAGTTATTCCTACTCCAGAAAAGATATAAGTAAATAATCTGCGATTTAATCTCTTTCTTTTTCTAGCCATAATTCCTCCTAGTGTCTTAATATTATAAAATATAATTAAACAGATGTAAAATTAAGCTATTAGAACTAAGAAAACCACTATCAATGATAGTGGTTTTTTGAATATTAACGTTTGCCTGCATCATAAATTTGACCAGATGCTTTTGGCGCAACAGCTCTACCACTAAATAATATTAAGGCAATTACTGTCGCAATATATGGAAACATAGTGAAGAATTCAGAAGGCCATGTCGCGAACATCTCAATACTACTTGAATACAATCCAAGAGTTTGAGTAAATCCAAAGAATAAGCCTGCAAATAATACACCCCAAGGCTTATATCCACCAAAGATTAGAGTGGCAATAGAAATGAACCCTAGACCATGAATAGAACCAGCATATGCATAAGTTGCAGTAGTCAATACAATACTCGCGCCTGCAAGTCCTGCAAATGCACCTGAGGTTAAAACGCCAATCCATCTCATCTTAACAACATTTATACCCATTGAGGCACTTGCTTGTGGATATTCACCACAAGATCTTAACTTCAATCCAAATGGTGTTTTATAAGCAACAAACCATGTCACAAAGACTAGAACTACCGCAATATAAATTGTTGGATAGTTATCAGTAAATAGCATTGGTCCGATAATTGGTATATCCTTTAAAATCGGAATTGATACTCTTGAGAAAGTTGCGTCAAACGAGAAAGCCGGTGTACTTTTACTGCCATAAATAATTTCACAAATATAAATAGCTAAACCACCAGATAAGATATTTAAAGCAGTGCCAGCAATCGTTTGATCAGCTTTCATATGAATAGCTGCAAAAGCTAACAATGCACTGAACAAAATACCACAAACAATAGCTGCAATAACCGAAATATAAAGAGCCCCTGGAACATTAGCATTACTTAATCCATATAATGTACCAGCTGCCACATATGCTCCAACTAACATCGTGCCTTCTAAAGCGATATTTACAACTCCAGACCTTTCTGAGAAGAATCCGCCTAGCGCTGCAATAATTAAAGGAGTAGCTAAGACTAAAGCTATCGGAAACATTTCAATAATAATATCCATTATTTGTCACCTCCTACTGCTTCTAATTTTTTTTCTTTTCGAACTTTTAACTTATCAATCACTATTAGAATTCCATATTGGATAGCTACTAAATAGATGATACTTGCTTGAATTAAATCAGAAATTTCTTTTGGAATTCCATAAGTTTGGAAAGTAGTGCTACAAGCTTTAAGTAAACCAAATAGTAAGCTAGCAAGAGCTACCCCAAAGGCATTTGCTGCCCCAACTAAAGCAACTGGTATGCCATTAAAACCATAGTTATCAAATGACGCATAGATTCTTCCGTAACGGAAAACACCTAAGACAACAACTGCTCCAGCGGCTCCTGCAAGAGCACCAGATATCATCATCGATAAAACAATATTACGCTTAACTTTCATTCCTGCAAAATTAGCAGCATCCTTATTAAAACCAGTAGCTTTCAAAGAATAGCCGAATGAAGTTTTCTCAATAATGAACCAAACAACAAAAACTGCAATCACACAAACTAAGAATCCCCAGTTAAACTGTGAAGTTAAAGATTCAACAACTTTTCCAACATGAGCGCTCTCAGGAAATGCAATTGTTCTTTGGTTAGTTTTAACATCAATCGGCATATGATATCTAACTAAGTAGTTAGAAAAATGTAATCCAATATAGTTAAACATAATACAAATAACAACCTCATGTATATTTCGAGTAGCCTTTAAGAAACCTGGGAAGAATCCCCACGCAGCACCAGCCACCATCGCAGCTAAGATACAAGCTATTGGATGAATAACGGGTGGCAAATCTACAAATAAAGCAACAGCAGAAGCTGCAGTAGCTCCCATCATATATTGTCCATCAGCCCCAATATTAAACAATCCAGTACGATATGCAAATGCTACAGATAAACCAGTTAAGATTAGAGGCATAACCTCAGTAAACCAATTTAAGACATATACTATGTTATAGTTAACACCTCTAGCAGTAACATTAATTCCTGTCATTGACTTTAAAATAGCCAATAACATATCAACAGGACTGCGACCTGTAATTATTACTACAACTAAACCTAACAATAAACCTAAGGCAACAGATATCAAAGATACAGTTACAGCACGATTATTCTTCATCATCTACACCTCTACCTTCTTTAACGAACCAGACATCATTAGTCCAATCTCATTCTCATTAGCATCTTTACTATCAAGAAGACCTGTAATTTCCCCATTATGAATAACTGCAATACGATCAGATAACTGCATTACCTCATCCAATTCTAAAGATACTAACAAAACCGCTTTGCCTTTATCTCTTTCAGCTACTATGCGACCATGGATATATTCAATAGCTCCTACATCTAATCCTCTAGTAGGTTGAACAACAACTAGTAAATCTGCAGAGCGATCAATTTCTCTAGCAATAATTGCTTTCTGTTGATTTCCACCAGACATTGTGCGAACAATAGAATCCTTGCCCTGACCACTACGGACATCAAACTGTTCAATTAGTTTATCTGCATAATCACTTATTACAGTTGGTTGCAAGATGCTAGATACACTAAATGGTTGGTCATTATAACAATGTAGAATATAATTATACTCAAGTGGAAAATCTAAAACTAACCCATGTTTATGACGATCTTCAGGAATGTGAGCCATCCCTGCTTCAAAACGTTTTTTAACTTTATAATTAGTAATGTTGTTTCCATTTAGGTGAATATGGCCGCTCTCACAATGTCTTAGCCCAGTCAAGGCATAAACAAGTTCAGTCTGTCCATTACCATCAATACCGGCAATCCCTAAGATTTCACCAGCTCTAACCTCAAGAGATAAATTCTTAACCGCCATTAATCCTTGAGAATCTTTAACATTTAAATTATCAACCTTAAGCACCACTTCGCCAGGAGTAATATCGGCTTTTTCTATATTGAAGTTAATTTGACGCCCCACCATCATTTCAGCCATCTCTTTTTCACTAGTATCTTTTACTTCAACTGTGCCAATACCCTTACCTTTTCGAAGAACTGTACAATAGTCAGCTACTTCCTTAATTTCATTTAACTTATGAGTGATCAGTAAAATTGTTTTGCCCTCACTAATCATATTTTTCATGATCTTCATTAACTCATGAATCTCTTGAGGGGTTAATACTGCTGTTGGTTCATCAAAAATTAATATATCTGAATTGCGATATAACATTTTTAAAATTTCAACTCTTTGTTGCATACCGACACTAATATCACTAATCTTAGCATTAGGGTCAACATTTAAACCGTATCTTTCTGATATTTCTTTAACCTTCTTAGCTGCACCCTTGATATCAATGGTACCAAAAGCAGTTTTAGGTTCATTGCCTAATATAATATTCTCAGTGACTGTAAAACTATCAACTAATTTAAAATGTTGATGAACCATCCCTATTCCTAAATCATTAGCAATATTTGGATTGTTTATCAAAACCTCTTTTCCTTTTACTTTAATCTTCCCTTTAGTAGGTTGATATAAACCAAAAAGAATAGACATTAAAGTTGACTTACCAGCGCCATTTTCTCCTAGTAGCGCATGAATCGATTGTTCTTTAACCATCAAAGTAACATCATCATTAGCACGGATACCCGGAAAATCTTTAGTTATGTTAAGCATTTCAATTGCATATGTCATATTCTCGCTCCTTAATCTAGGTTAATTATACTATATAAAGAATAAAAAAAGTAGACACATTAAGTGTCTACTTTAAGGTTTTATTTAGTTAAAATTAACCGCCTAAACCAACATTATTTTGTCCTACAACAGGAACAACGATTTCACCAGAAATGATTTTATCAGTATACTCTTTAACAGCAGCATCAAAATCTACACCAGCGAAAGCTTCATTAGCGAAGTTAGGGTTTTCAGCAGGTAAACCTACACCATCAGATTTAAGGTCATAAACTACAACTCCACCTTCGAATGTGCCTTCAGCAACAGCTTTAGCAGCATTGTAAGCAGCAACATCTACTCTTTTTAACATTGAAGTAAATACTGCAGAGTTTGTACCATCATAGATACCTTGATCGTATTGGTTAGTATCAACACCACATACCCAAACATCTTCACCATTTGCACGACGGTCAGCAGCTTCTTGGATTACTCCATTACCTGTACCACCAGCAGCATGATAAACGATATAAGCGCCAGCATTATATTGTTTTGCAGCCAAAGTTTTTCCTACTTCTGGAGAAACAAAGCTATTAGCATTATCATAAAGAATTTCACATTCTGGATAAACAGCTAATACACCAGCTTCAAATCCAGCATAGAATTTAGCCATAACTGCAGATTCCATACCCATAATAAATCCAACAGTATCTTGTCCAGCAGCTTTTGCAGCTAAACCAACAGTAACACCTACTAAGAAAGAGCCTTCATGCTCAGCAAATACAGCTTGTTGAAGATTTTCACCTTCTAACCAGTCAACATCGATAATTAATGTTTTTTGATCAGGATAGTTAGCAACCACTTCAGAAATTGCATCCGCAAATAAGAAACCAGCAGCTACGATTAAATCAACTTGTGCTTCCGCAAACTCAGTTAAATTAGGAATGTAATCAGCATCTACAGTAGATTGTAAATATTTAACATCATCCTCAGTTAAGCCAGCTTCTTCAGCATATTTATCGATTCCAGACCAACTAGTTTGGTTGAATGATTTGTCATCAATTCCTCCAACGTCAGTAACAAAACCGATAGAAATTGCATCTCCAGCAGGTGCGCTTGTACAAGCAACCATTGAAAGAGACATAAGAACGACAAGTAATACACCTAAAATCTTTTTCATAATTCCCTCCGTTTGTGACATATTGTCAAGGTTATTTTAACAAGTTTAACTATACTAGTCAATCAATATTACGACCCAAAACCATAAACAAAACAATTAATTGCAGTTTCTTTGAAAACGTTTGATTATTTTTATCCATGATTCAAAATTTAATCTTTTTTTCTAATTGTAACTAAAACAGTTAATAAATTTTGTAGCACTTCAATGATAGTCGTAATATCTTAAATTATTGTGTAAAATTAAATAAACAAAACAGTTGATAGGAGGGATTGGATGACTATTAAAGAAATTTATGAGAAGTTTGAAAATATTGGTTGTCTTTCATTTACTACAGTCGATGGAAACGGAATACCAGAATCAAGAATTGCCCACTTAAGAGCCTATGATGATCAAGGCATTTATTTCATGACTATGTTTACTAAAGATTTTTATTCTCAACTAAAGAAGACTACTTGGTTATCTATTTGCGGTCTAAATGCTAATACTCAAGTTAAACACGATGATAATGGACTGCCTATATTTGAGAATGGTTATGCCATCAGAATGACTGGTAAAGTTAAAGAAGTATCTATTCAAAAAATTAAAGAGAAAAATAACTCTCTATTTGACTTATGTATAAAAGACTATGAAAAATATAATGCGATGGTTATCTTCTGCATTACAGAAGGCTATGGAGATGTTTTTGATTATGATTTTGAAAAGGTGAGTCGTGAAAATAAAATCCAAAGAGAATATTTTGCCTACGGTGGTGCGAAAGAAAAACGCAAAGGGCTAAATATTAACCGTGAACTTTGTATTGCTTGTGGCTTATGTAAAAATAAGTGCTCTTTTCTTGCGATAAAAGAAGAGGATAACATCTATTCAATTGATGAATATCGTTGTGATGAATGTGGAGATTGTTTTATTAATTGTCCGGTTTCTGCTATCTCTTATCGTAAAAATTAATGACACAAAATAACTCAAAAAACTATCAATATTTGATAGTTTTTTATTTAGTAAGTGTTAAATTTCAATGATTTTAGTTTGTCCTAACTGGCGACAATAATCAAGATATTTTTTGTACAGTTTTTCATCTAAAATTTTAGAGCCAAATTCTTCAACTCCAATCCCTCTTACGCCATATCCGCGATATTTAATTAGTTTGTATTGACAATGATCATTAATTACTTTTACTACTTTTTTAATGGTTATTAGGTTCTCTTGGTCAAAGTTTGGTAACAAAACTGTTCTTACTTCAAATAGACGATTAACTTCTAATAAATACTTTAGATTATTAAAGACTGTTTGATTATCACACCCTGTCAATAATTGATGAAACTTTGAATCTCCAGCCTTAACATCCAGCATTACTCCATCTGACAACATTACTAATTCTTGGTGCTTAGAAAAGTCATAAGCACCATTAGAATCAATCAAACAAGATAGTCCTAATTTTTTCGCTTCCTTAAATAATTCTAGTAGAAACTCTGGGTATTCCATGCATTCTCCACCACTTACAGTAATTCCGCGAATAAATAATTTATTATCTTTGATTATTTCGATTAATTGTGAAACTTCATAGTTAGTTACTTTTGGACTACTATTATGCGCACATGCAATAATACACTTATCGCAATTAACGCAAGTTAAACTATTATAAGTCATTTTGCCATCAATTATTTTTAAAGAATTAGTTGGACAAACTTTCAAACAATCTCCACAACTAATACAGCGATTAATTGTTTCTGGATTATGACAGTACAAACAATTAAAAGGACATCCTTGAAAAAAGATGGATAGGCGATTGCCCGGTCCATCCACATTTGAAAATTCAATTATTTTATTTACTAGAGCTTCCATGATTTACCGTACGATCAAAAGATTTAGCTCCATCACGTGCACCCCTACCAAAAGTTGTTACTTGATTTAGGACAGCTTCTCCAGCATCTAATTTCGCAACTTCACTCTTCTTAACTAGATAGCCTGTAACTCTGATTACATCGCAATCTGCATTATATCCAGAAAGATATCTAATACCATTATTAAAGGCACCCTTGATTACATCAAGTAAAGCATCTAAATTATTAAACCAAGTATCGTCAAACTTAAAGACATCTCCAATACCTGTTGTAAAATACTTATGATATTTAGCCGATTGTTTTAATTGGTTGACAAAGTCAGGTTCAAAACCAATAGGGATACGACAACCAGGAGCTGAATCGGTTCCATCAGTATCTAAACCTACTTGCGCATGCAGGTAATAACGGTCATCATTATTCTCACTATAAGGAGCTTTGTGTTTTGCTACTAACTCTTCAATTCTCTCAATTATTTTAACACCTAAATCATCAGCTGATTTATTATGGCCGAAACCTTGAGCTTTATCAGTAATACCCAATAAATTGTTGCAACACTCAGCTAAACCAACTAGGCCAAACATTCCAATAAAATCTTTTTGGTTTAAGAATCCTTCAGTAACTAAGAAATTACTCTTAAAGAAAGCTGATTTTTCTACCATATACACAATACGCTTATCCATGTATTCTAACTGTAAGTTAACATAATAAGGCAGAACACGATCCATAAAATCTTCAACACTAGTCGCATCTGATGTTTGATTAGATAAACGCATCCTTGGAAGAGTGTAACCTCCTCCACCAATTCTAAACCCATTGTAACAAGAAGCGATCGCAAAATCTCCATGATCATGTGTATACATCTTGTAGTTGGCAAAACTTGGCTTTGCAGTCCTTAACATGCAGTCAGCAGCTAACTTCGCAAACTCATCACTAGTAAGATCTTGATCATACTTTAAAGTAATATTCGGAATAGCCAACTGCATTTCTTCTGTTAGTTCCAGAATGATACGACCAATGCGCGTATCTTTTGGACCAATATTCGCATGGACGAATGAATCAGTTAAAGTTTTGTCGATATGATTTAAGAATAAAGTTAAAGCTTTTCTAGTTTCTTTCTCATCAACATCAAATCTCTCAAGTAATGTATCTAAGTTTCCTAAGTAAACAGGGAAAGAAGTAATAGATGGAACATGATGATACATGATCATCAAAGCAGATGTAGCTTCCCAAATATCTTTAGGTGGAGCTAACTGTAAAAATTTAGAACCCTTATCCATTAAGATTTGATAATTAGGAATAATGTAACGTGGACGATAAGGGAGCGCTCCTTCATTTAAATCACACAATCTCTTTTCCTCTTTAGCTTTTACAAATTTATTGCTGTTGACAATTGTTGTGTCACTATTTTCTGCCACTTTCGCAAGGGCTAATAATTGCTGATAATATGTAAGTCCTGTATCCTCAACTATTTTTGTTATTTCTGACATAATAACCTCCTATTTTTTATGATTAGCTTCAATTAATTGATTTTTTAAATTAAACAATTTTAGTGATAAGTCTACATAGTATTTATGTGGATTTCTAAGTCTTCTGACTTCTTCCCAAATACTCTCTAACTCTTCTAAATGGTAGTTTCTCACCTCTTCAGTAGTTGGTACTTTGTAGATAAGTTTTCCTTTTTCAAAGATTTTAACTTGAAGTTCTCTGACTACATAATTGTTAATGATCTTTTTCTTCCAAGGACTAACTGGGTCAAACAATTCATATTCATCAGGATTAATTACCTCATCCGCTAAAGCGACCAAATCTGCTAAAGCCTTGCCATTATCTTTGTCGTAAAAACGATATACTTTTTTATAACCAGGATTAGTAATTTTCTCATTGTTCTCACTAATCTTAATTTTCGGCTCTATTATACCACAGTTTTCTGCAGCAACAACTTTATAGACTCCACCAATAACTGGACAACTAGCAGAGGTAATTAAATTCTCTCCTACTCCAAAAAGATCAATAGGCGCATTTTGTGCAAGTAGGTCTTCAATCAAATATTCATCTAAAGAATTAGAGACAATAATTTTAGTATCATACAATCCTTCAGCATCTAATTTACTACGAACTTTTTTTGAAAGATAAGCTAAATCACCACTATCTAGTCTTACTCCTTTTAAGTTATAACCATTAGGGATTAAATATTCTTTTGCGACCCTTATCGCATTAACAAGTCCACTATTAATAGTGTCGTAAGTATCAATTAAAAATACACAATTATTAGGTTGTGTTTTCGCATAATCCATAAAAGCTAAGTACTCATCACTATATGTTTGAATATAACTATGAGCCATTGTACCAGAAACAGGTAATCCATACTTTAAACCAGCTAAAGTATTAGAAGTTCCAACACAACCAGCAATCACAGCACCACGAGCACCCTCAACAGAGGCGTCAATGCCCTGAGCCCTTCTTGCACCAAACTCTAAAATTCCTTTATCACGAGCACTATAAACAATACGACTAGCCTTGGTAGTAACCAAAGTCGCATAATTAATACTCACCAACAATAAAGTCTCAATAATCTGGCAACAAATTAAACTACCACTCACTGTCACAAATGGTTGATTAGGGAAAGCTATAGTGCCCTCTTTTAAACTATAAACATCAATATCCAACTCTAACTCTCTTAAATAAGAAATGAACTCTTCATCAAATAATTTTAAACTCTTTAAGTAACATAAGTCCTCTTCAGCAAATTTAAAATCCTTCAACTCTTCAATAAAACTATGTAAGCCATTAAAAACAACATACCCATTCTTATCAGGAGTGCGACGAATAAACATATCAAAATAGGCAACATCATTATGTTTGCCCTCTTTAAAATAAGTGTAAGCCATTGTCAATTCATATAAATCCATCAACATTATTTTATTCATGATATTCCTCTACAATCACCGCCCCCATACTGTTCATTAGCTGCAAGGCATTGCTGTGATAAATCTTTCGATTATGATTAATCGCATCATAAGTATCACAAGCACTAGAAACAACAATCACTTGGTACTCAAGATTATTAACCTTCTTATGTTCCATTAATGATTTAACTAACTCAATTACACAAATGTCGGTACAACATCCGGTCACAACAATATTTCGATAATCATTTAACTTTGAAATAATTTCCTGAAACTCTTCCGCTACAAAACCATTAAATGTGTTTTTTTTAACTATTTTTAATTGGTCCTGAAAAATCTTTATTTCCTCAACTAATTCAGACTCAAAACTACCAGCCAAACAATGGGTCGGAAACAATTCAAATTCTTTATCATATATCTGATGATAATCTCTAAAGGCTATAACTTCCATTCCTTTTTCTAAAAAATACTCAATATACTTTACACAATTAGGAATAATACTCTCAATATTTTTATCGTGCATTGCCCCAGTATTAGTAAAACCATTAATCATATCGACAACCATCAATATATCTTTCTTCATTATAAATCATCACCACTTTCCGTTAATATTTTAACATTTTTTAAATAAGATACAAAAGGATAACTCTTAAAAGTTATCCCCTATTTTTACTCCTTAATAAAATCTTCTTTCCCTACACCGCACAATGGACAAACCCAATCATCTGGTAATGACTCAAACGGCACACTCCCATCATAGACGTATCCACATACTTTGCATACATAGCTCATAATGATTATCTCCTTTGTTAAGCATAGTGTAATCTTTTTTCCTTAAAATAGATAGTATTTTAATTATTTTTTAAAAACCAAATCAATTAATAGTAAATAGCTATATTTTTACACCTTAACAATAACCAATCACAAGAGTTAAATCCACAACACCTAAACTAGTTGCGGTAATTTCTTTGAACCGACTTTTAAAATCAAGATTTAAAACTAAAGATATATTATAGGTAATAATAAAATAATGATAATAACCATTATTAATATTAACCTAAAAACAAAAAGATAGCTGTTGCTAACTATAACTAAGCGTCACTAAATACATTATCATATCTACACTACTGACTTCAAAACATTACCTTTATCATTAAGTTTCCAGAAAGATGCTCACTCGAGATCGTCATAATGAAGAAATAAAACCAATAAACACTACTGGTAAATTATTTTCCAAGGCAAAGGTTAGCTCGATTAAAGTTCTACTTAATCCCATTAACGCATCATTCAGCGCTAAAATCATTAAGCCAGCTTGTAGTTATTATTACTGTTTATTCATACTAATCTTTACTGTGGACATCTAATTGTGGATATGGAATTGAGATCTTATTTTCACTGAAAGCTATTAAAATTAAACGATTTAGTTGACGATAACCAACAAAGTAATTTGACTCTTTGACAAAGCCTGTAAACTTCAAATTGATTGAACTATCGCCTAATGAGTCCACTCCTTGGTATTCAATATTCTTAATACCATAAACAAGTCCCTCCTTAATAATATAAGGTAATACCTTCTCTTGGATTTTCTTTTCAATAACTAAGAAATCATCTTCATAACTAACCCCTACTGCACAATAAACTAAAGATTCGTCTTTTGAACGATTTATTAAGTTGCGAATATCTGAATTATTTATAATCTTTAAATTTCCAGAAGCGTCCTCAAAAGTTGTAGTTCTGACTCCAATTTTTTTAACAACTCCTCTAAAATTATCAATCTCAATAATATCATCAATTACATATTGACCCTCTAAAATAATAAAGATACCTGTAATAATATCCTGGATTAAACTTTGAGCTCCAAAACCAATTACTAGCCCCATGATTCCTAAACTCGCAAATATTCCTATGATGTTAACACCTAAAATGGTTAAGCCCCATACTCCGATAATAATAACTGATACATAACGAACAAAACTATCAATTAATACAACGATAGTTAGACTATGTTTATCTTTAACTTTAATCTTACTGATCAGGTATTTAACAAACCATGTCGCAATCATCACTCCAATAACCATTGACAATAATGAGAAAGCCATTGGAAGTGCGGCGCTAAGTGATTGATCACTGCCTCTTAAGATTGAGAAATTCTTTTTTAAAGCTATTTGTATATCTTTAACAACTTCATCATTTAAAAATGGAATCCATTGAGGATTAAAAAGGATAATGATAATCATTAACCCTATTAATGATTTAAATATTAATCCTTTTCTGTTGAATATTTTTTCCTTCATAAGCACCTACTTTTTTTTATTTTAACTTATTTTTAGTTTATTGACTATTGGGTTACTAAAATGTATAATATCAATGTTTAAAAAATGGAAGGAAAGCTTATATGAACAACCTAGAAAAATTCTATTATTACTGTGATATGGGCTTACTTAATATTTGTAAGAAGATTGTCTAAACCCAACAGTTATAATGGCTGCTGTGTGTATGTAATATCTTGTAAATAATGTGATGAAAGCCTGTTATCGATGACTATTTTGATAACAGGCTTTATTTTTTTAAATAAGGGGTATGAAATGAAAAACAAATTAGAAAACTCAAGAATAAATATTAATAATATCGACAAAGAAATGGCTGATTTATTTGTAGCTCGCATGAAGGAAGTTAGAAATGTAGCTCAATATAAACAAGAAAATGGAATACCAGTTTTTGATAGTCAAAGGGAATTAGAGATTATTGAAAGAAACTCTCAATATATCGACGATGTCACACTTAGAAGTTATTATGTAAACTTCTTAAAAAATAAGATGGAGCTTTCAAAAAGCTACCAACACCATATTTTAGAGGGTATGAAAATTAGCTATTCTGGGGTCGAAGGTTCATTTGCACAAATCGCAAGTAGTAGAATATTTCCAGATGGCCAACATTTAAATTACCCTAACTTTCACAGTGCTTATCAAAGTGTTGTGGATGGAGATTGTGATTGTGTTGTCTTGCCAATTGAAAATAGTACTAATGGCGATGTGACTAATGTAATTGATTTAGCTTTTGAGGGTTCATTATTTATTAATGGCATCTATAGCTTCTCAATTAACCATTGTCTACTAGTTAATAAGGGTGTAAGCTACAAAAATCTAAAAAAAGTAATTAGCCATCCTCAAGCTTTAGCTCAATGTCGTGATTATTTAAAAGATAAAGATTGGCAAGAAATAGAAGCAATCAACACTGCAGTTGCAGGTAAACAATTGTCTGAAAGTCTAGCTAAAGATGCCGCGGTAATCGCTAGTAGTGAAACTGCGAAGCTTTATAATTTAGAAGTGTTAGAAAGAAACATAAATCAAAGTAGTACTAACACTACAAGATTTGCAGTCTTCTCTAGAACTAGTAACCAACTTAATAAAAATGATGATCGTTTTTTTATGTTCTTTATCGTCAAAAATAAAGCTGGCTCATTAAGTAAAGCTGTTTCAATTATTGGGAATAACGGTTTTAATCTTCAAGCCTTAAAAAGTCGCCCTACAAAAGATAATAATTGGGAATATTATTTTATTATCGAAGGCATTGGTAACATCAATGGTAAAAAAGGCGCTAAGATGTTAAAAGAACTTGATAAAGAGTGTTTAAGTGTAAAGGTGATTGGTTCGTATATTAATAAACCGATTTTGGAAAGTGGTGAATAATATGAAGATTGAAGTAAATCTAACAGAGAACAGTTACCCTATTCATCTTGGGGAAAATATTCTTAAAAATATTGATCATTATTTTAATTTACAGCGTAAAGTGTGTATTGTTACTGACACTGGTGTACCTGCTATATATAGTCAAATGGTTAAGGATAAATCATTGAACTCTATAATTGTGACTATTGATGAAGGTGAAGAGAATAAAAATATTGAGACTTATCAATTAATTATTGAAAAGTTAATTGAAAGTAACTTCACAAGGAGTGATTGTGTTGTGGCAGTTGGCGGTGGAGTTGTTGGAGATTTAGCTGGTTTTGTGAGTGCTACTTATATGCGTGGAATTGATTTCTATAATGTTCCTACTACTGTTTTGTCTCAAATTGATTCTTCAATTGGTGGAAAAACAGCCATTGATTATCAATCTTACAAGAATATAGTTGGAGCTTTCTATCAACCTAAGGGTGTTTTAATAGATTTTATGGTTTTAAATACTTTAGATAAAAGGCAGATTAATAATGGTTTAGTGGAAGGCTTAAAGATGGCCACCACTTGTGATAGTTTGTTATTTGAAGAGTTTGAGAAATTACATTTAGATATTCAAAAGATTATTATTGAATCTATTAAAATTAAAAGAGATATTGTTGTAGTTGATGAGAAGGAACAAAATGTTCGTAAAGTTTTAAACTTCGGGCATACGATTGGACACGGAATTGAAAGCACTAATCTTGGTAAGTTATACCATGGTGAGTGTGTAGGATTAGGGATGATTCCAATGATTAATACTTCATTAAAACCACGTTTAATTAAGATCCTTCAAAGATTAGGAATCCCAACTAGTTATAAAGATTTTGATTATCAAACTATCTATCAAGCGGCTACACATGATAAAAAAGCTAGTGGTGATTCTATCACTATTGTCAAAGTGTCTGAACTTGGTAAGTATGATTTTATTAAAATTAAGTTAACTGAATTAGAAGAGTTAATTAAAGGAGTTAGTGATGAATAGAAATACAATTGGTAATAATTTAATAGTTACTTTATTTGGTGAGAGTCATGGAACTTCTGTGGGTGTAGTTATTGATGGAATTTCTAGTGGAGTTAAAATTGACTTAGATTTTATAAGACACCAACTTAACTTAAGAAGGCCTAGCAATAAACTATCAACAAGCAGAGTTGAAGAAGATAATTTTGTAATTCATAGTGGTGTATTTAATGGATTTTCAACAGGTACTCCAATAACAATTACAATCGACAATAATAAACAAAATTCCAGTGACTATAGTAAATCTAGCGGAATTGCTCGTCCTAGTCATTCGGATTATACGGCTAATGTTAAGTACCACGGTTTCCAAGATTATCGTGGTGGCGGTCATTTTAGTGGAAGAGTTACTGCTGCTTTAGTGGCAGCTGGAGCAATCTTAATTAGTGCTTTAAAAACTAAAAATATAATGATTGGTACTCATCTTAAAAGTTGTGGCGGGATCTATGATCGTGAGTTTGGTGATTACTTGGAAGATATTAAAGCCTTAAGTGTCCAAGAATTTCCAGTTTTAGATCCAAAAATTAGCGAACTATATCAAGAAGTTATTCTTTATGCTAGAGAACAAGGAGACAGTGTAGGTGGTACTTTAGAATCTGTTGTTTATGGTTTACCTGCCGGTGTTGGCGAGCCTTGGTTTGGAACTTTAGAGGGGATGTTAGCTGGTGCTATCTTTAGTATCCCTGGTGTTAAAGGAGTTGAGTTTGGGGCAGGTTTTGAGATTGCGCTTATTAAGGGTAGTCAAGCTAATGATCAAATACGCTTAATCGATGGTAAAGTGATAACAACTACTAATAATAGTGGTGGAATAAATGGTGGAATTAGTAACGGAATGCCTATTATTATTAATACAGCAATGAAGCCAACTCCTTCAATATTCAAGTGTCAAGATACAATCAACTACTTAGAGATGACAAATGTTACTCATCAATTAGTAGGAAGGCATGATCCTTGCATTGCTCATCGCGGAAGAATTGTCCTTGATAGTATTATTGCCATTGTTTTGGCGGATTTATTAATTACAAAGTATGGCAATGATTATTTAATGGAGGCAGGAAAATGAAATATGGATTAATAGGAAGGAAATTAGAACATAGTTATTCAAAAGAAATTTTGGGAAAGTTTACAAATATTGATTATAAACTACACGAAGTTAAACCTGAAAAATTAGAAGCTTTTCTTACTAAACGAAATTTCCTAGGTATAAATGTTACAATCCCTTACAAACAAACGGTAATGCAGTACTTAGATGTTGTTGATCCAATGGCTGAAGAGATTGGAGCAGTTAATACTATTGTTAATCGTGATGGTAAATTATATGGATATAATACTGACCATTTGGGATTAAAAGCTTTACTTGAAAAGAATAATGTTTCAGTCGCTGGAAAGAAAGTCGCAATCTTAGGAAGCGGTGGAACAAGTAAAACGGCAAAAGCCGTTACAAAACAATTGCATGCAGAAGAGACTTTAATTATCTCTCGTTCAAAAGATCCTAGTTATTTAGACTTATTAACCACTCACAAAGATGTTGACATTATCATCAATACAACACCTTGTGGAATGTATCCTAATCATTATACAAGACCTATCAATATTAATAGATTTAGAGGTTTAGAAGCTTTGGTTGATGTAATCTACAATCCATTAAGAACCAATATTGTTGTTGAAGCTCAAAATATAGGAATTAAATCAATTGGTGGTTTATACATGTTAGTAGCTCAAGCAGCTTATGCCTTAGAGCAATTTATGGACATTAAAGTTAGTCATCAAGAAATCGAAAGAGTTTATGATGAGATGATGAAAGAGAAAGAAAGTATCATTTTAGTTGGTATGCCGACTTCTGGTAAGACAACGATTGGGAAGGCATTGGCTGAAAAACTAAAGCGCCCTTTCTTTGATTTAGATGATGAAGTAATGAAAGAAAAAGGAATGACTCCTGCCGATATAATTGTTTATTTTGGTGAAGTTGAGTTTAGAAAAATTGAGGCTACGACTATTGAACGTCTTTCGGCAATTACTGGTGCAGTTATTGCGACAGGCGGCGGGACTATTATTGATCCTTCTAATGTAGCAGCTCTAAAAAGAAATGGGCGTCTCTATTTTATTGATCGTAGTCTTGAGAACTTAGTAGCTGCTTTTGATCGCCCGTTAACTGCTAATGTTCAAATGTTGAAAGAAAGGTTTAATGAAAGATTGCCATTATATAAGAATTCAGCTGACAAAATTATTGATGGAGATAAAACTACAAGAGCGATTGTTAGTGAAATTAAGCGTGATTATAAATGAAAATATTAGTGATTAATGGTCCTAACTTGAATATGTTAGGAATTAGAGAAGTTGAAGTCTATGGTAACAGCAATTACTCAACCCTTTTAAAAATTATTAATGAACATAGTGTATTCAAGAATGTAAAAGTTGAGTTTTATCAGTCTAATCATGAAGGAGCACTTGTCGATAAAATACAAGAGGCCTATTTTGAAAAGTATGATGGTCTAATTATTAACCCAGCTGCTTATACTCATACAAGTGTTGCAATTTATGATGCTTTAAAAGCTGTTAACTTACCGACTATTGAAGTTCATATTAGTGATGTTAATAATCGTGAAGAGTTTAGAAAGATTAACTATATTAAAGATGCTTGTCTTTGTTCAGTTGTTGGGCAAGGGTTACAAGGTTATGTAATTGCTTTAGATAAACTAGTTGATTACTTAGGTGATAATTAATGGATATCTCAATTGCGATAAGTAAACTTGCTGGTAAAGTTAGCGCTCCTACTAGCAAGAGTATGGCTCATAGAGCCTTGATTTGCGCTGCCCTTTCTGATGGTGAAAGTGGTTTGATTGGAATTCAAGAGTCGATGGATATCTTAGCTACTATTAATTGTTTAGAGAAGCTTGGGGCCACTTTTACTAAAGATGGTGATATGTTAAAAGTTAGAGGGTTTAGGGATAATCCTTTAAGCAGTTTAGCTCTAGATTGTCATGAGAGTGGAAGTACAATTAGATTCTTAGTTCCTCTTTGTTTATTAAACAATCAAAAGTATAAGTTAACTGGAGCTAAGCGTTTATTAGAGAGACCGATGGATATCTATCAAGATTTGGCTAAAACTCATAACTTTGAATTTAAACAAACAGATAATGAATTAACTGTTAAGGGTAAACTTGCTAGTGGTAAATACTCATTAAAAGGTGATGTTAGTAGTCAGTTTATTAGTGGTCTACTTTTTGTTCTACCGATTTTGGATGGGGATAGTGTTATTAGTTTTACTACAAAAGTTGAAAGTAGATCTTACATCAACTTAACGATTAAATCTTTAGCTGATTTTGGGGTAAAGATTGATTGGGATGGTGATAACTTAATAGTTAAGGGTAATCAGATTTATTCCTCAAGAGAGTTAGTTGTGGAGAAAGATTATTCTAACGGGGCTTTCTTCGAGGCGATTAATTATCTGGGTGGTGATGTTGTTGTTGATGGGTTGACTAATGATTCTTTACAGGGTGATAAAGTTTATTTAGATTATTTTCCTTTACTAGCTAGTGGTCATCCAATCTTGGATTTAGCTGATTGCCCTGATTTAGGGCCAATATTATTTGTTGTAGCAGCTGTTAATAACGGGGCTACATTTATCAATACTCAGCGTTTAAAGATTAAAGAGAGTGATCGTGGTGCTTGTATGGCTGAAGAGTTGATTAAGTTTGGAGTCAAAGTGGAAATCTTTGAGAATAAAATAATTGTTCACCAAACAAAAATAAAAAAACCACAAGAAATAATTAATACTCACAATGATCATCGCTTGGTAATGAGTCTTAGTATCTTGCTTAGTTTGACAGGTGGTATTATTAGTAATATTCAAGCAGTAAACAAAAGTTTTCCTAACTTCTTTGAATTAATGGAAACCCTTGGATTGAAGGTCACAAATGAAAATTGAAACTAATATCTTAATTGTAGGTCTGGGGCTGTTAGGAGGTAGTTACGCACAAGCATTAACAAAAAAACAATATCTAGTCAATGCCATCGATAATGACCACAAAGCAATAGACTATGCCCTTGAGAACAATTTTATTCAAAAAGGAAGTAGTGAAGTTGATAAGCAATTAATCGAAGAAGCTGATTTAATAATCTTTGGTTTATACCCAACAACATTAGTTAAATGGATTAAAGAAAATGGGCACCTTATTACCCCTAATACTATCGTTACTGATGTCAGTGGCATTAAAAAAGCCATCCTTCAAGAAATAAATAGCAGTCTACCAGAAGGTGTTGAATTTATTTCTGCCCACCCTATGGCTGGTAGAGAGTATTCAGGAATCACTTATAGTGACCATAATATATTTAAAGGAGCTAACTACTTAGTAGTTCCAACAGAAGAAAATAGCCAACATGCGATTAGTGTTTGTAAACAATTAGGAAGAATCTTAGGCTTTAAGACTATCTCAGTTATCACACCAGATAAACATGATAAGATGATAGCCTTTCTCTCACAATTAACACATGTCATAGCAATTAGTTTAATGAATTCCATCGATCAACCAAATATGGAAGATTATACGGGAGATTCATTTAGAGATTTGACAAGAATTGCCTCATTAAATGAGGAAATGTGGACAGAATTATTCTTATTAAACAAGGAAGATCTTCTTACACAAATTAGTAATTTTAAAACACAACTAATTAGAATGGAAGATTATCTAACCAAGGATAACGCTGAACTAATCAAAGAAATGATGATTACTTCAACAAGAAGAAGAAAGCGATTTGACAAAATAGAAAGCGAGAATTAGCATGGAATTTATCAGAAAATTACCAATACCAAGAGACATTAAAGAGGAATACCCTATATTCCCAGAAAAACAAGCAATTAGAAAACAAGTGGATCAAGAAATGAAAGATATCATATCAGGTAAATCAGATAAGTTTCTATTAATTATTGGTCCGTGTTCAGCTGATAATGTTGAGTCAGTACTAGAATACATGTCACGACTTTCTAAAATTCAACAAAAAGTTAAAGATAAAATATTGATAGTGCCTAGAGTATATACAAATAAACCAAGAACTACAGGACAAGGATATAAAGGGATGTTACACCAACCTAATCCTATGGAAAGTGAAGATATGTTAAGAGGTATTATCGCCATTAGAAATCTTCATAGAGACATCTTAACTCAATTCAATTTCTCTTGCGCTGATGAAATGTTATATCCTGAGAACTACCGTTATATCTCTGATTTGCTAGGCTATACAGCAATAGGAGCTCGCTCGGTAGAGAATCAACAACACAGACTTACTTCAAGTGGTATAGATGTGCCGGTAGGGATGAAGAACCCTACAGAGGGCGGGTTTAAAATAATGATGAATTCTATCAAGGCAGCACAAAGTCCTCATACATTTATTTATAGAGGATGGGAAGTAAAAACAACTGGCAACCCATATGCACATGCGATTCTTCGAGGTTTCACAGATAGTCATGGCAACAATAGGCCTAATTATCATTATGAAGATATCATGAAAGTTAACCAACTATACAAAGAATATAATTTACAAAATCCTGCAGTAATTATTGACACAAGCCACGCCAATGCCAATAAAGATCACACTCAACAAGTGAGAATCGCAAAGGATGTTCTTCACTCAAGAAAACAAAATCAAGAAATCAAAACTCTTGTTAAGGGATTGATGATTGAAAGTTACTTGATTGATGGCACTCATAATATTGAGAAAGAAGAATATTGTTATGGCAAATCTATTACTGACCCTTGTATCGGATGGGAAACAACAGAAAAATTAATCTTAGATATTGCAAATGATTTATAAAGAAAAAAGCTCAATTTAACGAGCTTTTTTATTGTAGTTATAGATTATCTAGTTCCTCAAGTGTCCATCCATGGTTTAACCACAGCGGGTAGTTTCGATACGCAAGATAACTATATTCCTTAATAATTTCTTTTTGACGTGATGTTAACTCAATATTTTTTGATTCCATTAACTTTTCAAGATTATTATAATTACACTCACAATATTTGGATAAATTAAAAGATTCTAGATGCATTTTTGCTATAATAGCACAACTATTTTCTTCAAACCCATGCTTTATTAATTCTTTTTTCATTTGTTGGAATATTTCGCTTTGATTAATATAACTATCTATATCTTTATGATGAAAATCTAATAATTCTTGATATTTCATTGGTTTCTTTTCGACTTTTTTATGATCATTGACTATTTTAAAGAAGATTTCATCATATACTTCTTTTAATAATGGGTCTGTATATTGGAAATATTTAATTCCATTAAATACCTTTAACATCACTCCGTCTATTTTCTGTGATTTTTTAATTAATTTGGCTTTTCTTTCTTCATTAAATTCAACCTTTTTTTCATCATGAAGCAATTTGAATACATCTTGCACTTTCACAACTCCGTAGAAGCCACATTGAGCACATACCAGATTATAAAAACTATCATTTTCATTCGCTTGTTTTTGGATTAGTTCAAAATTTAAACTCTTAATAGTATTCCTGACATCTTCCGGCATGAAATAGTTTAAAGTTGAAAGATTGAAATTTAACGGAAACAATATACCTTTTGCGAGAAAGTAATATGCGTCAGTAGTGTCAAACACTTCAACTATTCCTTCATTCGCAACTTTTAATAACAATTGGTATTCATCATTCCGAATATCATTAAATAGGCTTTCTAGTGATTCCCTGTTTAATACAACATCTTTAATCCTATTAATTTTTTCTTTGACGCCAGAAGGGGCTGGCCTAATTGATAGACCGTTCAAAATAATTCGGTCCAAATTAAAATTCTCTATAGTAAAAATATCTTCTAATACATCTTCTAAATAAGTTGTCTCTTTTTTTAGCATAAAACTTTTCCCCTATATAATTCATTTTATTGGATAATATTCTATGAATTTATCTAATAAAATATATTTTTGCTTTAAAGTTAATATTATATTTGTATTTATTGTTTGTTATGTATTTATAATACTACTTTGTTTACATTTTATCAAGTTGTCTAGTTAATAAAGATTGCTGTTTTGCTGTTCTATGTTTATTTGTAATATGACAAAAACTATAATTGTTTTAGAATTTAAAAAAATCACACTTGAGGGTGTGATTTTTTTAAATATTTTTAAATTTTTTATTAAGCGCTGTTATAACATAATGTCCACCTACACTTGTAAATCCGGCTTCCAATAAACCATTTAAACCGACAAATGCAATCGCGAAACTAAAGAAATTGTCAACAAATAGACTTCTCATTAAATCTTGGATAAATGGAGTTCCTCCAAATAATAGTATTAAACTCAGAGTAAATAAAATTGTATTTAACAATGCTCCAATTAAACAATTTAGCCAATATTTATCTTTGAATACATTCTCACTTATTATCCCTACTAAGTACCCCATCAATGTTCTTGGTATTAAGCATAAGATAAAAGTAAAGATAGGATTAATTCCTAATAATACAGCACCAAATGGACTCATTCCAAAGCATTGAATGAAGCTGGTTAATCCAAAAATAAACCCAAGTAATGCGCCAATTTTAGGACCCATTATTATCGCGCCTACCACAACCGGGATAGTGATTAAAGTTATTTCTATAATTCCTAACTTTAAATATCCGAGGGGAGTAAATGCAAGTAATATAATAATCGCAATTAATAATCCTGTTTTTGTAATCTTGCTATTAACCATTAATTTTTCTTTGAATAGCCTTAACAATTTCTACAATTGGAATGATTGAAACTGAAATAACGATTGCTATTGCTAACATTTCAATTGATAATGGCGTTAATTGAAATGCAGTATTAATTCCAGGAGTATAAATAACAATTAGTGTTAAAACAAAACTTACAAGCATTGCAACAGTTAAATAACGATTATGTGTATGCATTTTAAAGATTGATTTAGTTCTTGATCTTAAATTTATTGAATGGAAGATCTCACACATTGACAATGTAAAGAAAGCCATTGTCATACCTGTAATTCCATCAACTTGGAAGCCAATGCTGAAGCTAATTAGTGTTAGAATACCTACTACAATACCTTGCCAAATGACCGCAATTCCTAAACCGTCTGCAAAAATGCTTTCTTTAGGGCTACGTGGCTTTTCTTCCATTATATCTTCTTCAGCTTCTTCCATACCTAATGCCATTGCTGGGAAAGTATCTGTAACTAAGTTAATCCATAAAATGTGAATAGGTGCAAATAATTTCCATCCTAATATTGTAGCTATAAAGATTGAGATAACTTCAGATAAGTTAGAAGCTAATAAGAATTGAATAGCTTTTCGAATATTTTCATAAATTCTTCTGCCTTCTTCTACTGCGTAAACAATAGATGCAAAGTTGTCATCAGCCAATACCATATCTGAAACATTTTTAGTAACATCAGTGCCCGTTATCCCCATTCCAACGCCAATATCTGCAGATTTTAAAGCAGGCGCATCATTTACTCCGTCACCAGTCATAGCTGTAATTTTACCAATTTTTCTCCACATTTTAACAATACGGACTTTGTGTTCTGGTTGAACTCTAGCATATACTACTAAATTATGAATTCTTTTTTCAAATTCTTCATCACTAAGTTCTGATAATTCAGCTCCTGTGATTGCTTGATTTACATCTGTTAAAATTCCTAAGTCTTTTGCAATTGCAATCGCTGTATCTTTGTGATCACCTGTAATCATAACCGCACGAATTCCTGCAGTTTTGCATTCTTCAATAGCAAGCTTAACCTCAGGTCTTATTGGGTCAATCATTCCTACAAGTCCTACAAATATTAGATCTTTTTCTAAAGTGCTTGGAGTGTTGTCGGCAGGAAGTTTACTATATTCCTTATAAGCGCCAGCTAAAACTCTTAATGCTTTATCTGCCATTGATTTATTAGCTTGAATGATTTCATTTTTAACTTTGTCAGTAATTTTAACTATTTTTCCATCGATTAATGCACTTGTACATTTCTTTAGTACTTCGTCTGGTGCACCTTTTGTGTATTGAGTTATTGTTTTTCCAACATTGTGAATTGTAGACATCATTTTACGATCTGAGTCAAATGGTGCTTCTTCAATTCTTTCAGGTCTATCTATGATGTTTAATTTATTCGCATAGTCTACTAATGCAGTTTCTGTTGGGTCTCCAATTAGTTTTCCATTAGGGTCAACTTGAGTATCATTACAATTACTTAATACTAGAGCTAATAATTTTTGATCACCATAGTTATCAACAACAGTCATCTTATTTTGGGTTAATGTTCCTGTTTTATCTGAACAAATAACCTCTGTACAGCCAAGAGTCTCAACAGCTGTTAATCTTCTAATGATTGCATTCTTTGTACTCATCTTTGTAACACCGATTGATAACAATACTGTAACTACTACTACTAGTCCTTCTGGAATAGCTGCAACAGCCAAACTAACCGCAATCAATAATGATTCAAAGATATTAACACTTGAGTAATCATTTGTACGCCATAATGTAAAGATGAAAATAAATACACAGATTCCTAATACTCCTGCTGATAAGATTTTACTTAAGTCAGCTAAACGTTTTTGCAAAGGAGTTTTTTCTTCTTTAGATTCCGTTAAGATATTTGCAATTTTACCCATTTCAGTATTCATGGCCGTACCAACAACAACGCCTTCACCACGACCATAGGTTACATTTGTTCCTAAATAGGCCATATTAGTACGATCCCCTAAAGGAACTTCACTATTAGTATCTTTTAAAGCCTCAACTTGTTTGTCAACAGGTACACTCTCCCCTGTTAAAGCTGCTTCTTCCACTTTCATACTTGCTGAAGACAATAATCTGATATCAGCTGGAATTGAGTCCCCAGCTTCTAAGATAACAATATCTCCAATTACAATCTCTTTAGAAGGGATTACTAAGATTTTTCCATCTCTTCTTACCTTGCTAGTTGGAGCTGACATATTTTGCAAAGATTCAATGGCTTTTTCCGCTTTACCTTCTTGGAAAATACCTAGGATACCATTTAAGATAACAACAATCAAAATAATTGCCATATCTACCACTTCACCAAATATGCCTGATACTAATCCTGCTACAATTAGAACAATAATCATTGGATCTTTAATTTGATCAAGGCATTTTTGAATTAGGGTTTTCTTTTTTCCTTCTTCTAACTTATTAAAGCCATTTTTCTCCAACAGCTCTGCTGCTGCTTTTGAACTAAGGCCTTCTAAACTACTTTTGTGCTGTTTTAGAACTTCTTCTTTACTTTGTAAATACTCTTTGTTCATATTTCCTCCATCTCTTTAAAATAAAAAATAAACTAATCAATAGTCTCTTTTTAATTATCTAAGCAGCTATTGACAAACTTTTAGCAGTATTAACTGCTTGCTACAAGTCTTGTCTTTAACTATTGGCCAGATTAATTAATAATCGTGTTGTTGACCAATAGACACCAGTGTGTGACTACTCCCTCATACCTATTTATTCTACTATTTAATGACTATATAATTATAAGGATTATTCCCTTTATTTTCAACACTTTTATAATTTTTGATAGACAACTATTCCAAATTGTATGTTTACTTCTAGTTCTTTGACACCTACTAATTTTTCTTTATCTTTTAGTGAAGTTTTATAGTAATAAGGCGTCATTGAAAACAAATCATTTATTAATTGATTGTTTTTAATTAGGATTTTATCTTTTACTTCAAAGTAATCTATTTCTTTAAAGCCGGGTATCTCTATTCTAGTGTCATCATTCTTATAAGGATTATCATAAATTAACTCTTTCAACTCCCATAGATGATCCGCCAATGGAACTCCAACAATTAACTTTCCTTCGCTCTTTAACACTCTTAAATATTCACTATCAGCTAGAGGCGAAAATATTGACACCACCACCTCAAAAGTTTGATCTTCAAAAGGTAAATAATAACAGCTACCTACTATATAATCTACATTATCACTATTCTTACAAGCCTTAATAATTGCATTCTTAGATAGGTCCAAACCAACAACATCTAAACCATGAGAAAAGTGATTAGTGTAATAACCTTCTCCGCAACCACTATCTAAAATATAAGATTCATTACTACTATATTTTTTTAAGACTTTTGTTAACTGATCTCTAAACTTTAAATAATATCCTTCATTTAAAAAGTTGTTGCGGGCATTAACCATTAACTTATCGTCACCGTGAACTAAACCTTTATTTAGATACAAGTTTAAATAGCCTTGTTTAGCTACATCGAAACAATGTCCTTTCGCACATTTATAACTATTCTCAAATTTATTCAAAGACAACTCACAATTTGGACATTTTAACTTTTTCATATTCACCATTATTTAAAATCACTAAGGTACTCTATCTCAATGGATGAGTAGTACTTAGAATTGATATTTTTTAACTCTTCACTTATTTTTTCAATAATAAAACTATGTTTATTGTGATGTCTTTCTAAAACCTCAACAATCATTACAATATTGAAGTGTGTTAAAGCTTCAGTAACTCTTAAGCTAGATAACTGACATTCAATAGGTAGTTCTTTTAAAATTCTCAATAAGTCATCCCTTACTAAATCGCTTTGATCATTAATGATTACTGGCTCTAAATGAATTACCAAATTTATTCCTAGTTCTTCATCAAAATCTTTTTCTATTCCTTCGATAATTGCGTGGCTTTTCATAATGTCGACACTTGCATCAACCTCAATATAAACAGTCGCAAAACATTTATTAGGTCCATAACTATGAACTAACAAATCGTGATATTCGATAACTCCATCATAACTATTTAACTTCTTATCAATCGTATCTATTAATTCCTCAGAAGCACTTTCGCCCAATAAAGGATTTAAGATATCTTTTAGGATACCTACACCTGAGATTACAATCATAGCAGCTATAACCAAACCCATTGCACCATCTAAATTTATTTTAAAGAAATGATTAATAGCTAACGATAACAATACTCCACTAGTGCTAATAACATCATTTATACTATCTTTAGCAGTCGCCATCAATGCTACTGAAGAAATGCGTTTTGCGATTTTATAATATAAATGATACAAAAATACCTTCATAATCACAGCTACCACTAGCATCAATACAACCGCACTATTGATCACCAATGTTTCTGGTTCTAGAATCTTTCCAATAGATTCTACGGCCAAGTTAAATCCTAATATCATAATCAAGAAAGATACAATTAATCCTGAAATGTACTCGATTCTTGCATGACCATAAGGATGTTCTTTATCAGCAGGAATGCCCGATAGTTTGAATCCAATCAAGGTAACTAATGAACTACCAATATCCGAGATATTATTCATACCATCAGCCAAAATAGAAATACTACCAGATATTAGTCCTAATATTATTTTGCCCATCGCCAGAAAGATATTAATAAAAATACCAATGCAACCACTAAAAAACCCATAACTTTCTCTAACTTTTGAGTTATTGATATCTTCACTATTTTTTATAAATGTCTTTATTAATTTATCTATCATCTTAATAAGTATAGCAAATTTAATTCACAAATTTAAATATAACCATTAAACTTATGGTCTATCTTAACTTGTTATGATTTTTTGATTTAAATTACTTTAAGTATTAGCTATTGCTTCAAAATAAAGATATTTAGAAAAATATTATATCTTATGGTAAAATAATTGATAAGAATATGGTGGTAAAAATGAATAATAATGTAAATAAGATGTTAGAGTTTATTAGAAAAAGTCCTACAAGTTTTCAAGCGATTGAGAATATTGTTAAAGAGTTGCAAGACAATGGATATCTTGAGTTCAATGAATCAAGTAATGTTAAATTTGAGAAAGGTAAAAAGTACTTTGTTACAAGAAATCAAACAAGTATTATCGCCTTCAATATTGGAGATAGTTTAGAAAGTCCTAGCTTTAATATTGTTGCAAGTCATTCTGATTGTCCTAGTTATAAGGTAAAACCTAACGCAGTTATTAAAGATAAAAATTATATTAAGTTGAATACTGAAGCTTATGGCGGAGTTATTAAACACACTTGGTTAGATAAGCCTTTGTCATTAGCTGGTAGGGTAATTCTTAAGGAAGGTGACAAAGTTGTTTCTAGATTATTAAACATTGAAGAGAATTTAATGATAATTCCTAATGTTGCGCCACACTTAACAAGAGGCGAAGAAGCTAAGTCTTTAAATCAACAAATAGATATGTTGCCACTGATCAATGGTGATCAAGATTTTGACTTCAAAAAATTTCTATCACAATATTTAAATATTGATAACCAAGCAATTATTAGTTTTGATCTTTATTTATATCCGGTGATTAATGGATATGTTTGGGGAGATTATATTAGTTCTTATCACTTAGATAATTTAGAGTGCGGATTTACTTCGTTAGAAGCTTTCACCAACACTTTCCATAAAGATAATATTAATGTTTATGCTTGTTTCGATAACGAAGAAGTAGGAAGTCGCACAAGACAAGGTGCAGCTTCTAAATTCCTAAATGATATCCTTGATAAGATATCTAACGATTTAGAATTTGACTTAAATAATGCTCTAGCATCTTCAATGATGGTGTCTGCAGATAATGCACATGCAATTCATCCAAACCATCCAGAAAAATCAGATAGTACAAATAATGTAAAAATGAATCAAGGGATTGTCATAAAATACAATGCGAATCAAAGCTATACCAGCGATGCCCTAAGCGCTGCTTTATTTATCGATAGTATTAAAGATAGTAAAGTTCCGTATCAATACTACACAAATAGAAGCGATATGTTGGGTGGTGGCACTCTTGGATATGTTAGTACAGCACAAGTATCTATTTTATCTGTAGATATCGGTTTAGCACAAATCGCAATGCATTCAACCCTTGAAACTGCTGGTGTAAAAGATGTTGATTATATGATTGATGGACTTAGAGCATTCTATCAAACTCATATTGTCAAAGAAAATGAAGAATGTTATAAATTAACTAAATAAGGAGAATAAAATGAGAGATTCATATTTTGACGGAGGATTATTGGAGTATATTGGGCTTACTATTATTGGAGGTTTAATTACTATTCTTACATTCGGATTAGCTTTCCCATGGGCTTTGTGCCTACAATATGGATGGAAAATAAACCACACTGTAATTAATGGCTATAGATTAAAGTTTATTGGTTCCCCAATTGGATTGTTTGGTCAATGGATTAAATGGCTATTTTTGTGTATTATCACTCTTGGCATCTATTCATTCTGGTTATTTATTGCCTTAGAAAAGTGGAAAGTTAAAAATACAATTATAGAAAATTTTCCTAGTTACTAGCATTTAAAAAGTATGACCTAATGTCATACTTTTTTTGTATTATTTCTTAGGAAATAATTAACTCTTGAAACAATTATTAACTACTTTATATAGTTTTCTACTTCACAGTGATTGGTTGTAAGATTTGATGCAATCCAAACTTATAAAAATTGATATTATTGATTCCCTTTCAATTACTGCTTATTCTTCTTTTTCTTGGTTGATATCTGAAATAATAAACTTTTTCGAAGTCAAATCTACTAATAATTTAATCATGCTGTCGTAGCCTGTTTTTTCTTTTAAACTACTAATGTAGCCATTCAAAGTACTGGTCCCAATATTCATTCTGCTACAAACTTCCGCATTAGACATTCCATCAGCTTTAAGTTGTAGAACCTCTATTTCACGCCTTGTAAAATCACTACTTTTTGCCATTCCAATAGTTACTATTGGCACATCATTAGGGTAGTGTTTTTCACCCGCCATAATCTTATCCATAATCTCGAGTAAATCACCCTCAGTATAATCCTTGTACCAAAAACCTTCACATCCTATTTTTTTAGCTTCATCAATGTGTTTTTGTTGTACCAAAAAAGTTAAAACTATGATTTTAATGTTAGGATAGTTTTCTTTGATGTATTTACCAACCTTTAATCCATTTTCTTTATCACCAGTAAATATATCTAACAATACTAAATCAACATCTTTTAAACTAGCGGATAAAACATCGTCTGCATCAGAAAAGACTCCTGTAAGAGTATATTTATTAATTCCTCTATCAACATGATATTTCATAAAATCTTGAGATGTTTTTTGGTCATCTACAATTATTACATTATACATTTAATTTCCTTCACTTTCTAATTCTTTAGGTAGCTTAATTGTTAAAACCAGATTTTTGTCACTAATTATTTCCATCGATCCATTGACTCTTGATACTTTTTTTCGTAAATTTGAAAGTCCTCCACCTTCAACTATTAACTTATCACCTTCGGTTAATTCATTTTCTAAGCTTAACCTATAGTAATCATCGCATTCTTGCAGTTTGACTTTGAGTTCTTTAGCTGACGAATGAATCACCGCGTTCTTTAAAGTTTCGCTAATTGCCAGAACCATAATTCTACTTGATTCTGGATTATTAGGTAATTGTCCTTCTAATTTCAATTCACAACCTAAACGATTTGCAAATTTTATCAGTTCTTCTAATGAATTCAGATATGAGCGCTCACTTTGAATAAAAGTTATTATGTTATCAGCATATCTTTCCCATGACTGAATACTTAAATCAATATCTTTTTCATTATCACTTTCTTTCAGACTTTTCTTAGTTAAAGTTAAGATACTTCCTAAATCATCATGAAATCTAGTTTTGATGTTAGCTGTTGTTTCTTCAAGCACATTTCTTTCAATATTCTTATTTATCTCTTCTAACTTATGATGTTGTTTTTTCAACTTAATATTTGTTTTATGAATGCTATCACTATATTTATGAATATCACTTACATTCGTTGCCAAAATTTCTATGTAATTTTCTCCACTAACTGTGATTGTTCTTCTGGAAAATTGCCACATCTCATTTTCATTAATCAAAACACTATACACATTTTCATTCTGACCTTGTAAATAATCAACTGCCTTATCAATAATAACGCCCCAGAAATTACTTTTATCATATATTTGGTGGCCTGTTAAAGTGATTGCCAATTTATTAATTACTTGATTACTTAGAACTAAATAATCTTTTTCAGTTGTAATTAGAATTCCTGTAGGGAGATTTTCAATAGCTGCTTTTACAGATAAATTTCCTAATTTACTAAAATGATCTTTATATACATAAGCAGTAATTAATATTACAAAAAGTGTCATGACAGATGGTATTGCTACATATACTGCAACATGGGTCTTTGCGAGATATGTTCCTAATAATGACAATTGCATTTTCGCTGGATCAATAGCATATCTATTTAACTCCATCAAAACTGCCAACACAATAATTGTTAAAAATACCAAAATTCCTAAAACAATGATTCTACTAAGATTTTTTTTAATCAGTAAATTCCATAAAAAACATACTAAAAGAATAAGATAGCTCAACATCATAAAGGCAAGTAAATATCCTCTTGCATTTAAACTAAGTTCTATGAAACTCATCACGCTCTCCCTTCTACAGGTAGGACTAATGAGATGTGATAGTTATCAATTTCATCGACCACACTAATACTGCTGTTATCTAGCAGATTATCATTATCTAATATTGAAATTACATCAGTTAATGAATCTCCGCTGATTTGAATATTAAACCTTATATTGTCATTATTAATATCATAGCTAATTAAAACATGGCTAGCTCGATAGTCATACATTTTGATAATTTCTAAAAATAAATCATATGAACACTCTCCAAAAATAATTGGCATATCAAATTCTTTAACAATATTTATCTCACAAACCGTTCCTGAGAATCTCAATATTTGAAATAGTTCTTTAAAGCAATAACTAACTTCTAAAGATGAAATCAAATTAGTTGTTTCTTTGCTTAATAATAAATTGATTTTGCGTTTAATGAATACCGATTCAACCGCTATTTCGTATAGTAAATTATTTTTAACTTCATACTTTGATTTTTTACATTTTTTTGTTAAGTGCATTATATGCTCACTATGCGGAACTAACTCATCGAAGATTATTTTAAGGAGCTTAGTTTTTCTTTCTAAATACTCTCGCTTTTCATTCTCTTTATACTCTTTCTCTAAAATTTCGATATCGTTAAATAATTTCTTGCTTAAATTATTTAATTCATCAATATGCGCATTCAATATAGTAATATCATCTTTCCAGACGACATATCCACCATAAATCTTAGCAATGTGCTTGATTTTGTTGTCTAGATATAAATGTCCTTCTAATTTCAACTTTTCAAACTCATCTTCTTTAAGTGGAGTGCTAGAAATTGACATGTCAAATACATTGCCAGCGTGATCTAGAATTTGTGCCCCACAATCTGTAGCTGCAAATATCTCTTGATGATGACTGTTTGAACGTATCAATCTTGATCGAATACTGACCTCCCAAAAAACAATTCCTATTATGCAAGAAAAACTAGTAAAATCAATTGCTAAACTTTCGTTTTTGAAATATCCAGTGTATATTATCGAATAGACAAATAATATTGCCAGCACAAAAACTGGCATAATAGGCACCTTGCCGTCAACTGAGTTGAAGTTCTTAATTAGGTTATAAAATGACGCAATAAGTAGTCCACAAATAAAGGTAACGACAACAAAATATCCATTAGCATACGTATATGCTTGAGAACTACTTCCCACATTTCTATCCACAATAAAGAATAGATTATGAGAATCATTAGTTAAAATTAAACCTATCAATATAACCGCAGGAATGTAAAGCAAATACCATTTTTTATTAATTTCATGATTGGATTTCCTGCCAATGACCATAGATATATAAAAAAAGATTAATGGAATTAGAATTAGTGGTATATAAAAACAATACCACAATGTACTCCCTTCATTTGGCATGAACTCAAATGCACGGTACCTCAATGATCTAACTGACATCCAAAAAAATAAAAGTACTCCTATGACAATTAATTGATTTTTTATATTCTGATCCATGATTCGACGGTGGACACTTATAATCCAATACATTATGATCCCGAAATATATAGATGTTGATATAATAAAAAAGAATGAATTTATAAATCCATATTTTGTAGGGTCATAAAATAAATTATTAATATGATTTGCAAATAAAGCCAATGCTAAAATAGCAAATACTGCTGAGTATGATTTTATTGAATCTTTATACAAATTTTATACCTTCCCTTATTTTTCTTTTCGTTTATTATCAATTTCATTATAAGTATACTTTTTTTTAAATAAAAGTCAATTAGCCAATAAAGACAATTAAAAATGTTAACAATTAGTTATATTTTAGTTAAACGTTTATTATCTACACTCATTTTGTATCAAATACTACAGTTATTCAGTTACTAACCAAGACAACTACATATCTATTTAAAATTTTAATAATGATAACTTAAGATGTAAAAATAAAAAGTGTTCCTATAAATGACATAATATATTAGATACTAAAATTCATGTTGACATAAAATAATGTAGCTTTATGCTACATTATTTTATACAAAATCTACATTAATATTCGATATCTGGAATTATTTTTAAATTATATATGAACTCATTGCTTTTCTACAGCAAACACAGCCACTCTTCCAGTTTCATTATAATCACTGCATGTAACTAGTGTTAATAATGTTTCACCGTATTCTGGTGTGATGTTAGTGTTATACACCGATAATGATTTTGTCTCATTGATAAAGTTATTAAAATCATCTTCATTATTAAATGAGTTTTCTTGATAAAACATAAAGTGGTTTGTTCCTGATTGCACATCGATTTCAAATGCAGCATATATTTCATACTCTTTGCTTTCGTTTAATGTGTCAAATGAAATAGTTGGATGCTCTTCCCAGAAAGATTTTTTCTTATATTTTACTAAATCACTAAATAAGGTGTCATTTATCATGTTATGACCGTAAATAATTAATTGTTGATTTTCTTCATCTACGTCACTATTAGCAGCTAAAAATGGCGTTCCACTGAATGAATATTCTTTATCAAAATTTCTGTGAATATAGTACTCTTCATCACTAGGTGTATGCATTACTGGATAGCTTATTCTTGTGTTTTCTATCTCTACCCATCCAACAAAATCATCATTCTTTTTATATAGTTCTTCCATTTTTTTCATAATTACTGTATCTTCATCAAATGAGTTATCATCAGGATTATTATCTTCTTCGCTCACTAAGTCTCGTAGATTTGCAAATTCATTTTCTTCTTTCAGCCTTTGTGACAATTCACTATATATCATAAAAATACAGTATAAAATCACTAATAACAATAATATGATCACTAATTTTTTCTTCATTTTACACTCCTTTGTACTGCAAATTATTTTTTAATTTTGACAAAATATAAACAACTAACTGTATAGCTAATTTATATTTCAATTGATTATAACATAAATTATATTCTTGCAATAGTTATTTACTTTAGTAGTCAATGTGAGTATTTTTAGTATAAAAAACGTCATTGCTTCTACAAATTTCTGTTATTTTTTAGCATCTATATCTAATGTTAATATTTTCAATATTTGTTCAGTCAACTCTTGTGTAATTAAACAGTATAACAAATCTTAGGTCGATATGTGTGCCTTGAGTTTTAGTGCAAATAATGCAGAATTTTCAATTGATTTATTATCAGTTTTTTCGAAACATTTTTTAGTATTATCAATAGCTGATTTAACAGTTTTACCAAATGAATCAATTTTATCTTTGTGTTTTTTAAATCAATCTGCTTTCTTTTGCATTCTATTTTAAACCTAATAGGTTTTTGTTTTTTTTGGTGGAGGTGAGGGGAGTCGAACCCCTGTCCAAATAGGATCCCCATTTTAAGTACTACAGTTTAGTCTATTATGGTACTCATAAGTTACTAATAGACAAGAATACTTATGAGTTGTTTGTATGTTTTTCGTCAAGTATTCACAAACTTCATACTTGCTTATTCTTTGTTTCTGGTACTAGTTTAAAGCCCAAAGACTAAAACTTTAACTAGCAGCTACTAACTCTGTGTCGAGTAATTAAGCAGCGAAACTTAATCTATTGTTTCCGTTTATTTTTTTGTTTCGGTATTAAGGTCTACCAGACCACTGCACTTAAAATCCAATCACTACCTGTCGAAATCCATTACACCCCCATTAATACCTGATCTTCATAGCTTTATCCATCTCTCTTTTCATTTCCTTTTCTTTCAAAGAGTTGCGTTTGTCATGAAGTTCTTTCCCTTTCGCAAGGGCTATCTCTATTTTAACACGACCTCTAGAAAAATATAACTTAGTTGGTACAATAGTGAAGCCTTTTATTTTAACTTGTTGAGCTAATTTAATAATTTCTTTTCTGTGAAGCAATAATTTGCGTGGTCTTTTCATTTCATGGTTGAAACGATTACCTTGTTCAAACTCTGCTATATGCATGTCATTAATAAAGGCTTCGTGTCCTTTAATATCGATATATGATCCTTTTAAATTACAATTGCCTTTTCTAATTGATTTGATCTCAGTACCCATGAGTACCAACCCAGCTTCTAGTTTATCGCTTAGAAAATACTCGTGACTTGCCTGTCGGTTTACGGCGATTATTTTTTCCATCTTTCTTTTTACTTTCCTCTACTACTTCAAATTCAATAATTCTTTGATCCTTATTTACATATTTTACAACACAATTAACTTTTTGTCCTAGCTTATAAACTTTACTTGTTTTTTTATTAACTAAACAAAAGTTATCTTTTTCATAATCGTAGTAACCTCTTAAACTAGAGATATGTACTAATCCTTCCACTGTGTTAGGTAGTTCTACATAGAAACCAAATTTATTTACACTAGTGATAACTCCACTAACCGGATGTCCGATATAACGATTCATATATTCGGCTTTTTTCATATCAGAAACTTCAAACTCGGCTTCTGCAGCATTTCTTTCTAAAAATGAAGTTTGTTGTGCCATTTCCTCCATTTTTGATTCGTCATTTCTTATTTCTTCAGTTTGATAGTTTTGATTGAATAGATACTTCCTTAAATTACGGTGAACTATTAAATCTGGATATCTCCTGATAGGGCTAGTAAAGTGTAGATATTCTTCTAATGCCAGGCCAAAATGTCCAGTACAAGTTGGGCTATAAATGGCTTTACTCATACTTCTTAATAAAGCAGTACTTAAAACCGGAAAAGCATCAGTACCTTCAGATTTTTTTAAGGCAGCTTGTAACATTAATGGTGTGATTCCGTGTTTTCCACTTGAAAACCCAAAACCGAGGTTAGTGGCCAACATTCCAAAATCTTTAATCTTTTTTTCTCTTGGTTCATCATGAACACGATATAGGGCTGGTAATTCTAGATACTTCATTTGTTTGGCTACTGTGACATTTGCGCTTATCATAAAGTCTTCAATAATAGCCTCAGCTTCTTTAGTTTCTCTTAGAACTATTTCTTTAACCTTGCCATTGTCACCAACTATAACTTTAGACTCAACCCGATTAAAATCGATTACCCCTTTACTAACTCGATTCTTACGAATCAATCCAGCGCATTTAGACATATCTTGAACCATTGGCATTAGATGTTCAAAATCTGAAATAACTTTCTTGTTGCCTTCTAACATTTTATTTACATTGTTATAAGTTAATCTGGCTATAGTTTGAATGTATGATGGATAGATATCATAATCTACCACTTCTCCATTTATATCAATTTTCATCTTACAGGTTAATGTTAGTCTTAAACTTTTAGGGTTTAATGAACAAATGTTATTTGATAGACTGTGTGGCAACATAGGCACAACCTTGTTAACTACATAAACAGAAGTGCCTCTTTTATAAGCTTCTTGGTCCAATAACGAACCCTCTCTTACATAGTGAGAAACATCTGCAATGTGAACATAAAGCAGGTAACCATCATCTAACTTTTCAATGCTAATAGCGTCATCCAAATCTTTTGCATCATCACCATCGATAGTAACCGTTGGCAAACAAACATGATCAGTACGTCCATTTAATTCTTCATCACTTATTCCAAAGTCCATATTATTCACTTCTTGCATCACTTCATCAGGAAATTCACTAATAATATTATGACTTAACAGAATTGCTTGAATATCTAAACCTGGATCATTTTTATGACCAATAATTTCTACTATTCTAACACTTAACTCCGGGAAGTATTCTACTATCTTGCAGTCTAAATAACTGCCGATTGCAAGTTTAAAATCTTTAAGATTGATAGCAGTAATCTTTTGATTAATTGTTTGATCTAAGCTCACAAGTTGAAATTTGTCGTGATAGCGACACACTTCTAAAACTAACTTTCTTTTCTTGTGATTTAATACTTTGATAACTTCAGCTTCATCACCATCAATTAAGATTAAAACCTCATCTCCATTCATGGCTTTCTTAGTATAATCTTTGCCAACGAAATAAGATCCTTCAACCATATCTACAAAACCAAATCCTTTAGGATTTAATTTGAAAGTGCCAATGCGATAATTAGATTTCTTAAAAGGTAAGTAATTATCATCTTCATCTCTAGCAATTAAATATTCTTCTTCTAATTGGTTCAAGATCTTCATTATTCCAACAAAATCATCAGCCATATCAGCCTTAAAAGCAACTGTTAAATGTTTTACAGTCGTTGGGTATTTCTTTTCAATAAAAGCTAATATTTCTTGTTTATTCATATACACTCCACATAAAATAAAAAAAGGCTTTTGCGCCTTTTAGTTCATAACTCTAATTACTAGTACTAGTACAAAAAATAGGATACCAAATACTAAAGTAATATTTGCGATAATCCTTTCTGGACCACGCTCTTTAGCATTCTTGAATAAGTTAATTCCGCCGCTTCCTGTAAAAGCGCTAGATATACCCTCTGATTTTCCACCTTGTAGTAAAGTAAGGAGAATTAAAACAATCGCCACAAACATTAAAATCATATCTAACATATAAATTTTCTCCTCCATTCTTTAACGCCTATACATTATATCATTGACATTATAGATATGCAACAAGAAATATATACACCACTTCTAATTCATGATAACATTAAAAAATGAAATTAATTAATAAACGACTACTAATAGACTCTATAATTAAAACTCTCCCTGTAATGAGCGGCTACTTGGTACTAGGAATAGGATTTGGAATACTGATGAATGACTATGGTTTTGCTTGGTACTACTCTTCTCTGATGGCGATTTTTATCTATGCAGGTTCAATGCAGTATCTAGCCGTTAACCTCTTATCAACTGCTACATCACTTACCTCAATTATGATTATGACAATACTTGTTAATATTCGTCATTTATTCTATGGTCTTGCGATGTTAGACAAATACCTAAATACTAATAAATTAAAACCTTATTTAATCTTTTCTTTAACTGACGAAACTTTTTCTTTAGTTTGTAATATTGACTCTGACAATAAAAAAGAGTATTTCTATATTTCAATTCTTAATCAAACATATTGGATTATTGGCTGTACTCTAGGTGCAATACTTGGAACACTAATTAGTTTCAATACTATGGGAGTTGAATTTTCAATGACCGCCTTATTTGTTGTTATCTTTCTTTCTCAATGGGAAAAGAAAGATGGGAGATTGCCCGCCATTATTGGAGTTCTTTCAACCTTAGGATGTTTACTTATCTTTGGTAAGGAAAGTTTTCTTATTCCTTCAATGATTTTAATTGTTATTTTATTAAATATCTGTTACTTGATTAAAGGAGGAAATCATGGATAATTATTTGTTAAGTGCAATAGTTGTCATCTCAGTCACAACCTTTACTTTAAGAGCTCTGCCCTTTATCATTTTTAAGAAAAAACCTAATCAGTATCTCTTAAATCTAAGTGCAGCTCTCAGTTATGGAATAATTGGAATGTTGATTGTTTACTCTCTTAAAGATACCGATATTTCAAGCGGTCGTTATGGATTACCTGAACTTATTTCTTTATTGTTTGTTGTTGTAAGTTTTAAACTAAGACACAATACTCTGCTTAGTATTTTCGGAGGAACAATCCTATATATGATTCTTATTCAGACTATCTTAACATAAAAAAAGATAAACACTAAATGTTTATCTTTTGTAATAATATTCTGTCATATTCTGCTGATATAGAGCACTACATCTTTTATTGCTGTGTTAATTACCAACACAATTTGTTAGATATTTTCTTCTATTCTACCGGAATGGCGGCAGCACCCACTAAATCAGGCCCTGCATGAACACTCATTGAAGGAGAAACTGTTACCTTACTAATGTTAACAATGTTGTCTAGCTTTTCTCTTAATTTAGCTTCGATATATTCAACTTCCTCAAAATTATTTGAATGAGCTATTGCATACTCGACTTTTTTATAATCTTTGAAATCTTCAACTAAACGATCAATAATTTTATTAACGCCTTGTAATTTCCCACGCGCTTTAGTAACCGTCGCATAAATTCCTTCGTGGTCACAAGTAATAACAGGTTTTAGGTTTAACATCTCACCAACAAATCCACTTACTTTTCCAATTCTGCCACCTTTTATTAAATATTCTAATGTACCAACGCAAAAATAAACATGAGATTTTGTGACTTTGCTTTTTAAAATATCCGCTGTTTCTTTTAAACTTTTACCTGCATCAATATGTTTAAAAGCATCAAAAACAAACAAACCTGCTCCTGTACTTATATTTAAAGTATCTACAAATTCAAAATTGACACCTTCAACACTATCAGCCGCTAATCTAAATGCATTAAATGTTCCTGAAAGTCCGCTAGATATAGCTACTACTAATATGTCTTTATATCCTAATTTTTTAATTTTTTCATACAGATCAATCATCTCACCAGGAGATGCTAAAGATGTTTTAAAATCAACTGTACTCATTTCACTAATTACTTCATCTCCTGAAATTTCAATACCATCAAGCAATACAACACCCTCTCTGACAACTTTTAATGGCAAAATAAATAAATCTTCATTTTTGTATTCAGGTGGAATATTTGTGCCTGAATCACATACAACTGCAATTTTTCTCATTTTTATAATTTCTCCATTCTCTATGATTAAATATAACATATGGTATTAAATATGACAACACATAGTATTAAATACTAATAAAAAAATTACTAGATAATTTCCTATTTTTTATTATATAATTATAACATGAAAAATGTAAATTTACCCCGTTGGGAAGAACTTCCAACCATTGGTTTATATATGGACCAAACATTGGAGTTTATTAACTATCACTTAGAGTTTCTTAATGAAATAACTGGTGAAAAATTAACTAAAACTATGGTCAATAATTATGTGAAAGTTGGAATTATTGAAGCGCCTGTTAATAAAAGATATACAACTCACCACTTAGGATACCTAATAGCGGTTTGTATATTAAAACAAGCTTTTTCAATTCAAGAGATCAACAAGCTTATTAAATTCCAAATCTCAACTTCCAAATCTAGTAAGGGCTATAATTCCTTCTGTCAAAAATTTGAAGATGCTCTTAATTCTGCCACTTCTGCTGATGAAGATTTGAACGTTGTTAAGAGTAGTGATGAGAATGGCAGAATTTTAAGGATAACTGTTTCAGTTATTGCCAATAAACTATATATTCAAGATTTCATTAGTAAATCCACTCATGAAATTAGTCGATAAGTACATACTTCCCTAAGTTAAACTTTAAAACTATTGTAAAGCCTAAAAAGACTATAATTAATCCAATTGATAAGCTTAAAATAATATCGAAAATAATATTGTGCAATACCGGTATAAACATCCAAACAAAATAGGAAAAAATAAATATCGCAAATATCGCAAATATGGAAGGGTTAAATGTAGTTCTTTTTTTACATTTAGGACATTGATAAGTTAAACCTAGATTTCTAAATTTCATCGGGTTTATATTTTCATTACAATTTTGACAGTTCATTAATATTCTATTCCTTTTCTAGCTGTAACACCTTTATCATATGGGTGTTTTTTTGAGTTAAACTCAACACAATAGTCACTTAAATCTATTAATTCTATATATTCGCTATGGCCAGTAATAACTATTTCACAATTAGCGTTAAATTGCTTTAGGTAGTTAATAGTTTCTTGTTCACTAATGATTTCTAAATCAATTAAATCTAACAGTTCATCTAAGATAATTAAGTCATATTCTTTACTTAATCTTAAACCTTCTCTTAATAGTTCTAACTGGTCTAACTTTGCTTTTTCTCTATCATCTTCTGTTAACTGAAAGTAGAATCCTTTAAAGTTATTTTGGATTAATTTAAGATTAACATATTTTGTTAGAATATTGAACTCATTGCTACTACCATCTTTTAGAAACGAAACATATAATACTGCTTTTCTAGATCCTAACATTCTAGTAGCTAATCCAACTGCTGCTGTTGTTTTACCCTTACCATATCCATAATATAAATGTATCATTAATTATCCTCCAAGATTCTTTGAAGTTCTTTTAAAGAGGTTATGGTGTAAGTTGGATTTAATTTAGTGGCTAGATCATTGGGATTTAACCAACATGTGTCAAATCCGTAGTTTATTCCGCCAATAATATCTGAGTTTAATGAATCTCCAATGATTAAAACTTCATTAATATTATTTAAATTTAGATCTTTAACCACGAAGTCAAAAAATTCTTTTTGAGGTTTTTGACTGCCTATTTCTGAGGATATATAGATATTTCTAAAATACTTATCTAATCCTGTTACTTTTAATCTACCATTTTGTGCTTGTGAAAACCCGTTAGTTACAGCCACTAAATAGTAATCTTTACTTAGTTTTTCTAATAATTTATAACTGTCCTCAATTAAGTAATCACACTTGCTTAGTTCATCTATAAACAGTTGATTTGCTTCTAATCCGTCACATTTGATATTCATTTTTTCAAAAAAGGTTGTAAATCTTCCTTTTGTTATTTGATCCTTCTCAATCAATCCTAACTCAAAATTTTTCCAATATTCATTGTTTACCTGTTTGTATATATTAAATATTTCTTTATCATATGATAACTCATAATAATTAAAAACTTTCTTTAAAGCTTTTTGTTCGCCTTTTTTAAAGTCAAGAATAGTATCGTCTAAATCAAACATTAAATATTTATATTTATTTTTTTTCATTGAAGTTATTATACCTTAATGAAGAAAAAAAGAGAACAAAATTGTTCTCTTTGATTACTAAACTATTTTTTTAAGTTATAGAATGTAGACATTCCTGGGAAAACAGCAATTGCACCTAGTTCATCTTCAATTCTGATTAATTGGTTATACTTAGCTAATCTGTCAGTTCTACTTAATGAACCAGTTTTAATTTGACCAGCATTGAACGCTACTGCAATGTCCGCGATTGTTGAATCTTCAGTTTCACCTGATCTATGTGAAACAACAGCTGTATAGCCAGCACGTTTAGCCATTTCCATAGCATCGAAAGTTTCAGTTAAAGTTCCAATTTGGTTAACTTTGATTAAGATTGAGTTTGCGATTCCTCTGTCAATTCCTTCTTTTAGGATAGCAGGATTTGTAACAAATAAATCATCACCAACGATTTGAATTTTATCTCCTAAACGCTCAGTCATTGATTTCCATCCATCCCAATCTCTTTCACCTAATCCATCTTCGATTGAAACAATTGGATATTTACCAACTAGATACTCATAGAAGTCAATCATTTGTTCAGTTGTTTTAACTTCTCCACCTGATTTTTTCAATTCATAAACTTTTTTATCAACATTGTAGAATTCGCTAGCTGCAACATCCATCGCTAATACGATGTCTTTACCTGCAACATAACCAGCAGCTTCGATAGCTTCCATAATAACTTCTAATGGTGCTTCATTGCTTGGTAAGTTTGGCGCAAAACCACCTTCGTCACCAACTGCAGTTACATGACCTTTGTCTTTTAATACTTTCTTTAAAGCATGGAAAGTTTCAGCTCCCATTCTGATTGCCTCAGTAACACTTTCAGCACTAACTGGCATGATCATAAATTCTTGGAAGTCTACAGATGAATCAGCATGAGAACCACCATTGATTACATTCATCATTGGAACTGGCATAGTTTTTCCATTGAATCCACCTAAATATTTGTATAAAGGCAAACCAACATAGTCAGCAGCCGCATGAGCTGCAGCTAAAGAAACACCTAAGATTGCATTAGCTCCTAATTTTGATTTGTCCGAAGTACCATCTAAATCAATCATTAAACGGTCAATACCATTTTGATCAGTAACATCCATACCAATAACTTCTTCAGCAATAATGTCGTTAACATTTGAAACTGCTTTTAAAACACCTTTACCTAAGTAACGACCTTTGTCACCATCACGTAATTCTAAAGCTTCTCTTTCACCAGTAGAAGCTCCACTTGGTACGATTGCTCTACCGAATGCACCAGAGTCAGTTCTTACCTCAACTTCGATAGTTGGATTTCCACGTGAATCAATTACCTCACGAGCATAAACATCAATAATAATTGGCATATTAACTTATTCCTCCTTGTTAATTTTTCCATAAATATTATAACTCAATTGAGTTATTAAATAAATATTACATAGTGATGTAAGATTTATTTTAAAGCGTTAGCAATCTCTAAGAAAGAGTCAACTTTTAATGAAGCTCCTCCAATTAAAGCACCGTCAATATCTTCCATCGCCATATACTCAGCAATGTTGCCCGGATTTACAGAACCACCATATTGGATTCTAACTTTATCCGCAACATCTTTGCCAAACATCTTTTCAACTTGAGAACGACAGATAGCACAAGTATCTTGAGCGATTTCTTTAGTAGCACTTTTGCCAGTGCCGATAGCCCAAACAGGCTCATAAGCGATAACTAAGTTGGCAACATCATTACCATCAATACCCTTTAAACATCCTTCGATTTGACTACAAACAACATCTGCAGTAATTCCACTTTCAAATTCATCAAGAGTTTCACCAACACAAATAATTGGAGTGATACCATTCGCAATTAATTTAGCAGCCTTTTTATTAACAGTCTCATCAGTTTCATTGAACATTTGTCTTCTTTCAGAATGTCCAATGATACACCATTTAACACCCAGTTCAGTTAACATTCCAACTGAAACTTCACCAGTATATGCACCAGCATCCTCAAAGTGACAGTTCTCAGCCGCAATAATTAAATTACTAGCAGACTTAACACAAGTATCTAAAGCTAAATACGGTGCTCCAATACCATAAGTCGCATTATCATTTAATTTACCATCAACAGCTTCAACAAATGCTTTTGCATCTGCGATAGTCTTATTCATTTTCCAGTTTCCAACAATAATTGGTTTTCTCATTATTTATTCTCCTGTATTACATCAATACCTGGTAACACTTTTCCTTCCATGAACTCAAGAGATGCTCCACCACCTGTAGAGATGTGAGTGAATTTATCTTGGAATCCCATTTGAATTGCAGCAGCTGCACTATCACCACCACCAATTACACTAAATACATCTGGTAATTCAGAAATTGCAGTACAAATCGCTTTTGTGCCTTCTGCAAAATTACTCATTTCAAAACATCCCATAGGACCATTCCAAATTACAGTTTTAGCACCTTCTAATTCTTTTTTAAATAATTCAATTGATTTAGGTCCAATATCTAATCCCATATAACCTTCAGGAACATCTTCTCCAACAACTTTAACATCACCTTCATTGCCAAATTGATTATTTGCAACACTATCAACAGGCAAGATAATCTTTCCATTAGCTTTTGCTAAAAATTCTTTAGCCATTTCTAAACGATCTTCTTCAAATAAAGAATTTCCAATTGTATGACCTTGAGCAACTGCAAAAGTATAAGCCATACCCCCACCTATAATAATCTTATCGGCGATTTCAAGTAAATTCTCAATAACTGCAATTTTATCAGAAACTTTAGCTCCACCTAATACTGCAATTAGTGGACGTTTAGGGTTATCAATTGCTGAAGATAACATTTTAACTTCTTTTTCAACTAAGAAACCTAAAGCTGAAGGTAGAATTTCCGCAACACCTGCAGTAGACGCATGTGCACGATGAACTGAACCGAAAGCATCAGAAACAAATAAATCTCCTAATGAAGCCCAATACTTAGCTAACTCAGGATCATTTTTACTTTCACCTTTTTCATAACGAGTATTTTGAACTAAAACGATTTCTCCATCGTTCATTGTGTTGATCGCATCTTCAAGTTCTGCGCCTTTAGTAACAGGTACAAATGTAACTTTAGTGTCTACTTTTTCTTGTAATTTAGAAGCTACATAAGCCATGTTGTTTTTCTTTTTGCCAGCTTCAGTTTTTTCTGGATCTTTGTGATCAATTTTCCCTAAATGTGACATTAGGATGATTTTAGCTCCGTTTTCTACTAAGTAGTTGATAGTAGGTAAAGCTTGTACAATTCTATTGTCGTTTGTTACAACACCATCTTTAAGAGGTACGTTGAAGTCAACTCTGACAATTACTTTTTTGCCTTTTACATCTAAATCTGTAACAATCATTTTTGCCATAAATTTATCTCCTTTGTTTTGCGTAATAATTATACCATTAATCATAAATAAATATGCCATATATTTTAGTTATATGGCATATTTATTTAATCTCTAGCTTCAACCATTAATTCTAATACTGCTCTTGAAATATCTCTTAATCGAAGGTATTCATTTCTATCATTTTCTTTTATGATTCTCGCAAAATTCTCAACTTCATAAATTAAATGATTACTTCTGTTTTCAACAGAAATTAGTTTACGCTCACCGTTTTTAATTAGATAAACACTAGGAATTCTTCCAATTGATCCCTCTATCTCTATATATCCTTTTTCGCCAGAAATAGTACTTAGCATTCGTGAACTACAATCTTTCGCAAATGTTAAATGGCAAACTAAATTAGGGTATCTTAGTAAACCTACTCCTGATACATCAATGCCATTTTGATAGTTAAAAAAGGCTGTTTGTTCACTAGGTTTACCAAATAAGTTATAAGCTAAGTGATAACTATAAACCCCTAAGTCATTTAAAGCTCCACCCTCTAATTCTTTTGAAAATATATTAGGTGTTTCTCCTTTTAAAAGTAAGTCATAGCGACTTGAATATTGATTTAAATCAATGTGACATAATTTAATAGGCTCAATTTCACCAAGATGTTTTTTAATCACTTTAGTATTTGGTAAGTGAACGATAGTAATTGCCTCAAATAAAAAAACATCATTCTTTTCAGCTAAATCAAACAACTCATCAAACTCCTTTAAACTTCCAACTAAAGGCTTTTCACAAATGACATTTTTCTTTGCTTTTAAGGCTAAAACTGCTTGTTGATAATGAATGCCATTTGGAGAACCAATATACACTACATCTACTTCACTATTCAACATTTCATTAAGATCTGTGTAAACCACTCCTTCAAAATTATGCTTGTCCATAAATGACTGACCACTACTAACGCTGCGAGAATAACATCCTAAGTATTCTCCAACTTCACTTTCAATAAAAGCACTAACAAAACGTTCATTAATCATACTAGTTCCAATATTTATTAATTTCATAGCTTCCCCCTAAGTCTCTTTCACTTATTATACTTTATTTAATTTAGAGTTTTAATATTCCATTTATTTTATCCAAAATAATATTTTGTTATGCCTCTATAATTAATTAGCTTTCTGTATTAAAATTTAATAGAGTAAATGCAAGGAGGTTTTATGCAATATCGTCAATTTATAAAGGGATCACCAGAAATATCACTACTAGGATTTGGATGCATGCGCTTTAAAAGTAAGAATGGAGTATTAGATAAAGAATTAGCATTATCACAAATGAAGTTAGCTTATGATAATGGAGTTAACTACTTTGATACTGCATATAATTATCATGCTGGAAAAAGTGAAGTTTTACTTGGCGAATTTATTAAAAAATATCAACTACGTGATAAGATTTATATTGCCGATAAATTGCCTACCTTTCTAATCAATAAAGCTGAACAAATTGAAAAATATTATAGTAATCAATTAAAGAGATTAGATACCAACTATATTGATTTCTATTTAATGCATATGCTAAGTAGTCTTAAAGATTGGGAGAAATTAATAGATTTTGGAATCATCGATTTTCTTAAACAGAAAAAAGAAAAAGGAGAAATTAAATATCTTGGTTTTTCTTTTCATGGTCGACCTGAAGAATTTTTAAAAATTCTAGAGAGCTATCCTTGGGACTTTACGCAAATTCAATTCAATTATCTTGATGAATACAATCAAGCTGGTTTAGCAGGTTTAAATAGAGCGAAAGAACTAGGGATCGGTGTTGCAGTCATGGAACCATTACGAGGTGGTTCCCTCGCTAGCAAAGCACCGACTAAGGTAAACGAAATATTGGCTCAAGACTCTGAGCATTTAAGTGCAGCTTATTGGGCTTTGAGGTTTGTTATGAATCATGACGGAGTCTTTACAGTTTTAAGTGGAATGAATGATGATAAGCATATACTTGAGAATGTGAAAGTAGCTAGTGAAACAAAAATTAATTCCTTAACTTCTGAGCAGTTAGCGGTAATTGATGAAGTTAAAGGTGTCTATAATCAACTGATGAGAGTTACCTGTACTGGTTGTAATTATTGTATGCCCTGTCCCTTTAATGTTGATATCCCTGGCACTTTCAATGATTATAATAGCATTTACTATTTTGGCAAGAATGCTGGTCTTGTTAGAATGCAATATATTGGTAAGGCTGCAGGTTATCTAGGAGATAAGAAATCCGGAGCTGATCAATGTACTAATTGCAACCTTTGTAAAAAACATTGTCCACAATACATTGATATTCCAGCTAAATTAAAAGAAGCTCATCGACATTTAAATAGTAAGCCTTTGCGTTTTGTGGCTGATATCTTAACTAAAATAACTAGAAATAAGAGTCGTTAACCGACTCTTATTTCTTTTTAAATTGTTTAAATATTCTATTAACCTCAAGTTTGAACACTTTTTTATCTTTGTTTTCTTCCTTATTAATGGTTGGAATAATTGCTGGAAGTTGTAAAGCTTTTTTCTTGATAGTTGGTATCATTACTTTAAAATCTGCAATCAAATCTTTATTATCAATTTTAAGATCTTTGACTATTAAATCAATACGATCAATATAAATATCGTCCTCTTCTAAAGTTTGAGTGTAAAGATAATCAAGATTGATAAACATAAAGTTCTTGTAAACTTTGAAGATATTAAAATATATGATCCAAAGTATCACTAAGATAATGCTCAAAGTGTAGTAAGAACTATATGTACTCTCTAATGTTCCAAAGTATAAAAACCAGATCATGATAAGCATAATAAATGTTGGAAGTGCTAATGAAATGATTGTTGTATTCACTTTATTAGTTTTAAATAAGCTATATGAATGCCCCATTGCGTTAACGCTAGGCATTCCGTATTTAATAGCTGCTTGATATGTGAATGGAGATATCATTAAACAAACTGTCCCAACAAAACATAAAAATCCCACTGTTAAGTATAAGTTAACACTATCAAAGACAAAGTTATCGGCCAACAGAATCATAAAATATAGAAACCACCCAGTAAAGACCATAAAACTAAACAGGAAGTCTAATTTAACTGCTGGCAATATTTTGTGCATAACCAAACGAATAAATTTTTCTTTTGAAACACTTATACCTTTAACGTATAAATCTTGTCTTACAAATAAGCTTACATTAAAGATTATTCTCAATAGAGAAACCATAGTTATTACTAATAGTAAGTAAGGTAAACTTTCAATGATTATCATTTGAATAAATTTAATCAAAACAAAGTAACCACTTCCACTTGGATTATTGTAAAGAATAGAATTAACCATCTCTTGGTTTTCAATCATTAATAAATGAGTAACTCTTATTAAGTAATCCACCAAATTGCTCATTAAAAAACAAACACTTACCAAATATATCGCAAAGGTAATTGCCAGAAACTTCTTTTCCTTCTTAACATACTCTATACTAATTTTTCCTAATTTTAAGAGTGAAAATTCTTTTAAATAAAAATCTTTCATCAACCTACATTTCTTTCGCAATTAATGCAGCTACAAGCGCATTGTTGTAAACAATTTGAATGTTAGTATCTAAACTTTTGCCTGAAGTCATCTTTTGAATTTTGTCTAATAAGAAAGGTGTAGTATCTTTACCTTTAATTCCTAATTTGTCAGCCTCAATTAAGGCTTCTTCAATATTTTTATTGATGTAGTTAGCATCCATTGAGTATTCGACAGGTATCGGATTCCCTAAAACAATTCCTCCATTAAATCCACAATCTAATTTAGTTTTCAAGATTTCTGCAACTTCTTTTGGAGTATCAACACGATAGTCAACTTTATATCCTGACTCTCTTGTATAGAATGCTGGCAATTGTTCAGTTTGATAACCAAGAACTGGAACACCTTTAGTTTCCAAATACTCTAAAGTAAGTGGGATATCAAGAATTGATTTAGCACCTGCACAAACAACTAAAACATTTGTATTAGCCAATTCTTCTAAGTCAGCTGAAATATCCATAGTGATTTCTGCTTTACGATGCACACCACCGATTCCGCCTGTCGCAAAGATATTAACTCCCGCTAAAGCGGCTCCAATCATTGTTGTCGCAACAGTAGTTGCGCCATCAAGTCCTCTAGCTAACACAACTGGTAAGTCTCTTCTACTAACTTTAGTTACTGCTAGTCCTTTTTTTCCTAAATATTCTACTTCCTCAGCACTACATCCAACTTTAATTTTTCCTTTAATGATGGCGATAGTCGCAGGAACAACTCCTTGGTCACGAATGATTTTTTCTACATTTAAAGCTGTTTCAACATTCTTTGGATAAGGCATACCATGAGAGATTATTGTTGATTCTAACGCAACAACTGGTTTCCCTTCCTTAAGGGCTTGTTTTACTTCTTCACTAACTTCTAAATATTTTTCTAGTTGCATATTTTCTCCTTAATAGATTCACTATTTAAATGTTCACTTATTGAATTAGAAGACATTGCGCAAATACTTGCGGCCGCTAATCCATGTTTTGCTTTTTCTTCGTTGGAAAGTTCCAATAAATCTCCATAGATAATTCCTGAAAGAAAGGCATCACCACATCCTGTGGTATTTTTTATTTCACCTACATAGTTTTCGATGACAGTATCGCCAATGCATACCCCATCTTGACTCATAGTTAAATAAACCTCTTTAACTCCTAATTCATTTAATTTCTTGACTAAAGTATGGCAATCTCCATTACTGTTAGTCAGTGTTTTAGCCTCGATTAAATTAGGTTTTAAAACTGTAATTTTATCTAAGAAATTAATAATTTTTTTGGCTTTAGTTGTTGAGACTGGGTCAACAAATATTTTTGTAGTGATATTGTTGAAGAGGAAATTCATTATTTCACTATTCCAATTTGTATCAATTACCACTAAATCACAACTATTAATGAAATCTAGTTTAGACTTTAAAAACTCAATAGTAATGCTATTAACTAAAGAAAAGTCCGCAATTGCACATTGCATTTCTCCATTAGGTTGATTAATTGCTAGATATACTGGAGTATTACCATTTGTCTTAAAACAGTGATTCAATCCTATCCCTTCTTTTTGACAATGTTTTTGGATATTGTCGGCATAGAAATCATCTCCAATTGGTGCTATCAACTCTACATCAATACCTAGTTTGGCAATATTGTTGGCGATATTACGTCCAACACCACCAAAAGAAAATTCAACCCTTCCAGGATTTGAATCTTGATTAACTATTTGGCTATCAGATTGACCGAAGATGTCAACGCTAACAGCTCCAATTACTACGACTTTTTTATTTTTCATACTTATATTATAACTCAATTTTCACTTTCATAATATTTTGTTAATCTACTCTTTAAAGTTGAAGAAAACTTACTGGTGCTAATTTCTTTATTAGCTAATTTTATATATAAATCACATATATTTTGACTAAGGTAATCTTCTTCAAACTCATAAGTGTGATTATTAAAATACTTGGCATCGTTTATCCATAAATCAATTGGATTATTTTTTTCACCAATATTTCTAAATGGAATTTTAAAAGTATCTTGATTACTTAAATAATCAACTCCTGTTTCACCAACAAATAAGTCATTGATGAACTTATTACTAGCCGCTAGATTTTCTGAATCTGCAAAGATACTAAGATAACTTTCCACATCAACTAAAATACCATCATCACTCTTTAAGTAAGCCCCCATAGGTGCTACGCCATAATTGAAGGCTGGTTCATCTTCTAAATATCCAATAGTAAAGACACTTTCGCCATTTAACCAAGCATCATATTGATCATTTCTGCCACCATTTAATAAGTCCTCTTTATTACTGTAAGTGAATAATAAATTGATCCAGCTCGCAAATTCATCAAACCTATTGGTACTTACATATCCTTCTTTAATACTGTCGATAAAGTGATTATCTGAATAACTAATACCATTACCTAATAAAGCTCCAATAGTACTAACTACGACATTGTCAACATTTCCTAGTCCTAGTGCAATTGAGACAACTGAATTAATCCCTAAATCTTTTTTCTTGGTATTGATCTTTTTAAAGGCAGCTTTATATCCATCAATATCATTCAAACTAGTTGGCATAACTCCAGCCTCAAGCAGTAAATCACTGTTGTATAAAACTCCATAACCTTTATAAGATACTGGTAGTCCAACAATTTTCTCTTCAACCTCTAATTCAAATTCAGTATTTTTTAACCAATTTTGACCATTTAATGAAGCTAGGCGATGACTCCAAACTTCATAATCTTTTTTTGAATTAAATTGAACGATATCGGGTGTGTTATCTACCTTATATAAATAAGATAACTGAGAATCAATATCGCAAGCACTTACATTTACATCACACTTTACAAATTCAATCTCAATATTATATTTTTCTTGGTATTCAGTTACATAGTCTAAAAGAACCATTTCTAACTCTGGCTCTACTAGGATTCTAATTTTTACCTCTTTTGTTGCGGGAGCACATCCCGTTAACATTAATAAGGCTACTAACAAAATAGTTATCTTTTTCATTTTTTTGCCTATAATTTACTATATTATACATTAAAACGGAAATGAACGACATCCCCATCTTTCATTAAATATTCTTTACCTTCTATACGTAATTTGCCTTTTTCTTTTACCGCCGCTTCACTGCCGTATTCTAGGATATCATTAAATGCATAAACTTCTGCTTTAATAAAACCACGTTCAAAGTCACTGTGAATGATTCCCGCACATTCAGGTGCTTTCATACCGTTGATAAATGTCCAAGCGCGTACTTCTACTTCACCTGCTGTTAGGTATGTACATAAACCTAATGTATCATAAGTGGTCTTGATTACTTTATCTAATCCTGATTCATTGATTCCTAAATCATTCATAAATTCTAAACGACTTTCATCATCCAATTCTGCTAGTTCAGCCTCAATTTTTGCACACACCGGAATAATCTTATTGTTTTCACTTATGGCAAATTCTTGAAGTTTTAAATACATCGGATTGTTTGCGTAGTCTCCAATTTCATTTTCATTAAGATTAGCTACATAAATAACTGGTTTGTTTGTTAATAAGTTAAAGTGTTTAACTAGTAACAACTCCTCTTTTGTCAAGTTTAGACTAGATACTCCCTTATTTGCCAATAAAGTATCTTTGATTTTAGTTAAGATGTTGTATTCCATTAAGGCATCTTTGTCGTTTGATTTTGCTTTACGACTTACTTTGCTGATGCGATTTTCTACTACTTGCAAATCTGAAAAAATTAATTCTAGATTAATTATTTCAACATCTCTAATAGGGTCAACACTGCCCTCAACATGGGTAATATCACTATCATCAAAACATCTAACAACATGACAAATAGCGTCAACTTCACGGATATTAGATAGGAATTGATTTCCAAGCCCTTCTCCATTAGAAGCTCCTTTAACTAATCCTGCAATGTCATAAAACTCAAAAGTAGTATAAATCTTTTTCTTTGGGTTAAACATTTCACTCAACTTATCAATTCTAATATCAGGAACTTCTACTACTCCAACATTAGGTTGGATAGTTGCAAATGGATAATTTGCAGCCTCAACTTGCGATTTTGTAATCGCATTAAACAACGTTGATTTACCAACATTAGGTAAACCGACAATACCAGCAGTTAAACTCATATATCTTACTCCTTTATCTTCGCATAATAAGCGATAACTAAATTAAATAAACTAAGTACACTAGCGAAATAGAAAACATATTCCGGACCTACTAAATACCAAACATAGCCACTAACTAATGAACAACTAATACTGACGATATGATCTAAACTAATGCCCAAAGAAATTGTTTGAGTAATATCACTAGAATCTACCGCAATATTTTTTAAATACATTGTCTTGACCATTCCTAGATTCATTGATAAACGGTCTAAGACAAACATCCCACACCCTAATATAATAGGTATTGTGTTATTAGTAAATACCCCACCAGCAATAGCGCTAGCTAATAATCCATAAAATAGGTAAACTAAGACAAATGATGCACCATCAACATATAACATCTTACGAATCCCAAACTTATCAACCCAACGACCAACTGCTGGTAGAAAAAAGATACCCATAAGTGATGAAATCATTAAGATTAAAGATAATGTTGCAGCTCCTTGACCTAACAATTCAATCAATAGCCATGGAGCAAACACTAACATAATTTGTTTTTGAGCACCATGTAAAATTGTTATTAAATAATATAAAGTATATTCTTTACGAAAAACAAACTTAAACTTAACTCTTTTTCCTTTAACTTCTTTAATTCTTTTGGATAGGTAAAATAAGAGAATAGCTGCTGATAAATAAAAGATACCAGCTATTATAAAGATAATAATTGGACTACCGAAGTTTAACCATTCGCCGCTGAATCCAAAGAAAACTAAAATAGAAGCACATAAGAGAAAAGCTACTTTAATTCCACCCATTCTGCCTAAACTCTGACCAGCGCTAGTACTCTGGCTCAAACTAAGCGCGATACTATCCTGCAAAGGCATAAACACATGAATTCCCATTGAATAAATGAAGAGAAATAGCAACATCACTTCAAAAGAAGGAGTAGTAAAACCTAAAACTAAGATTCCAAAAGCTGCCATCAACATTGCGACTATTGAGATTTTCATATCTCCTAGATTAACTAAGATTCCAATAAATATTACTCCTAGGATTCCAGGTAACTCTCGAGGCAATTCAATAAACCCTCTTTCAACAGAATTAACATCATAGACATCTTTAAAATAATTAGCTAAGACAGAATCACTTAAACCACCAGCAAACCCTATTAGTCCAACTATTAAGATAAATAATTTAAATTCTCTACTCATTTTCATAACTCATATATTATATACTATTTAACAATATTTAGTTTACTAAGTTTTAGTTATCAGCAATTAATATCAAGTAAATTTAACTAATAAAAAAGATGGTTTTCACCATCCATTTTAAATAATTAATAATACTTAGTCGTACATTTTTTCTTCGGCTGTTTCATTTACATAATCAACTATTACACGGAAAGCTTTATAGTCATCTTTTTGGTCCCAAATCTCAATGATTGTAGGTGTAATCTCGACTAATATTTCTGTATCTTGATGAGCATAAGCAATATAACTTAAATCATAATATTCTTTAAATTTCTCTTCAAAAACTTTACCATCTTCTTCTACTACTAATCCTAAGTTTTTTGCAATACCTTCAACTTGTACTCCCCAAAAACATAGCGCTACTCAATTGTTGACTAATAGTTGAACTGTTTTCTTGAAGTTCTTGTCAGTTTGAAATATATTTTGTCATTATAAAATATACAACTTACACTTCTAACCATTGGACGATCATCAACACTAGTTGCAA